>NZ_JBIAGO010000013.1:150991-217137 GCF_042869775.1 Streptomyces sp. NPDC006711
ACCGGTGGGGCCCCCCCCGGTACCGCGGTGGGGGGGGGCCGGGGTGGGCCTGGGGGGGGGGGGGGGGAAAACACGGGGGGGGGGGGGGGGGGGGGCGCGGGGGGGTGGCCCGCCCCGCCACCGGAAGGGGTGAATGCACGTAACTTTCTCAACCCGGCGGCGTTCGGTCGCGCTAAGGGACGCGTCGCTCACTCTCGGCTACGCCACGGGCGTCCTTGGGCGGCGACGGGTGACGGGCGGCACGGCGGGCGGCGGCCGCCGCGGGGTCCAAGGAGGGGACGGCCGCAAGCAGCTCCCGGGTGTACGGGTCCTTCGGCGCCCGGTACACCGCGTCCACCGCGCCCTCCTCCATGATCCGGCCCCGGCGCATCACCGCCACCCGGTCGCTGACCTGCCGCACGACGGCGAGGTCGTGGGCGACGAAGACCAGCGCGAGACCGAGTTCGCGCTGCAACTCGGCGAGCAGAGCGACGACTTGGGCCTGAGTGGTGACGTCGAGGGCCGACACGGGCTCGTCGCAGACGATCAGTTCCGGCTCGGCGGCCAGGGCCCGTGCGATACCGACGCGTTGACGCTGTCCGCCACTGAACTCGTGCGGATAGGCGTCATAGCGGTCCGGGTCGAGTCCGACGCGGGTCAGGAGCTCGGCGACGCGCGCGCGGATCCGGGAATGGTCGCGTTCACCGGCGGCGCGGAGCGGGTCGGCCACGGATTCGCCGACGGAGCGCCGGGGATTGAGGGAGGAGAGGGGGTCCTGGAAGACCATCTGCGCGGAGCCGGTACGGGTGATGTGCCCGGCGCCGGGTTCGAGCAGGCCCACGAGCATGCGGCCCAGCGTGGTCTTGCCGCTTCCGCTCTCCCCGACGATGCCGAGCGTCTCGCCCCGGTGGACCCGCAGGCTGACGTCGTCGACGGCCGTGAACGCGGCGCGTCCCCGGCCGAAGGTCCGGCTGACCCCGACGGCCTCGATAACGGGCCTGCCACCGGCGGCGAAGGGCCGCACCCGGCCCCCGGCGGCGCCGGCCGTGGAGGGGCTTTCAGCGCGTGGGGCGTCGGAGGACGAGCGCCCTTCGGGTACGGACGGAGCCCGGGGCGGGGCCCCGGCGGGACGCAGCCTCGGGACCGCCGACAGCAGCGCCTTGGTGTAGGGCTCTTTCGGAGCGGCGAGGACCGCGCCCACCTGGCCCCGCTCCACCTCCCTGCCCCGCCGCATCACCAGGACCTCCTCCACGCTCTCGGCCGCAACCCCCACGTCATGGGTGACCAGCAGCAGCCCGAGGCCCGTCTCGCGGCGCAGGTCGTGCAGAAGATCCAGGATCTGCGCCTGGACGGTCACATCGAGCGCCGTCGTCGGCTCGTCCGCGATCAGCAGACGCGGCTCGCACGCGAGCGCCATCGCGATGAGCGCCCGCTGCCGCATCCCGCCGCTGAACTCGTGCGGCCGCGAGCGTGACCTGCGTGCCGCGTCCGGGATGCCGACCCGGTCCAGGACGGAGACGGCCCGGGCCCGGGCAGCCCGCCGCGAGCCGCCCTTGTGCACCCGGTACACCTCGGCGATCTGATCCCCGATCGCGTAGTACGGGTCGAGCGAGGACAGCGGGTCCTGGAACACCATGGCCGCCAAGCCCCCGCGCAGAGCCCGGAGTTCGGCGTCGGTGGCCGACATCACGTCCACCCCGGCCACCCGGACCGAGCCGGTGACCCGCGCCCCCGTGCCCCGGTGGAGGCCGAGCAGGGCGTACGCCGACGCGCTCTTGCCCGAACCGGATTCACCGACGACCCCCAGCGCCGCGCCCGGCCCGAGCGTGAAGGAGAGGCCGTCCACGGCCCGTACCTCGCCGAACGAGATGCCGAGACCGGCCACCTCCACCAGCGGCTCGGTCATGACAGCACCACCCTTCGATCCGCCATCGCGTACAGGACGTCCGCGACCGCGTTGGCAAGCACCACGAAGAATCCGGTGGTCAGAGTCACGCCGACCACCACGGGCAGGTCGACCGTGCGCACCGACTCCACGAGTTGGCGCCCGATGCCGGGGATGCCGAACAGTGACTCGGTGAGCACCGCGCCGCCGAACATCGTGCCGACGTCGAGCGCGCTGAGCGCGATGACCGGGGCGAGGGCACCGCGCAGCGCGTGGCGCCCGACGATCGCCCGTTCGGTGAGCCCGTACGCCCGGAACGTCCGCACGTGGTCCTCGGCGAGCGTTTCCAGCATGGAACTCCGGGTCAGCCGCGCGTACTTGGCCGATTCGATCAGCGCCAGCGAGAACCACGGAAGGAGCAGGCCCCAGAACCACTGCTCGGGGTTGTCCGTGAACGGCACGTACTGCGGGAACGGCAACCACTGCAAGGTGGAGCAGAAGACGATGATCAGCAGCAGGCCGATGACGAACACCGGGGTGGACGTGCCGGCCAGGGTCAGCCAGGTGAGCAGCCGCTCCAGGGCTCCCCCGCGCTTCCACGCGGACAGCGCCCCGGCGCCGACCCCGATGAGCAGCCACAGCGCGAACGCGCCGGCCACCAGCGAGCCGGTCACCGGGAGCTTGGCGATGATGAGGCCGGTGACCTGCTGGTCGGTGCGGTAGGACTGGCCGAGGCAGGGCGCGGAGCAGTGCAGCGCTCCCGTACCCGTGGGGAAGTCACGGCCGGCGAAGATGCCCTGGACGAAGTGGGCGTATTGCAGGTACAGCGGGTCGCTCAGGCCCAGCTTGTCGTGGACCAGGGCCACTTGTGTCGGAGAGCAGCGTGCGCCGCAGACGATCTGGGCGACGTTGCCGGGGGCCACGTAGAAGACCGCGTACACGATGACCGAGAGGGCGACGAGCACGAGGACGGCTCCGGCGATCCGTCGCAGCGCGAATCCGGTGAGTCCGGTGGAGTACGTCACCGTGCCTCCTCCTCGCGGGACGTGTCCGTGCCGGCGCGCAGGCGCTGGGCCGCCCTCGGGTCGAGGGCCGTGCGCACTCCCTCGCCGAGCACCGTCAGGCAGAGGACGGTGGCGAAGAGCAGTCCGGCCGGCAGGAGCAGATAGGTCGGGGCCGCCTGGTACCAGGTGTTGGCGTCGGTGAGCATCTGGCCCCAGGACGGCGTGGGCGGCTTGATGCCGACGCCGAGGAAGGACAGCGCCGCCTCGGCCACGATATTGCCGGGGACGAGCAGCACGGCGTACGTGATGACGGGCGCGGCCAGCGCGGGGAGCAGTTCGCGGCGGGCGATCGCCCAGGTGCCCCAGCCGCTGAGCCGGGCCGCCGAGACGTGGTCGAGGCCCTTGAGGGCGAGGGCGCCCGCCCGGACGATCTTCGAGATGCCGATCCAGCCGAGCCCGGCGATGAACAGGGTGATCAGCACGGGACGCGGGATCGAGGCGGGGGCCACGGCGAGCAGGCCGAGGGTGATGACGAGCCCGGGCAGGGCGGCTCCCACGTCGCTGACGCGGCTGACGATCCGGTCGGCCCAGCCTCCGCCGAGCGCGGCGAACAGGCCGAGCCCGACGCCGAGCGCGACCTGGACGAGGGTGGCGACGAAGGCGACGCCGAGTGAGACGCGGGCGCCGTAGACGATCCGGGCGAACAGGTCGCGGCCGGTCCCCGGTTCGACACCGAGCCAGTGCTCGCCGCTCACCCCGCCGAACGGGCCGATGGGCACGCCGCCGCTCGCCGAGTCGACGAGGGCGGGGTGGTAGGTGTTGGGGTCCTGACCTTCGCACCAGGTGAGCAGGGGCGCGGCGATCGCGACCACGACGAGCAGGGCGAAGACGGCGGCGGCGACGGTGACCGCGCGCTGGGCGCGCAGCCGCCGCCACAGGAGACGGCCGCCGGGTGCGGGCGCGCCGGCGCCCGCCCGGGGGGCCAACAGAGCTTGGGACATGGCTACTTGACCGCCACCTGTGAGATGTCGAGCACGCCGGTCCAGTCGCTGATGACGACGTTCTTGACGTCCTTGCCGACGATCCGCTTGTAGACCGGGTGGAACAGCGGTACGACCAGGGCCTGTTCGCCGATCTTCTTGTCGAGCGCTCCCCAGCGCGGTGCGGCGGCGGCCGGGTCGGTCAGCTTGTTGATCTCGTCGATCTCGTTGTTGACGGCGGGGTCGTCCAGAAGACCGGTGTTGAAGTTGGCCCCGTCCTTGACGATCTGGCGGCCGTCGAAGACCGGCGCGAGGAACGGCCCGCCGGAGGGCCAGTCGGCACCCCAGCCGCGCAGGAAGAAGCCGGGCTCCTTGGCCACGCTGGCGACGGTGTCGTCGTAGTCGTTGTTTTCGAGCCCCTGGAGCTTGACGGTGATGCCGGCCTTCTTCAGGGCGTCCTGGAGGGCGGTGGCGACGTCGGGCCCATCGGCCCTGCCCTTGGCGTTGGCGTGGGTGAGCGTGACGGTGAGCCCGTCGGGGTGGCCCGCCTCCTTCAGCAGCTCCCTCGCCTTGGCCGCGTTGCCCGAGGGGCCGGCCGGGAACGGGTCGTAGGGGGTGTACCCGAACGCTTTCTGGTTGGGCAGGAAGGTGGTGGCGGGCTCGGCGAGCGAGGATCCGCCCACCGCGTTGACGGCGGAGCCGCGGTCGACGGCGTACGCGATGGCCTGGCGGACCTTGGGGTCGTCGAACGGCTTCACCTTCGGGTTGAACGCGATGTAGACGGTGTAGCCGAAGTGCCCCGTGCCGACCCGCCCGGCGAGCCGTTCGTCGCCGGCGACCTTGGCGAGTTCGGCCGGACCCAGGTCGGCGTCGGCGGTGACGGCGGCGGCGTCCGCGCCCTGTGAGGCGGAGAGCCGCTGGTTGATGACGGCCCGGTCGAGACCGGAGCGTACGTCGATGGTGTCGGGGTAGGCCTTGCGCTCGGTGTCGGTGGCCTCGGACCAGTGGGGGTTGCGCTCCAGGACCAGGCGCTCGCCGTCGTTCTCGTTCCTGGCCACCCTGTAGGGGCCCGAGGAGACGGGGTGCTCCTCGTACTTGGTGCCGTCGTCCTTGGCCCTGGGGACGGGCGCGAACTGCGTCTGGGTGGCGAGGAAGGGGAACTCGCCCTCGGGCTTGTTCAAGTGGAACACGATGGTCTTGGCGTCGGGCGTCTCGATGGAGCCGAGGCCCTTGCCGCCGTCCTTGTAGGGACCTTCGTACGCGGCGCCGCCGACGAGCCAGTCCCTCAAGTACGGTGCTCCGCCCGAGAGTTCGGCGGCGAAGGAGCGCTCGATGCCGTACTTGATGTCAGCGGTGGTGATCGGACTGCCGTCCTCGTACGTGAGGCCGTCCTTGAGCGTGTACGTCCACACGGTGGCGTCCGCGTTGGGCCGGCCGGTGTCGGTCGCGAGGTCGGGAACGACCTTCGTGCCCTCGGCGCCGTTCTCGCGGTTGCGGGTGGTCAGGGTGCGAAAGACGAGTGAGGGGATGTTGCCGCCGCCGGAGGTGTAGAGCCTGGCGGGGTCGAAATCGGTCTGTGCCTTGTTGTTGAGCACGCTGAGCGTCCCGCCCTTGTGGGGCGTACCGGACGCCGCCGACCCGGTGTTCGCGGCGTCGCCGCCCTCGGGGCCGCAGGCGACGGCGCCCATGGCGAGAACCACGGCCGTTGCGGCCGCTCTTACGACATTTCCCGACGAAATGGACGTGTAACGCATGGAGAAAGGAGACCTCTCGGTGACTGCCGGGCAGGCGGCGGACGCGGGAGACCGCAGCACTGAACCCGTACCGGAGGTGGGGAGGGGGTGGCTGCGCCCGCGTGCCAAGGCCGTGCGAAGGCACGGCGATGCCCGGGCGCAAAAGGGGAAAGGATGAGTCGACGCGCTCGGGACCGCGTCAGCTACAGAGGATGTCAGCCACGCTGTGCCCGGTCACGCCGATGAGCGCCAGCTCGATGGCGGCGCGTTCGGTGGTGGCGTGACGGTGCGACATGTCCAGAAATATGGACGAACGGCTGTTCTCCTGTCAATCGAGAACGAGACAGCCGTCCCACATACTGGACATGTCGCGCCGCGTCGGCGTCAACTCGTGGGATACACCCACGGGTTGGGCAGGCACTGGATCCCATTGAGGTCGAGGGTCTTGGTCTGCTGCTGCATCACGGGCGCGAGTGTGCCGGCCTTGCGGCAGCTCGTGTGGTCGTGGCCGAGCCGGTGACCGACCTCGTGGTTGATGAGCATCTGCCGGTACGTCAGCATCGCCTTCCCCCACCCGTACGTCTCCGAGCCCTGAGCCCAGCGGAACGCGTTGATCATCACGCGGTCGGTGGCGGCCGAGTCGCAGGAGACGTTGTCCTCGGTGGTGTCCAGACTCGACTTGGCACACCAGACCCCGGTGGTACCGGGGCTGGCCAGCGTGATCACGAAGTCCGGCTTGCCCGAGGAGACCCGTTCGAAGGTCATCTTCCCGGCGTGCGCCCAACTGCGGTCGTCGTTCAGGGTCTTCTGCACGGCCTCGGCGAACAGAGCGCCGTCCAGGCCGAGTCCCTTCTCGATGTCGACCCGGTAGCGGTACTTGATCCCCTTGCCCGGCGCGGGGTCGGCCCCCGGCACCGGCTCGAACTCGCCGAAGCCCTTGAGGTTCGCGTCGAGGGGGAACTGTTCGGCCATCTTCTGGTCGTACGTCTGCGCCGCCGGCGCCACCTGGGGCGTGGACCGGCCGCTGCCACGGGAGGCCGAGCCGTCGTCCGCCCGGCCCTTGTCACTCGCCGACTGGCTCGCGACCTCGTGCTTGCCGCCGTCGGACGTGACCTGCCCGGCGACGACGACCGCGAGCACGGTGGTCACCGCGGCGGCCGCGATCCCGGTGAACGTCCGCCCCTTGGAGACCTTGGAGCCCGCCGGGTCCCTGGCGTCCCTGACGTCCCTGACGTCCCTGACGTCCCTGACGTCCTTGGCTGCCCCGGCTGCCCTGACGTCCTTGGACCCCTCGGATCCCTTGGCGTCCTTGTCCGTCCGGGAAGTCCCGGTCGCCCGGGAGGTGTTGTCCGTGGCGTCGGGCGCGGGCGTCCCGGGCTCACCCTTGGCGGGCGCGGGGATGCCCGCGGTGCGAGGGGCGCCGGTCGCGCCGGGACCGTCGAATGCCTCGGTGTAGGCGCGGCGCGGTCCCGGTATGCGGCCCGCGGCGCCCTGCTGGAGCGGGTACGGCCTCGCGTGCCGCTCGGGCTCTCCGCCCTCGTGGTGCTGGGGGTGTCCGCCGCGCACCTGCGGGGTGCCGAAGGCGGGCGTGCCGGTGGCGTGCTGCCGGTCCGGACCGTGGCGAGGGGCCGGCTCCTGGCGCGGCACCGCGTCCTGCGGCCGGGCCGGGTCGTGCGGCCACGCCGACTCGGTGCGCCGGGTTGGGTCCTGCGGCCGGGCCTGCTCCGGGTGGAGGGCCGCGTCCCTGGGCCAGGTCCCGCCGCCGTCACCGGGGCCGCCGTCCTGGGTGTCGCGTCTGCGCCGGCCGCCGGGCGGGGGGCCCGGCCGCTCCGCCGGCGGCGTCACGCGCGCCTCGGGTATCGGGTCCGCGCCGCTGGAGCCCTTGGGTCGGCTGTGTCGTCCCACGCCCCGGATCAGCTCCTGTTGTCTCGGTCGTCACGGCGGCCGGCGTCGCCGCCGCTCTCGTCGATCAGTTCCCGTACGGCCCTTGCGACCGTCTCGGGGTACTCCATCATCGCCACGTGCCCGGCGTCGGGCAGCGTGAGCAGACGCGCGTCACGGTAGGCGGCCGCCGCGCGCCGGGCCATCCGGTACGAGACCAGCTGGTCGCGCGCCCCGTACACGAGCAGCGTCGGCGCCAGCACCCGCTCCGCCTGCCGCCACAGCCCGTGCTGGCCGCCCAACGTGTAGGCGTCCACGATGCCACGGGCCGAGCGGGCCATCGCGTCCCAGAAATACGGTAGTTGAAGACGCCGCTCCATTTCACGCACGGCCACCTCGAACCCCTCGGGGCTCACCCGCGCCGGGTCGCCGTAGCAGAGCGCCATCATTCCGCGGGTGCGCTCCTCGGCGCTCCAGCCCCGGGTGAGCCGGGCGAACAGGGAGGCCACGCCGGGCAGCGCGACAAGCGCGGTCGGCCAGGCGCCGCGCTGGACGCGGATCTCCGGCAGCGCGGGCGAGATGAGCGTCAGGGTGCGCACCAGGTCGGGGCGCGCGGCCGCGACGCGGGTCGCGACGGCGCCGCCGAGCGAGTTGCCGATGAGGTGCACCGGGCCCCGGTCCGAGGAGTCGAGCAGGCGGATCACGGCGCGGGCGTGCCCGGTGAGCGAGTAGTTGCCGTCGTCGGGCGGCGGGGAGTCGCCGAAGCCGGGCAGGTCGACCGCCTCGCCGTCGAGCCGGTCGGCGAGCAGCGGCATCAGCGCCGACCAGTTCCGCGACGAACCGCCGAGCCCGTGGACGTACAGCGCCGGTTCGGGACCGGTGCCGCTCGCGGGCCGGGACCTGATCGCCAGGGTGAGCCCCGGCAGGCTCACCGAGCGCAGCTCTTCGCCCTCGGCGGCCCCGACCGGGCTCACCCGTGGCGCCAGGGCGGCAGCGGTGGGGGTTTGCGGCAACTCGGTCGAAGACATGCGGCAAATGCTTCTCTCTGATGAATCGGCGCAGGTCAGGGACGTACGGTTATGCGTTCGTGATGATCCTACTATCCGACCCCGTTGACCTGGAGGGCGGTTGACGGTCCGGGGCGGGGCGCCGCGGGGACGCCGGGCGCCCCCTCAGGCGGCGGGGCGGCGCTGCCAGGCCGGTTCGTCCTCACGCAGTTCGTCGCGGCGCTGAAGGACGTACGCGAAGAACGCGGCCGGGTGCTCCTCGAACGCCGCTGACAGCACCTCGTGGTACTGAAGGGCGCCGTGCTCGATCTCGAATTCGCACTGGACGCACTGCCACCAGTCCCCCGCCCCGTGCGCGAGCTGGGCGGCGCAGCGTGGGCAGCGGGTCATCCCGGTTGGGACGTCCCGCAGGGATAGCAGATCCACCAGCCGTCTTGCGTCTTGGTCATCGCCTGGCCGCACTTCGTACAAGTCACGATCCGTTCCTCTCGCAGGAGTAGGGCCGGAGTATCACACCGGCGTCGGGCCCGACAGGGGGCGCGTGGGCGTATACGGATCGTTGGCCGCAGGGCGTTCACGCCGTCCGGCGGGAAACGGCTCGGCGCCGCGGAAGGGGCGGGCGGGATGCGGGGGGATGTAGCGGCTCGCGCGGGGAACTCCTAGGCTCGTAAGGAAGCCCCCGAATCACTCGAAGTGGACGAAAAGGGAGCAGTCATGCCGGTCGATCCCAGCGATCCGGAAACTTTCCAGGAAGAGTCCGTCGACACCGCCACCGCCGAGCTGTCCGAGGAGACCCCCGAGGCGGACGCGGCCGAACAGCGCACGGACGTACGACCCAGCCACGACGACCCGCTGACCGGCGTCGACCCGGCCGCCGCCAACGAGGCGGACGCCGTCGAACAGGCCCGGGTGGTCGCCCTCGACGAGGACGACTACCGGTGATGTGTGCCGGTTCCTCCCCGTACCTCCGGCTACCCAGCGCGTCCGGTCCGTGAAATTCTGCGTTCGCACCGCGCACAGCCGGGTTACCCAAAAGTACGATGGCGGCGCGCGTGCATCGCGCACCAGAACAACTTTGGGAGGCGGCGTGACAGCCATCGAGCAGACCGAGGCGGCGCGCCCGCGAGGCACGCGCCTGCCGCGCCGGGCCCGCCGCAATCAGCTCCTGGGCGCGGCCCAGGAGGTTTTCGTCGCGCAGGGCTACCACGCGGCCGCCATGGACGACATCGCGGAGCGCGCCGGCGTCTCCAAGCCGGTGCTCTACCAGCACTTCCCCGGCAAACTGGAGCTGTACCTGGCCCTGCTCGACCAGCACTGCGAGTCCCTGCTCCACGCGGTCCGCACCGCGCTCGCGTCGACCTCGGACAACAAGCTCCGCGTCGCCGCGACGATGGACGCCTACTTCGCGTACGTCGAGGACGAGGGCGGCGCGTTCCGCCTCGTCTTCGAGTCGGACCTGACCAACGAGCCCGCCGTGCGCGAGCGCGTGGACCGGGTCAGCCTCCAGTGCGCGGAAGCGATCTCGGACGTCATCGCCGAGGACACCGGCCTGTCCAAGGACGAGTCGATGCTGCTCGCCGTGGGTCTCGGCGGGGTCTCGCAAGTGGTCGCCCGTTACTGGCTCTCCAGCGAGTCGACCATCCCGCGCGACAAGGCCGTCACGCTGCTCACCTCGCTGGCCTGGCGCGGTATCGCCGGCTTCCCGCTGCACGGCACCGAGGGCCACTGAGCGGCCGTCGCGCGGTCATTCCTGGATTCTGTTCGCTCCTGGCGTTCAGCGACCGGCCATTTCCGGTCGCCTCTCCGGGCTAATGTGTGCAGCGTACGGCGCGGCTGACCGCGCACCGCACGAGGTCGGAGGGACATAGCCGTGGAGGTCAAGATCGGTGTGCAGCACGCGCCCCGGGAGATCGTTCTGGAGAGCGGGCAGACCGCCGCGGAGGTCGAGAGCGCGGTAGCCGACGCCCTCGCCGGCAAGGCGCAGTTGCTCAGCCTCACGGACGACAAGGGCCGCAGGGTCCTGGTGCCGGCCGACAAGATCGCATACGTGGAGATCGGCGAGCCTTCGGTCCGCCGCGTGGGCTTCGGCGCGCTGTAGCAGGCGTCATCGTCGAAGGGGCGCCGCCAGGGAGATCTGGCGGCGCCCCTTCGTCGTGTCCGGCGTCTCTGCCGGGTGGACCGCCCGGTCCGCCGCGTCCAGCAGGTCCGGGAAGCCGAGGCACGCCAGGGCGCCCGGGATCGCGCGGCTTGCTTCCTCCCGGTGAGGGGAGGGTTGCGTTCCGCGAGGCTCGGGTAGGACGGCTGTGACCTGTTCCGCCCTGCACACCCTGGGAGGCGACGCACATGCTTCTGGAAGCCCTCGGCTCCGTCCTGCTGGGATTCGCGCTCGCGTGGGCGGCCGCGGCCCGGCTGTCCCACCGGCTTCCCGACCGCCGCGTCGTGCTGGGCGCGGGCCCGCTCGCGGGTCTCTTCGGCGCCTTCCTGACCCACTCGGCGGTCGGCCCCGGCCATGGGATCACGACGGTACTCGGCGCCGTCTTCGTCGCGGCCGTCCTGCTCTCGCTACTGCTGCGCCCCACGCGCCGCCTGCGCCGCTCGGCGGCGTAGGCGGCACCAGCAAACCTACGCGGCGAGCCCCAGCGCGGCCATCCGCTTGGTGTGGGCCTTGGTGATCCGGGTGAACATCTCGCCCACCGCAGCGAGGTCGAAGCCCGCGGCCACCCCGTCCACGCCGCCGACCAGCATCGTGGAGAGCGCGTCGCGCTCGGCGACCACCCGCTGGGCCTGCGAAAGCGCCTCGCCCATCAGGCGACGCGCCCACAGCGCGAGTCGTCCGCCGACGCGCGGGTCCGCCTCGATGGCCGCCCGCACCTTCTCCACCGCGAAGTTGCCGTGCCCGGTGTCGTCGAGCACCGCGAGCACCAGGGAGCGGGTGTCGGAGTCCAGGTGGCTGGCGACCTCGCGGTAGAAGTCGCTCGCGATCGAGTCGCCCACGTACGCCTTGACCAGGCCCTCCAGCCAGTCCGACGGCGCGGTCTGGTGGTGGAAGTCGTCCAGCGCCTTGGCGAAGGGCTCCATCGCGGCCGTCGGCTCGGTGTCGATCTCCGCGAGCCGGTTGCGCAGACGCTCGAAGTGCAGGAACTCCGCGGACGCCATCTTCGCCAGCTCCGCCTTGTCCGCCAGGGACGGCGCGAGCTTCGCGTCGTCGGCGAGCCGCTCGAAGGCCGCGAGCTCGCCGTAGGCGAGGGCGCCGAGGAGGTCCACCACCGCCGCGCGGTACTGGGGCACCGCGGAGGCCGTCGCCCAGTCCTGGGCGGCGATACCGGTGCGCTCGGGCTCCGGGGTGATTTCTTCGGCCGTAGTGGCGTTGTCAGACGTCTCCATAAGCCGCACAATAGCCCGCCCGGGGCACCCTGTAAGGGCCTACTCGATCACACCGGTCGCACCCGTCCCGCGAATTCTCCCGACACACATGCGCGAATCCGGGGTACAGTGGTAATGCGCCTGCCGAGTATTCGACGGGCCGCACGAATGAGGATGCCCGGTCGGTTGCTCCGGTCGGCTCCGACCCGACAGCCCTCCGCGGGGCACGTTCCCCCACGTGCCACCCAAGAGGGATCCCTCAGCGGCACGAGCGCTTGAGCGACGGCAGTGGTCCCGCGCCACCCGGCACCCCGACCGAACCCGGTCGAATTCTTCCCGCCGGACGACATGGGCACGGTACGACCCGCCGCGTTCGCCTCCGTACCGCGTCTCACAGAAGAGGCAGCACCCTGACTACGTTCCGAGAGCTCGGGATCCTTCCCGAGACCGCCGAAGCCCTTGAAGCCGTGGGCATCGTGTCCCCGTTCCCCATCCAGGAGCTCACGCTCCCCGTCGCGCTCTCCGGCGCCGACATCATCGGCCAGGCCAAGACCGGCACCGGCAAGACGCTGGGCTTCGGCCTCCCGCTCCTGGAACGGGTCATCGTCCCCGCCGACGTGGAGGCGGGCCGGGCCACGGCCGACAAGCTCACCAACGCGCCGCAGGCCCTCGTCGTCGTGCCGACGCGCGAGCTGTGCCAGCAGGTGACCAACGACCTCCTGACCGCCGGCAAGGTGCGCAATGTGCGCGTGCTGGCGATCTACGGCGGCCGGGCGTACGAGCCCCAGGTCGAGGCCCTGAAGAAGGGCGTCGACGTGATCGTCGGCACCCCGGGCCGTCTGCTCGACCTCGCAGGCCAGAAGAAGCTCGACCTCTCCCACGTCAAGGCGCTCGTCCTGGACGAGGCCGACGAAATGCTCGACCTCGGCTTCCTGCCGGACGTCGAGAAGATCATCCAGCACCTGCCGCCGAAGCGTCAGACGATGCTGTTCTCCGCGACCATGCCGGGCGCCGTCATCGGCCTCGCCCGCCGCTACATGTCGCAGCCCACGCACATCCGCGCCACGTCGCCGGACGACGAGGGCACGACGGTCGCCAACACCGAGCAGTTCGTCTACCGCGCCCACTCCATGGACAAGCCGGAGATGGTCGCGCGCATCCTCCAGGCCGAGGGCCGCGGACTCGCGATGATCTTCTGCCGCACCAAGCGCACCGCCGCCGACATCGCCGAGCAGCTGGCCAAGCGCGGCTTCGCCTCCGGCGCGGTCCACGGCGACCTCGGCCAGGGCGCCCGCGAGCAGGCGCTGCGCGCCTTCCGCAACGGCAAGGTCGACGTGCTGGTCTGCACCGACGTGGCCGCGCGCGGCATCGACGTCGAGGGCGTCACGCACGTCATCAACTACCAGTCGCCCGAGGAGGAGAAGACCTACCTCCATCGCATCGGCCGCACCGGCCGCGCGGGCAAGAAGGGCATCGCGATCACGCTGGTGGACTGGGACGACATCCCTCGCTGGCAGCTGATCAACAAGGCGCTCGACCTGAAGTTCCCCGACCCGCCGGAGACGTACTCCACGTCGCCGCACCTGTTCGAGGAGCTGCGCATCCCGGCGGGCACCAAGGGCGTGCTGCCCCGGGGCGCCCGCACCCGCGCCGGGCTCGCCGCCGAAGAGGTCGAGGACCTGGGCGAGACCGGCGGCCGTGGCCGCAAGGCCGCCGCCGCTCCCGTCGTCACCGAGGAGCGCCCGGAGCGTACGCGTACGCCGCGTCAGCGCCGCCGCACCCGGGGCGGTACCTCGGGGACCGAGACCGTCGCGAGCGCGCCGGCGCCCGTCGCGGCCCCGGACGAGCCGGCCGTGACCGAGCCGCGTACGCCGCGCCGTCGTCGCCGTGCCCGCGTGGGCGCGCCGTCGGCCGCGCCGGTGGCCGCCGCTCAGGTCGTCGAGTCCGCACCGGCCGCCGTCGCGGTCACCGAGCCCGTCGCCGAGCCGGTGCGGGCCGAGCCCGCACCCGCGCAGGTCACGTCGCAGGTCAAGGCGCAGTCGCGTCGTCGTACGGCGCCGGTCGTCGAGGCCGTCGCCGCGTCGGTGGAGCCCAAGGCGCGCCGCCGTCGGGTGCGCAAGGCCGACCCGGACTCCGAGATCGGTTTCCTGACGCCGGAGTCCGCGGCCATCGAGCTGGCCCGGGCGGCGAAGGCCGCGGCCAACGCCGCGATGTCCGCCGTCGCCGAGGCGCCGGCCGCCGCGGTCGCGGTGGAGGAAGCCCCGGCGAAGCAGCGGCGTACGCGGACGAAGAAGGCCGCGGAAGCCGTGGTCGAGACGGTGGAGGCCGCTCCGGTGGCCGAGCCCGAAGCCCCGGCGAAGCCGCGCCGCACCCGCGCCAAGAAGGTTGCCGAAGCTGCGGTCGACACCGTCGAGGCCACCCCGGTGACCGAGGCGGAGACCCCGGCCAAGCCGCGCCGCACCCGCGCCAAGAAGGCAGTCACCGCCCCGGAGGCGATCGCCGAGACCGCCACCGAGGCCGAGGCCCCCGCCAAGCCCCGCCGCACGCGCAAGAAGGCCGAAGCCGCGGTCGACACCGTCGAAGCCGCCCCGGTGACCGAGACGGAAGCCCCGGCGAAGCCCCGCCGCACCCGCGCCAAGAAGGCTGCCGAAGCCGTGACCGAAACGGTCGAGGCCACCCCCGCAGCCGACACGGAGACCCCGGCCAAGCCCCGCCGCACCCGCGCCAAGAAGGCAGTCACCGCCCCCGAGGCGATCGTCGAGACCGCCACCGAGGCCGAGGCCGAGGCCCCCGCCAAGCCCCGCCGCACGCGCAAGAAGGCCGAAGCCGCGGTCGACACCGTCGAGGCCACCCCGGTGACCGAGACGGAAGCCCCGGCCAAGCCCCGCCGCACCCGCGCCAAGAAGACGGTGGCCGCCCCCGAGGCGTAATCACCCGCACCACGCGAACGGCCCGGTTTCCCCCGAGGGGGACCCGGGCCGTTCGCGTTGGGGGCGGGCGCGCCTGCCCCGGCGGGGGGGGCGCGGGGCCGGTGGCCGCGCTGACGGACGTCTGGGCCCCTGGGTCTCTGGGCTGGGCGGATACGCTCTACTCATGAGTAAGCCGCGCTCCCTCGACCTCCCGGCGCGTACGCGTGCGTACCGGCTCTCCACCCCGCGCCAGGAGTTCGCCGTACTCGATTCCCGGCCCGAGGGGCGGGCGCTCGCCACCGTGCTGCTCGTGCCCGGGTACACCGGGAGCAAGGAGGACTTCCTCGAACTCCTCGGTCCGATCGCGGACGCGGGGTACCGGGCGGTGGCGGTCGACGGGCGCGGCCAGTTCGAGAGCCCGGGGCCCCGCCGGACGTCCGCGTACACCCCGCGTGCTCTCGCCGGTGATGTGCTGGCGCAGGTCGCGGCGCTCGGCGACGGACCCGTGCACCTGGTCGGGCACTCCTTCGGGGGTTTCGTGGCCCGGTCGGCGGCGCGGCTCGATCCCTCCGCGGTCCGTTCGCTGACCCTGCTGTCCTCCGGGCCGGGACGGGTCGGTCCCGATCAGCGCACCAAGATCAGGATGCTGCGGGCGGCGCTGCCCGTGCTGCCGCCCTCGTGGGTGTGGGCGGTGACGCAGTGGCTCGACGGCCGCGATCCGGCGTACGTCGCCGACCCGCCGGAGATCGTGGCGTTCCTCGAACGGCGCTGGTTCCGTACGCAGCCCGCTCAACTCATCGCCGCTGGGCGGCAGTTGAGGATGGAGCCGGACCGTACGGTTGGGCTTGCGGGGTTGCCGTTGCCGTTGCACGTGGCGTACGGGGATGGGGAAATGGTGTGGTCGGTGGGGGAGTTGGCGCATCTGGCGCGGAGTGTGGGGGCGCGGCATACGGTCATCCGGGGCGCCGGCCACTCCCCCAACGTGTCCCACCCCGGTCAACTCACCTCAGCCCTGACCCACTTCTGGTCCACCACGCAACCCGCCTGACCCCGCCCCCCCACCAAACCCGGGCCCCGCGCAGTTCCCCGCGCCCCTAACAGGCCCACGCGCGGACCGTGCGTGGCTTGTCGCGCAGTTCCCCGCGCCCCCAACCAACCACCAGCCGCCCGCGCGATGCGTTGCCCGACTCCGCCCGATACGTTCACGCGCGGACCGTGCGTGGCCGATCGCGCAGTTCCCCGCGCCCCCAAGGGGCTCCCCGACCCAGCACCGAGCAGCACCAGCCCCGCCAGGGGCGCGAGGAACGGCGCGACAAGCCACCACCCACCCTCAGGCAACCGGCAACCATCACCCTCCCCCAAGGGGCGCGGGGAACTGCGCGACCAGCCACCACCCACCCTCAGGCAACCGGCAACCATCACCCTCCAAGGGGCGCGGGGAACTGCGCGGGAAGCCGTCACCCGCCCGCAGGCAACCGGCGGCCGCCACCCCCAGGGGCGCGGGGAACTGCGCGAAACGGGGGGCGCGCCCGCCAGGCAACCGGCGGGGGTCAGTACTGGGACTGGAGGTGCTGCCAGAACCCGTCCCGCAGCGCCCGCCGCAAATCCGCGTGCCCACGCAACGAGTACTGAAGCAACCGCTCCGCCTCGATGAGCAGGTCCTGGTCGACCGACCCGGGCAGATAGGGATGCCCGGGCAGCAGGTCGGCCAGCGCCGCCCGCCCCCGCTCGGAGAGCCACGTCGCCGCGATCCGCGCCCCGACGAACCGCACGTCCTCGCGGCCCGGCGCGGGCCCCTCCTGCTCGTACAGCGTGACCGGCCGCCGCGTGACGTACGGCTTGCAGAAGTCGAGGTCGAAGGTCCGCTGACTGTCGACCTCCCACAACAGCGGCTCCGCCTGGTTGCGCCCGTCCGCGGCCTCGATGCCCCACAGATGGACGCGCGCCCCGTACCCCTGCGCCGCCTCGACGGCCGAGACCAGATCCTCGTCCCCGCCGATCAGCGCCGCGTCGCTGATGGCGCGGTGCCTGGCCAGGGACTCCAGGTCGGAGCGGATCAGGGAGTCGACGCCCTTCTGCTGGTTGTTGGCGTTGAGGTTGCCGAGCCTGACCTTGACGTCGGGAAGCTCGGCGATCGACTGCTGCTCGGGCGTGTGGATGCGCCGGCGCGCGCCGTCGTACCAGTACACCCGCAGCAGCCGGCTGTCGGCGAAGATCGTGCGCGCCTTGTCGATGAACGCCTCGATCAGCCCCTCCGCGTCCAGATCGAAGGAGCGCCGGTCCTCGGTGCCGGTGACGAGGAGCCCGGCGGCCGCGTAGACGTACCCGGCGTCGACGAAGATCGCGTGCGTGGAGGGTGTTTTGGCGACCTCGGCGAGCATGCGCTGCAACAGCTCGTTGGCGCGGTCGAGCTTGCGGTCGAGGTCGGCGGCAATACCGAGGGGCACCTGGGGTACCTGGGAGTCGTCCATACGTTGTCCATTGTCGGCGCCGTGACGCACCGGGCACAACCGGGCACGTGCCGTCCCGCCTCGACCCCGTTCCTTAGCGATGCGAAAAATTTCTTTAGCGTAGGGAATGTTTGCTGGAGGCAACTCGTTGTCACCTATGGAACGCGTCGCACAGCAGCCACGCAATCCACTCTTAACGGGCGGGCAACCGCCCCGACGCCGCTCGCGGGCATCCTGAACAGCAGTTCCCGCACCAGTAGTTCTCCTAGCAGGAGGATCAGACGAAGGGAGAAGCCTTGCGCTTCGAAATCATGCGCCTGGACGATGTCGACGGAATCGCCGTCGACAGCACCGTCGTGGACGCCGCCTCCGTCAACCGGATCGTGCAGCAGGCCGCCGCCATGGGCCAGCGCATCTATATCCGCCCGGCCGAAGCCTCGGCCTCGTAACGCGTAGGAGCCGGCGCCCCCGCGAGCCAGAAGAACGGCTGCGGGCGCCGGAAGAGGAGAGCGCCCCCGTACACGGATGTACGGGGGCGCTTCGCGTGTCCGGGGCCGTCCGCGACGGCGGTGAGCCAGGCGCGCGGGCTCAGTAGGCGTGGATGACCTGCGTGACGCCATTGATGATCTGCTGCACCGCGAGCGCGGAGAGCATCATGCCGGCGAGCCGGGTCACGAGGACGACGCCGCCGTCCTTGATGACGCGGATGATCAGCAGCGAGTACCGCATCGTCACGTACAGGACGAGGTGGATGGCGATGATCGCGGCCCAGACCGAGACCTGGCCGGACACCGAGTCGTGGTTCTGGACGGCCAGGATCACCTGGACGATCGCGCCGGGCCCGGCGAGCAGCGGCATGCCCAGCGGTACGAGCGCGACGTTGACGTCCTTGGTCTGCTGGGGCTCGTCGGTCTTGCCGGTGAGCAGGTCGAGAGCGATCAGGAGCAGCAGCAGGCCGCCCGCGATCATCAGCGCGGGGATGTCGATGTGCAGATACGTCAGGATCTGGTGGCCGACGAGACCGAAGAGCGTGATCACTCCGAGCGCGACGGCGGCGGCCTGCCAGGCCATCCTGCGCTGGACCTTGCCGGCTCGGCCCGCGGTCAGCGCGAGGAAGATCGGCGTGATCCCCGGGGGATCCATGATGACGAACAGGGTGAGGAAGAGGGAGCCGAAGACGGCAGCGTCGAACACGGTGAGCCTTGCAAGTGAGGGATGTACATGAGGGGGCCGGCGCGCGGGCCGACCGGACCGGCCCCCGGAGCCGCACACGAGTCGGCCGGGGGTACCGGGAAGTGAGTACGGGGGTGGCGCCCCGGGGGTGCGGGGAGAGGCGGGCTCTCCCTACGGGCGCAGGTCTCCGCCCGCACCCGGCACGGGGAAGGCCCCCGTGGCGCGGCGGGTGATCTCGCCGTAGATCTCGGGGTCGGTGACGCACGCGCCGAGCCGTACGCTCTTGCGGCTGCCGTGGTAGTCGCTGGAGCCGGTGACGAGGAGCCCGAGGTCGTCCGCGAGGGCGCGCAGCCGGGCGCGGGTGGGCGCGTCGTGGTCGGTGTGGTCGACTTCGACGCCGTCGAGTCCGGCTGCCGCGAGCTCGGCTATCACCGATTCGGGTACGACCCGGCCGCGCTTGACGGCGAGCGGGTGCGCGAAGACGGTGACGCCGCCTGCGGCCTTGACCAGCCGGATCGCGTCGAACGGGTCGAGTTCGTGCTTGCCCACGTAGGCGCGGCCGCCGTCGGCGAGCCAGTCGGGCACGAAGGCGTCGGAGACGGAGCTGACGACGCCGAGTTCGACGAGGGTTTCGGCGACGTGGGGGCGGCCCACCGAGCCGTCGCCCGCGATGCGCGCGACCTGCTCCCAGGTGATCGGAACGCCGAGGTCGCGCAGTTTGGCGACCATGCCCTGGGCGCGCGGGATCCGGTCGTCGCGCACGAGCTCGCGCTCGCGGGAGAGCTCGGGCTCCTCGGGGTCGAAGAGGTAGGCCAGCATGTGCAGGCCTACGCCGTCGACGCGGCAGGACAGTTCGGCGCCGGTGACGAGCGTGAGGTCGAGGCCGGACAGCGCGGCGATGGCCTGCGCGTGGCCCCGGGTGGTGTCGTGGTCGGTCAGGGCGATCACGTCGAGCCCGGCGGCGGCCGCGTTGCGGACGAGCTCGGCCGGGGTGTCCGTACCGTCGGACGCCGTGGAGTGGGTGTGCAGATCGATGCGCACGACGCGTACTCCAGGGCATAAGGGGCGGATCAGGGGACAGTCAAGGATAACCGCCCGCCCGCGCCCCGCCGTCCGCTCGAACGCGCCCCCTCGTCCGCCCGCGCGCGGGCCGGTGCGGGGGTCGGTGCGGAGGTCGGTGCGGAGGCCGGCGTCAGGACAGGATGCGCGGGGTGAGGGCGCCGCACGGCAGCAGTTCGACCTCCGCGCCCGCGTCGCGCAGATCGGTCAGGACGAGTTCGTCGTACATGAGCAGCCCGGACTGCTCGGGCCACGCGATCGCCCACAGCCACAGGCCGCGCGCCTCGCCGGCGAAGACCGCGCGGTCGTCCGGGGTGCGGCTGACGTGCCAGAGCGGGGTGGGGCGGCCGGCGGCGAGCACCTTGGCATGCGGGGGCTTGTCGACGCTCATATAGGGGCCGGGGTCGGGGCCGTCGATGCCGGCGAACCGCGCGCCGAGCCCCACGCCCAGCTCCTCCGCGACCAGGATCAGCTCCCCCAGGCCGCCCAGGGGCCCCGGGCCCGAGCAGGCGACGGCGGTCGCGCGGCCGCCGCTGCGGTCGTCCCCCGCGTAACCGACGCCGGTGAACAGCCAGCCGACCGGGAGCGGCCAGGGCATCCACACCGGCACCTGGGACCGGCGCACGACGACTTCCAGGCCTTCGACGCTGGGCGGAAGCACCGGTTGCAGCGGGTGGACCGGGCCGTGGGCATCGCACTGCCAGGTATCGGCGAAGAGACCGGGCGCCCTGACCCGGCCTCCGCACTTCGGGCAACTGGGTTCGCCCCTCATAAGGTTCCACGCTCCTCCCCGGCCGTCGCCCCGTCAAGGACGATCACCCGTCCGGTGGGCCGGGGCCTGTCGCGAAGGACCGGACCGACGGGAGCGACCGGACCGGACCGGAAAAAGTAGTTTCATATTGCAGTCATTAGGTTGGCTAAGTTATCGTGTGCACTACGCAACGACCTTGTGGCCGTCCTCGATGCGGCCACCCTCCAACCGGAAGCGGGAGCAGCCATGCGGCAAGGGACGGACCCTCTCGACCAGGGCGCGGGAACCGGCGGCCTGCTGCGTCAGCCCAAGGCGGTCTGGGCGACGGCGGGCGCGTCTGTCGTCGCCTTCATGGGCATCGGCCTGGTCGACCCGATCCTGCCCTCCATCGCCAAGGGCCTGGACGCCACGCCCAGCCAGGTCTCCCTGCTCTTCACCTCGTACTTCCTGATCACCGCCGTGGCGATGCTGGTCACGGGGTTCGTGTCCAGCCGGATCGGCGGCAAGAAGACGCTACTCGTGGGTCTCGCCCTGGTCGTCGTCTTCGCCGCGCTCGCCGGTACGTCGAACTCGGTCGGCGAACTCGTCGGCTTCCGGGCCGGCTGGGGACTCGGCAACGCGCTCTTCGTGTCCACCGCGCTCGCCGTCATCGTGGGCGCGGCGGCCGGGGGCAGCGCGGCGGCGATCCTGCTCTACGAGTCCGCGCTCGGGCTCGGCATGGCGTGCGGGCCGCTGGTCGGGGCGGTCCTCGGCGACATGAAGTGGCGCTACCCCTTCTTCGGCACGGCCGCCCTCATGGCGATCGGCTTCCTCGCGATCACGGTGTTCCTGAAGGACCAGCCCAGGCCCGCGCGCAAGACGTCGCTGCTCGACCCGGTCAAGGCGCTGGGCCACGGCGGACTGGCCTCGGCGGCGGCGTCCGCCTTCTTCTACAACTACGCGTTCTTCACGGTGCTCGCCTTCACCCCGTTCGTCCTGAACATGTCGCCGTACAAGTCGGGCGGGGTGTTCTTCGCGTGGGGTGTGCTGCTCGCGGTGTTCTCGGTGCTCGTCGCGCCCCGGCTCCAGGAGCGGTTCGGCTCCCTGAAGGTGCTCGGCGGATCGCTGGTGCTGCTCGCGGCGGACCTGGTCGTGCTGGGGTACGGCAACCACGCCACGGCGGTGGCGGCGACGATCGCCTCCGGCGCGTTCATCGGGCTCAACAACACCGTGTACACCGAGTTG
Source organism: Streptomyces sp. NPDC006711 (assembly GCF_042869775.1). Taxonomy (NCBI): domain Bacteria; kingdom Bacillati; phylum Actinomycetota; class Actinomycetes; order Kitasatosporales; family Streptomycetaceae; genus Streptomyces; species Streptomyces sp. NPDC006711. The sequence goes on from NZ_JBIAGO010000013.1 coordinate 172,390, forward strand.
GCGCTCGGCGTCTCGGACGCGCCCCGGCCGGTGGCGAGCGCGGGCTACAACTTCGTCCGCTGGTTCGCCGCGGCGGCCGCGCCCTATCTGGCGCCGAAGATCGAGGAGTGGAGTGATCTGCACGTGCCGTTCGTGGTGGCGGCGGTTGCGGCGGTGGCCGGAGCGGTGATCGTTTGGGTGAGGCGGGGGGTGCTGGTGCGGGAGGTCGTCCATGGAGCGCCGGGCCGCGTGCGCTCGGCCAGCCCATCCGGGGTGTGACCACGCCGGCCCCTTCGCACCCCGGCCGCGGACCGCGTGGGTGGCCGGTGGCGCAGTTCCCCGCGCCCCTGGCGGGGTCGGTGCTGGCCCACCCGGCATACCTCAGCCCGTGCCGCTGACTGGTGCGGGCCTGCATGGGCATCCTCAGCCCGTCCGGCGTTTGAGGACGAGCGCCCTTCAGGCGCGAACGGGGTCTGGGGCAGAGCCCCAGGGACCCTGGCTGCGGACCGTGCGTGGCTGAGCGCGCAGTTCCCCGCGCCCCTGGCGGGGCTGGTGCTGGCCCACCTGGCATACCTCAGCCCGTGCCGCTGACTGGTGCGGGCCTGCATGGCATCCCCAGCCCGTCCGGCGTTTGAGGACGAGGCCGTTCAGGCCGAACGGGATCTGGGGCGGAGCCCCAGGGAGCCTGGCTGCGGACCGTGCGTGGCTGGTCGCGCAGTTCCCCGCGCCCCCGGCGGGGCTGGTGCTGGCCCACCCGGCATACCTCAGCCCGTCCGGCCATTGAGGACGAGGCCGTTCAGGCCGAACGGGGTCTGGGGCGGAGCCCCAGGGAGCTTGGCTGCGGGCCGTGGTCGCTTCTCGCGCAGTTCCCCGCGCCCCCGGCGGGGTCGGTGCTGGCCCGCATGGACATACCCAGCCCGTCCGGCATTGGAGGACGGTCGCGTGCTCAGTCCAGGCGGGTGGACTTGCGCAGCGGGTCGCGCAGGTCCGTGCCCTGGGCCAGCCAGCGCTCCTCCAGCGCCTTCGCCCCCCGCACCCGCTTCCACGCCGCCTCATTCGTGGTCATCGGCAGCAACGGCAGGAACCGGACCGGATCCATCGGCGCGTCGAGCTCCAGATCCTCCACCAGCCCCCCCGACTCGGCGACCAGCACCGAGGTGAAGGGCGCGCCCGGCCACAGCGCCTCCCCGGTGTCGAGCGAGGCACCCGGAGCCACCACCAGGCCCTCCACCTGCGGGGACGCCGCGAGCACGGCCAGCGCGCGGAGCACCTTGTCGGTGTCGGCGAGCCCGGACCGTACGGACAGGATCAGCTCGGCCCGGGGCCCCTTCACCGGGTCGGCGAGCGCCGACGTCGGGTCGGCCATCGGCTGCGCGGACATGCCCAGGGTCGCGTACCGGACGATGTCGCCCTCGGTGAACCGCAGCACCTCGATCCGGTCCGTGCCGAGAAAGGTGACCGCGGCGCGCGCGTCCGGCTCACCGAGCGCGGAGCGCAGCCGGGCTTCCACCAGAGCAAGAACATCAACCATGGGCCGAGCATAGAAGGCGTATGCAAGCGGCAAAGACGGGGCTTGACGTGACGGTGGGCTGATAGTCTTGGCCGCTGTTCGGGACAGCAGGAAGTTCCCCACGGGGGACCGGCTGGAGGAGGTGGGGCTGCGATGGATCGAAGTCGGCCTGGCAGTACCAACCGCTCTTCCGCGCGGCCGCGTTGTTCCCGATGATCTGAGTTCTCGGTGGGATCCGAGATCTTCTTTCCCCGGCCCCAGCGCCCGGAAACACCCCGGAAACACCCTGAGTCTCATGGCGTTTCGCCCAACGGAAGAGCACATCGCCTCGCCTTGTCCGTTTCAGTAGCGAACGCCGTCCGCGCGTGCCCCTGTGGTGCCGCCCGCTATGCGAACGTGTGCGATGGACGCCTTTTCCGGGGCACTTCGGCCCCGTGGTCTCCCTTCGCCGCAGCACGTCCTCATTCCGGGCAGTTCCAGAGCGTCACGCCCTGCGACGGCCCTCCGTGAAGGAGTCCTGCCATGTCGATGATCCGTGACCTGCGCGCCGTGGTCCGCCCCGCGCTGCGCAAGACCAGCGCGCCCTACAGCGGCGGCTACGACACCACCCGCGACCCGTCGGCGAGCAGCGCCGTCGTGGACTGCGCGGTCTACCGCGACGGGCGGCGCGTGCGGTCCCCGCAGTGCGTCCCCGCACCGTCCGGCGCGTCCGCCGCCTCCCCCGCCACCGCCTCCGCCTCCGCCTCCGCCTCCGCCGAGGAGATGGTGTGCCTGACGCCCCGTGAGGCCATGCGCCGCGTGCGTGAGGACGGGGGCTTCGCCTGGATCGGTCTGCACGAGCCGACGGAGGCCGAATTCGCCGGTATCGCGGCGGAGTTCGGGCTGCACCCGCTGGCCGTCGAGGACGCGGTCCACGCCCACCAGCGCCCGAAACTGGAGCGCTACGACGACACCCTCTTCACCGTCTTCAAGACGATCCACTACGTGGAGCACGCCGAGCTCACCGCGACCAGCGAGGTCGTGGAGACCGGCGAGGTGATGTGCTTCACGGGACGGGACTTCGTCATCACCGTCCGGCACGGCGGCCAGGGTTCGCTGCGCGCCCTGCGCACCCGCCTCCAGGGCGACCCGGAGCTGCTGGCCAAGGGCCCCTCCGCCGTGCTGCACGCCATCGCCGACCAGGTGGTCGACGGCTATCTGGCGGTCGTGGACGCCGTCCAGGACGACATCGACGAGGTCGAGATCGAGGTCTTCTCGGCGCCGGCCAAGGGCAGCCCGCGCGGCGTCGACCCCGGCCGGATCTACCAACTCAAGCGCGAGGTACTGGAGTTCAAGCGCGCGGTGTCACCGCTGCTGCGCCCGATGCAGCTCCTGAGCGAGCGCCCGATGCGCCTGGTCGACCCGGACATCCAGAAGTACTTCCGGGACGTGGCCGACCACCTCGCCCGCGTACAGGAGCAGGTCGTCGGCTTCGACGAGCTCCTGAACTCCATCCTCCAGGCCAACCTCGCGCAGGCCTCCGTCGCCCAGAACGAGGACATGCGCAAGATCACGTCCTGGGCGGCCATCATCGCCGTACCGACGATGGTGTGCGGCGTGTACGGGATGAACTTCGACCACATGCCGGAGCTGCACTGGAGGTACGGCTACCCGGTCTCGATGGGGCTCGTGGCCGTGGCCTGCTTCGTCATCCACCGCACCCTGAAGCGCAACGGCTGGCTCTGACGGCCCGTCCGGCCCCCGCCCGGGCCGGGGCCAGGGCCGCCGTACGGCTCAGGAGGCGCGGCTGGCCCGGACGACCAGGGCGAGCCCGGCCAGGATCACCAGGAGCGCAGGGTAGGCGAGGGCCGGGGGCTGCTGGCCGAGCCAGAGCGCCGCGATGAGGGCGGCGCCCGGGGTTTCGAGCAGGATCGCCGTAGAGGTGACGGACGGGCCGAGGCTCGCCACGACCCGGTTGAGCAACGAGTGGCCGAGGAGCTGGGCGGCGAGCGTGAGCACGCCGAGCTTGAGCCAGGTCGTGCCGTCGTACGAGGTGAGCTCCGCGCCGCTCAGGAACGCGGCCGTGAGCAGCCCGGCGGCCGCCGTGCCGTAGCAGAGGTAGGTGTACGGCACGGTGTCCACGCTCTTGCGCACCTCGGCGCCGAGCAGGACGTACCCGGCGGCCGCGACGCCGCCGCCGAGGGCGAGCGCGTCCCCCGCGAGGGCGCGCGGCGAAAGGCTCAGGTCGACTCCGGTGAGCAGGACGACGCCGACGCAGGCGGCCAGGGTGCCCGTCCACACCAGGGCCGGGGGACGGTGGCCGCGCAGGCGCAGCGCGATCGTCGTCCAGATCGGGGTGGTGGTGCACAGCGCGGTCGAGGAGGCGACGGACGTCATGCTCAGGCTGGGCAGCCACAGCCCGAAGTGCAGCGCGAGCAGCGCGCCCGCGCCGACCGTCAGGCCCACCTCGCGCCGGGTCAGGGCGCGCAGCCGGGCACGGTACTTGAACCACGCCACCGGGCTCAGCGCGCCGACCGCGAGCGCGTTGCGCCAGAAGGCGATGGCCAGCGCGGGCGCGGCGGTCGCGGCGATCAGCGGCGCGGACAGCGAGACGCTGGCGATGGCGACCCCGAGCAGGACGACGTCGGTGCGCGGGACGGCCGCGAGCGCGGGGGCCGGGGTGGTTGCAGTGGTCACAGCGGAAGCGTAAGGGGCATCATGGGTTTACGGAACTGACTATTCCTCGGGCCCCCACCTGGGCCTCTACTGTGGTGCCATGACGCAGACGCTGTCCGGCCGGGCCCTCCTCGATGGGGCGCTGGTCGAGGAGGCCACCAAGAAGTCCGGGCTCATCTGGGTGCGCGGCGCAGGCGCGCCGGAGCGGGCCCTGTGGCACGCGTGGATCGACGGAGCGGCGTACGTGATCGGCGGCGGCCCCGGTGAGCAGCCGCTCGACGGCCTGGTGGACGGCGCCGCGGCGACGGTGACGGTCCGCTCCAAGGACAAGGGCGGCCGCGTGGTGGCCTGGACGGCACAGGTCCGCGAGATCCCCGCAGGCTCCCCCGCGTGGGAGACGGCGGTGGCCGAGCTGAAGGGCAAGCGGCTCAACGCCCCCGACGGCGAGGCGATGCCCGCGCGCTGGGCGGCGCAGTGCCGTCTGGTCGCCCTGACCCCGGCGGGCCCCCTGGAACCGGCCCCGGACACCTCCCTCGCGGCGGCCCCGGTGGCCTCCCCCGCCACCACCCGCCACCCGGTGCCGGCCGCGCTGCCCCGGCTGCTCCTGAAGCGGAAGCGGCGCTGAGCCCCCGGCGGGCCCGCGGCGCGCGGCAGGCGCCGGAAACGCCCCGCTAGGCGGTCGGCAGCTGCTTGCCGTAGTCCACCGTGTCCCCCTTCGCCGGCGCGGCCAGCGTGAAGTCCTTGTCCCAGTCGGCCAGTTCGAGGACGCCCGCCCCGCCGGCCCGCTCGAAGCGCAGGGGGTAGGGCGTGCCCTTGAGGGAGACGTCGAGGGTGCCGCCCTCGCCGTCGCGGCCCGCCTCGATCCGTACCGTGGGAAGCGCGCCGACCTCCGAGCGCTCCTTCTTGGACAGCGTGCCCTGCAACCCGAGCACCCCCTTGATCAGCGCCGACTTCTCGGTGAACCCGCGCAGCTGCTGATAGGCAGGGTCGCCGGAGGGCACCTTGACGTACTTGTCGTCGAGTTTGCCCGCCGCCGCGCTCGCGCCGCCGGACTCGCTGCGCGACCAGAACCCCGCGCCGGCCTTCAAGAACAGGTCCTCGCCGACCCGCAGCAGCCCGAACGTGCTCTTCTGCGACGTGACCGTGCCCGTGCCGCCGCCCCCCTTCAGCTGCATGTCGATCTTGTACGAGCCGCCCTGGCTGACCAGGGTCCCCGACAGGCGCACCGCGTCCGCGCCGTCGGCCGCCGCCCGCGCCTTGTTCTCGATCTCGGGGGCGGACAGCTTGCCGACGCCATTGGTGCCCTCGTCCGGGTCCCCACCGCACGCGGTGAGCGCCGCGGCGAGCCCCGCGCACAGCACGAAGGACAGGGCGGCCCGGCGGGCCCGTACCCGCGGGGACCAGGAGGATGAGGTCACCTTGCGTACTGCCTCTCGCATGGACGTGGGGGATCGGCAGACCGCACCCTACCCGCACGGTCACCGCCGCCGTCCCGGGCGCCGGACGGGCGACCCGCGAGGGCGACCCGCGCACTCACCCGCTAGCCTGAAGCCCTTGTCCCGCAGCGCGTCGTGGCACCTGGGACACCCGGCACAGAAGGAGGCGCACGCATGGCGGCAGCCGCCCCCCGGGTCTTCGTCTCCCACCTCTCCGGCGTCGCCGTCTTCGATCCGAACGGCGATCAGGTCGGCCGGGTGCGCGACCTGGTGGCGATGCTGCGCGTGGGCCGCAGGCCTCCCCGGCTGCTCGGCATCGTCGTCGAAGTGGTGAGCCGCCGGCTCATCTTCCTGCCGATGACGCGGGTCACCGGGGTGGAGTCGGGCCAGGTCATCACCACCGGCGTGGTCAATCTGCGCCGCTTCGAGCAGCGTCCGACCGAACGCCTGGTCCTCGGTGAGCTCCTGGACCGCCGGGTCACCCTGGTCGGGACCGACGAGCAGGTGACCGTCCTCGACGTCGCGATCCAGCAGCTGCCGGCCCGTCGCGACTGGGAGATCGACAAGGTCTTCGTACGCCGTGGCAAGGTGGGCGCGCTGCGCCGCAAGGGCGAGACCCTGACCGTGGAGTGGTCCGCCGTCACGGGGTTCTCCCTGGAGGAGCACGGCCAGGGCGCAGAGAACCTGGTCGCCACCTTCGAGCAGCTGCGCCCGGCCGACCTGGCCAACGTCATGCACCACCTCTCGCCCAAGCGGCGCGCCGAGGTGGCCGCCGCCCTCGACGACGACCGGCTCGCCGACGTCCTGGAGGAGCTGCCCGACGACGACCAGGTGGAGATCCTGGGCAAGCTGAAGGACGAGCGCGCGGCCGACGTCCTGGAGGCGATGGACCCGGACGACGCCGCCGACCTGCTCTCGGAGCTGCCCGAGGAGGACAAGGAACGCCTCCTGACCCTGATGCAGCCCGACGACGCGGCCGATGTGCGCCGGCTGCTCTCCTACGAGGAGCGCACGGCGGGCGGTCTGATGACGACCGAGCCCATCGTGCTGCGCCCCGACGCCACGGTCGCCGACGCCCTGGCCCGGGTCCGCCAGCAGGACCTCTCCCCCGCGCTGGCCGCGCAGGTGTACGTGTGCCGGCCGCCGGACGAGACGCCGACCGGCAAGTACCTGGGCATGGTGCACTTCCAGCGGCTGCTGCGCGAGCCGCCGTTCACGCTGGTCAGCTCGGTGGTGGACAGCGACCTCAAGCCGCTGCCGCCGGACGCCTCGCTGCCCTCGGTGACCAGCTTCCTCGCCGCGTACAACATGGTGGCCGCGCCCGTGGTCGACGACAGCGGCTCGCTGCTCGGCGCGGTGACCGTCGACGACGTACTGGACCACCTGCTGCCGGACGACTGGCGCGAGACGGAGTTCCACGGACCGGAGGGGGTGCCCGATGGGCGGCACTGACCGGTCCGATGAGCGCACCCGCGCGAGCGGCGCGAGCGCTCTGCCGCGCGGCCGCAACCGGCTCGACCAGCCGCGCTCGGGACGGGTGCGGCTGCTGCCGGAGTGGGACCCCGAGGCGTTCGGGCGGTTCAGCGAGCGCATCGCGCGCTTCCTCGGCACCGGGCGTTTCATCGTCTGGATGACCCTGATCATCATCCTGTGGGTCGCCTGGAACATCTTCGCGCCGAGCCATCTGCGCTTCGACAACTACCCGTTCATCTTCCTCACCCTCGCGCTGTCCCTCCAGGCCTCCTACGCGGCCCCGCTGATCCTGCTGGCGCAGAACAGGCAGGACGACCGCGACCGGGTCACCCACGAGCAGGACCGCAAGCAGAACGAGCGGTCCATCGCCGACACCGAGTATCTGACCCGGGAGATCGCGGCGCTGCGGATGGGTCTGGGCGAGGTGGCCACCCGCGACTGGATTCGCTCCGAACTCCAGGACCTGGTCAAGGAGATGGACGAGCGCAGGAACGTATTCCCGCACGAGCACGCCCACGGACGTGACGAAGGCGACCGCTGACAGGGCTTTCCGTACGGTGCGGTAGGCGCCGTACCATCGACCGTATGGCTACGGAAGACGCGGTGCTTGAGGCACTGGCGACGGTGAACGACCCCGAGATCCACCGACCGATCACTGAGCTCGGCATGGTCAAATCGGTAGAGATCGGTACGGATGGGGCGGTCGCTGTCACGGTGTATCTGACCGTGTCCGGCTGCCCGATGCGCGAGACCATCACGAAGAACGTGACGGAGGCCGTCGAGCGGGTCGAGGGCGTCAGCCGCGTCGATGTGACGCTCGACGTGATGAGCGACGAGCAGCGCAAGGAGCTGGCCTCCGCGCTGCGCGGCGGCACCGCCGAGCGCGAGGTGCCCTTCGCCCAGCCCGGCTCACTGACCCGCGTCTACGCGGTCGCCTCCGGCAAGGGCGGCGTCGGCAAGTCCTCGGTGACGGTCAACCTGGCGGCCGCGATGGCGGCGGACGGCCTGAAGGTGGGCGTCGTGGACGCCGACATCTACGGCCACTCCGTGCCCCGCATGCTGGGCGCCGACGGCAAGCCCACCCAGGTCGAGAACATGATCATGCCGCCGTCCGCGAACGGCGTGAAGGTCATCTCCATCGGCATGTTCACCCCGGGCAACGCGCCGGTCGTGTGGCGCGGCCCGATGCTGCACCGCGCCCTTCAGCAGTTCCTCGCCGATGTGTACTGGGGCGACCTCGACGTCCTGCTCCTCGACCTGCCGCCGGGCACCGGCGACATCGCCATCTCGGTGGCCCAACTGGTGCCGAACGCCGAGATCCTGGTCGTGACCACCCCCCAGCAGGCCGCCGCCGAGGTCGCCGAGCGGGCCGGCTCCATCGCCGTGCAGACGCACCAGAAGATCGTCGGTGTCGTCGAGAACATGGCCGGCCTGCCGTGCCCGCACTGCGACGAGATGGTGGACGTGTTCGGCACCGGTGGCGGGCAGAAGGTCGCCGACGGCCTGACCAGGACGACCGGCGCCACCGTGCCGGTGCTGGGCTCCATCCCGATCGACGTCCGGCTGCGCGAGGGCGGCGATGACGGCCGCCCCGTGGTCCTGTCCAACCCGGACTCCCCGGCGGGCGCCGCGCTGCGTGCCATCGCCGGCAAGCTGGGCGGCCGCGCCCGCGGCCTGTCGGGCATGTCGCTCGGGATCACCCCGCGCAACAAGTTCTAGGACGCGTACGGCACGTGTAAGGGGCGCCCGCCCATCGCGGGCGCCCCTTACACGTGCTCACGCACGCGTGGCGCGTGCTCGCGCACCGGCGGTCAGGCGTACGAGGCGATGTCCTCGATCACCGAGAACCCGAGCCCGTACGCGCTCAGACCGCGCCCGTACGCGCCCAGGTGCACCCCGCTGCCCGCCGAACCCGCCAGGACCCAGCCGAACTCGGACTCGCGGTAGTGGAACGGCGTCGGCACGCCGTCCACGGGCAGCGAGAGCGTCGTCCAGTCAGGTCCTTCGAGGTCGTCGGCGAGCTCCCAGGCCGTCTCGGTCTGCTGGTCGAGCCAGTCGCCGCGCAGCACGTGGTCCATCTGCGCGGGCCAGGTGAAGGACAGCAGCCCCGACCCGGCGAGCCAGGCGGCCGACGAGACGGAGGTGGCCTCCAGGATGCCCGTGCCGTCACCACTGCGGCGCACGGGGTTCGCCGGAATGCTCACGACCACCGCGAACCGCTCCCGGTCGGCGGCGCCCGACACCTCGGGCCGTATCGACGGCTCGTCCCCGTGCCCGGTCGAACCGTGCTGCACCGTGCCGTCGGCGGCCGCGGTCACCTGCATCAGCCAGCGCGGCCCGGTGAACGCCTCATCCAGGCCGTACCAGGGGAAGGGCGCGCGCAGATAGCCGTCGACCGTACGCCGGGAAGCCGGCACGCCTTCCGGTGGGGACTGGGTGCCATCGGGCGCCCCTTGAGCGGACTGCCCCGCTACCCGGCTTGTCGTCTCCATCTGCCCGGCCGCCTCCTAGATCAGTGGCGTCCGGAGCGGCCCGCCCCCCTCGGGCGTCCTTGCCTCCGGACAGATGGAGGATAGCCACCTGATCGCGGCTCGCCGGAAAAGCCCATGTGGGATTGGCGTGTATCAGGTGGCGTCGGCGTCAAACGGAGGGCGCTCACCCGGGTCCAGCTTCTCGCGCTTCTTGACCAGGTCCGGGCCGCCGCCCGACCCGTTCACCGAGCCGTTCGCGCCCGCGGCCGCCGGGGCGCTCTCCCGGCCGTGCACGGCATCCGCGACCTCTTCCATGTCCTTGCGCAGGTCGAAGCTGCTGCGGATCTCCTTCAGACCCAGGTCGTCGTTCTCCATCAGCTGCTTGCGGACGAACGTCTTCGGGTTCAGGTCCTCGAACTCGAAGTCCTTGAACTCGGGGCCCAGCTCGGCCCTGATGTCCTGCTTCGCGCTCTCGGAGAACGAGCGCACCTTGCGGATCATGTTCGAGAGGTCCTGGATCAGCTTGGGCAGCTTGTCCGGGCCGAAGATGAGCACGGCGAGGACCACGAGTGTGACCACTTCCATGGGCCCTATGTCAGTGAACACCCGCTGCTCCTCGTGTTCTCAGTGCTCGTGTTCTCAGTGCTCGTGATCTCGGTGCGCGTGATCTCGGTGCCCGTGATCAGTGCGCGCGACCGGCGCTCGCGACCGGCGCTCGCGACCGGTGCTTGCGACCGGTGCTTGCGGCCGGTGCTCAGGACCGGTGCCCCGATCGGCGCCCGGTCTCGGCTCCGCGTCCCATCACGGACCGCTCCACGGTACCCGGCCGAACTGTCGGCGCGGTACCTCCGGGGTGGCCTTTGGGCGTCGGGACGGCGCCGATCGGGCGGGACGGGCCCGTACGGCGGCGTCCCCGGCTCATGACGCCGAGCCGAGCGTCAGCGTCAGCTCCCGCTCCTTGCCGTCCCGCCGCACGGTCAGGCCGAGGCGGTCGCCGGGGCGGTGCGCGCGGATCTTCACTATCAACTCCTCGGCGCTGTGCACCCGCTGACCGTCCACCTTGGTGATGACGTCCCCCGACGCGACGCCCGCCTTGTCGCCGGGTCCGCCGGGGACGACGGCCGGCTTGCCGTCGCTAGCCTTGTCGCCGACGCGGGCGCCGTCGCCGGTATACTTCATGTCGAGCGTGACGCCGATCACCGGGTGCGTCGCCCGGCCCGTGTTGATCAGCTCCTCGGCGACGCGCTTGGCCTGGTTGACCGGGATGGCGAACCCGAGCCCTATGGAGCCGGCCTGGCCGCCGCCCTCCTTGCTGCCGCCCCCGACGGACCGGATCGCGCTGTTGATGCCGATGACGCGCGCCTTGGAGTCCACGAGCGGGCCGCCGGAATTGCCCGGGTTTATCGGGGCGTCGGTCTGGAGCGCGTCCACATAGCTGACGTCGCTGCCGTCGCCGGCCTCGCCCCCGGCGGTGATCGGGCGCTCCTTGGCGCTGATGATCCCCGAGGTCACCGTGTTGGAGAGGTCGAAGGGTGCGCCGATGGCCACGACCGGGTCGCCGACCATCACGTTGTCGGAGTTGCCGAGCGGCAGGGGCTTCATCCCCGACACCCCGTCCACCTTGACGACCGCCAGGTCGTACCCGGTGTCGCGGCCCACCACCGTGCCGGCCGCGCTCTCGCCCCCGCTGAACGTCACGGAGATCTTCCCCGAGGTGCCGGCGGGCTGCACGACGTGGTTGTTGGTCAGGATGTGCCCGACGTTGTCCAGGACGAAGCCGGTGCCGGTGCCGGACTCGGTGACGCCGGTGACGTGGATGGTGACCACGCTCGGCAGCGCGCTCGCGGCGATCCCGGCGACGCTGTCGGGGGCGCGGCCGCCCGGCTCCTTGCCCGCCTGCGGCAGGTGCACGCTGGTGATCCCGCCGTTGCGCTCCACGTACGCCCCCACGCCGCCGCCGATGCCACCGGCGACCAGCGCGAGCAGCAGCGCCCCGACCAGCAGCGCCCCTCGCCGCCGCTTCCTGGGCCCCGGCTGCCCCGGCCCCCCGGCGGCCCCCGACGCGGCTCCGGGCCCGCTCCAGGGGTCGTACTGGGCCCATTGGGGCTCTGCGGGGAGGAGGGGCGCGGGAGTCGCGGGTGGCTGGTGCGGGGGCGGCAGCTGCGGGGCGGGCGGCTGGGGCGGGGTCTGGGCCGCCTGCGGGGGCACGCCGTACGCGGGCGGGGGCGCGGGCGGCTGCGGCGCGGCGTAGGCGGGCTGCGGGGGCAGTGCGGTGCCGCCGGGCGGCGTCGGTACCGGACGCTGCACGGGCGGCGCGGGCGCCCAGGGGCCGGGTCCGCCGTAGGGCGGGGTGCCGTAGGGGTCGGGCGCGTGCAAGGGGCCCTGCCGCTCGGCGCCGGGGGTCTGGCCGGCGGGGGATGCCTCGGCGGGAGCGCCGGAGCTTGAGCCGGGTGCGGGGGCGGTAGTGGTGGCCGGGGGTGCGCTGCCGGTGGTGGCGGGCGCGCTGTCGGTGGTCGCGGGAGCGCTGCCGGTGGCGGGCGCGATGTCGGTGGTGGCGGGTGCGCTCTCGGTGGTGCGGGCGTCGGCGCCCGTGCCGTCGGTCGCGTCCACCCCGGTGGGTTCGGGTCCGGCGGCGGGCGCGGGGTCCATGGATGACGCGTGGTGCGGCTCGGACGACGGGGCCGGGGCCGAGTCCGCTGGCGGGGCCGGGGTCGGCGGGGCCAAGTCGTAGGTGTCCGCAGGGGGTTCGGCCGGGTTGGGCGTCACCGGGGGCTCACTGCCCTCGGGTCGGCCTGCCTGCGGACGGCTCCACCACTTGGGCCTCGGCCCGGTGGGCTTCTGCTGGTTCATGCTCTCCCCGCAACTGGCCTGCGTGCTCCCATGAGCACCCCTCCCCCGGATTCAACCAGGTCGCGGGGGGCGAGGGCAGGGCGAGGTCAGCGCCGTGCGGAGAGAGGCATCCCCGGAGCCCCCGAAGCGGCGCGGCGCACCGGCTCGGCGGGGGCGGCCGACGGGGCCACCGCGAGCACGCCGCCGGAGAGGTCCGTCGTCGTGAGCGGCAGGGTCGCGACGGCCGGACGTATCAACGGCGGCAAGGACGAGCCGCCCAGCCGGGCCACGGGGAACGTGCCGCCCAGTGGCTGGACCGGCCCCTTCTGCGCGGGCATACCGCTCAGGCCGCTGAAACCCGGCGTGACGGGCGCCGAGGTTCCCCCGGACATCGTGGACATCGCGGAGAGCAGGCCGTCCGTGGTGCCACCTCGGCGCCGGTCGTCGGCGGATCCGCCGCTCGGGGCGGGGCTGCCCGAACGCAACGGCACCACGCTGCTGCCGCCCGCCGCGCGGGCGCCCGTGGCCGAGCCGAGAGGGAGCGTGCCGCCCAGGGCGATGGCCGCGAGGGACACCGCGCTCGCGGCGGCGAACACGAATCTGCGCCCGCGCCACGGCGATCCCGAGCGGTCCTGCTCGGATCCGCCCACCTCGTGGATGCGGAAGCCACCCGTCAACGCGTCGGGCAGGACGCCGGCGTGGGGGCGGGCCGGTACGTAGCCGAAGTCGCCCGCGCCGACTCCGCGCGGAGCCGGCGGGCCGCCCGTGGCGGGACTCAGCGCGCCGAGCCCGCCGAAGAACGCGTCGGCCGGCCGGCCGCCGCCGAACGGCCCGCCGGTGCCGTCCTCGTCATCGGCTCTTCCCACGGGGCCGCCGGACAGGCCCTGGAGCCGGGCCAGAAAGGTCTCCGAAGGGGGTGGCGGGGCCGCCTGCGCGAAGACGTTCTTCAGGTTGCGCTGGGCGTCGGCCTCCGCCTTGCACTTGGCGCAGGTCGCCAGGTGGGACAGGACACGTTCGCGGGCATCGTGGTTCAGCTCGCCGTCGACCAGAGCCGCGAGCCGGTCCCCGAGATGCTGTTCCGCCGGGGTGGGACTCGTGCCACTCACGCCATCCCCTCTCCGGCCACCCCGAGCGCTCCCGGCGCCACCCCCGCCAGCGCACGCTGCTGCTCGGCGCGGGCTTCGGGCGAACGGTGCTGGAGGGCCTTGCGCAGATGCGAGCGGCCGCGGTGGATCCGGCTGCGGACGGTGCCGAGCTTCACTCCGAGGGTGGCCGCGATCTCCTCGTAGGAGAGGCCTTCGATGTCGCAGAGCACGACGGCCGCGCGGAACTCGGGCGCCAGCGTGTCCAGCGCCTGCTGCACGTCGGCGTCGAAGTGGGCGTCGTTGAAGGCCTGTTGGGGGTTGGGCTCACGGCTGGGCAGCCGCTCCGCCGCGTCGTCGCCGAGCGCGTCGAAGCGGATGCGCTGGCGGCGGCGGACCATGTCGAGGAAGAGGTTGGTGGTGATGCGGTGCAGCCAGCCCTCGAAGGTGCCCGGCGTGTACGTCGACAACGAGCGGAAGACGCGGACGAAGACCTCCTGCGTGAGGTCTTCGGCGTCGTGCTGATTGCCCGTCAGGCGGTAGGCGAGGCGGTAGACGCGGCCGCTGTGCGTGCTGACGATCTCCTCCCACGTAGGGGGAGTCCACGCCTGGGAGTCCGCGTCGGCGAACGTCGCGGTAGTTGCGGAGCTGGTAGCGCGGGAACGGTCAGCGGTGTTGGTCACGGATTTCGGCTCACCCGCCGACCTGAGAAGGCGCCGCAGCACTCCTCCCCGATCCACAGGCGCAGCCGCACCTCCCCTGTCGGCTCTGGTGGTGTCCAGCGGAGCCCCTACCATAGCCACCTCGCCCGTTAGCTCCGGATAAGAATCTTTACGTGCATTTGGGGACGGCTTCCGCCCCTCTTCCGTGATCGCGACCATGTGCTCCCCCCGCGGTTCCCCTGTCCTGCATAACGCGCGGTCCCATCTGCGGGTTCCCGACTCCAGCGGATACAGTCACCGTTGCGCCAACCAAGGGGACAGGAGAGGGCCATTACCGCCAACCGGCAGACGAGCTGGGCGTTCGCCGACGCCTTTGTCGCCGAGGACGACGCGCTGCGCTGGGCCCGCGACCGGGCCCGTGAGGCAGGCCTGCGTTCGGTGTCCCCGGGGACGGGTGCCGCGTTGCGGCTGCTCGCTGCCACCGCGGACGCCAAGGCGGTCGCGGAGATCGGCACCGGCACCGGCGTCTCCGGCATCTACCTGCTCCAGGGGCTGCGGCCCGACGGCGTGCTGACCACCGTCGATCCGGAGCCGGACCGCCAGCAGTTCGCCAAGCAGGCCTTCCGCGCGGCCGGCTTCGCCACCAACCGGGCCCGCTTCATCCCGGGCCGCGCCCTCGATGTGCTGCCGAGGCTCGCGGACGGCGGGTACGACCTGGTGTTCTGCGACGGCGACCGCCTGGAATCGCTCGACGTGCTCGCTGAATCGTTGCGCCTGCTGCGGCCCGGCGGCATCGTCTGCTTCGAGGGCGTCTTCGCCGACGGCCGCACGGTCGACTCGGCGGCCCAGCCGGCCGAAGTCCTGCGGCTGCGGGAGCTGCTGCGCGCGGTGCGCGAGAGCCCGGAGCTCGTCGCCTCGCTGCTGCCCGTCGGCGACGGCCTACTCTGCGCGGTCCGCCGCGGCTGACCGCGCGAGGAACCACCCGGCCCAACCAAACCCACGCGGGCCAGCACCACGTACCTGGGGGCGCGAGGAACTGCGCGACCAGCCGCGGACACCCCGCACCCAAAAAACGGCCCCGGGGCCACACACTAAGGGGCGCGGGGAACTGCGCGAGAAGCGAGCACGGCCCGCGCCCGAAACCGAGCCCGGCACCACGCACTCAGGGGCGCGAGGAACTGCGCGAGAAGCGAGCACGACCCGCACCCGAAAACCGGGCCCGGCACCACGCACAACACCGCCCCGGCACGGCGCACACGATCGTGCACGCCATGCCGGGGCGGTGAGAATCTGCGTCGGACCCGCTAGCTCAGCCGACGACCTTCTTCAGGGCATCGCCGAGGGCATCGGCCTCGTCCGGAGTCAGCTCGACGACAAGCCGACCGCCGCCTTCGAGCGGAACGCGCATGACAATGCCCCGCCCCTCCTTGGTCACCTCGAGCGGGCCGTCGCCCGTCCGCGGCTTCATGGCCGCCATGCTCGTTCCCCTTCCTGAAACCAGCTCATCGTCAGCCGACGGCCCCCGGGATTGGGCACGCGTCACGGCATCGAACACATTGCTTCCAGGTCATTATCCCGCATCCCAGGACCCGATGACCAACATCGGTCCGCATCGCTTGAGCAACGCGCTCTATCAAAACCACTCAATTCGGCGATCCGCCTGCGATACTTCGCCGCCGTCCGATCCCCGGGGCGCCCGGATTGTTAGACGCAGGTCACATGCCCACCGCAGGTGATCTCCGCCATGCTGAGCGGACACGACGACCGAGAAACATCCGCGACGGAGGGGACCCCACCATGGCCGACACCGTGCTCTACGAGGTGAGCGACGGGCTCGCGACCATCACGATCAACCGGCCCGAGGCCATGAACGCCATGAACACGGAGGCGAAGACCGCCCTGCGGGAGGCGGTCCGGGCCGCGGCCGCCGACGCGGCGGTGCGCGCCGTACTGCTCACCGCCGCCGGGCGGGCGTTCTGCGTCGGCCAGGACCTCAAGGAGCACGTCGCTTCGCTGACGGCGGACCGCGAGGCGGGCACCGGGCAGACCATGAGCACCGTGCGCGAGCACTACAACCCGATCCTGAAGGCGCTCACCGAGATGCCCAAGCCCGTGGTGGCCGGCGTCAACGGGGTGGCGGCGGGCGCGGGACTCGGATTCGCGCTGGCGGCGGACTACCGGGTGGTCGCCGACACCGCCGCGTTCAACACCTCCTTCGCGGGGGTGGCCCTGACCGCCGACTCGGGCGTCTCATGGACGCTGCCGCGCCTGATCGGCCAGTCCCGCGCGGCCGACCTGCTGCTGTTCCCGCGCTCGATCTCCGCCCAGGAGGCGTACGAGATCGGCCTGGTCAACAAGGTCGTACCGGCCGACGAGCTGGCCGGGGCCGCGCTCGCGGTGGCGCGGACGCTGGCCGAGGGCCCGACGGTGGCGTACGGCGCGCTGAAGGCCTCGCTCGCGTACGGCGCGGGTCACACGCTCGCCGAGGCGCTGGAGAAGGAGGACGAGCTCCAGACGAGGGCGGGGGCCTCCGAGGACCATGCCATCGCGGTGGCCGCCTTCCTCGCCAAGGAGAAGCCGCGCTACGTGGGCCGCTGAGTTCGCGGGCCCGGCGGGGCGGTGTCTCAGGCGCCGCCCCGCGCCACGCAGTCCACGAGGTGGTCGTCGACCAGACCGCACGCCTGCATCAGGGCGTACGCCGTGGTCGGGCCGATGAAGCGCACGCCGCGCTTCTTGAGGGCCTTGGACAGGGCCGTCGACTCGTCGGTGACGGCCGGCACGTCCAGGCGCGTGCGCGGGGCCGGGCGGGTCGCCGGGTCGGGCGCGTAGGACCAGATGAGGCCGTCGAGTTCGCCGGGCGACCAGGTGGCGAGCGTCCGCGCGTTGGCGATGGTGGCCTCGATCTTGAGGCGGTTGCGGATGATGCCCGCGTCCGCCATCAGGCGTTCCTTGTCGGCCTCGGTGAACTCTGCCACCGCCGCGATCTCGAACCCGGCGAACGCCTTCCGGAAGCCCTCTCTGCGGCGCAGGATCGTGATCCAGGACAGGCCCGACTGGAAGGCTTCCAGGCAGAGCCGTTCGTACAGCGCGTCGTCGCCGCGCACCGGGCGGCCCCACTCGGTGTCGTGGTAGGTCAGATAGTCCTCGGCGGAGAGCCCCCAGGGGCAGCGCAACCTGCCGTCGGGACCCGGGACGGCCTCGCTCATCGCTGGGTCTCCTCGTCGGCCGGGCCCGCGGCGGCGGGGCCGGGGCCGCCGCCCGCCAGTTCCCGCCCGGCGCCCGGCTCCGGCCGCTTGGTGAGCGCGGCGGAGCGCAGCTCGGTGATCCGCGCGTCCCGCTCGGCGAGCTCGGCGCCCAGCCTGCTCAGCACGTCGTCCACGTCCGCCATGCGGTAGCCGCGCACCGCCACCGGGATGCGCAGCGCCTCCACGTCGGCCCGGGTCACGGGGCGGTGCTCCGGCAGCGGGTCGGCCAGGTGCTCGGGCTCGGCGTCCGGCAGCACCTCGGCGTCCTCACCCCCGCCCACCACGGCGAGGGTCACCGCGGCGACCACGACGACCATCGCGACCAGCAAGAACCAGAACACGAGCGAGCCTCTTCCCGACGCCGGAAACTGTCGGGTCCGATCGTGCCATGCGGCACTGACAGTTAGGGTCGCAGGCGGACAACGGCCCGGACCACAGCAAAGGACATAGGGGATGCACAGCGCAACGGACCGCGGCACGCTGCGGCTTGGCCGGCGCGAATTCACCGCGTACGAACCGGTGATCATGGCGATCGTGAACCGGACCCCCGACTCCTTCTACGACCAGGGCGCGACCTTCCAGGACGAGCCCGCGCTGGCCCGCGTCGAGCAGGCGGTCGCGGAGGGCGCGGCCATCATCGACATCGGCGGCGTGAAGGCGGGCCCCGGCGACGAGGTCACCGCCGAGGAGGAGGCGCGGCGCACGGTCGGGTTCGTCGCCGAGGTGCGCAAGCGGTTCCCCGACGTCGTCATCAGCGTGGACACCTGGCGCCACGAGGTCGGTGAGGCGGTCTGCGAGGCGGGGGCCGACGTCCTCAACGACGCCTGGGGCGGCGTCGATCCGAAGCTGGCCGAGGTCGCGGCGCGCTACGGCGCGGGGCTCGTGTGCACCCACGCGGGCGGCGTGCAGCCGCGCACCCGGCCGCACCGGATCGCCTACGACGACGTGATGGCGGACATCCTGCGGGTCACCGTGGGCCTCGCTGAGCGCGCCCTGGACCTGGGGGTGCGCCCGGACGGGATCATGATCGACCCCGGGCACGACTTCGGCAAGAACACCCGGCACAGCCTGGAGGCCACGCGGCGCCTCCAGGAGATGGCCGACACCGGGTGGCCGGTCCTGGTCTCGCTGTCCAACAAGGACTTCGTGGGCGAGACCCTTGACCGGCCGGTGAAGGAACGGGTGATCGGTACGCTCGCGACGACGGCGGTGTCGGCGTGGCTCGGCGCCCGGGTCTACCGCGTCCACGAGGTGGCCGAGACCCGCCAGGTCCTGGACATGGTGGCCTCGATCGCGGGACACCGGGCGCCCGCGGTGGCCCGCCGGGGGCTGGCGTGAGCGGACCCCCGGGGGCCGGATCCGGGCCCTAGGGGGTGTCTGGTGGACCATGGCCGGGGGCGCGGCGTCTGGCACGGCACCTCGCGGCGTTGCCGAATCGCCCCGATAGCTCCGCTATCGAGACGCTCCGGCGCCTTGCGATGCACCGCACCAGACGCCGCGCCCTGACCGACCCTGATCCACCAGACACCCCCTAGTGGCCCGTCTCCTTGGTCACCAGGGTGACGGCCTCGTCCACGTCGTCGGTGACGTGGAAGAGCAGCAGATCACGCTCGGACGCCTTGCCCTGGGCGATCACCGTGTCGCGCAGCCAGTCCACGAGCCCGCCCCAGTACTCCGTGCCGAACAGCACGATCGGGAAGCGGGTGACCTTGCGGGTCTGGACCAGGGTCAGCGCCTCGAACAGCTCGTCCAGGGTGCCGAGTCCGCCCGGCAGCACCACGAAGCCCTGCGCGTACTTGACGAACATGGTCTTGCGGACGAAGAAGTAGCGGAAGTTGATCCCGATGTCGACGTGCGGGTTGAGCCCCTGTTCGAAGGGGAGCTCGATGCCGAGGCCCACCGAGACGCCGTTGCCCTCGCGCGCGCCCCTGTTCGCGGCCTCCATCGCGCCGGGGCCGCCGCCGGTGATCACGGCGAAGCCCGCGTCGACCAGCGCGCGCCCGATCCGCACGCCCGCCTCGTACTCCGGTGAGCCGGCCGGTGTGCGGGCCGAGCCGAACACGCTGATGGCGCTGGGCAGTTCGGCGAGCGCGCCGAAGCCCTCGACGAACTCCGACTGGATGCGCATGACCCGCCAGGGGTCGGTGTGCACCCACTGCGAGTCGCCCTCGGTGTCCAGAAGGCGCTGATCGGTGGTGCCGGCCTGCACCTGGTCGCGGCGGCGCAGTACCGGTCCGAGCCGCTGCTCCAGCCGCTGCTCCGCCGGAAACGACGCTCCCTCGGGGTTGGCCATGCCGTGCTCCCTCCGCTGACGATGTTGCGCGTGCCCAGCCAGGGTAGGTCGGCCGACGTGACGAATGGCGGAATTCCGGCAGGCCACGCCCCTGGCGGGGCCGTGAACGCCGGGTTCCGTCCGGCGGGTTCAGTCCGTGAGCCAGGCCCGCAGCCGCTGCTCGCACCGGGTGATCCGCTCGACGGCGACGTGCTCGTCGCGCTTGTGGGCCAACAGCGCGTCGCCGGGCCCGTAGTTGACGGCGGGGACACCGAGTTCACCGAAGCGCGAGACGTCGGTCCAGCCGAACTTGGGCCGCGCGGTGCCGCCCACCGCCGCCATGAACGCGGCCGCGGCCGGGTGCGAGAGCCCGGGCAGCGCGGCGCCCGAGTGGTCGTCGACGACGAATTCGGCGATGTCGCAGTCGGCGAAGACCTCGCGGACATGGGCCAGAGCCTGCTCGCCGGTGAGGTCGGGCGCGTACCGGTAGTTGACGACGACCGTGCACGCGTCCGGGATCACATTGCCCGCGACGCCGCCCTCGATGCCCACGGCGTTGAGGCCTTCGCGGTACTCGAGCCCGTCGATCACGGGCCGGCGCGGCTCGTAGGCGGCCAGCTTCGCGAGGATGGGGGCGGCGGTGTGGATGGCGTTGGACCCCATCCAGCCGCGCGCCGAGTGGGCCCGCTCGCCGCTGGTCTTCAGCAGCACCCGCAGCGTGCCCTGGCAGCCGCCCTCGACCTCGGTGTCGGAGGGTTCGAGGAGCACCGCGAAGTCGCCGGCCAGCCAGTCGGGGTGGGCCTCGGCGATCCGGCCGAGGCCGTTGAGGTGGGCGGCGACCTCCTCGTTGTCGTAGAACACGAAGGTCAGGTCGCGGTTGGGCGCGGTCACCGTCTGCGCGATGCGCAGCTGCACCGCCACGCCCGACTTCATGTCGCTGGTCCCGCAGCCCCACAGGACGCCGTTCTCGTCGAGCCGGGAGGGCACGTTGTCGGCGATCGGCACGGTGTCGATGTGCCCGGCCAGGATGATCCGTTCGGCCCGGCCCAGGTGCGTGCGCGCCACGATGTTGTTGCCGTACCGGTCCACGGTGAGGTGCGCCAGCTTGCGCAGCTCGTGCTCGATGGCGTCCGCCAGCGGCCGCTCCTCGCCGCTCACGGAGGCGAAGTCGACAAGGCGCGCGGTGAGCGTGGGGGCGTCGGCGGTGAGATCCAGCGTGGTGTCGGCCATGCGCCCGACCCTAACGCGATCGCGGGAGCCGGACTCGATCCCCCGACTCGATCGCGGGGGCTGGCTTCGCGCTCCAGTACGGTGGGCCCCGTGTCAGAGCCCATCGACCTCCCGCGCCCCTCCCGACGCGGCCGCCTCCTGCGCCTGGGAGCGGCTTTCGCCGTGCTGCTCGCCCTCGTGGGCTATGTGGTGGTGCAGTACGTGAGCGGAAGCTCCGCTCCCCAATGCGTGGCGGGCACGGGCCAGGGGCAGGGCACGTTCGGGCTGAGCCGCGAGCAGGCGGGCAACGCGGCGACGATCACGGCGGTCGGCACCGCGCACGGGATGCCGGAGCGGGCGGTCACGATCGCGCTGGCCACCGCGCTCCAGGAGTCGGGACTTCGCAACCTCGACCACGGCGACCGCGACTCGCTCGGCCTGTTCCAGCAGCGGCCCTCGATGGGCTGGGGCACCGCCGAGCAGATCATGGACCCGGTGTACGCGGCCGGGAAGTTCTACGAGCACCTGGCCGAGATCCCGGGCTACTCGCGGCTGCCGCTGACGGTGGCCGCCCAGGACGTCCAGCGCAGCGGCTTCCCGCAGGCGTACGCCAAGCACGAGCCGGACGCGACGGTTTTGATGTCGGCGCTGACCGGCCGCGAGTCCGCCGCGCTGACCTGCGCGGTGGGCAAGAACGCCGAGCCGGGTGATCCCGCGCGGGTGCGCGAGGAGCTGGCGAAGGCGTTCGGCGACGCCATCGCGCCGCCCGCGCGGCAGCCCGGGGAGAGGGCCGGGGACGTCGTCGTGCCCGTGCGGGCCACCGACGGCGCGGCCGCGTCCGGCGCCGGTCGGGCGCGGCACGGCTGGGAGCTGGCGCACTGGGCGGTGGCGCGGGCCGATGCGCTGCACATCGCGCGGGTCTCCTACGCGGGCCGCACCTGGAGCGCGGACGGCTCGGACAGGGGCTGGACCGCCGCCCGCAGGGACGCCGCGCCGGATCCGGGCGCGAGCGCGGCGGGCACGGACGCGGGCGCGGGCACAGGCACGGACGCGGGCGCGGGCGCGGGCGCGCAAGAGGTGCGCATCACCCTCGCCACCTGACCCGGACGCCTGTTCCCCGGGCCACCCGGCCGGGGGACGGCGCGTCGTCGACTCCGGTGTTTCGCACCCGCGTCCGGACGCCGACCCGCCGAATCGTCAATCCCCTTGAGAATCAAGGCATCTGACGCTCCATCAGGGATTTCGACCCCGAATCATTTGCCCGTTTTATCCGGAGTAGATAATGCGACGCATTAGGAACTCTTTACCCCGGCGCACCGCAACCTCCCCTGCCCCCACGGCGGTTGTCACTGTGTCCGAACGCCGGACAGCGACACATTTCCAACCCGTCTGAAGGAGCATCATGTCCCTCCCCCTGACCCGTCGGATCGCCCGCGCCGCGCTGCTCATCGCGGCAGGCGCAGCGCCGGTGGTCGGTGCGGCCGGCTCCGCAAGCGCCGTGGAACTCCCCCAGGCCGCGCCGAACCTGAGCGGCCTGACCCAGATGGACCCCAGCTCGGTCAGCAACGCCGTCGACGGCGTGACCCAGAAGGCCACCGGCATGGCAGGCACCACCGGAGCCGACGCCGTCAAGAAGGCCGTACCGGCGGCGGGCAAGACGGTCGGGCAGACGGGCAAGGTGGCGACCCCGGCCGCGCAGAAGGCCGCCGGTGACGCGGCGAGCAGCGCGGGCGACCTGCTCGGCTCGACCGCCAAGACCGCCACCCAGGGCGGCCTGCCGACCGGCGCTCTGCCCACCCAGGGCCTGCCGAGCACCGGCCAGCTCCCCCTGAAGAGCCTGCCGCTCGGCTGACCGGGGCGCGGGTGATGCCGAGGGGCCCGGGGAGTTCACACTCCCCGGGCCCCTCGCGCGTGCCCGCCCTGCCTGGCCGCCGTGCCTTCCGGCGGCCGGCCGCCTACCGCGCCAGACGCTTCACGGCCGCCTCGACGCGCTCGTCGGTCGCGGTGAAGGCGACCCGCACGAACCGCTCGCCCGCCGGGCCGTAGAAGTCGCCGGGCGCCACGAGGATGCCGAGCTCGGCCAGGTGCTCGACCGTCTCCCAGCAGCCCTCGTCGCGGGTCGCCCACAGGTACAGGCTCGCCTCGCTGTGCTCGATGCGGAAGCCGTGGCCCTCAAGCGCCTCGCGCAGCGCCGCACGCCGCGCCGCGTACCGGGCGCGCTGTTCCTGTACGTGGGTGTCGTCACCCAGGGCCGCGACGGTGGCCGCCTGCACGGGCGCGGCGGTCATCATGCCGCCGTGCTTGCGGATCTGGAGCAGTTCGCCGAGCACGTCCGCGTCGCCGGCGATGAAGGCCGCGCGGTAGCCCGCCAGGTTGGAGCGCTTGGACAGCGAGTGGACGGCCACGACGCCCTCGAAGCCGTCGCCGCACACGTCCGGGTGCAGCACCGAGACGGGCTCGGCCTCCCAGCCCAGCTCCAGGTAGCACTCGTCGGAGAAGACGAGCACCCCGTGCTCGCGCGCCCAGGCCACGATGCGCACCAGCTCGTCCTTGGCCAGGACCCGGCCGGTCGGGTTGGACGGCGAGTTGAGCCAGAGCAGCTTCAGGCCGGTGGGGTCCAGGTCCGTGGGGTCGTCGTAGACCACCGGCTCCGCGCCGCACAGCCGGGCGCCGACCTCGTACGTCGGGTAGGCCAGGCGCGGGTAGGCGACCCGGTCACCGGCGCCGAGGCCGAGCTGCGTCGGCAGCCAGGCCACCAGCTCCTTGGAGCCGACCACCGGCAGGATGTTGGTGTGCTCGACCGAGCGCGCGCCCAGCCGCTTCTCCAGCCACCCCTTGATCGCCTCACGCATCGCGGGCGTGCCCCACACCGTGGGATAGCCCGGCGAGTCCGCCGCCTCGCTCAGCGCCCGCCGCACGAGCTCGGGGACCGGGTCCACGGGCGTGCCCACGGACAGGTCCACGATGCCGTCCGGGTGGGCCGCCGCCGTCGCCTTGTACGGCTCCAGCTTGTCCCAGGGGAAGACGGGAAGGCGTGAGGAGACTGCGCTCACGGAAGTGCTCACTTTCTCGTACGTACGGTGCTGTGCGAGCCGCCGGGAAACACCGCGGCCCCGTACGGCGTGGTGGCCGTACGGGGCTGGATGGACCGCCTGGGTCAGTGCTCCGCGTTGATGTCCGCCGGCAGCGCCGCGATGAAGGGGTGGTCCCGCTCGATCAGGCCGAGCTTGGAGGCGCCACCGGGCGAGCCGAGCTCGTCGAAGAACTCCACGTTCGCCTTGTAGTAGTCCTTCCACTCGTCCGGGGTGTCGTCCTCGTAGAAGATCGCCTCGACCGGGCACACCGGCTCGCAGGCGCCGCAGTCGACGCACTCATCCGGGTGGATGTACAAGGACCGGGAGCCCTCGTAGATGCAGTCGACCGGGCACTCTTCGATACACGCCTTGTCCTTGACGTCGACACAAGGCTGCGCGATGACGTAGGTCACGCTGTCGTTCCTCCTCGATAGGGCGCGGCGGGCCGATCTGCGGCTCCGTCCACGTGGCGCGCGGGAGCGCGGCGTCGTCGATGCCCGCACCTAGTATCTCCGGTTCGGGGCACGATCCGAACAGGAGGGGCGGAGAGAGCTGTGGAATTCACCACCGGCGGACGGCTTGAGGTCCGGATTACGGCGGCCGATACGGGCAAACGCGTATCAGTCCGGCGTCTGGGCTCCAGCGGAACTCCAGGCTCCTTGTTCATCGACACCGTCGGCGTTCTCACCGCATGGGACGAAGGTGTGTTGTCGATCACACGAAAGAATGGTGAGACGGTGCGGATCGAGGAGTCCGCGCTCGTCGCGGGCAAGGTGGTCCCCGCGGCCCCCGCCCGCCGTCGTGGCCCGGCCGCCTCCTTCGCGGAGCTCGCGCCGGTCCTGGCGCGCGCGTGGCAGCCGGTGGAGAGCGAGCGCCTGGGCGAGTGGACGCTGCGCGCGGCCGGTGGTTTCACCCGCCGGGCCAACTCGGCGCTCCCCCTGGGCGATCCCGGCCTGCCCCTGCCGGACGCCCTGGCGCGCGTCACCGCCTGGTACGCCGCCCGGGGGCTGCCCGCCTACGTCCAGACCGCGACGGGCGCCGCCGGCACCCAGGAGGAGCTGGGCGCCGAGCTCGAACGGGCGGGCTGGGAGCGCGAGGTGAGCGCCGAGGTGAGGATCGCGGCGCTCGCGCCCATCGGCGACCTGGACGTGGACGTCTCCCGGGTACGCCTGGCCCGCACCGCCGACCAGGCGTGGCTGAGCGGCTACCAGCGGTCGCCGGAGCCGGGCGAGCACGTCCTGAGGGTCCTGGGCGCCGGGCCCTCGGTGTGGTTCGCCTCGGTCCCCGGCGAGGGCCGAACGCCCGCCGCGATCGGGCGGTGCGTGGTGGACGGGCGCTGGGCGGGGTTCATGGCGATCGAGGTGGACCCGGCGCGGCGCCGCCAGGGCCTGGCGAGCGCCGTGATGAGCGCCCTGGCCCGCCGGGCCCTCGATGAGGGCGCGTCGGCGGCCTGGCTCCAGGTGGAGCACGACAACGCGGGTGCCCGCGCGCTCTACGAGGGCCAGGGTTTCGCCACCCACCACCACTACCACCACTTCCGTTCGCGCTGAGCGGGTACGAGGCCGACATGGAACCGGAAGTCACCGACTGGCGGCGGGAGTTCGCCGACCAGGCCCGCGCGGAGCGCCCCGACGTGGCGTCGCTGTGCCTGCTGCTGGGCGCGGTCGCCGATCCCACGCTCGGGCAGCGCGGCATCGACGCCGCCCACATCGAGCTCGACCGCCTCGCGGGCCTGCTCCCCTTCGGCCTCACCGGCGCCCGCCCCTGGGCCCTGGCGCTGGCCCAGCTCCTGGGCGGCGACCACGGGTTCCGGGGCCGCGCGCACGACTACGAGCGCCTGGAGTCGTCCCTGCTGCACGAGGTGCTGCGGCGCCGCCGGGGCCTGCCGATCCTGCTGTCGGTGGTGTGGATCGAGGTGGCGCGAAGGGCCGGCGCGCCGGTGTACGGCGTGGCGCTGCCCGGCCACTTCGTCGTGGGTTTCGGGGTGCCGGAACACCGCGTCCTGGCCGATCCGTTCGACGGGGGCCGGCTGCTCGCCCCCTCGGACGCGGAGCTCCTGGTGGCCGGCGCCACGGGAGCGCCGCTGAAGGAGACGATGCTGAGTCCCGCCGAGCCGCTGGACATCGTCGCGCGCGTCCTGAACAACATCCGCGCCTGGGCCTCGGCCCGCCCCGAACGCAGCGACGTGGCCCTGTGGGCCGTGGAGCTCGCGCTGCTGCTGCCCGCGCACCCGGCCCGCCTGCGCTACGAGCGCGCCGAGATCCTGGTCCAGCGCGGCGACTTCCTGTCCGGGGCCGCCGAGCTGGACGACTACGCGGACGTGCTCGAACCGGTCGAACCGGCCACCGCGGAGACGGTACGGCGCCGGGCGCGGGCGGCGCGGGCGATGTTGAACTGAATCCGCCCTGGAGAGCGGCCACCGGGCCGCCTAGGCTCGTGATCATGACCGCCCGCAGCCCGCACCACGGCACGCCCGCGACCGTCCACCCCGTCCCCTACCACGCCCAATGGGCCTCGCCCGAGCTGGTGGAGGCGATCGTCGAGGGCACGCTGGACGCGGCCGGGGACCCGCTGTGGCGGGCCTACGGCGCCGAGAGCCCCGAGGAGTACGCGTGGTGGTCCTGGCGGCTGTGCGGGGTGGCGTGTCTGCGGATGGCCCTGGAGTACTGGCGGGGCTCGGCGCCCACCGCGATGGAGCTCGCCCGGGAGTGCCTGGCGGCGGGGGCGTACGTGCGCCGCGAGGACGGTCTCGACGGCCTGATCTACGCCCCGTTCGCGTCGTACGCCGAGGAGCGCTGGGGCCTGAAGGCGGTGGCCCGCCCGCATCTGCCGCTCACCGAGCTGCGCCGGCTGATCGAGGCCGGTCAGCTGGCGCTGCTCTCCGTCCACCCCTCGATCCGCGAGCTCGCCCCCGCTCCCGAACGCCGGGGCGGCCATCTGGTCCTCGCGGTGGGGGCGGACGAGGACGCCCTGGTCTTCCACAACCCCTCCGGGTTCAAGGGCCGCTCCCAGGAGTTCGTCTCCGTCGGATGGAGCGACCTGGAGCGGTTCTACGCCGGGCGGGGTGTCGTCCTCGGCCCGGGGGCCGGGCGTCCCGAGCGCTGAGCGGCGCGCGCCGCCCCGCCCCGCCCGACCACATCCGGCCATTCCCCGCCCGCGCCCGGAAAACCCTGCCGGATCGGCGGGCAGCGGTCACAATCTGTTGACGCTGCCTCAACCCCCCGTGCCGCACGGCCTGTTGGGGCGGGCGCCGCTGTGTCCCGCTCACTCCGCCGCGACCTCGGGAGTTCCCATGTCACGCCTCAGACCCATAGCCGCCCGGCTGGCCCCCGCCCTGCTCCTGCCGCTCCTCGCCGCCGTCGGCCTCGCCGCACCCGCCGCCGCCGACCCCGCGCGGTCCGACCTCGCCGTGACCCTCGCGGTCTCGCCGCAGGGGCTCGCCATCAACGCGGTCACGTTCACCGCGCACGTCACCAACGCCGGTCCGGCCGACGTCACGACGGCGCATGTGTGGTTCAGCTATCCGGCCGGGTTCACGGCGCCGTCCGCGCCGGGCTGCGCGGTCGACCGGACCAATCGCACGGCGGTCTGCGCGCTCGGCGCGATCCCCTCGGGCGCCACCGTCAGCAAGAAGCTGACGCTGCGCGCCGGTCTGCTGACCATGAGCGGCAATCTGCCGGTCACGGCCGCCCTGGTCGACATCGCCCCCGCCGACCCCGACCCGGGCAACAACGCGGCGGTCCACGTCTGTTCGGCCTTCACCCTGCTCCTGGTGAGCTGCTGAGTCCCACTGCGGACACCTGGCGTCCACCGGCGACCCGCATCCGACGCCTCTGACGCCTCCCCGCTAGAGCCAGCCCTTCTCGCGGGCGATGCGCACGGCCTCCGCCCGGTTGCGGGCCGCGAGCTTCTGGATGGCCATGGAGAGGTAGTTGCGGACCGTGCCCTGCGAGAGGCACAGGGACGCGGCCAGTTCGGCGTTGGTCGCGCCGTCCTGGGCGGCGCGCAGCACATCGCGCTCGCGGTCGGTCAGCGGGTTGGCGCCCTCGGCCAGCGCGGCCGCCGCGAGCGTGGGGTCGATGACCCGCTCCCCCGCGAGCACCGTGCGGACGGCGGCGGCCAGTTGGGCCGCGGGCGCGTCCTTGACCAGGAACGCGTCCGCGCCCGACTCCATGGCGCTGCGCAGATACCCGGGGCGCCCGAAGGTGGTCAGGATCACGATCTTCACGGCGGGCAGTTCGCGGCGCAGCACGGCTGCCGCCTCGATGCCGGTCAGGCCGGGCATCTCGATGTCGAGCAGCGCGACGTCCACCGCGTGGGCGCGGGCCGCCGCCAGGACCTCGTCCCCCCGCGCGGCCTGCGCCACCACCTCCATGTCGGGCTCAAGGCCGAGGAGCGCGGCAAGGGCCTCGCGGACCATGGACTGGTCTTCCGCCAGGAGAAGTCGGATCATGAACCGGATCCTAGAGGGAGCGCGGACGGCTCCGGAATCAGCGGGATCCGCGCGGTGAGCGTGAAGCCCTTGCGGCCCGCCTCGGTCTCCAGGGCCCCGGACACCTTCTCCAGACGCTCCTTGAGGCCGGTCAGGCCGTTGCCCGCGACCGGCGGCCCGGAAGGGGACCCGCCGGGGCCGTCGTCCCGGACCCGCAGCTCCAGGAACCGGCCGTCCAGGTTCTGCACTTCGGTGAGCGTGACCGCGCAGTGCCGGGCGCCGCTGTGGCGTACGACGTTGGTGGCCGCCTCGCGCAGGACCCAGGCAAGCACCTCCTCCTCGGCGGCCGGCAGCCCCTGGGGAGCGTCGGTCGGCACGTCCGCCCGGATGCCCGCCGCGTTCAGGACGGTGCGGGCGCCGGCCAGCTCGGCGGGGAGCGTGACCCTGCGGTATCCGGCCACGGCGGCCCGTA
This sequence comes from Streptomyces sp. NPDC006711, assembly GCF_042869775.1. Taxonomy (NCBI): domain Bacteria; kingdom Bacillati; phylum Actinomycetota; class Actinomycetes; order Kitasatosporales; family Streptomycetaceae; genus Streptomyces; species Streptomyces sp. NPDC006711. Next base: position 201,191 of record NZ_JBIAGO010000013.1, read on the forward strand.
CGTCCGTGAGGGCCTGGCGGCTCACCTGCTCGATGTCGGCCACCTGCCGCGCGGCCTGCCCGGGATCCCCCGGCAGCATCCGCCCGGCAAGCTCGCTCTTGAGCGTGATGAGCGAAAGGGAGTGGCCGAGCAGGTCGTGCAGATCGCGCGCCATCCTCAACCGCTCCTCGTTCGCGGCGAGTTGGGCGACGGTGGCGCGGGCCTCGCGCAGCTCGACCGAGGTACGGATGAGATGGCGTACGCCCGTCATCGCGAAGCCGCCGAGCAGCGTCGGGACGACCAGGCTCGGCACGACACCGCTGACGTGGTCGACCCGGACCCCGATCACGGTCAGCGAGGCCGTCGCCGCGAGGATGACCCAGGTCGCGAGGGCCAGCGGCAGTGTCGCCCCGCACGAGACGGACACGTACACGAAGAGCACGAGCCACGGACCGCCGAGGGTCAGCGAGAGCGTGAGGGCCAGGGCCGCCAGGAAGCCGAGGAGAATGTGGCCGGCGGTGGTGGCCAGGGGACGGGCGGTGTGCCGCAGCACCAGGGTCAGATAGACGGTGACGAAGCCGCCGAGGCCGAACCAGCCGAGCACGGTGGGCCCGGTGGTGTGGTGGCCGTCGAGCAGGTCTTTGACCGGCGCGGTCATGAACGCGAGCCAGATGCCGACCCACATCAGCTTCTGCCACATCTGGCGGTACGTCTCGGGGTGCAGCCCGATCCGTACCGCGGGTGCCTCCTCGGGGCCCTGGTTCACGGCACTCACGCCTTCAGGGTGTCCTTCCGGTACAGCCACGCCGCGCCGCCCGCGAAGAGCAGGAAATAGGCGACGAGGATGGCGAGGTCCTTGCCGTGCGGGGCGTCGCCCAGCTCGATGGCCTGTCCCAGGGCAGCGTACGCGTGGGTGGGCAGCCACTCCGCGATGTTCTGGAGCCACTGCGGGAAGACGGTGCTGGGCATCCACAGTCCGCCCAGGATCGACAGGCCGAAGTAGATGATCATCGTGATCGGGCGGACCGCGTCACCGCTGGCGACGTAGCCGATGGCCACGCCGAGCGCGGCGAAGCAGAGCGAGCCGGCCCAGATGGCGACGGTCAGCGCGCCCCACTGCCAGGCATCGAACCGGACGCCCTTGGTGGCGGCGGCCACCAGGAAGACGACCACGATGCACGGCAGGGTCACCACGGCGGCGCTGGCGATCTTCGCGAGCACGTAGCCACGGCCCGGCAGGGTGGTCAGGCGCAGCTGACGCACCCAGCCCTTCTCGCGCTCCTTGGCGATCTTCTCGCTGTTGCCCATGAGAACGGCGGTGATCGCGCCGAAGGAGGCCATCGAGACCATGTAGAGGGCGGGGAAGGTGAGGTCGGTGCCCGGGACCTTGTCGGTGCTGCTCTGCGAGGCCGCGAAGAGCAGGTACAGGGCCGAGGGGTAGATCACCGAGAAGAACATGAACTTCTTGTTCCGCAGGGTGCGGGTGATTTCGAGCTTGATCAAGGTGTTCATGCGGCGTTGGCCTCCTCGGCCGAGGTGATGGCGACGAAGGCCTGCTCAAGGCCGAGACCCGCGACTTCGAGGTTGCGCGGGTAGAGGCCGAGCCCGTAGACGGCGTGCATGGTGGCGTCGGCGTCGTGCGACTGGATGCGGACGGTGCGGCCCGAGATGTCGATCGTGGACAGGAAGGGCAGCGCGCGCAGGGCCTCCTGGTCGATGGCCCCCTCCAGGTCGAAGCTGACCCGGCGGGCGCCCGCCTTGGCCTTGATCTCGGCGGCGGTGCCGTCGGCGAGGAGCTTGCCCTTGTGCAGGACGAGCACCCGGTCGGCGATCGCGTCGGCCTCTTCGAGGTAGTGCGTGGCGAACAGGACCGTACGGCCCTGGGCCGCCTGCTCGCGCATGGTCGCCCAGAACGCCTGGCGGGCGGTGACGTCCATGCCGGTGGTCGGCTCGTCCAGGACGATCAGGTCGTTGGCGCCTGCGGTCGCGAGGGCGAAGCGGACGCGCTGCTCCTGGCCGCCGGAAAGCTTGTTGACCTTGCGGTCCGCGATGCTGGTGATGCCCGCGCGGTCCATGACCTCGGCCACGGGGTGCGGGTCGGGGTGCAGGTCGCACCCCAGCTTGACGAGCTCGCGCACGGTGACGTCCTCCATGAGGCCACCGCTCTGGAGCATCGCGCCGACCTTGCCGGCGTTGATGGCCTGCGCCGGCGTCATCCCGAAGAGGCTGACCGTGCCGGAGTCGGCGTTGCGCAGCCCGAGCAGCAGATCGAGCGTGGAGGACTTGCCCGCGCCGTTGGGGCCGAGCAGGGCGACGGTCTCGCCGGGGTGGAGCGTCAGCGAGAGGTCGGCCACGGCGCGCACGTCCGCGTAGCTCTTGTTCACGTTCTCGAAGCGCACCACGGGGTGGGTGGTGCGCTCGGCGGATGCTGTCTGCGTCATGCCCCCACCCTCACCCAACCCGGCCCCACCCCGGCAGTGCCCCCCGTCGTAAGTCCCCCATGACGAATGTCATGCCACCCAACACCGGGTGCCCCCCCCCAGGGGCGCGGGGAACTGCGCAGGCAGGGGACAGCACGTCCACACGGGCCGCCACCGGGTGCCCCCAGGGGCGCGGGGAACTGCGCAGGCAGGGGCGAAGGCCATCCATGCGGGCCGGCACCGGGTGCCCCCAGGGGCGCGGGGAACTGCGCGAACCGGCCCGCAGCACGCCAATCCGGCCAGCACCAGGTGCCCCAGGGGCGCGGGGAACTGCGCAGGCAGAGGTGAAGGCCATCCACGCGGGCCGCCACCGGGTGCCAAGGCCCGCGCAGGCTACTGAATCGTCACCGTCCGGTCCGCCGCCGACTTACCCCGCAACGCCGACTTCATGGCGACAGCCACATCGTCCGCGGACACCTCGTGCTTCTGCCCGCCCTGACCAACCATCACGCCCTTGAACGTGTTGCCGATCAGCTCCGTGATCGCCGCCTTGTCGTAGACCTCGACCAACTTCCCGTCGACCGCCTTCATCGACAAGATCTTGGGCAGCGACTTCTTCGGCCCGAAGGGCAGCGACTTCCCGCCCGCCTTGATCGTGACGTTCCCGGACATGGCCGGCTTGGCGAAGTCGTTCATCGCCCGGTCGATCTCGGCCTGGCCGATGGTCGGCTGCCGCACCGACACCGGCAGCGGCACGGCCTTCGCCGCACCCGTCTGCACCAGCGTCCGGTACGCGTCCTTGACCGCGATCATCGAACGGTTCACGTCGAGCGACTTGCCCGCCTTGCCCGGCACGGCCACCGCGTTGCCCGGCAGGAACTTGATCGTGCCCTCGGTCGCCGAACCCGACGCGCCGGCGAGGTCGGTCAGGGCGACGCCCAGCTTCTCCTCGTCGACCGGGATCACCGGCTGGGCGACGCGCTTGCCGCCGAAGAGCGAGCCGATGACGGACATCGGGTTGTAGTCGGTGCCGGCCGCCGCCCGCACGGTCGCCTGACTGTCGAGCGAGAGCCCGGCGATCTCCGGCTTCAGCTGCTCCTGCTTGCCGTCGACCGTGAGGTCGAGCGGCTGGTTGGCGCGCTTGCCGAGCGTCTGGTCCAGCTTGGAGACCGCCGCCTCCTTGGTGCCGCCGCCGATGTCGACGCCGAGGACCGTGGTGCCCTTGGGGACCTCGGAGTGGTTCAGGACGAGTCCGGCGCCGTACGCCACCGCGACCAGGGCCACCAGGCCACCGCCGAGCAGCCCGAGCTTGGAGCGGCCCTTCTTCTTCGACGGCGCGGCGGGCGCGGCGGTGCGGGCCTGCGGCGCGGGAGCCCCGGCCTCATCGGCGTCCGGGCCGGGCGGCGGGGTCAGACGCGGGCCGCCGGTGGAGCCGGACGGGGCCGAAGGGAATGACGCGCCCCGGTGTTCCGGCGGTACGACGGGGATCCCGCTGGTCAGCGTGTCACCGGAGACGTGGCCGCCGGGCGCCGCCGCGGGGTTGACCGAGGGGCTGGCGAGCGGATTGCCCACCGACTCCGGCCCGAAGGGGCTCGGCGCCGGCGTCTGCGGGGTGAGGATCGCGGTGTCGTCGGAGAGCGCGGGCGCGGGGCCCTGCCCACCGGGAGCGAAGGGGTGACCGCCGCCGGGACCGGCGTCCGGCCCGGGGCGCACACCGTCACCGGGGCGCACACCGTCACCGGGACGCGAGCCGTCACGCCCGGGGCCGCCGCCCTGCCCGGGCGCTTGCCCGAGGCCCTGACCCGGGTCGAGGCCCTGACCCGGGTCGAGGCCCTGACCCGGGTCGAGGCCCTGCCCCTGACCCAAGCCGGGCCCGTGACCCGGGGCTTGTCCGGCGCCTTGGCCCAAGTCCAGCCCCTGCCCCAAGTCCGGCCCCCGGCCCGGGAGTTGGCCCGGCGCCCCGCCGAAGTCCGACGTTTCGGCGCGCCAGGGGCCCTGCGCGTTCGGGGAACCCCCCGAGCCCTGGCCGTCGCGCCCGAGTGCGGCGCCCTGGTTCATGCCCGTGCGGTTGCCGACGGGCCGGACCGGCAGCGCGGCCTGGCCGGTGACGGCCGCGGTCGGGCCGGACGGCGCGGCGGGAGCGCCACCACCCGGTGAGCCCGCGCGGTCCGCGCCGTCCGCGCCGTCCGAGAAGTACGGCAGTCCGGGCGTCGGAGTGCCGGAGGGCGGGGTGGACGAAGAGGCGGGCGACGCCGGGGACTTGCGTGGCGCGAACCAGTCGCTGGTGGGCGACTCGTCGCCGGCGGGCTCACCGGCGGCCGCGTCACTCACGTCGGCCGCGTCCGCCGCGGGCGCCTCGGGCTTCGCCACCGAACCGGTGCGCCGGGAGGCGCCGTCCGCCTCGGGCGCTCTGGTCGCGTCACTCATCGGCGTACGCATCACGACCGGCGGGATGGGGCGCGAGCCGGGGATGTTGATCCGGATCCGCGTCGTCAGCGTGGTCTCGGTCTTCGGCTCGTCCGGCTCGGCGGCGGGCTCAGGAGTGTCCTGACCCGCTGACGACGGGGTCCCGTACGGCGGAGTACCCGAGGGATACCCGGCTGCGCCCCGCCCGCGGGGGCCGGAGGACGAACTGTCAGTTTCACGACTCAAGGCTGGTTCTCTCCCGATTGGCTCCGCCACCCGGTTTCGTTCGTGTGGTCCTTCTGTGCGGGCGGCTCGGCGGCGCGCACCACCATACTGGCCGTCGCCGTCGCGTACGGGCCGGGCCACGAACGGCGCACCCCGTCCCCTTCTCCTGCGTCGCGGCGCCCGCGCATGTCACTTGCCCAGTCGGGCGGCCGGGCCGCCGGGTTGCGCGAATCCACCGATCGTGGCGCAGATCACAGCGCCGGCCATGCCGCCGACGAGGAAGACGTACGAGCCGATTCCGGCCCCGAACACGAAGTCGCCCTCGGGCCGCGAGGCCGTCAGCAGAACGACGGTGATCAGCCATCCGGCCGCCGGCGCCCCCACTCCGCCCCGGCCGCCCATCAGCCGCGTACCGGTCCAGAAGAGCCCGACGGCGCCGGCCAGGGCCAGCACGAGGCCGCCCGGGAACCAGGCCGCCTGGACGAGCGCCCCGGCAGCGGCGACGAGCGCGCCGACCACCACGAGCAGCGCGTACAGCGCGATGCGGGCGACGGTGCTGCCCGTCCTTGCGTCAGCCATGGCCGTACGACTACTCACTTGTCCACACCTTCAAACAGGTCGCGCTCGCGCTGCCCGGCCGGGACGCCGGGGGCGCCCACCGCCAGTTGGTAGTACTCGGTGGTGAAAACGGGCTGGCCCAGGTCGTTGGAGAGCGCGAAGTAGGGCTCCTTCAACGTGATCTGGGTCTCGTGGGCGCGCATCGCGGCGTACTTGGCGGCCGCGTGGGCCGCGCCGTCGATCTCGGCCGTGATCTCCGACTCGTCCACGACACCCGGCACATCGTCGATGGCCGCGATGCCGGGAAAGTCCGGGTTCGCGGCGCGCAGTTCGGCGAAGGCGCGCTCGGCGGCCGCGCGGGGCACCCGGTTCCAGTAGATCTTCGCGATCGTGTGCGGCGCGCCGACCTCGCGTCCGTATCCGGGTTCGGCCGCGAGTTCGGCGGCGCGCATGGAGACGCGGTGCGCCTGGATGTGATCGGGGTGGCCGTAGCCGCCGTCCGGGTCGTAGGTGATCAGCACCTGGGGGCGCACCGAACGGATCACCTCTACGAGGGACGCCGCGGCGTCGTCCACCCCGGTGTTCCAGAACGCGCCCGGCCGGTGGTTCTGCTCGACGCCCATCATCCCGGAGTCCCGGAACCGCCCGGGGCCGCCGAGGAAACGGTGGTCCTCGACGCCCAGCTCCTTCATCGCGGCGGCCAGTTCGCCGATCCGGTGCGCGCCGAGCCCGCCCTCGCGGTCGGGTGCGAGGTGGGCGAGCCGGGGCGGGATGACCTCGCCCTCCTCGCCGAGCGTGCAGGTCACCAGGGTGACGTGCACGCCTTCGGCGGCGTACTTCGCCATGGTGGCGCCGTTGTTGATCGACTCGTCGTCCGGGTGCGCGTGCACCAGGAGCAGACGGCGGGCGGGGAGTTCCGACATGGGGCAAGCCTACGAGGCCCGCGGCGGGCCGCGCCCCCGGCGTGGGCCGGGCGGGTCGGTCAGGGCCTCGGACGCGGGGCCCCCAGGAAGACACGACCTAGAACTTGATCCCGCCAATCATTCCGGCCACGTTGTTGGTGACTTGGCTGATGGTCGGGGCGATGGACGAGCTCGCCAGGTAGAAGCCGAGCAGGATGCAGACCGCCGCGTGTCCGCCTTTGAGCCCGGATTTCCGGACCAGCAGGAAGACGACGATCGCCAGCAGCACCACCGCCGAAATCGAGAGTGCCACGGCGGTTCACCTCCATCTGTTCCGGTGGTCTAACGGACCCAGCAGTGCGTACAGCCGGCAGGGTTCATACCCACCGAGCGCTACGGATCATAACTATCCGTGGGAACGCATTGATCGGGGCATGGGCGCACGAGGGGCGCACGAGGCTCGGGCCCGAGCGGGTCGCGCGGCACCGGACTAGGTTCCCCTCATGACTACCACCGCATCCACAGACCCAGAGGACGCCGGGCAGCTCTCCTTCCCCCGGCACTCAGCACGCACCCAGCGCTTCACCCTCGGTGCGCCCCGCGCCTTCACCGTCTCCCCCGACGGCGAGCGCGTCGTCTTCCTCCGCTCGCCCTCGGGCACCGAACGCAGCCATCTGCTCTGGGTACTTGACCTGGCGGGCGGCGGTGGCGAGCGCGTCGCGGCCGACCCCGGCGCACTGCTCGGCGGCCACGGCGAGCAGCTGTCCGCCCAGGAGCGGGCGCGGCGCGAGCGCAGCAGGGAGGGGTCGGCCGGAATCGTCGGCTACGCCACCGACGCGGCCGTCGAACTCGCCGCCTTCGCCCTGTCCGGACGCCTGTTCACCGCCGAACTGCGCGCGGGCACGGCCCGCGAACTGCCGGTGCCCGGTCCTGTCCTGGACCCGCGGCCCTCCCCCGACGGGCGCCAGGTGGCCTATGTGGCCAAGGGCGCGCTGCGGGTCGTGGGAGCCGAGGGCGAGGGCGACCGCGCGCTTGCCGAGCCCGAGACGCCCGAAGTGACGTACGGACTCGCGGAGTTCATCGCCGCCGAGGAGATGTCCCGTTCGCGCGGCTACTGGTGGAGCCCGGCCTCCGACCGTCTGCTCGTGGCGCGCGCGGACGAGGCGCCGGTGCGCCGCTGGTGGATCGCCGACCCGGCCAACCCGGGCCAGGAGCCGGCCCGGGTCGCCTATCCGGCGGCCGGCACCCCCAACGCCGAGGTGCGGCTCTTCCTGTACGACCTGGACGGCGCCCGCACCGAGGTCGTCTGGGACCGGAAGCGCCACCCCTACCTCGCCCAGGTGCACTGGTCGCCGAACGGGGCGCCGCTGCTGCTGGTGCAGTCCCGCGACCAGCGCACCCAGCTCCATCTCGCCGTCGATCCCGCCTCCGGCACGACCCGGACCGTGCACGCCGACGAGGACCCGGTCTGGCTCGACCTGCCGCCGGGCGTCCCTGCCTGGGCGCCGGACGGGCGTCTGGTGCGGATCGCGGACGAGGCCGGGGCGCGGGTGCTCGCCGTGGGCGACCGGACCCTGACCGGCGCGCGGACGCACGTCAGGGCGGTCCTGGACATCGGCGACGACGACGTCCTGATCGCCGCGTCCACCGGGACGAAGGCCCCCGCCGGCGCGGGCGACGCCCCCGAAATCGGCGAGATCCATGTGTACCGGGTCAATGAGCTGGGAACAGAACGCGTCTCGGACGGCGCCGGAGTCCACTCGGCCGTGCGCTGCGGGGCGGTCACCGTGCTGAGCTCGTCCCGGCCCGACCGGCCGGGGGCGGCGGTCCGGGTGCTGCGGGACGGCAAGGAACTGGCCACGATCGTGTCATATGCCGCGACGCCGGGTCTCTCCCTGCGGCTCCGGCTGACCGAAGGGGGCGCACAGCGCATCCCGTGCGCCGTTCTGCTTCCATCCCACTACCGGGAGTCGGACGGACCGCTGCCCGTACTCATGGATCCGTACGGGGGGCCGCACGGACAGCGGGTGGTGGCCGCGCACAACGCGCACCTGACCTCGCAGTGGTTCGCCGACCAGGGCTTCGCCGTCGTCGTCGCCGACGGCCGCGGCACCCCGGGCCGCTCCCCCGCGTGGGAGAAGGCGATCAGGGACGACTTCACCGTCGCCCTCGACGACCAGATCGAGGCCCTGCACGGCCTGGCCGGCACCCATCCGCTCGACCTGGGGCGGGTGGCGATGCGGGGCTGGTCCTTCGGCGGCTACCTCTCCGCGCTGGCCGTGCTGCGCCGCCCCGACGTCTTCCACGCGGGCATCGCGGGGGCGCCGGTGACGGACTGGGAGCTGTACGACACGCACTACACCGAGCGCTATCTCGGCCTCCCCGCCGAGAACCCGGACGTCTACGCCGCCAACTCCCTCGTCCACGAGGGCGAGTTGGCCCGGCGCGCGGACCCGGCGCGCCCCCTGATGGTCATCCACGGCATGGCCGACGACAACGTGGTGGTGGCGCACAGCCTGCGCCTGTCGTCCGCGCTGCTCGCCGCGGGCCATCCGCACGAGGTGCTGCCGCTGACCGGCGTGACGCACATGACCCCGCAGGAGCAGGTCGCCGAGAACCTGCTCCTGCTCCAAGTCGACTTCCTGCGCCGCTCGTTGGGCGCCGCGCGCGCCTGACCGAAGCCCCCGGACGGGGCCCCGGAGATCATTGGCCCGGGCCCCGTACCGTGCCCGCCGCGGCATGTCCGGATAACGGAATTGATCGGGTCAACTCCCCTGCGACACACGGGACTTGATGACTATTTAGCGCGAGATTCCGGGTATGCCGGAACCCTGTCAAGCACGCGCCCGCACCAAAGACGAAAATCTTGGGCCAAGTTAATCGATGAGTTCCTACCGGCCCGCGCCAACCTCTTGACGCCCACCTCCGGACGGTTGAATCTTCCGATCAACAAAGGACGCCACTCGGCTCTGATGAAACCTTCCGGCGCGGGGGGCAATGCGAAATGACTAGTTCCACAAGAGCTGCCATGGAGCCGACCGATCCACTGTCCGGAGAGGGGGACGGGCCCGCCCCGGACGGTGGTGTCGAGGTAAAGACGAGTGAACTCGTCGGACGCTCGCCCGGGCGCCTGGCATGGATCAGGTTCAAACGCGACAAGGTCGGAATCCTGTGCGCCTTTACGGTTCTCGGATTCATCGCGCTGGCGCTGGCCGCTCCGCTCATCTCCCGGCTGTACGGCAAGGATCCGTATCAGCTGTACGGGCAGGACCGCGGGCTCCTGAACAGTTACGGGATTCCGCTCAAACCCAACGGAGGGGTCGACGGGCAATTCTGGTTCGGTATCGAACCGAGGCTCGGACGTGATGTCTTCACACTGCTGATCTACGGCATCCGCACCTCACTGCTCATCGCCCTCGCGGTCACCGTGGTCGCGGTCGTCATCGGGGTTCTCGTGGGCCTGGTCCAGGGGTATCTGGGCGGCAGGACCGACTACTTCGTCGGCCGGTTCTCGGACCTGATGCTGTCCTTCCCCGCGCAGCTGTTCTTCATCGCCTTCACCCCGGTGATCGTCGCCCTGTTCGTCTCGCCCACCGAGGAGGAGCCGACGTATGTGCGCGTCGTCGCCCTGATCCTGGTGCAGCTGCTCCTCGGCTGGATGACGATGGGCCGGCTCATCCGGGCCCAGGTCCTGTCGCTGCGCGAGCGCGAGTTCATCGAGGCGGCCCGGCTCAGCGGCGCGTCGGGGTGGCGGATCATCCGCAAGGAGCTGCTGCCCAACATCTGGTCGACCGTGCTGGTGCAGGCCACGCTCCTGCTGCCGGTCAACGTCACGGCCGAGGCCGGGCTCTCCTACCTCGGCGTGGGGGTCCACAACCCCACCCCCGACTGGGGGCTGCTGTTCCAGGCCGGAGCCACGTACTACGACTCCGATCTCACCTTCATGTTCTTCCCCGGCATCGCGATGGTCATCTTCGTCGTCGCCTTCAACCTGCTCGGGGATTCGGTCCGGGACGCTCTCGACCCCAAGACCGTGCGCTGAATTCCGATCATCCTGACAGGCAGGAATCCATGAGAATAAACAAGGCGCGCCAGGTTTCCGCGGTTCTGGCGGTGGGGGCCCTGGCGCTGGCGGCCGGGTGCAGCAGCGGCGGCTCGAGCGACAACAACGGCGGCGGCAGCGGCGACTCGGGCAAGAAGGCCCAGGTGCAGAACTTCGGCGTGGGCACCAAGGCGGACTCCACGGGCCCGGCCGTCAAGGTCGACGGCGCCAAGTCCGGCGGCACCGCCTACAGCCTCGACCAGACGGGCTTCGACTACCTCGACCCGGGCCAGCAGTACGTGAGCGACCAGCTCTCGGTGCAGCTGCTCTACAACCGTTCGCTCACCGGCTACAAGATCGACCCGAAGACCGGCAAGACGATCATCGTCGGCGACCTCGCGACCGACGCCGGCACCCCCTCCGACGGCTCGAAGACCTGGACGTACACCCTCAAGGACGGGCTGAAGTTCGAGGACGGCTCGCCGATCACCACCAAGGACATCAAGTACGGCGTCGAACGGCTCTTCGCCGACTACCAGACCCAGGGCCCCCAGTACGTCCAGAAGTGGATCTACGGTCCCGACTACCGCAAGGCCTACGCGGGGCCCTACGACGGCAAGGAGATCCCGGACGCCCTGATTTCCACGCCCAACGACAAGACGATCGTCTTCCACTTCCTCCAGCCGCACGCGGACACCCCGTACGCGATGGCGATGCCCAACATCGCGCCGGTCCCCAAGGCCAAGGACGACCAGCAGAAGTACAACAACCACCCGGTCTCCTGCGGCCCGTACAAGATCGCGGACTACAAGCCGGGCAAGTCGCTGTCCTTCGTGCGCAACCCCAACTGGGACCCGAAGAGCGACCCGATCCGCAACGCCTACCCGGACAAGTGGGAGTTCCAGCTCGGCATCCAGGAGCCGGGGCTCACCAACCGGCTCGCCGCGGACACCGGCAACGACAAGTTCGCCCTCGCCATGTCGGCCTCGGCCGATCCGTCGAAGATGCAGTCGCTGACCTCGGACCCGCGGTACAAGAGCCGGACGGTCAACGAGTACCAGCCCTACGTCGAGGTGTTCAACATCAACACCAAGCGGATCAAGGACCCGAAGATCCGCCAGGCGCTGGCCTACGCCTTCCCGATGCAGCAGGTGCAGCAGGCGTTCGGCGGCGGCGCCCAGGGCGACCTCGGCACCACGCTGATCAGCCCGACCGTGTCCGGCTGGCAGAAGTTCGACCCGTTCGGCAAGCTCGCCAAGCCCATGGGCGACCCGCAGAAGTCGCTCGACCTGCTGAAGTCGGCCGGCGTCACCACCCCGTACAAGATCTCGCTGGCCTACGCGAACACCCCGCGCTGGGACAACGTCACGCTGACCATCCAGAACGCCCTGGCCAAGGCCGGCTTCAAGGTGGAGCGCAAGGCCATCGACCCGACGTCGTACTACACCGTGGTCGGCAAGCTGGACACCCCCTACGACATGTTCCGTACCAGCTGGGGCGCGGACTGGCCCAACGGCTCCACGGTCATCCCGCCGACCATGGACGGACGCGATCTGGCGGACGGCACCAACAACTACTCGTTCATGAACGACCCCAAGGTCAACTCCGAGATCGACCGCATCATGCAGATCACGGATCTCACCAAGCAGGCCGACGAGTGGCGCACGCTCTCGGAGTACGTGCTCAAGAACGACACGTCGCAGATTCCGTTCCTCTTCGACAAGTACTTCAACCTGTACGGATCCGGCCTGGGCGGCGTCACCTACAACCAGGTGTACGGGGCGATCAACCCGAACACGATCTTCGTGAAGCAATAGCATCCCGGCTCGGTCTCCCCGGCCCGCGCCTGGCCGGGGAAACCGCTTAGCGACGGAAGAGTCAACCGATGGTGCGTTTCCTGGTGCGCCGCGTGCTCGGTGCCATGGTCATCCTGCTGCTGATCAGCATGATCACCTATTTCCTCTTCTTCTTCCTGCCGGCCGATCCGGCGCTGCTTTCCTGCGGTAAACAGTGCGACCCGCAGAATGTCGCCCTGATCCGCAAGAATCTCGGCCTCGATACGCCGATATGGACGCAGTACTGGCATTACATGGCCGGTATATTCGCGGGCCGGCACATGCCGATCGGTGACTGCCCCGCCCCCTGCTTCGGCTACTCCTTCGCCAACCAGCAGCCCGTCTGGAACACGATCGCCGACAGCTACCCGACCACCCTCACGCTCGCCGTCGGCGGCTCGGCGGTCTTCCTGACCATCGGCGTCTCGCTCGGTCTCATCTCCGCCTGGCGCCAGGGCACCGTCTTCGACCGGATCGCCAGCGCCGCGTCACTGCTCGGCCAGTCCGTGCAGATCTACTTCATCGGCCCGCTGGCGATCCTGCTGTTCTCCACCAAACTGGGCTGGCTCGACCGGGGCCACGACGTCGACTGGAAACACGACGCGCTGGGATCGGTCAGCGGGATGATCCTGCCCTGTCTGGTCCTCTCGGTGATCTTCTGGTCCAACTACAGCCGCCAGACCCGGTCGTTGATGGTCGAGCAGCTGTCGGAGGACCACATCAGGGCGGCTCGCGCCAAGGGCATGTCGTCCCGGTACGTCTTCTTCCGCTACGCCCTGCGCGGCGCGATGGCCACCATCATCACCATCTTCGGCGTGGACCTCAGCTCGGTGCTCGGCGGCGCGATCATCACCGAGTTCACCTTCAGCCTGCACGGCCTCGGGACGCTCGCGGTACAGGCCGTGCTGCGCAGCGATCTGCCCCTGGAGATGGCCGTCATGCTCATCGGCGCCACGCTCATCGTGCTGTGCAACATCGTCGTCGACATGGCGTACGCCTTCATCGACCCCCGGATCAGGCTCGCCTGACGCCCGGGGGGACCAGCCACAGGAGAACCGCCCGTGTCCACCTTGCGCCAGACCGCCGCCCAGCCGGCGGCCCGAGGGTCCTCCTCCTTCCTCTCGGTCCGTGACCTGTACGTCCATTTCGCCACCGAGGACGGCACCGTCAAGGCCGTCGACGGACTCTCCTTCGACCTGGAGCGCGGCTCCACGCTCGGCATCGTCGGCGAGTCGGGCTCCGGCAAGTCGGTGACCAACCTCGCGGTCCTCGGTCTGCACAACCCGCGCAACACCACGATCCAGGGCGAGATCCTGCTCGACGGACAGGAGCTGACCGGCGCCACCGAGCGGCAGCTGAACCGGCTGCGCGGCAAGAAAATGGCCATGATCTTCCAGGACTCGCTGGCCGCGCTCTCGCCCTTCTACACGGTGGGCCGCCAGATCGCCGAGCCCTTCATGAAGCACACCGGCGCGCCCCGCCGTGAGGCGCGGGCGCGGGCCGTGGACATGCTGCGCAAGGTCGGCATCCCGCAGCCCGAGCTGCGGGTCGACGACTACCCGCACCAGTTCTCCGGCGGCATGCGCCAGCGGGCGATGATCGCGATGGCGCTGGTCTGCGACCCCGAGCTGGTGATCGCCGACGAGCCGACCACCGCGCTCGACGTGACCGTGCAGGCGCAGATCCTCGACCTGCTCAAGGACCTCCAGCAGGAGACCGGCTCGGCGATCATCATCATCACCCACGACCTGGGGGTGATCACCAAGACCGCCGACGACGTGATGGTCATGTACGCGGGGCGGTGCGTGGAGCGCGGCACGGTCAGGGACGTCATGCACCATCCCCAGCACCCCTACAGCTGGGGTCTGATCAGCTCCATCCCCCGGCTCGACTCCTCCGTGGACATCCCGCTCGTGCCGATCCCCGGCGCCCCGCCGAGTCTGCTCGCGCCGCCGCCCGGCTGCCCCTTCCACCCCCGGTGCGGCTTCCGGGACCAGGTGGCGGGCGACGCCTGCCACACCGTGCGTCCGACGTTGCCTGAGGCCGGGCGGCGCGGCGCCGCCTGCCATTTGACGGCCGAGCAGAAGGAAACCCTCTTCACCGAGCAGATCCGCCCCCGGCTGCGCTGAACAAGGATGCGGGACATCGCCATGAATGAGATAGCCACCAGTGCCACCAGCGCCGCCGAGCCGCTGGGCACCGCGCCCGGGAAGGGTGCCACGACCCCCCTGCTCGAAGTGGAAGGGCTCGCCAAGTACTTCCCCATCACCATGGGGTCCTTCTTCAAGCGGCACGTCGGTGACGTACGGGCCGTGGACGGGATCGACCTCACCATCGGCCGGGGCGAGACCCTTGGCCTGGTCGGCGAGTCCGGCTGCGGCAAGTCGACCACGGGGCGCCTGGTCACCCGCCTCCTGGAGCCCACCGCGGGCCGGGTCAGCTACGCCGGCCAGGACATCACCCACGCCTCACGGCGGGCGCTCGCGCCGATCAGGTCCGAGATCCAGATGATCTTCCAGGATCCGTACGCCTCCCTCAATCCGCGCCAGACGGTCGGCGACATCATCGCCAACCCCATGGTCGTCAACGGCATCAAACCGGCCGGCGGCATCGAGCGGCGGGTCCGCGAGCTCCTGGAGACGGTCGGCCTCAACCCCGAGCACTACAACCGCTTCCCGCACGAATTCTCCGGCGGGCAGCGTCAACGCATCGGTGTGGCAAGGGCGTTGGGGATGGGGCCCAAGCTGATCGTGGCCGACGAGCCGGTCTCGGCGCTCGACGTGTCGATCCAGGCGCAGGTGGTCAACCTGCTCCAGGGGCTCCAGCGGGAGCTGGACATCGCCTTCCTCTTCATCGCCCACGACCTCGCGATCGTGCGGCACTTCTCGCAGCGGGTCGCGGTCATGTACCTCGGCCGGATCGTGGAGGTCGGCGACCGCGACTCGATCTACCGCCGCCCGCGCCACCCGTACACCCACGCCCTGCTCTCGGCGGTGCCCGAGGCCGTGGTGGAGGAGGAGGGCGCGGGCCGCGAACGGATCCGGCTCGCGGGTGACGTGCCGTCGCCGGTGAACCCGCCGTCCGGGTGCCGCTTCCGTACGCGGTGCTGGAAGGCGCGGGAGCGGTGTGCGCGGGAGGTGCCGGGGCTGGTTCGCGTCGCGGGGGACCGGGAGGGGCATCTGACGGCGTGCCACTTCCCGGAGGAGCCGACGGTCGCGGCGCGAGGCGAGGACATCGTCCTCGACCCCGCGCTCACCCCGCTCGAACCCCCACCACCCCCAACCCCCTGACCCGGGCCGCGGGGGCCCCGGCCCCCGGGGTGCCTGGTGCCGCCTTCCGCGCGCGGACCGTACGTGGATTTCGCGCAGTTCCCCGCGCCCCCAGGGGGCTTGCTGCCGTCGTTCACGCGCGGACCGTGCGTGGTTGCTCGCGCAGTTCCCCGCGCCCCTGGTGGGGGGGCCTGATGCCGTCCTTCGTGCGCAGGACGTGCGTGGTTGCTCGCGCAGTTCCCCGCGCCCCTGGTGGGGGGGCCTGATGCCGTCCTTCGTGCGCAGGACGTGCGTGGTTGCTCGCGCAGTTC
>NZ_JBIAGO010000014.1:0-213499 GCF_042869775.1 Streptomyces sp. NPDC006711
GTGCATCGCAAGGCGCCGGAGCGTCTCGATAGCGGAGCTATCGGGGCGATTCGGCAACGCCGCGAGGTGCCGTGCCAGACGCCGCGCCCCCGGCCGTGGTCCACCAGACACCCCCTAGGCCGCCTCCCGGGCCGCGCCGGGTCGGGAGACCGACTGATCGCATGAGCAGGAGGAGGCCGAGCTGGCCCCCACCGCACTTCAGCGCAGCTGCTCGGCCAGTCCGACGATGATGCCTGCAGGCCCGCGAAGGTAGCAGAGCAGGTAGCTGTCCTCGAACTGGGCGATCCGGCCCACGAGTTGGGCGCCGTGGGGGCGCAGGCGGGCAACGGTGTCCTCGATGTCGTCGACCGCGAACATGACGCGGTGCGTGCCCAGGGTGTTGTGCGGCCGGTCGCGAGGCCCGGAGGTGATCACCGTTGGGGTCCGATACTTCGCCAGCTCGATCCGGCTGTGACCGTCCGGCGTCCGGACCATCGCGATGTCACAGTGGACGCCCTCCAGGCCGGTGCACTGGTCGGCGAAGGGCCCCTGGACCTCGGCCCTGCCCTCCAGTTCCATACCGAGTTCCACGAAGAACGCGATCGCCGCCTCCATGTCGTCGACGACGATGCCGACGTTGTCCATCCGCTGAATCGCCATGCCGATATCCCCTGTCTCTCCTGTTCGCCCGCGACCTTGGACCACCGAACACCGCAAGCCGTCCGTCACCGTACGCGTCTGACGATGTCACGCGGTTGAAGTACACCGGTCGGCGGCAATTCACGGCAACGTACGCGCCGCTCAGCTCGCGGGGGCGAGCAGGACGCTGTGGCGCAGCGGTACCGGGATCAGTCGCCCTCGGTCGGCCTGCCCCGCGCCCCGAGGAAGTCCGCTATCGCGGCGGCGACGGCTTCGGGCTGTTCGTCGGGGATGAAGTGTCCGGCGTCGGGAATGACGACACTGGTGACGTTGTCGGCCCAGGGGCTGATGGAGCCACCCATGTCCGGTATCGAGCCGTGACTGCTGGAGATCGCGAGAATGGGCACGGTCAGGTGCCGCTCGTTCAGCGCGTCGCGGTTCTTGCGCGCTGATTCCGCGGCGTCGCGGTAGTACGCCAGGGATGAGCGCAGGCCGCCGTCGGCGGCGATGGACGCCGCGTAGTGGTCGAGCTCGGCGTCGTCGAACGCGCCGGGAGACAAGGCCTTCATCTTCAAGAACCAGCCGACGTACTCGCGTTCGCGGCCGGCGAGCAGGGCTTCGGGCAGGTCGGGCACGATGTGGAACGCGAAATGCCAGGTCTTCCACGCTCGGTCCGGGTCGGTGGGAATCGACTCCGGAAGCGTGATGCCCGGAATGCCGGCGTCGAGCAGAGCGACCTTGTGCAGGTGGCTCTCGAAGGTGAGGGCGAGGGAGAAGGCGACCCAGGCGCCGATGTCGTGGGCGACCAGGGAGTAAACGGACACTCGAAGGGCCCGCACGGCGGAGTGGACCAGCGCCGCGACCGTGTGTGTGTCGTACCCGCGCTCCGGACGTTCGGAGTGGCCCTGACCCGGCAGGTCGACCGCTATGACGTGGAACCGATGGGCGAGGCCGGGCATCACCTTGCGCCAGGCCCACCAGGTTTGCGGGAATCCGGCGAGCAGTACGACGGTCGGGCCGTCCGCTTTTCCGCCTTCGACGGCATGAACGCGGACGCCGTCCGTTTCGACCCAGCGGTGCGTGAACCCGGCGAGATGCCGCAGGGGCAAGTCGGGTATGGGGTTGCTTTCGCCGATGTGCGTGGTGCTGTTCGCCTGGCCGGTCACGGGGGCTCCTCGGTGGCAGGTGTGCGGACGGGGCGGTACGGCTGACGATGCCGACCGGGGCGGCGCGCGGTTGCGTTTCTCGCATGGCCGGGAAGTGCGGGGCAGGTCTGGCCATGACCACGCCTGAAGGCTAGCGCATCTTGAACCGACCAGTTCAAGATAGGATGGCGTGCAACGCGATATACAACGCAGCGCGCATCGCGACGCGCGACGTGACGCACATCGCGACGTGAATCGCCGACGCATCGACAGGGAGGCACCC
The DNA here is from genome assembly GCF_042869775.1 of Streptomyces sp. NPDC006711. Classification (NCBI taxonomy): domain Bacteria; kingdom Bacillati; phylum Actinomycetota; class Actinomycetes; order Kitasatosporales; family Streptomycetaceae; genus Streptomyces; species Streptomyces sp. NPDC006711. The sequence continues at coordinate 2,047 of NZ_JBIAGO010000014.1, forward strand.
ACCGCGTGGCAGGCAAGAAGCAGTTCGACATGGGCACGGTGCTCGACGCCGCGATGGCCCAGTTCTGGCGCGAGGGTTACGCGGACACCTCATTGGACGACCTGTCTCGGGCAACGGGCCTGAACCGCAGTTCCCTCTACTCGTCCTTCGGCGACAAGGACACGCTTTTCCTGCGTTGTCTGGATCTCTACGTCACGCGCTATGGCGAGAGGTACGACGCCGCGCTCTCGCGTGCGGCTCGGGATCCTGTTGCTGCCGTGCGTGCGTTCTTCGACGTCACCCTCGAGCGCATCGCCGATCCCGAACTGCCTGACGGATGCCTGGTCGCCCAGTCGGCCATGGCGATTCCAGTGCTGAGTCCGAGTGTCGCGGCACACACGAAGAAGGCGCTCGGCCTCCAGCGCCTGCGCCTGCGCGCCGCGTTGTTGGCCGGCCGGCTGCCCGACCGGGACGCCGAGGCCTTTGCCGTACACGTGGCGGCCGTGAACCAGTCCCTCGCCGTCATGAGCAGAGCCGGCGCGACCCCGGCACAGCTCCGAGCCGTCGTGGGCGTGACCCTGGACGCGCTGACACAGGCGCCGCGCGTGTAGCGATCCGGGACGACCCGTCGGAGCGGAGGGCGGCAGGACGTGGCCGGGCCGCACCACTGTGAGTCCGGCGGAATGGTCTGCCGCGACCACATCCAGGGCGGAACGTCGCGCCCGCAGACGAGTTTCCCGGGGGCCGTCGCGGACCGCACGGCCTGCGCGCCACCGGAATGGTAGGCGTTGGCGATGACTGTGACTGGTGACTGGCAGGCGGACCGGATCGGGGCCGCGCTGCGGGGCGAGAATCCGACCGTTCTACGGCGACTGGCGTCGGGATTCGCGGTGATCGGAGACGTTCAATTCCTGCCTGGCTACTCCGTACTGCTCGTGGACGAGCCGGCGGTGCAACGGCTGTCGGACCTGCCCAGGGCGAAGCGGCTGTCGTTCCTGTCCGACATGGATCGGCTTGGTGAAGCGGTCGAGCGAGTCTGTCGGCGGCTGGACCCGGATTCCCGCAGGGTCAATCTGGAGATCTTGGGGAACACGGACCCGTTCTTGCACGCGCACGTCTGGCCGAGATACTAGTGGGAGCCTGCCCATGCGGTAGGAAAGCCCGTCTGGCTCTATCCGCGCGAACGGTGGACCGACGAGCAGTTCGGACTCGGCCCGCAGCACGACGCGTTGCGGGATGCGATCGGCAGTGAACTCGACCAACTAGGTGTGCTGCCATGAGAGTTGAGCGTGAGAGCCGTCCCGCCGTCAGCGCGCGGTTCCGGAGGTCGGCGACGTTCAGTCGAATGGCCGGTCGGTCGGCCGGTTGGCGTCCCGGGCGGTGTGCGGGGGCCGAGCGTGGGCAAGCGTGGCCAGCTGGTCTCAATGCGGGCAGTTGGTCGCGGTACGACCAGTTGGGGGCCGGCGTCGGCACCGCTGGCGGGGCGGTGGCGCCCCCGCGTCGCCCGATGCGGGGCCCCGGCTCACGGGACTGATTCCGGCCTGGGGCCGCACCGGCGCGGCGGGCCGATGATTTTGGCGGTTGCCTGAAGTCTTCCCTGTGACAAGCGCCCCGGCGGTGGAGCAGGAAGCGCCGGCCCCCGGCGGCACGGACGAGAGGGAGGCCAGGATGCACCACCCCATTCGGCTCTACATGTCGATGTCGCTCGACGGTTTCATCGCCGGCCCGGACGACAGGGCAGGGCAGGAGCTCGGACGCAAGGGCGGGCGGCTCTTCAACTGGCTCGACGACCGGGAGTCCGACGGCCCGAGTGGCCAGATCTACCGCGAAGCGCTCGCGACCGGCGCGTTGATCTCCGGCCGTCGCACCTTCGAACTCGCCGGGCGCTGGCAGGGCAACCACCACGACGGAGTGCCGATCTTCGTACTCACCCATCAGGTGGATGAAGGGGACGTGCCACCCGGCCACGCCCGCTTCGTCACGGACGTCGAGGAGTGCGCCCGGCAGGCCCGCGCGGCCGCGAAGGACCGGCCGGCCATGGTGCACGGAGCGGGGGCGGCTCAAGCGCTGCTCCGCGCCGGGCAGCTGGACGAGATGGAGATCCACCTGATTCCGGTCCTCCTCGGCGAGGGACGTCGGCTCTTCGACCACCTGGGCAGCGATCACATCGAACTCGAACTCGTCCGTCGGCTCGAGGACCGGGATGTCACCCATCTCCGCTACCGGGTGCGCCGGCCCCAGGAGTCCACGGGAGGGTGAGAACGTTCCGCGTCGCGCACCTCACCGCGCCTTTGAGTCCGGGTCCCGCTCGGGCCCCGTGCCTCCCGTCCCGGCCCCTGGAAGGGCGGCGCCCAGGTCTCGTCCGGACGCCCGTACCCCTCGTACGAGATCGAAGGGCAATGGTGCGTGTCCCTCCCAGATCCGGCGGGAGACCTGCTCGGGGTAGGGCGCGGTTTCCGGCTCGGCGTCCACGAGGCGCGTGAGCCGGCGGCCCGGCTCGTAGGCGGCCCAGCCCGGGTCGCCGGTGTGGGCGAACGCCGCCCAGGCCTGCCGGAGTTGCCGTGACACCGCCACCGCCTCGGGGATGGCCGGGTCACCGCACAGCTGTCTGCCGGTGGGACTGTCCAGGGCGCCGAAGGCCAGCGGGACGTCGAGACTGTGGCAAGCACCCAGGATGCCTCCCTGGGCGGGGGAGCCGAACCGGAGCTCGAACAGGAACGAGGTGCCGCCGGCTGCGGCATTCGCCTCGGCCAGCAGCACGGAAGGCATGCGGAAGAGCGCATCGCCGTACACCCACTCGAACAGCGCTTCCGAGGAGGCCTGCGGTTGGGCGGCGCGGTAGGCGTCCGCGCCACCCGGGTCCGGGGCGAACAGATCCAGTGCCGTACGGGCGTCCTCGTCGGTGATCGTGCCCGACCGCCCGGTCATGACGGTGAACAGCCGGAATTCGTCCCGGGTGTGCCCGACGAGGAGTTCGGTGCCGCCCGCCCGGCCGCCGTTCAGCGCGGACCAGGGCGTCTCGCGGAGTAGGTCGCCGTCGATGACGGGGCACATCGCGACGCCGGTCCGGGAGAGGCGTCCCCACCGCTCGCGATGGCCGGAAAGCTCGGCGCCGAGTGAGGTGAGCGCTGAGGCCAGACTCCAGGGGTCGACGTCCGCGAGCGCCGCAGCGGTGGGTACGGTGCCGAGCCGGCCGGCGAGCGCGGTCGAGACCTCCTCGGCCAGCTCACGCGAGCAGTGCCACCCCGGTACGGAGTGGGTGATCGCCCGCCGGAACAGTCCTCGCGTCTCCTCCATCGTCAGCAGGGCCGCGATCGATCCCGCACCCGCCGACTGCCCGGCCACGGTGACCCGATCGGGATCTCCCCCGAACGCAGCTATGTTGCGCCGCACCCACCGCAGCGCGGCGATCTGGTCGAGGAAGCCCCGGTTGGCGGGGGCGCCCTCCAGGAGTGCGAAACCCTCGGCTCCCACGCGGTAGTTGAGGCTCACCACGACGAGTCCCGCTTCGGTGAGGGCGGTCGGGTCGTACATCGGGTCGTCGGAGCTCCCCGCGATGTAGGCGCCGCCGTGGATCCACACCAGCACCGGCAGCCCCGCCGCGCCCGGATCCGGGGTGCGGACGTTGAGCGTCAGCCAGTCCGTGGCGCCCGCCGGGGCTGCGATGGCCGGGCCGAAGTCCGGCATGGACTGCGGTACCCGGGGCCCGAACTCCACGGCCTGGCGTGTTCCTTCCCAGCGCGGGGGAGGGGCAGGCGCGAGGAAGCGGAGCCTGCCCACTGGAGGCTGGGCGTAGGGAATCCCGCGGAACTCCGCCTGGCCGTGCTTCCACAGACCTGCGACGACGCCCTCGGTGGTACGCACACTCGGCTGTCCGGACATGGTGGCTGCTTCCTTCCGCCGCTCGGACCTCCAGGGTTGTCGGCCAGATGTATTATGTCAATCGTATGGGAAAAAAGAGGCCCCCCCCCGCAGGCCTCGCAGACACAGACGCGACGCGACAGTCCCCGCAGAGAAGGCGAAGATGCCCAAACAAGTGGACCATCGTGAACGCCGCGAGGAAATCGCCCGGGCGCTGTGGCGGGTGGTGGAGCAGCGCGGCGTCGCGCATCTGTCCGTACGGGAGGTCGCCCGCGAGGCCGGCATGTCCCACGGCCAGTTGCAGCACTATTTCGCCTCACGGGAGGCGATGCTCTCCTTCGCCATGGACTTCGCCTCCGAGCAGACTTCCCTACGTGTCGGGCGCGGCGTGCGGGAACTGGGCGAGCGGCCGCACCCGCGCGACGTACTCCGCGTGATGCTCACCGAGATGCTGCCCCTGCGTGCCGACGCCCGAGCGACCAGCCGCATGAGCGCCCTCTTCGTGCTGGAGGCCCTGCACAACGAGAACTTCCACGCCAGGGCGCGCGAGGGAATGGCCCAAGGGCGGCTGCTCGTCGAGGAGTTGATCCGCCAGGCGATCAATGACGGGCACATCGCGCCGGACCGCGATCCGGTGATCGAGACCCATCTCCTTCTCGCCCTCACGGGCTTTTCCACCCTGCTCGAACTGGGCGTGACCGAGCCCGACGAGGCGCGTGCCGCGATCGACCACCACCTCGATCGGCTGTTCCTCTGAGTCCCGTTCTCGCGGGGCGAGGTGATCACGACCATGTGGTGCGGTCCTCCACCGGCCGGCCTGGGAGCATACCCGCGCACGCCCACGCGGAGTCTCCTGATCCGAGTCCGTTGTCACTCGGCTAGGCTCATCCGTCAGCGCATACTCCGCCCCATGGCGGGACGACTGCTGGAAGGGGGCCAGGTGCGGGCCGCACGGGTAAGGGCGACACTGGACGAGGTCGAGCTGGGCGACCACGTCTGCTGGCGCATGGACCCAGCCGCGTCGCTCCTGACCGACGTACGGGCTTTCGTGGCGGACGGAGCCCTCTACGGCGACAAGATCGTCGTCGTCGGCGGTCACGGCGACACCTTCCACGTCTCGCGTGAGGGCGTGCCGTCCTCCTCGGTCGTGCTCGACCGCTCGGAGACCGCGGGCGCCGACTCCGTCCTGGCGGCGGTACGCCGTGAGGCGCGTACGGCGGAGCGCGAGGGCTTCCGGTCCGTACGCGTTCTCGCCGAGCGAAGACCCATTACGGCGCACGACGGCGTGGAGGAGCTGCTGGACCAGGAGCTGCGACTGGACCAGTTCGCGTCCGAAAGCGGGGCGATCGTGGTCTGCGCCCTGCGGCCCGCACAGTGGGACGGGACTACGCTGGAACATGTGACAGGCGTGCACCCGCACGAGGTGGGCACACGTGCTGTGCATCCGGCATTCCGGATGTTCAGCACGGGCGCCGACACTTGGAGTGTGGACGGAGTGATCGACGCGGAGGGCGCGCCGGCGTTCAGCGCGGCATTGCGCGCGGCGGTGCTGCGTGCGCCGATGCTGAGGCTCTGCTTTGACGCGCTCGAACTCATCGACGCGGCAGGGATGCGGGCCCTCGTGGACACGGTGCGCCGTATCCCGGACCACCGTGTCCTGGTGGAGGGCGCCAACGACACGGTGCGCCTGTGCTGGGAACTCGCCGGCTACGCGGGGGCCGACCTCAGGGTGGTGATGAGCGCATGAGCGTCTCTTCGTCCTCGACGGCGTCCGCCGGGCCCGAGCCGGGCTTCCGCCACGAGCTCTATCCCTACCGTGGTGACGAGCAGTTCCTGGCCGGCACTCTGGGCTTCATCCGGGAGGCTCTGGAGGCAGAGGAGGCGATCATCGTCGCCGTCCCGGAGGAGAAGGCTTCACTCCTGCGTGAAGAACTCCCGGATGAGTCCGCTGTCACGTTCGTCGACGCCTCCTCGGTCGGATCCAACCCTGGTCGGCTCATCGACGCCTGGACGGCCTGGATGAGCGAGCGCGGCGATGGGGGCCGGCCGGTACGCGGCATCGGCGAGATGGCATGGCGCCAGGCACGCAGTGCCGCACACCTCTCCGAGCTGCGCTATCACGAGTGGCTTCTCAACCGGGCCTTCGCGCGCAGCTCGGCGTGGTCGATGCTGTGCCCCTACGACGCGGCCGACGACGACCAGAACGCCCTGGAGTCCGTCTCGCGGTGCCACCCTGGCATCCACCAGGACGGGCGGTCCGTGCCGAACGAGGGGTTCCTGGGGCTCGACCGTTACGAGTTCGACGAGCTGGCCGCGGCGTGCGATCCCTTCCAGGAGCTGGTCTACAGGCGCGGTGACCTGTCGGCCGTGCGGTCGAAGGTGTCGCAGTGCGCGGCGGACGCGGGGGTGCCCGAGGACCGGCTGCCCCGACTGGCGGTGGCCGTCACCGAGATCGCCACGAACAGCGTGCGGCACGGTGGCGGGCAGGGAACCTTGCGGACGTGGAAGCAGGACGCGACGTTCCTGTGCGAGTTCCACGACGCGGGCTACATCCCCGACGTGCTGGCCGGCCGCACCCGCCCCCGCGCGGATCAGCCAGGAGGCCGCGGCCTCTTCCTCGCCCACCAGCTGTGCGACCTGATGGAGATCCGCTCCACCCGCGAACAGGGCACCACGATCCGCCTCCACACGGACATCCCGCAGTGAACGGGTTTGGCCGACACGGGAGTTGACGTCGAGGGCCCCCGCGCGAGGCGTGGGCTGTTCGTGTCGTGCCGGTGGCTCACTGAACGGCACCGAGTGCCCTTCCGGCCCTGACTGATCCGATGTGCTGCTTGAAACGGCCGCAGTACGAGCTGCCGCGCGCGCCGGCGACCAGGAGGCCGGCCCCGCTCGTACGCCGCTGCGCGCCGATTCACCCGAACGCCCGCCCGGGCGGCGTCGGCGCTCCTGGGGTGGTGGTGTGGAGTGCTCTCTCCTGGAGGAGGACCGTCATGTACGAAATGCACGTCGGCACGGCCATAGCCGGCACCCGCCGGGTGTGGCACGTCGTTGCCCACGGCCAGCGGGCCACCCTGTGCGGCCAGCCGCTCGACCCGGTCGAGGACACCCAGACCGACCACCACTGCCTGCCGTGCATGGCGGCCTTCCAGCGCCTCATGCAGACGGCCGAGCCCGCCTGACGGGCGACCTCATCAAGGACCACCGGGGGAGTGGCCAGCGTGCTCCGCGCACGGGTTCAACACGAGACGGCCCCCGTGGAATGGAGCAGGGGGCCGTCGAGTGCGGGGAGGTCGCTGCTTGCTCGTCGCAGTGGGCCGGAGGGGGACACCCCGCGTCCCGCCCCCAACCCGCGCTGCCCTGCTACCGGCTGAGCGACTTGAGCGCGGCCGGGTCGTACGGCCGCAGTTCGTCGAAGCGGTTGCCGAGGACCTTCGCGGCCCACTGCGGGTCCTGGAGGAGCGCCCGTCCGACGGCGACCATGTCGAACTCGTCGCGCTCCAGGCGGTCCAGGAGATTGTTGATGTCGCCGAGGTCCGAGCCCTCGCCGGCGAACGAGCGGAGGAAGTCGCCGCCGACCAGGCCGACGGAGCCCACGGTGATGGTCGGCCGGCCGGTGAGCTTCTTGGTCCAGCCCGCCAGGTTCAGGTCCGAGCCGTCGAACTCCGGGAGCCAGTAACGCCGGGTGGAGGCGTGGAACACGTCCACGCCCGCGTCCGCCAGCGGGGCCAGGATGGCTTCCAGCTCCTCCGGTGTTTGCGCGAGGCGGGCGTCGTAGGCCTCCTGCTTCCACTGCGAGTAACGGAAGATCACCGGGAAGCCGGGCGAGACGCGCTCGCGGACCGCCCTCACGATCTCGGCGGCGAACTTCGTACGGGCCACCGCGTCACCGCCGTAGGCGTCGGTGCGGCGGTTGGTGCGCTCCCACAGGAACTGGTCGAGCAAGTAGCCGTGCGCGCCGTGCAGTTCGACGCCGTCGAAGCCGATGCGCTCGGCAGCCGCCGCGGCGTCGGCGAACGCGCCGATGACGTCGTCGAGGTCGGCGCTGGTCATCGCCTTGCCGGTCCCCTCGGTACCGTCGACGCGAATGCCCGAGGGGCCGACGGCGGGCGCGTCGGCGAACGGCGCCTCGCCCTGCTTGCGGACCATGCCTATGTGCCACAGCTGGGGCACGATCGTGCCGCCGGCCTCGTGTACGGCCGCGGCGACCTCGGCCCACCCCGCCAGCTGGTCCTCACCGTGGAAGCGGGGCACCCGGTCGCTCTGCCCGGCGGAGTCGTGCCCCACGTAGGTGCCCTCAGTGACGATCAGACCCACACCCGCGGCGGCCCGGCTGGCGTAGTACGCCCGCACGTCCTCGCCCGGCACACCGCCGGGGGAGAACATCCGCGTCATGGGGGCCATCGCGATGCGGTTGGGGACGGTCAGGCCGTTCAGTGTGATGGGCCGGGCCAGGAGCTCGGCCGCGCGGGAGGCGGTGGGCGGGGTGATGCCGGTCATGCGGGTCCTCCGGGGGGTGCGGTGGCGCGTCGGGACGCGACGAGAAATGCATAGTACACATGCTGTGTATCATGCATATTGCGACGCTCGTCACGCCGGGTCGGGCGCCCCGCCGTTCCACTCGGAAGGGGGCTCACCGCGACGTTGGACGGGTCGGCGATAATGAGGCGACGGAAACGGGTGGGAGGCGTGGTGCTGGAGAAGCTGGAGCGAGAGCTGATGCTGCTCTCGCGCTGCCAGGTGCTCGCCCGGCGCGAGCGTGACCCCGACCGCCTCGAGCGGTCGGCGTACCTGCTGCTCAGCCGGATCGACACCGAAGGCCCCATGTCCATCGGGCAGTTGGCGGAAGCCTTCGGGCTCGACACCTCGACCGTGAACCGCCAGACGGCCGCGCTGCTGCGCTGCGGACTCGCCGAACGGGTGGCGGACCCGGACGGCGGCGTGGCCCGCAAGTTGCGCATCACCGGCGAGGGCGGGCGCCGGCTCGCCGAGGACCGTGAGGTCAACCGGTCCTGCCTGGCGCGGATCGTCGCGGACTGGTCCCCCGAGGAGATACGCGAGCTGGCGGACGTCCTGGTCCGGCTCAACCGCAGCGCCGAAGCCCTTGAAGGGCGGTACTGGCCGCGTACGGAGGAAGCCGGCATCCCCGAAGGCACCCCAGACGGCGTCCCCGACCGCACCCCCGATGGCGTCCACGACCGCACCCGCACCGACAGTCATACGGCGCCGCGCGAACCCGCGCCGTGAGCACGTAGAAGCCGCAACCGCCGTCGTGCGCGGAAGACGCCGAGGGCCTGACGCCTGACGCCTGACCTCAGCGTGCCGCTCGCGCCACGCGCGTCGGTGTCAGGCGGGTCGTACCGTACGAGGACCGACGCACTCGGCGCCGTGGGCCCGCACGCGTTCGCGCAACGCCCGGTCGGCGGTCACGACGGTGCAGGGCCGGCCGGCGCGGGCGGCGGCGAGCTCGACGATGAGGTCGTCCCCGCTGCCGGTCGCGGACTCGACCCGCACCCCGGGCACGGACTCGACACCCCGGGCGGCGCCCTCGACGACGAGGACCACCTCCTCGCCCGCGTCCCGCCCGGCCAGCCGGTCCCGCAGCCGCTCGGCGGCGCCCTTGCGGTCGCGCCACCACCCGTCGGGCACCGACCCGACCACGTTCGCGGCATCGACGATCAGCAGCGGACGCTCACTCATGTCGCCTCCCGGACGCCTCGGTCCCCATCGCGCGTCACGAGCGTCCCCATCGCGTGTGACGCGGGTCGCCGTTCTGAGCACGGGCCGTGATTCTGCCATGCCGCGTCGGCCGCGCGCCCCGCCGTAGCGCCACTGCCACCGCACCCGCCATCGCGACCCGACGGGCTCAGTCCTCGAAGACGGGACGCCGGCCCGCGCTGCGCCGTACGAAACCGCGCCGGCCGGCGAGCAGGGTGATGCCCGTCCATCCGACGACACCCATGATGAGTGAGCCGAGCCGGTTGTCCGGGTCCACGTCGGATGCCACCTCGATCGGTATGACGCCCTTCGGGTCATGTATGACGTCGACCCGGTCACCCACATGCCACTTCGGACGGTCCTCGCCGGAGTCCAGTGTCTCCTTGAGCCGGCCCGACTGTCCGACGAGGGTGAAGTGGTGGTCCGAGCCACCCTCGGTCGCGGCGCTGTCGGCCGTGACGCGGACCGTTTCCCGCACACCTCGGCTGTCGAGTGTGGCCTCGGGGGCGTACTGGACCGAACCCACCAGGACGAACAACGCGGGAACGGCGGAACAGAAGGCGAGCCACCACGCGCAGTGGAGGAAGCGCAGGAGGATCAGGAATACGAGGCACCCGATGAAACCGGTGACGATCGGGATGACGTCCATGCCCAACGCGAGGTAGGAAATCCCGGTGTTGACGGCCGCGACGATCCAGCCGACCCCCATCACGACCAGCGTGAACAGGACATAGGCACTCTTGTCCACGGTCTGGTCCTGCGACTTCTTCAGGTTCACTTCAGGCATTGGGGCAGCATAAACATCCAGTCCCCTGTGACTCGCGCGCGGGTTAGGTGCCCTCGGCACCAGGTGGGCCGCCGGGCGCACACCGACGGCCGACCCGGGCCGGCCGCCTCTCCCGTCACATCGGGAACGCGATGTCGCAGACCTCGTCGTCGGGCCCGGCGCTCGTCCAGTCGGTGAAGTACACCTCGCGCGGGGCCGACGACACGGGCAGGCCCCGCTCCTTGAGCCACTGGGCGACCGTCTCGAAGGCGGAAAGGATCTGCGGAAACGCGACCTGTGCCTTCGTGATGCGGACGTAGGCCTCGCGGTGCGCGGGCTCCTGGCGGGTCGGAGCGGTCAGCCGGCCGGCCGAGGCCGCGTCGACGGGGACGCAGACCTCCACCGGTCCGTCGCTGTCATGGTTGACCTCGCCGTGGTAGACCACGAACGGCGGACCGGCCGGGCCACCGACCGCTTCCGCGACGGCGCCCAGCCGGTCCATCGCCGCGCCGATCCAGCCCGGCAGCTCTTCCGGGGTGATGTGGCGCTGCTCGGACAGCACCAACTGGGCAGGAAGGTCACGGGTGTTGACGGTACCTGTCATGGCGAAGCCTCCTTCGTTGCCGGACACCAGATCCCGTACGTGTGCCGCGAGGTGCCGCTGGGCGGCGAACCGCGCCTCGGCTGCCTCCCAGTAGGCGCTCACGTACCCGGCGCGCTCGGCGGCAGGTGCCGCCAGCACACGGGCCACGTCGGCCAAGGGCATGTCCAGGCGACGCAGCCACACGATCAGGCGCGCGTCGGCCAGCCGCCCGGCCCGGTAGCGGCGATAACGGTTCGCCCCGTCGACCTCGTACGGAACCAGCAGGCCCAGCTGCTCGTACAGACGCAACGCCTTGGGCGACAGCCGGGAACGGCGCGCGAACTCGCCGCTGGACAGCAGCAGATCATCTGGCATACGGAAGGGTGTCCTGTTCCGGTTCAGTAGGAGCCGCGCCTCTCGTGCGGCTCCGGATCAATCGTCGGGGCTGCCCTTGGGGCGAGGTCAAGCTACAGCCGATGACGTGCGCGGTTTCGGTCGGGGACAGCTCGTCACGCGCCGCCGGGTGGGTGGGGCAGGACCACCCACCCGGCGGCGTACGCCCTTACGTTGGTCGGCATGCACACGAAACGGCTGAGCGAGTTCCTGCGGGCGCGGCGGGCACTGGTGCGTCCCGAGGACCACGGGATGCCCACAGGGGTTCGCCGTACTCCCGGTCTGCGACGCGAGGAGGTCGCGGTCCTCGCCGGGGTGAGCACCGACTACTACGTACGGTTGGAACAGGGACGTGAGCGCAACCCGTCGCCCCAGGTACTGCGCGCCCTGGCGAGCGCCCTGCTGCTGAAGGACGAGGAAGCGGCCTATCTGCGCGCGCTAGTCGATCCGCCGAGGTCCGGACGCCCCAGGCCCGCCCGCGAGTACGCCGGGCCGCAGCTCATCTCCCTGCTCGACACCTGGGCCGACACACCGGCTCTGGTCTATGGCCGCCACCTCGACCTGCTGGCCGTCAACGCGCTGGGCGAGGCGCTGTTCTCCTGGCTCGGCGACGAGTGCAGCCTGATCACGGGGATGTTCCTCAACCCCGCCGCCCGGGACTTCTACCGCGACTGGGACGTCGTGGCGCAGGGATGCGTGGCCGCGCTGCGGGCCGGCAATCCCGGTCCCGATGATCAGCGGTTGTGGGAACTGGTGGGCGAACTGTCAGTGCGCAGCCCCGACTTCGCGCGCATGTGGGCACGCCATGAGGTACGGGCCAAGACGGCCTCGGCCAAGCGCTTCCGCCATCCGGTGGTCGGCGAACTCACCCTGGGGTTCGAAACCTTCTCCGTCAACAGCGCACCCGGCCAGCACCTGGTCGTCTACCGAGCCGAACCAGGCAGCGCCGCCGAGCAGTCGCTGGCCCTGCTGGGTGGCTCCTCCCTCACCGGTCTCCAGGACACGCACGACGCGACACACGCGCAAGTCGCGACACACATACGAGGCGCGGCACGCACGCAAGTCGCCGCACAGGCACAAGACATGACACACGCGCTAGACACCCAAGATGAAAGGCCCAGCCCCCCATGAACTCCCGTGAATCCCTTGCATCCTCTGCATCCCCTGCATCTTCTGCGACCCCTGCACCCCCTGTGTGGTTCATCACCGGCTGCTCCTCCGGCCTGGGGCGAGCGCTCGCCCTGGCCGTGCTGGAACGCGGTTGGCGGGCGGTGGTCACCGCCCGGGACCCGGGCACGGTCGCCGACGTGGTCGCCGGACACGAGGAACGCGCCATCGCTCTGGCACTGGACGTCACCGACCCCGAGCAGATCACGAAGGCGGTACGCCAGGCCGAGGACGCCTTCGGGCGGATCGACGTACTGGTGAACAATGCCGGTTACGGCTACCTCGCCGCCGTCGAAGAGGGTGAGGACGACGAGGTCCGTGCGCTGTTCGACACCAATGTCTTCGGCTTGATCGCCACCACGAAGGCGGTCCTGCCGGGAATGCGCGCCCGCCGCGCCGGACACATCGTCAACATCTCCTCACTCGGGGGCCTGGTCGGCTTCGGCGCCACCGGTTACTACCACGCGACCAAGTTCGCCGTGGAAGGACTCTCGGAGTCACTTACCGCCGAGGTCGCCCCTCTGGGCGTCGACGTGATGATCGTCGAACCCGCGGCGTTCCGCACCAACTGGTCCGGGCCCTCCATGCGCCAGTCCGCCACCACCATCGACGATTACGCGACCATCGCCGGCGCGCGCCGGACCTCCACGTTGGCCACCTACGGCCACCAGCCGGGAGACCCGGCACGCGCCGCCCAGGCCGTCATCGACGCCGTCTCGGCCGAAAAGCCCCCGCCGCGCCTGCTGTTGGGCAAGGCCGCGTACGACATCGCCACCGCCAAGCTGGACTCGTTGAGGACCACATTCGAAGCCTGCCGGGAGGTGACGCTGAGCGCCGACTTCCCGCCGGAGCCGATCGTGAAGTGAGCAGCGGTCGCGGTGTGACGTGGGCGTGCGCGGCCCGGTTCGGCTGAGCGCAGCACGCCGTCGGATCACGCGTGCGACCGACCGCAAGCGGGACGCGCGCCCCGAGGGCGCTAGGGCAACTGTGGTGGGACCCAGGCGTGATGGCGAAGGATCATACGTGTCGCGGCGCGGGAGGGTGTCAGCCGCATCGCCGTGTTGCGCAGGGTGACGGCCAGGGGGTGGGAGAGTTGCTGGCCCATCCGCCCGGCCTGTCGCGCGGCTCGGGCGACCGCCTGGCTGCGTGGGCGGCGCTCGGCGTCGTAGCGGGCGAGCGCCGATTCGACGGTGGGCTCGGTGGCGAGCGCGGCGGCCAAGGTGACCGCGTCCTCCAGCGCCTGGCAGGCACCCTGTCCGAGGTTGGGGGTCATCGCATGTGCCGCGTCGCCGAGCAGCGCGATCCGGCCGACGGCGTACGAGGGGAGGGGAGTGCGGATTTCATTGACATCGTGGTGCAGCACGGCGGCGGTCCGGGTCGCGTCCAACAGTGCGGGGATCGGATCGTGCCAGTCACGGAACCTTCGACGCAGTTCGGCCAGCGGGTCGGTGAACCGCGTCCCGGCGGGCAGGTTGAGGACGGCGTGCCATTCGGCCCGCCCGTCACGGAAGGCGAGGTGCCCGAACTCGGCCCCCTGCCCCCAGGTCAGCTCGAAGTCGGTGCGCAGTTCGGCCGTCTGCTCGGTGACGGCGCGCAGCACCGTGGAGCCGCTGTAGACCGGGCCGGGGTGGGCCGGGAAGAGAAGGCCGCGCACCTTGCTTCCGACGCCGTCGGCCGCCACCACCAGATCGGCTTCCAGGATCGTGTCGCCGCAGCCGACGCGAACGGTCCCGGGGCCGGTCTGCCGGACCGAGTCGGCCTCGGAGCCGATCAGCAGTGTCTCGACGGGCAACGCCTCACGCAGCAGCCGGTGCAAGGTGGAGCGAGGGATACCCATGATCGGCGTCCCCACCGCCTTCTCCAGCACCGCGCCGTCCATCCGGGCCAGCCAACTCCCCGCCGGCGTACGGGTGCCGCCGCTGTACTGGCCTCGCGAGGCATCCCGTACCGCCTTGCCGACGCCGAGTTCGTCCAGTGCCCGCAGCCCGTTGGCGGCCAGTGAGATGCCGGCCCCCGCGTCCTGAAGCACGGCCGCACGCTCGACGATCCGCACCTCCCATCCGATGCGGCGCAGGCCGATCGCGGCGGCCAGCCCGCCGATGCCCCCTCCGACCACTACTGCCGTGCTGCCCATGCCGAAGCCCCCGTTCTTCTACATCCGTAGAAAGTGACCCTACCTGAGGCTCTACAGGTGTAGAAAGGAGCCATGGCTTCGGAACGGCGCACCCTCCTCGCGGACGCGGCTCTCGACGTACTCGCCGACGAAGGGATCCGCGGCCTGACCCACCGGGCGGTCGACCGCAAAGCGGCTCTGCCGCCCGGCACCACGTCGGCGTACTTTCGCACTCGGGCCGCGCTGCTCACCGGACTCGTCACCCGCCTTGTCCAACTCGACCAGGCAGAGCTGCGAACGACGGCCGAGGCTCTTCCGCCCATCCGCACCGCCGGGGAACTGGTGGACGGCATGGCGCTGCTCAGTCGGCAGCGACTCACCGGAGAGGGCCGCCGCCGCACGCTCGCCCGTTACGCCTGCGCTGTCGAGAGCGTCCGCGACCCCGAGCTGCGCGAGATCCTCGTCCCCCGCCAGAACGCCGGCCGCGAGGCCGTCCGGCAGTTCCTCGCCGGTCAGGGCGTGCCGGATGTCGAAGACCGTACGCACACCCTGCTGATGTGCGTCGACGGACTGGTCTTCGACCGGCTGGTGAGCGGCGGCGAAGTGCCGCGCGAGTCTCTTGAAGGCATCGTTGCCGCTGCCCTACGTTGAGGACCCGGTTGCCCGAGGTTCTGGCCCGAGCGGCGGGTGCCTTTTGGCGAACCGGCGCCCGGACGCGGTCACCTCAGAGGCTCACGCGGTGACCTCAAAGGCCTTTGCGCTGGGCGGCGTTGAAGCGCGCCTTCTTCTGGCGGTTCCCGCACGTGTTCATGTCGCACCACTTGCGGGTGCGGCTCTGGCTGGTGTCGAAGAAGGCGGCTCGGCACGACGGTGACGCGCACAGGGCCAGTCTCCCGTCCCGTTCGCCCGCGAGGATGTCGATCGCGTCGGCCGCGATCACGCCGAGGGCGTCCTCCACGCGGGACGCCGAGCTCAACTGCCATCGTCGCTGACCCTGTGGCGCGAGGATCGCCGCTGCCCGGCCCTGGACGCTGCGGTCGTTGATGACGTGGACGGCAGTCGGGGGAAGGGCTTCCTGGAGGGCGGCCGCCGTTGCCGCCGCGTGAATCGACTCCCTCAGCTCCCGGGCCAGGGCGAGCTGGGCAGGGGTGCAGGAGTCCACGGCCAGGCCGCTCACTGCCAGCCAGTCGACCAGTCGCCCCGGCGTGGGAATGCGCTCCACGGCGTCGCCATGACGCTCCGACAGAGTCCCCGTGAAGCTGGTGGCCAGCACCTTGCCGAGGCGGAAATCGGGGAAGGCAGCACACATGGAACCACCTTAGCCGGTTGCGGCGGCCGCCGGAGAACTGTTAGAACCGTCTTAGCCGGTTCGCTCTGGATCGCGGCCGGTTCCGCGAAGGCCAGGAGGTCTCATGCCCCGTCCGACCAGCGACGTACAAGCATTTGAAGCCCACGCGACCGACGCCGACCTCGACGATCTGCGGGCGCGACTGACCGCGGCGCGCCTGCCGGAGGCCGAGACGGTCCACCGTGCAGCGCCCGGCCCCGGCCGTTGGGATCAGGGTGTTCCGCTCGCCGACCTCGTCGAGGTCGTGAACTACTGGCGCACCGGCTATGACTGGCGGGCGTTCGAGGCGCGCCTCCATGGGATCGGCCAGTTCCGGACGAGCATCGATGATCTGGGCATCCACTTCCTGCACCGGCGATCGACGCGTGCGGATGCCACCCCTCTGCTGCTGACGCACGGCTGGCCGGGGAGCGTCGCCGAGTTCGTCGATGTGGTGGATGAGCTCGCGGATCCGCAAGACGCGGACGCGCCGGCGTTCCACGTCGTCGTTCCGTCGCTGCCCGGATTCGGATACAGCGACAAGCCGTCCGCAACCGGGTGGGGAACCGAGAGGATCGCGGCCGCGTGGGTGCGGCTGATGGGACGGCTCGGCTACGACAAGTTCCTTGCCCACGGCGGCGATTGGGGCGGCAACATCACGACCGTCCTCGGCGGCAGGTTCCCGGAACACGTGCTCGGCATCCACACCACGTCCGCGGAAGGGCCACCCGGGTTGACGACGGACGGGTTGACGGCGACCGAGCGCCAGTGGACCGAGGACACCCGCCATTTCTGGCGACACCGGGCGGCATACGCGAAGCAGCAGGCGACGCGTCCGCAGACCATCGGCTACTCGCTCGTCGACTCCCCGGTGGGACTCCTCGCCTGGATCCTCGACAAGTTCGCCGAGTGGTCGGACACCGAGGACAGCCCGTTCGAGAGGATGTCGATGGACAGGGTTCTCGACGACGTCACCCTGTACTGGCTGACGCGGACGGGCGCGTCGGCGGCCCGCATCTATTACGAGAGCCACAACTCACTGGACCCCGAGCTGCGCGTCGACGTTCCGTCAGCGATCACCATGTACCCCCGCGACATCGAGAAGTGCCCATGGCCCTGGGCGGCGCAGCGGTATCGGCGGATCGTCAGGTGGGCGTCGCCCGACACCGGGGGACACTTCCCCTCGCTTGAGGTGCCCGAGTACTTCGTCAAGGACCTGCGGGAGGGCCTTGCGGCCGTGCTGGCGGCCCATCGGTGAGCGAGGGGAGCGAGGTGGGCGTGGCACGCTGGGCAGCGCGACGTTCGGATCCGCTCCGTCAGGGCCGGTCCCGGCGGCTGTACAGCGCGATGCCGTTCGGCACGCGGCGTTCCAGGTTCTGGTCGAGGGTGTTGCGTACGGTCGCGTGCCCGGTCATGGGGTCGCGGGTGACGAGGGTCGTGGAGGCGCCGCCATCCACGTAGGCGCCTTCCGCGCAGTCCAAGTCCCGCAGAACGTCGGCTAGTTCGGCGAGTGTGAGTCCCGTGGCCGTCGACTCGCGGCCGTCGGTGGCGATCAGACGCAGCACATGGCCGTGGTGTGCGATGCCGACCGCCGTACGGGGATTGGTGGTGACGGCGTCGAGGCCGGGCAGGGGCTGGTGGTCTCTGAGCAGGGGGTAGGCGCCGAGGGCGAAGGTGAACGGGACGGGGCTGGTGGACGCGAGACGGTAGTCGACGTCGACCGGCGTGCCGGGGGCGAGGGAGCGCAGCGCCTGCGCGCCGCCCTCGCGGCCGAGGACGACCAGGGTCCCGGGCGGGATCGGCCCCTGGCCGGCGCCGGTGCTCGTACCGGTGACGCGCCCGTGACGGATGGTCACCTCGAAGGTGTCGTGGGTGCAGGGCGCCCCCCGGTCGTGATCCGTTCCGCAGACGGCGCGGGCGCGCGAGGTGCTGCCCCACTGAGGGGTGAACAGACCGATCGACCCCTCGGGGAGCGCGTATTGATTGAGGCCGCGCACCGGCAACGTGGCGTGCGGGGTGCGCAGTTGACCGAGAAGGCTCAGGCGCGCGGTGCGGGCCCGGCCGTCGGTGCCGACCCCGAAGACGTCCTCACCGCTGTCGCCGGGGGGCAGGGAGCCGCCGAAGCGCTGGGCGTCGGGGACCGCCGCTTTGAGTGGCCGTCCGGCGAGTACGGCGGCGCCGGATGCGGCTCCGGTGGCGGTGACGCCAGGATGTTGTTCCTCGGTGATGTCGAAGAAGTCCCCGTTGACCGCGGCGACGGCTCCTTGGCGGTCGGCCATGACGGACACGGGCGCCCGGTCGGCTACGGCGCCGGCGTACAGCAAGCCGGCCCGCACCCCCGGATGGTGGAGATCGACGGTCAGCACATGGATCCGGATCGGACCGTGCGCGGTGGGAAGGGTGAACGCCCGGTACTCGATGCCCGGGGCGACGCGTTCGGTTGCCCCCGCGCCACGCTGAGGGGCGGCCTGCGTGGTGGGGGCGGCGCAGAAGAGCAGGGAGACCAGAAGGACGACGGCAGCGACGCGAACACGACTCATGCGCCCAACATCCCGCCGCCCCCGCCCCGATGACCACCGCCGCGACGCACATCTGGCCGACACCACTCGCATGGCGCGGGCCCCCCTGCCCTGCGGACCGCACCGGTTCGGTGTGCGATGGGCCAACTGCGCGCAGACCGGCGTGGATGGGGCGTTGTCGTCATCGGCGACCGTGCGACCAGCCCGGACACCTCATCTCGTAGGACAAACGCAGCTCCGCGGTGGGGGTGGTGTCGTTGGGGGAGGAGCGTCGGGTTTTGCGTTGGCGGGATGGTTGATACTGGGTACCCGGCTACTCTGGGTGGCGGGCTGTGGGGGACACCCCGCAGGGGCGGACCAAGGCGCCGGGCGACAGGGGGCGTTGGCCGCCCGGTTCATCCCGGTTCATCGAAGGGGAAGTGTGTGACCACCAGGCAGTCCCAGGACGGGCCCGCGCGGACGGCCGACGACCGGCTTCGCCAGCCCCAGCGCCAAGACGCCGCACCGGAGCGGGCGTCCACGGGGCTGATGGCGTTGCAGGCCGGTGCGGGCAACGCCGCGGTCGTCCAGATGCTTCGCCAGGCCGGCCACTCCTGGGCCCAGGAGCAGCACCAGCACGGGGCGGGCTGCGGACACCAGCAGACCGAGCAGGCCGCGCCCGTCCAGCGCTCGGCTGTGCACGACGTGCTGCGCAGCTCGGGCAGCCCCCTCGACTCCTCAATACGTACGGACATGGAGGCCCGGCTCGGCGCGGACTTCTCCGACGTACGCATCCACAACGACAGCGCCGCGAAGGCTTCGGCGGCGGAGGTCGGCGCCCGCGCCTACACCTCCGGCAGCCACGTCGTCGTCGGTGAGGGCGGAGCCGACCGCCACACCCTGGCGCATGAGCTGACCCACGTCATCCAGCAGCGTCAAGGGCCCGTCGCGGGCACCGACAACGGTTCCGGCCTCAAGGTCTCCGACCCTTCCGACCGCTTCGAGCGCGAAGCCGAGGCCAACGCGACGCGCGCGCTCAGCGGCGAGGCACCCGTCCAGCGGGCGGCCGGCCCCGATGACGCGGGGGCCGGGGACACGGGCCCGGGCGTGGTTCAGCGCGCGCTCGTCATCAACGGGAACGACGTTTCGCAGGAGTACAAGGCCGCGACGGCGACCGCCGACGACAGCCAGAAGGCGGCCATGCTGGACGCCAAGGTGAACCAGATCCTCACGGAGATGGACTCCGAGATCGGCGCGAAGTTCCAGCCGGACGAGCAGGCGAGCTTCCACGCGGAGCGGCAGCGGATCACGGCGCAGTTGCGCAAGGCCATCGTGGAACCGCGCACGATGAAGGGCATGCACCCGGTCCTCAAGGTGGAGGTCGGCAAGCATCCCGATTTCGGCGCCAAGAACCGTGACATCCAGGTCAACAATGTGGAGGAGCTGGCCCGGGGCCTGATGGGCTGGGTCTACGCCAAGGACAAGCGCAGGGAGGAGAAGCAGCGGGCGCACGGGGTGAAGACCAGCCCGGACGTCGAGATGTTCCTCAACTCCCTGCTGCTGCGCGTCAACTCCGCCACCGACAGCCTGAAGGCGAACCTCACAGCGGAACAGCGGGCCGTGATGGAGGAAGAGCTCACCACCGGCGTGGCCCACCTGAAGTCCCAGCCGCTGGTGATCGACCCGGCGACGGGCAACGAGGTCCACGACCCCGAGAAGGCCGGCAAGCCCTTCGGCGCGTACCTGACCTATTTCAGCCAGACGCACGGCATCGACCCCAAGTTCCAGCCCGGCCAGCCACTTGAGAGGCTGGCGACCCAGCTGCCCGAGGTGGGCGGTGGTATCCAGGCGGTCCTGCGCGACCCGGAGAAGCATTCGTTCCGGGACAAAATCATGGTGCTCCACGACTTGATGGAGTACTTCGGTCCGGCCCGGCACTTCCCCCGGACCATGGGAACCGACCAGCTGGCGGAGGTCGGGGGACAGGACATCCAGAGCACGGCCGGTATCAATCCCGTGACGGGCGCCCGGATCGAAACGACCGACCGCGGCCAGAACCTGGTGCCCAATCTGCGCAAGCCAGGGGAGATGAAGGAACACCCCTCCACCCGGAACGAACACTCCGACACCACCAAGTTCGCCCGGGCCCACCGGGTGCCGGTGTGGGCCGGGCAGTCCTTCACGGCGGCCCGCATGTTCAAGCTCGCCCAGGCGGCCGGCGGCACCAAGCGCGAGATCGCGGCGGTGGCCTGGGGGATCTTCGCCTTCTGGCGGCTGGACTTCGACCACACCACGGCGCTCGCGTACCACACGCTGCACGAAGTCATGGACATCGCCCAGAACTTCGGCGTCCCCTACGACATCAAGGACCAGTACGCGGGTCAGGCGGACGTCACGATGACCGCGCTGACGGACTCCCTCAAGGCCCTCGGGTCCACGGTGGACCACCATCGCCAACAGCTCGAACTCAGCATGCAGGGCCTCCGGAACCTCCAGAACGACGACACTCAGATGGTGACGGACGAACTGGAGCTCAAGTACGCCAACGCTTTGAACGCCGCCGCTGGCATCCAGAACGACATGGTGCGTCTCGCCCAGGGCATCACCGACCTGCTCGCACGGGTGGCCCGCAACCCGCAGGGCCGGGAGAAGACCCTGCTCGTCCAGGATCTCCAGAGCGGTATCGCGGCTGTGCCCACCCGGATCGAGGAACTGAAGGCGCGCTTCAACGCCAACTGCGTCGTCTGAGGCCCGCGCGTCCCGGCCCCGACGACGGGGCCGACTGCCCTCAGCCGGTGCGCAGTCGGGGGCGTTCGCCCTGGGGACCGAACATGATCAGGTACTCGACGGGACCGCCCGGGCCGGCGTTCGCCACCGCGTGCGGGGTGCGGGTGTCGAACTCGGCGACGTCCCCGGCGGCCAGGACGAGATCCTGGCCGCCGAGCGCGAGCCACAGCCGCCCGTACAGGACACACAGCCATTCGTAGCCCTCGTGGGAGACCTGCCGGGGCCGCGCGGGCGGATCCTCGACGGCGGCCAGGACGTGCTTGTGGGCGTGCAGGCCGCCGACATACCGAGTGAGCGGCAGCACCGCCTTGTCGTCGCCGAAGCTCAGCGGCCTCGCCGTGCGACGAGGCCCCGCTCCCGGGGCGGGTTCGATGCCGGCGAGTTCGTCGAGGGAAACGCCGTACTCCTTCGCCAGACGCAGCACCACCTCCAGGGTGGGCCCGCGCCGGCCGGTCTCGATCCGCGACAGCGTGCTCGGCGAGATGCCGGTCGCACAGCTGACGGCGGTGAGTGTGGCGCCGCACCGCTCACGGGCGGCCCGCAGCCTGGGCCCCATCGCCGCCAGCATGCCGGGCACGTCGTCGACAGCCACCGCCCCCACTCCCTTCGGTCACCCAGGTCCGCCCCTGTGTCCTGCGAGTTTGCCAGCTTGGCAAGACCGGTCGCACGGAACGGGTGCCACGCCTCATGATCGACGGGTAGCCGCGTCCGAGTCGAACCGAGGAGACGTCCATGCGCCCCGAGCCGTCCACCGCCGCCCGCCATCGCACCATCGAGGCCCCGGCCGGGCGCCTGCATCTGGTCGAGCAGGGCAGCGGCCCGCTGGTCCTGCTCCTGCACGGTTTCCCCGAGTCCTGGTACTCCTGGCGCCACCAGCTCCCGGCCCTGGCCGCGGCCGGATACCGGGCGGCGGCCGTCGACGTGCGCGGCTACGGCCGCTCCTCCAGGCCCGCCGACCGTGACGCCTACCGGATGCTCGACCTGGTGGCGGACAACGTCGCCGTCGTGCGCGCCCTGGGGGAGGAGAACGCGGTGGTCGTCGGCCACGACTGGGGCGCCAACACCGCGGCGACCTCGGCATTGCTCCACCCCGAGGTCTTCCGCGCGGTCGCCCTCCTGAGCGTCCCCTACGCGCCGCCCGGTGGCCCCCGCCCCACGGACGTTTTCGGCCGGATCGGAGGCCCCGGGCAGGAGTTCTACGTCTCCTACTTCCAGGAGCCCGGCCGCGCCGAGGCAGAGATCGAGCCGGACGTCCGGGGCTGGCTCGCGGGCTTCTACGCCTCAATGTCGGCCGACACCATGCCCGCCGATGACGCGCCCGACCCGCACTTCGTCACCCACGGCGGCCGGCTGCGTGACCGCTTTCCCGCGTCCGCCCTCCCCTCCTGGCTGACCGAGGACGATCTCGACGTCTACGCCGGGGAGTTCGAGCGCACCGGCATGACCGGCGCACTCAACCGCTACCGCGCCATGGACCGCGACTGGGCGGACCTCGCCCCATACCGCGGCGCACCCATCAAGCAACCGTCCCTGTTCATCGGCGGCGCCAAGGACGCCTCCACCACCTGGATGTCCGATGCCATCGACGCCTACCCCACCACCCTCCCCGGCCTGTCGGCCTCCCACATCCTGGAGGACTGCGGTCACTGGATCCAGCAGGAACGCCCCGACGAGGTCAACGGTCTCCTGACCGACTGGCTCGCCACCCTTCAGGACTGACGACTTGCCCGGCCTCGGCCACGCAGCGGCCGACTCAGCGCGGGCGACCCATGAAGCCGCGCTCCGACAGGGCAGGCAGGCCATGGCGGTCCCGTGTGTCCTCGTCGAAGTCGTCAAGGAAGCCGTGCAGATGCTCCGCGAGGCGCGGCAGTGAGTCGACGGCGTACAGGACGGGCTGGTAGCCGGCGACCTGGTAGGGCAGTCGGACGAGTTCGGGGATGTCGAAGGGGCGGATGTCGGCGCGGGTGAAGTGCTCCAGCTCCCCGTAGGAGGACAGCAGCGCCGCGCCGTACGCCTTGGGCTGCCCGTCCTCGTAGGCGATGCCGTACTCCAGGGTGAACCAGTAGACACGGCTGATCAGATCCAGCGCGTCGTCCGACTCCACCCGGGCCGCGGCCCGCCCCACTGTGCGGTACAGGTCGGCGAACCATGGGTCGCAGAGGTGGGTGCCGTGGCCGAAGACGTCGTGCAGGACGTCCGGTTCCGGGGTGTAGAGGGGCACGGCGGGGTGGCGTACGTACTGCACCGCGTGGAAGTAGCCGTCCGCCATGGCGCCCAGGAACCGCTTGTTGGGCACGATCCCGCCGGCCAGGGTGAACCGGAAGCCGCCGAGGGGCTGGAGGCGGTCGGAGACCTCCTCGTGCTGCGGAACCCCGTCGGCCGGTACGGGCGCCGCCTCGCGCGCCCGCGTGACCGCCCGGCACACCCGCCCCTCCTGGGCCCGGGTGAGCGCGGCGTGCACCGTACGCCAAGTGGAGTGCTCGGACTCGCGATAGCGGACGGGCGGCGACGGGTCGCCCACCCGGTGCCCTTCGGCCGCGGCCACGATCGCGTCACGGCGGCGGACGTACGCCGGGTCGGCGAACCCCGGATGATCATCCGCGTGGCCCAGCCGTGAACCGTGGGTATCCAGTGGGGTCTGCCGCAGCCAGTTGATCACACGGGCCATTCTCGGCGGCATCACACGACAAGAGGCCGGGAACGCGCCGGGAGGCACATATGTTCCCCCGTCAGGCCCACTCACGTGTCAGTTGCCATGTGCTGGCGCGCTTCGGTCTGGCAGATGACCGCGAAGCCAGGCCGGGTCATCGAGTGGTCCGGTGTCGATGCTGGGGCAGCCGGGGGCACGGGCGGCGCGATCAGCGCTCGGCAGGTCGGTTCGGGGGCTGAACGGAACTTGTCGTCATCGTGCTGCTGTGCGACGGAGCCGAGGACGAGCACCGCGCCCACCAGCAGGGCCATCAAGAGCTGAGAGACGGCCGTGATCGGCGCCCCGCCCTTGATGGCGACCAGCCCCACGATGACCACCACGCCGCCGAGCACGGCGATCGCCGGCGCGTAGTGCCAGAAGACGTACGGGTGTTGTGGGGCCTGTGGGTCGAGCTCGAAGAGGTCGATGAACGGCCACACGACCACGCAGACGGCAAGCGCCACTAGTTCCAGAAGTCCTAGCGCACAGCCGATCGCGGCATCCGCACCCCGGTGAAGCCGGTCGGGTACGTCCCCGTAGGCAGAGGGGGGAACGGGAGGAGCAGGCGGCAAGTTGCTCATGTCCGACACGGTGCCTGTACTTGCTGCGCTTGCGCATGAGTACGGATACTCAGGCGCTCAACTCGCCTTCTGCGGCCTGGGCTTGGCTGGCTGTTAGGGGCGCGAGCTGTGGCCGACGTCCTGTCACGGGCGAGCGCGGTGTGACGTCCCATGAGACGTGATCCCCTTTTAAGAGTCGGATGGAACGTGTGGTGAGTTCCCTGACGCGGCCGAGTTCTGCATCACGCCGGTTCCATTGAGTGGGTCACCCCGTGAATTCGCGTACCGATCCGTGACGACGGCAGTTCGAGTGCAAGGATGAAGCCTGTCATGGATGCCGGGTGGTGTGCGCGTACGGTACGGGCCGCAGTGTTCGCGGCCATGTGCGTGCTGCTCGCCGCCTTGGGGCACATCATGATGTCGGGTTGCACTGTGCCCTGGTGGGCACTTCTGGCCGGGTTCGCGGCAACGGGCGGCGTCAGCTGGACGCTGGCCGGCCGGGAACGCGGGTTGACACTCATCGTGACGCTCGTGGTCGGCGCTCAGACAGTGCTCCACTGGGGTTTCGCGCTCGCGCAGGCGGAGACCGTACCGGACTCGCCCGGCAAGGCGATGCGCGCGATGCCGATGGGCGCCATGGACATGAGTGGTCTGCATGGCCACTCCATGACCACGCGGACGCACGTGGGCATGGGCAACCCGGTTCACACGAGCGCCGGTGAGGGCGGCCTCGGGCACTGGCTGATGAGCGGTATGCCGTCCTGGGGCATGTCCATGGCTCACCTGGTGGTCGCCGTGCTGTGCGGCCTGTGGCTGGGGTACGGCGAGCGTGTCGCATACCGGTTGCTGCGTGCCGTGGGCGGGTGGCTGGCCGCGCCGTTGCGGCTGGTGATCACCCTGCCCGCACTGCCGCGTCGGCCCCGCCGTCTGGTGCGGCGCAGCCGTTCGCGCTGGGTGCCGTGCCGTCTCCATCTTGTTCACGCGATCACCACTCGGGGACCACCCATGAGGACCGCTGTCGTCTAGAACAGCGGTTTTCCCGAGGTCGCTTCCGGAAGTCGTCGACTTTCGCGCCTCGGTCCGCGGCCGTGCCCGCACGCACGGCCGCCGTCCCCTTGGTGCTGGAACCGGCGTGTCCGCGCGCCGCTGTTCCACGCGTGATTCGTGAAGGACACAAGGTGCTTACTCCTGCCCTGCCCCCGTTACCTGGGCGCCGCAAGAAACGTAGGAAACACGAGAACACTCAGGAGGTCGACGAACTGATCACTGGATGGGCGCTGGAGGCCCGAGGCGGCGACGCCGAGGCCGTCGAGCGGTTCATCCAGGCCCTGCACCACGACGTCAAGCGGTACGTCGCGCACTTGAGCGCGGACCCGCAGTCGGCGGACGACCTGACCCAGGAGACGTTCATCAGGGCGCTGGGCAGTCTGCACCGGTTCGAGGGGCGCTCCTCGGCCCGGGCCTGGCTGCTGTCGATCGCGCGTCGGGCGGTGATCGACGACTTCCGGCGTGCCGCCGCGCGGCCCCGCCTGGCCGATCGTCACGACTGGCGGCGCGCCGCCGAACAGACCCAGCCGGTCGACGTGCCGGGGTTCGAGGAGGGCATCGCGCTCCTCGACCTGCTTGCCACGCTGCCGGACGAGCGCCGTGAGGCGTTCATGCTCACCCAGTTGCTGGGCTTGTCGTACACGGAAGCGGCCGATGTCACCGACTGTCCCGTCGGCACGATCCGTTCCCGTGTCGCCCGGGCCCGCGGGACGCTGCTGGAGCTGCTTGCCGAGCCGGAGGAGCCCTGTCCGGACATCGGTGATCCACTGCCGGCCATCGGGCCGTCCCGCTCCGCGGTAGCCGTCCTGGCAGCCGCGGCGGCCTGACCAACGGGAGGCTCGGCGCGTGCCCCGGCGGGCGGGCACCGAGCCTCCCTGGTGATCCCCGTACGCCTGCCTCATGCAGCTGCCCCATGCCCCTGAAATGAGTGGGACTTGGCGGTCTGGAACGGGCGTTGTCGCTGTGCAGTGCCCTTTTCGCACGCGGAAGCGGAAGGGGCGCCGAGGCCGGGACGCGCACGTCATTCCTTCGGGTTCTTCGCTTGCCCCTTTCGAGTACCGGCGCCGGTACTCGTGCCAGGCTGGGTCCCCAACTGGGCGGGGGCCACAACCGGTCGGGGGTGTGACCGGTCGGCCCGCAGGGAGAGTGGGTGAGCTCGTCGGCATGGGGACTTCTCTGACCGTCGGTGTCTTCGTGTTCGAGGACGCCGAGGAACTTGATGTCGTCGGACCGTGGGAGGTTTTCGGCTTCTGGGCCGCGCACGTCGCCACGGCTCCCGTCCGACTGGTCACGATCGGTCGCGGGGAGGAGTCGGTGCGCTGCGCCAAGGGGCTTCGCCTGGGCGTGGATCACGACTTCGCCACGGCCCCCGCACTCGACGTACTGATCCACCCGGGCGGTGACGGCACACGGGTGCTCGGGAAGGACACCGCCCATCTGGACTGGCTGAGGCAGTTGCACGACCAGGGGGTGCTGCTGGCGAGCGTGTGCACCGGCTCGCACACGCTGGCGGCGGCCGGGCTCCTGAAGGGGCGTCCCGCGACCACGCACCGCGACTTCGCCGCGACACTGGCGGGCATCGACGACACCGTCGACGTCCGTGCCCGCGACCGGTATGTCGACGACGGCGACATCGTCACCAGCGCGGGCGTGTCCGCCGGCATCGACATGGCCTTCCACCTGGTGGAGCGGCTGGGCGACGCGCAGGCGGCGGCCCTGGTCCGCCAGGGAATGCAGTACGAACGGCCCGTCAGCTGATTTCGGCCTCCGTCAGCCGCTCAAGGGCGAGGGGTTGAGCCGCGTAGGTGATGCGGACGACGCCGTCGGGGTGGCGGTCCGCGGTGGCGGCCACGCCGAACACCTCCCGCAGCAGTCCTGAGGTCAGTACGTCCAGGACCGGGCCCGCGGCCACCACCTGGCCGGAGTCAAGTGCCACCAGGTGGTCGCACAGACGAGCGGCCAGATCGAGGTCGTGCAGGACGGCGAGGGTCGTGATGCCGGTCGCCCTGATGAGGTCGAGGACTTCGAAGCGGGCGCGGATGTCGAGGTGGTTGGTGAGCTCGTCCAGGACGAGGAGCCGTGGGCGTTGAGCGAGCGCGCGGGCCAGGAGCACGCGCTGACGCTCGCCGCCGGACAGGCAGGAGACATCGCGTTCGGCCATGTGGCGGATGCCGCACAGGTCGAGCGCGTCTTCCACGGCCTCGCGGTCCTCGACGCTGTCACGGCCGACCAGCCCGTGGTGCGGGGTGCGTCCGAGGGCGACGATCTCGGTGACGCACATGCCGGCCGGACTGCCGCCGGCATCCTGGAGGACGGCGGCGGTGCGGCGGGCGGCGCTGCGGGCGGACAGGGTCCATACGTCGTCGCCGTCCACCCGCACCACGCCGTGGTGGGGCCGCAGGGAGCGGTAAATGGTGCGCAGCAGCGTGGACTTGCCGCTGCCGTTGGGCCCGATGAGACCGACGATGTCACCGGGCCGCGCCTCCAGGTTCACGTCGTGGAGGACCGGGCGGTGGCCGAGTTCGACGTGGATCTGTTCGACGGTGAGCTTCATGCGGTGTCCAGGCTTTTGTTGCGGCGCAGCAGCCACAGGAAGAAGGGGGCCCCGAACAGGGCGGTGAGGATACCGAGGGGCAGTTCGTTGGGGCGGTTGACGGTGCGCGAGAGCAGGTCGACGACGACCAGGTAGATGGCGCCGACCAGAGCGGCCTGGGGGAGCAGTCTGCGGTGGTCGGCGCCGGTCGTGAGGCGCACCAGGTGGGGGATCATCAGACCGACGAAGCCGATCCCGCCGGCGACGGCGATGACCGTGCCGGTCACCAGCGAGGACAGCACCAGCAGGACGGCGCGCAGGCGGTGCACGTCGACGCCGAGGGCGGTGGCGGACTCGTCACCGACGAGCAGCGCGTTGAGCCGCCGGCCGAAGAGGGTCAGGACCACCGTGGTGGTGAGGACGACGGTGGCGACCGCGGGAAGCTGTCCCCACTGGGCGCCGGCGACGCTGCCCAGCATCCAGAACATGACCGTGCGCAGCTCGGTCGGGGTGGCCCGCAGCTGGAGGTAGCTGGTGGCGGCCAGGAACAAGTAGCCCACAGCGACCCCGGAGAGCACCAGGCGGGTGGGTGCCAGGCGTCCTTGCTTGCGGCCGAGGAGGAAGACCAGGGCCGCCGCCGCCGCGGCGCCGAGGAAGGCGGCGGAGGACACGCCGAGCCCGCCCAGCGCGCCGCTGGTGAGCGTGATGACGAGCACCGCGCCCAGCGAGGCACCGGAGGAGACGCCCAGCACATACGGGTCGGCCAGCGGGTTGGCGACGACGGCCTGAAGGACCACACCGGTGACGGCCAGTCCGGCGCCGACGAGCGCGGCCAGCACGACGCGTGGCGTACGGAAGTTCCAGACGATCTGGTCCATGGCGGGATCCGCGACCGTCCCGCCGCCGGTGAGATGGTGCCAGATGATCCGCCACACCTCACCCGTGGGCACGGTCACCGCGCCGATGCCGATGGCCACGATCATGGCGCCCAGGAGCACGGCAAGCAGCACCAGCAGCACGAGGACGGGGTTGGGCCGCCCGCGTCGGCCCGGCCGGGTCAGAAGGCGTTCGGGTGCAGCAACTTGGCGATCTTCTCCACGGCGAGGTCGTTGCTGGGCCCGAGGTAGATCGAGTCGGACAGCACGAGGGAGCGCTCGTTCTTCGCGGCCGGCCACTGGGGGAACTCCTTGAGCAGTTTGCGGGCGTACGCCTCGGGGTTCGGGTCGTTGTAGCTGATCACCACGAGGGCATCCACCTGCTCGGCGGCGACCTTCTCCTTGCTCAGGTCGGCGAAGGTGCTCTTTGAGGTGGAGGCGAAGGCGTTGTTGGCGCCCGCCTTGTCCAGGATGTCGTTCCAGATGCCGTGGGCCGCGATGGAGCTGAAGTCGTTGCCGCCCATGCTCATGTTGGAGAACACCACCATGACGTTGGGCTTCTTCTCACTCCTCACCTTGGCCGAGATGCCGCTGATCCGCTCTCGCGACTCGGTGATGAGCTTTTCGGCACGCCCGCCGACGTTGAAGATCTTCCCCAGGTCGCGCAGGAGTTGATAGCTGTCGTCGATGGTCATGTGGGAGGTGTCCTGGTCACAACCCCCCGGAGAAATATAGGAGTTGGCGCCGACCGTCGTGAGGTCGGCACGGGTCGCGAAGCCGTTCTTGGCGTCGAAGCCGTACGACGTGGTGGACAGCACCAGGTCCGGAGCCAGGCCGAGCATCGCCTCGCGGGGGACGTCGTAGGCGTCGTTGAGTGTGATGTGGCCGGTGGGCAGCTTCTTGATGGCCGCGGCCCGGCCCGGGACCTCGGAGCGGCCGTAGGACTGCTGGTTCGCCACGATGCGGTCACCGAGCCCCAGCGCCAGCAGAGAGGAGACCTCGGCGACGGAGGCGCCGTTCATGACGACCACCCGACTGGGCGCCTTCTTGTAGGTGGTCGTCGCTCCGCAGTTCTTGAGAGTGACCGGATAGCCGGGGGCGCTCGTGCCCGCGGCGGCCTTGGCCGTCGGGGACGTCGAGGCCCCGCATGCCGTGGCCGCCAGACACAGGGCGCCGGCCAGGGCCACGGCAGCGGGCCGTTTCGTCTGCACACGATCTCCTTGGGACGGGAAGTGCTCCAATCAAGTAGTCGGTGCGAGGTGCGTCCGAGTTCCCGGCAGGTCAGTCCTTCCGTCGTTCGGGGGGCGGCAGGGTTCCGGTTTTCACACAGTGGTCCAGATACCGGAACACCAGTGCCCGATCGGCCTCAGGGCACGTGATGCCGGTGCCTTCGAGCCCGCGCAGCACGTTGTCCGCCCGGACGCGGCCCAGCGCGAGCTCCGGCTCGGCGTCTTCGCCGGCATCCAGGGAATCGAAGAACGCTCCGGTCGTCGCCGCCACGTCCGCCGAGCGGGGCAGTTCCACGCGCCACCGCGTCAGAGGGATCTGTTTGACGGCGTAGCCGTACTCCTGCACCCAGTCGTACACGTCGGCCAGGCGTACGGGGGCGACGGGGGCGTGGTTGAAGACCGTGCCGGGCGCGGCGGTCAGGGCCAGCCGTACGACGGCGCGGGCGACGTAGTCGGCGGGGGTCCACACCTCGGCGTCGAACAGCTCGGGCACGATGCCGGCGGGTATGCCGGAGGCCAGGACGCTCCACAGGAAGTCGCGCTGGTTCACCTGGCCGGTCTCCGGTGCTCCCGTCACGCGGCCCAGGCGGTGCAGGGTGACCGGCAGGCCGCGTTCGGCCGCCTGCTCCAGGAGGCGTTCGGACGCCCACTTGGACTGCTGGTAGCCGCTGACCAGCCCCGGATGCGGCGGGAAGAACGCCTCCGGTACTTCGGGGCTGCGGCTGCGGGGCGGGGCGACGGACAGCGTCGACACCAGGTGCACCGGGATCGAGCGCGCGGACGCCATCCGCAGCAGCTGACGGGTCGCTTCGGTGTTGGCGGCGCGCAGGCTGGCGTACTCGCGCATGATGCTGACCGTCGCCGCGTTGTGGATGACGGCGTCGCAGGTCTCGGCCAGTTCGGCGAACCGCTCGGCGCCGAGGCCCAGATGGGGGCGGGCGAGATCGGCCGGGACAGCGGTGATGCGTTCGCCCCCTGCGGGAAGCGGGATCTCCTGAGCGGCCAGGGCCCTACGGATGCGGTCGGTAGCCTCCTCGGGGGTGGCGGCCCGGACCGGGCAGACGATCTCGGCGTCGGTGGTACTCAGGAGTTCGGCCAGAAGGTGGGGGCCGACGAATCCGGTGGCGCCGGTGAGCACAATGGTGCGGGGCGGGCCGGCCGTACGGCGCGAGCCACCGGGCCGGATGTCGTCGTCCAGGACGGTATCGGCCAGGACCGCCCCCGGCAACACCGCCTCCGGCGACGTGGACGCGGCGGCCGGTGCGTCCGCGCGGTGCTCCAGACGGTGCGCGAGGCCGGCGGCCGTCGGGTGCTCGAAGAGCCAGGCGACGCGGACCTCCCGTCCCAGCTCGACACCGAGCCGGTTGGCGACCTGGATGGCCTGGAGGGACTGAGCGCCGAGGTCGAAGAAGTCGTCCTCGGGTGTCATGTCGTCAAGACCCAGAACCTGGGCCCAGATACGGGTGATGGCCGCCACCAGGCCGTCCCCGTCCTCGGCCGGAACAGCCCGCTCCTCCACGACCGTACGCAGAGCGTTCCTGTCGATCTTCCCTGTGCTGGTGCGGGGCAGCCGCTCGGTGAACTCCACGGCGGAGGGCACCATCGCAGGGGGCAGGACCTTCCGCAGCCCTTCTCGCACCTGGGCGGCGGTGGGCCGGGGACTTTCCGCGACGATGTGGGCGGCGAGCCGGCGCGTCCCGTCCGGCAGCACCTGCCCGACGACGGCCGCTTCGCGGATGTGCGGCTGGGCCAGCAGGGCGGCCTCGACCTCCGAGGGGTGGACACGATGTCCACTGATCTTGAATTCGTCGTCCGACCGTCCCAGGAAACGCAGTTGTCCGTCGTCACCGAGGCGCACCAGGTCGCCCGTGCGGAACGCCCTTGGCGCGCCCGGCAGTTGGGGAAGCGGCGCGAACCGGGCGTCGTCCGAGGCGTCCGCGCCACGGTAGCCCGACGCCAGTGCGTCACCCAAGAGGTAGAGCTCGCCTTTGACGACGGCGGTGCGCATGCCGGGCAGCGGAACGCCGATCGGCACGTCACCGGTGTCGGCGGGGCCGTCGTGGAGTGCGGCGACGGTGGCCACGACCGTCGCCTCGGTCGGGCCGTAGGTGTTGAACAGCTGGACGGATGCGCCGACCGCGTTCCGCCAGCGGGCGACGCGTTCGGGCAGCGCGGCCTCTCCGCCGATGATGACGGTCCGCACCCCGTCGGGCAGCGTGGTGGTGCCGGTGGAGACGGCGTAGGCCAGTTCGTGCCAGTAGGCCGTGGGAAGGTCGAGGACGCTGATGCGCAGGCGGTCGACGGCGCGCGAGAACTGCGGCACCGATTCGGTCATCTCGCGGGTACGGATGACGAGGGTGGCCCCGGTGCACAGGGTGAGGAAGACCTCCTCGACACTGGCGTCGAAGTGCAGGGGCGCGAACTGTAGGACGCGGTCCTCGCGGCGCAGGCCGTAGCGGTGCGCGGCGCCCGCGACGAAGGTGGCGAGCGCGCCGTGGCTGATCTCCACGCCCTTCGGCCGGCCGGTGGAGCCCGAGGTGTGGATGAGATAGGCCGGAGCGTTCGCCGTCGCGGCCGGGGCGAGGGGCGCCTCGGCGGCGTCTTCGAGGACGTCCAGCACAAGGGTCGGCCGGCCGGCGCAGCCATCGGCGTGGGCGCTGTCGGTGAGGACGAGCGCGGGCTGCGCGCTGTCCAGGAGCGCGTGCGTCCTCGACTCCGGCGCGTCGGGATCGAGCGGGCAGTACGCGGCGCCCGACATCAGCACGGCGAGGATCGCCGTGACGGCGTCGATGCCGCGCGGCAGGGCGACGGCCACCACCGCGCCGGGGCCCACATCGCGGGCCGAGAGTCGGCGCGCGAGCTGCCGCGCGGAACCGAACAGCTCCGCGTAGGTGATGCTCCGCCCGTCGTGCTCCACGGCGGTGGAGCCACCGCGCCTGCCGGCATGGTCGGCTATGCGGCTCAGCACCGGCCGGGCCGGGCCGGGCAGCGGGCCGCCGTCCACGATGGTGTACGCGGGCCGGCCGAGCGCACGGTCCGGCGCGGACAGGGCCTCGCGCAGCAAAGTCAGCA
This sequence comes from Streptomyces sp. NPDC006711, assembly GCF_042869775.1. Lineage (NCBI taxonomy): Bacteria > Bacillati > Actinomycetota > Actinomycetes > Kitasatosporales > Streptomycetaceae > Streptomyces > Streptomyces sp. NPDC006711. The sequence continues at coordinate 35,244 of NZ_JBIAGO010000014.1, forward strand.
GGCCCTGCTGGTGCGTGGCCAGGTCCGCCATGTCGTAGAGGTCGGGGTTGGCATCGACGGCGATGCGCAGGCCGGCGCCCTCGGCGCGGTCGTACACGTTGACCGCGAGGTCGTCGACGGGCCCCGCGGAGACGTTGTGGACCGTGCTGCGGTGGCCCCCGAACCGGAGGTCGTACTCGAAGGGCATGATGTTCACGCCCGGCCCGGACAGCCGTCGCGCGCCGCCGACCAGCTTCACATCCCGCCGCAGCTGTTCGTAGCGGTACCGCTGGTGCGGGCGGCTGGCCCGGAGCTCCGCTGCCACCTTGGCGGACAGCGCCCGAAGGCCGTCCTGCTCGTCCACCGCGAGGCGCAGGGGCAGGATGTTGCGCACCATGCAGGGCACGCGCAGGGACACCGAACCGAGGCGGCCCATGGCCGGCACGCTGAGTACGACCTCGGGGGCGCCGCTGACCCGGTGGATGTAGGCGGCGGTGACCGCGAGCAGGAGATCGGACCAGGTCACCGACAAGTCGTCCGCGACGGCACGCAGGCGTTGTGTCTCGGCGGGATCCAGGTCGACGACGCGCCGCAGGAAATCGCGGGCGGGCAGCGCCTGTTGGTCGGTGAGGCTGGGGACGGCCGGGCGGTCGGCGAAGCGCCGCGTCCAGTAGGCGCGGTTCTTGGCGAAACGCTCCGAGGCGCGGTAGGCCGTCTCCTCCTGCCGGACCGACTCCAGGGTGCCGAAGCCGCTCTCGCCCAGCGGGGCGTCCCGCACCAGAGCGGTGTACACCTGCGCCACGCGGTGCGCGACCAGGGACAGGCCGAATCCGTCGAGTGCGATGTGGTGGACGCGGTGATACCAGAGGAACGCGTCGGGGGCCGTGCGCAACAAGGCGTGTCCGAAGACCAGGTCGCGTTCCAGATCGAGGGGGCGGGCGATGTCCTGGGCCATCCACGCCAGGGCCGCCTGGTGCGGATCGGCGGCGGTGGTCAGGTCGGCGATGTGCGGTTCCCACTCGATGCCGGGGACGCTCACCTGCCAGGGCCGGCCCGTCTCGTCGGTGACGAAGCGGACGTTCAGGGCCTCGGCCTCCGCCACGACATGACGCAGCGCCTTCTCGAAGACGGCCGGGTCCACCGGGCCGTGGATGTGCACATATTCGGCGGTGTTGTAGGCGGGGCTGCCCGGATCGAGGTGATGGCCGGTCCAGATGCCCTCCTGGGCGGTGAGGAGGGGGTGGCACTCGGCGTGCGGCTCAGGCGTCGGCATGCGCCGCTCCCGCCTGGCGTTCGGACAGCAGCTGCCACCACTGGCCGAAGGAGGTGCGCTCGGCGAGCTCGACGAAGCTCACCTCCGCGCCGGCGCCGCGCCAGCGCTCGGCGAGGGTGGTGATGCGCAGCGAGTCCAGGCCGGCGTCCAGGGGGTTTTCCTCCAGGTCGACCTCGTCGGGTCGCTGGTGCAGGAACTCCGCCAGATCCGCTCGGAAGGCGTCCAGCGTCAGGGGCTCAGGCATGGTGTTCTTTCTTGGTAGCCGCACGGGGTGGCGGGGGCCGGTCAGTTGACCTTGCGGTCGGCGTCGCTCCAGAAGCGGTCACGCAGCTCCCGGCGCAGGATCTTGCCGCTGGGGTTGCGCGGGACGTGCTCGATGAACTCGTAGGCGGCGGGCAGTTTGAAGGCGGCCAGGCGGTCCACGAGGAACCTGTGCAGATCCCGTGGGGAGGGTTCCTGCCCGGCCACGGGCACGACGAAGGCGTGGACCTTCTCGCCCCACCGTTCGTCCGGGGCGCCCACGATCACCGCCTCGGCCACTCCGGGGTGGCGCTCCAGGGCGTTCTCGATCTCGGCGGGGTAGACGTTCTCGCCCGCGACGAGGATCGCGTCCTTGATGCGGTCCTGAATGAAGACGTAACCGTCGTCGTCGACGTATCCGGCGTCGCCGGTGTGGATCCAGCCGTCGACCAGGGTCTCGGCGGTCTTGCCGGGCAGCCCCCAGTACTCGACCATGTGTGCCGGCGTGGCCAGGCAGATCTCACCGACGGCACCCGGCGGCAGTTCCTTGCCGTCCCCGTCGATGACCCGGCTGGCGACCCCTGGATACGGGTGGCCCGCGGCCTTCATGCGGCGGTGGCCGGGGACGTGGTCGGCGGGCGGCAGGCACACGGCGGTGTTGCCGGTCTCGGTCAGGCCGTAGATCTGGGCGAACTCGCTGCCGAACATGGCCAGGCTCTCCTCAAGCAGGGCCTCGGAGATCGGCGAGCCACCGTAGACGATCTTGCGGAGCGTGCTGAAGTCGTCCGGCCGCACGCCGGGCTCGGCCAGCATCATGCGCAGCATGGCCGGGACCACGCAGGCGGTGGTGACGCCCTTGTCGCGGATGAGGTCGATCGCCTCACGGGGGGCGAAGGCGCGCATCGCGACCACGGTGACGCCGGCGTTGAAGTTCTGGGTGGCCCACCACAGGCCGCCGACGTGGAATCCGGGGATGCCCACCAGGGCTACGTCACCGACTCGCCAGTCGATCCAGTCGAGTTGGCCGTTCGCCAGGGCGTCGCGGATGGCGAAGAAGCTCCGGTGGGCCAGGACGACGCCCTTGGGCAGGCCGGTGGTCCCACTGGTGTAGAGCTGCGCGACGGGTGTGTCGGGGGTGGGCGAGGAGGCGGGTTCGGTGTCCGGGTGGTCCGCTTTCCAGGCGACGAAGCCGTCCTGCGTGCCCAGCCTGACCACCGTCTTCGGCAACGCGGTATGCGGCAGCCGGTCAAGGACGGGGGCGAACTCCTCTTCCAGGAAAAGGAGTTCAGTTCCCGAGTCCTGGAGGATGTGGCTGACCTCGGGGGCGGTCAGCCGCCAGTTGATCGGCACCAGGACGGTCTCGCTCTTGGCGCATCCGAACAGGATCTCGTAGTAGTGCTCGGACTCCTTGCCCAGATAGGCGACGCGAGCCCCTGGCGCGGCGCCGGCGCCGCGGATGGCGTGGGCCGTGCGGCTGCTCTCCTGGTGCAGTTCGGCGTACGTGAGGTCGCGGTTCTCGCACGTGACAGCGGTGACCAGGGGACTGCGCGCGGCGTGGAAACGTGCCGTATCGACGAGGGTCTTGAGCTGAGGGTGGTGCAGCCGTTCGCCGGGTGTCCCGGGCGCGGACGGGTCGGCCATGGTCGGGTCTGCCTCTCGTGCTGCTCTCGGTCTGCCGGGTCGGTCTGCCGGGTCGGTCTGGGGGCGTGCCGCCGCCGGGCGCGGCGGCGGCACGCGGTGAGGGATCGCCGCGCGGCTAGGGGGCGTTGACAAAGGCGAGTTTCACGCTGCCGTCGCAGCGCCCGCCTCTGTCGTCCCAGTACCGGTAGGCGGTCTCGGCGACGAGCAGCGGTTCTCCGCCCGGCGAGCGCCGCTCCACGGACAAGAACTCGATCTCACCGAAGAAGGAACGGGCGTTGATGGGGCGCCGGAAGCTGCCGCTGAAGCGGGCGATCAGGATGTCCGGCAGCTGATGGCGCCAGTAGTCGTCAAGGGTCCAGCCGGCGAACTCCTCAAGAAGTCCCTCTTTCACCGCCTTCGCGACGGTGTAATACATCATCTGGTTGTAGCTGATGTTGACTTCGACGGCGTTGAGATGGCCGGTGTCGTCGATGTAGCAGGACTCCGGGATGGCCAGTTCGCAGCGTGCGGACACGAGGCTGGACCGGGTGCTCACCGCTGCGGACCGCAGGTACTTGCAGTGCGCCTTGTACGGCCGCAGAACCTGGGGCAGCAGCTCGTCGTCGTTGGCGTAGTCCTGAGCGGGCGGGTCGTGTTGGAGGGGCGTCCGCATCTCAACCAGCCCTGTCGTAGAGCTTGTGCGTGTCGTGCACGGTCACCCGGAAGGAGACGGTCGGCTCCGGGGTGGTGGTGTGCCGGGCGCGATGGATCAGGCTGCGGTTGTCCCAGACCAGGAGGTCGCCCTTCTCGAAGGTCTGGAGGTGGATGTTGGGGTGCTCGAAGGTGTCGTCGAGCTGGCCGGTCGCTTCGAAGAGGCGCTGGAGCAGGTCGCCCTCCAGCGGTTCGCCGTCCCCGTCCTCCATGCCGACGGTGAAGCCCTCGCTGATGTACAGGACCGTCTCGCCGGTCATGGGGTGGATGAACGTGCTGGGCTTGACGACCGGCGGGGTCTTCGTGTCGACCTCCTCGATGATCTCCGAGATCGGCCGGTAGACGTCCGAGGGCCGGATCTTGAAGTACTTGCGCACCGAGTGCCGGGAGAAGGTGTCCGCCACCTCCTTCTTCAGGTCCTCGGGAAGGCGTCCGTACGCCTTGCCCATGTCGATGAAGTAGGTCCCCCGGTTCTTCTCGGGTACGACCTGCGGGTAGATGAACGTGAGACCGAAGGGGTCCGGCATGAACTGGTAGTCGGCGTGCCAGAACTTCCCGGTTTTCGGCACGCCGATCTGCTTGCCGTCCTCGGGCACGTTGGAGGAGACGAATATCTCCTCGACCTCGGGGTGTTTGTACATCGGCTCGTAGTACGTCTCGGGACGGCCGAAGCGCCGGCCGAGTTCCAGGAACTGCCGGGGCGCCAGGTGTTGGTTCTTCAGGACGACGATCTTCTTGGTGTAGACGGCCGCCTTGATGGCGTCGATGTCCTCGGTGCCGGCGGACGCGTAGTCGAACCCGTCGACCGTGACGCCGATGTCCGTGCCCATGACTTCCTCGATCTGCATGATTCCTGCTCTCGGTAGGGGACTGGTGGCGGTGGTGAGCGGCGTTACTGGGCGAGCTTCGCGTCGATGAGCTCGGTGGTCGCGCCGAGCGTGAGGTCTTCCTCGAGCTCGTTGTCGTCGATGTGGACGCCGAGTTCACGCTCGATGCGCATGCTGATCTCGACCATCGTCAGAGAATCGACGTCCAGCTGGGCGAAGGTGGCATCGGGGTTGATCCGGTCGCGCGGCGCGTCGTGCAGTTTGGTGACGATGTCGACCAGCTGGTCGTAGGTGGTGGTCATGGCTCCTGCGTTCCTCCTGTGTCGTGCGGGTGGTCAATCCGGGTGAGAGCGGGCCAGGTCAGGAGGCAGGACCCCCAGGTGAGCCCGCCGCCGAAGGCGGTGAGCAGCACGCGTTCGCCCGCGTGGATGGTGTGCTTGGCGGCCGCGTCGGCCAGGGCGAGCGGGATGGACGCGGCGCCGGTGTTGCCCACCGACTCGACGTTGGTCACCAGTCGTTGCGGGGGCAGTCCGAGGTCCTCCGCCACCGCGCGCAGGATGCGCAGGTTGGCCTGGTGGGGGACGAGGTGGTCGATGTCGTCGGCCTTGCTGTCGGCCAGTGTCAGCGTGGTGCGGGCGGAGGCCGTCATGCGGGTGACCGCGTGCCGGAAGACCTCCTTGCCGCGCATGCTGAAGTAGTGGTCCTGGGCGGCGGCCGGGGCGGAGGCCGAGCGCTGTCGTGAACCGCCCGCCGCCACCATGATCAGTTCTTCGCCCGCGCCGTCGCTGCCGAGGTCGAAGTGGCCGACGGCGCCGGGTTCGTCGGCGTGGCCGGCGCGCAGGACGACGGCGCCTGCGCCGTCACCGAAGATGATCGCGTTGGTCCGGTCGTCCGGGTCGACGATCGTGGAGTAGGTGTCCGCGCCGATCAGCAGGACGCGTTCGGCCACCCGGGCCGCGATGAGGCCGGCGGCCGTGGCCAGCCCGTAGACGAACCCGGTGCATACGGCGCTGATGTCGAACGCCGCTGCTCCGGTCAGGCCGAGACGGTCGGCCACCAGGGGGGCGGTCGCCGGGCAGGAACGGTCCGGGGTGGTGGTGGCGACGACGACGGCGTCCACGGTGTCCACACCCGCGGATCGCAGGGCTCGTCGGCCTGCCTCCGCGGCCAAGTCGGAGGTGGCCTGGCCGGGTTCGGCGAAGTGGCGGCGGCTGATTCCGGTACGGGAGCGGATCCAGGTGTCGGTGGTGTCGAGCCGCTGGGAGAGCTCCTGGTTGGTCACGACACGTGGTGGGAGCCAGCCGGCGAGCCCGCACAGAATGGCAGCACGGTCGCGCGGTGGGGCGGTGGCAGGTGCGGGCAGGCTGAGGGGTCGGTCGAGAGTGCTGGACACAAGAGCTCCTGGGTCTCCCGGCATGCGTGAAGGGATGTCTGGAGTGACGGGGAAGGAACGGTTGTAGGAGAGAGGGGGAGAAGCGGGCGCGCTCAGACGTCCGCACGCCGTGGAAAGGGCAGCAGAGCCACAGCGCCGAGACCGATTCCGGCCGCGATCACATATGCGGCGCCACGAACTCCGTCCAGCAGACCGGCGGCCGTCAGGTCGTGGCTGCCCGTGCCGGCGACAGCCACCAGGACGGCAAGGCCCACGGCGCTGCCGATCTGGAGGGTGGTCGAGGCCAGGCCCGACGCGATGCCCTGGTCCTGGTCCGGGACGCCGCTGGCGGCCGTTATCCACATGCCCGTCCAGGTGGCACCCTGTCCGAGGCCGAGCAGCACGATCCCGGGCAGCAGGCGCGCGTAGGAACCGTCCGCGCTGAACGCGACGGCGAGTAGCAGGGCGCCGACCGCGCCGGTCGCCATGCCGGCCAGCAGCATGAGCCGCACACCCAGCGCGGCCACGGCTCTCTCGCCGGCCTTCGTCCCGGCGGCCACGACGAGCGCCGGGACGAGGAAGGCGGCCCCGGTGGCCATCGCGCTGTAGCCGTGCACCGTCTGGAAGTAGAGGGTCAAGAAGTACGGCAGTGAGCTGAACGTGGCGCTGAACAGCGCGGTGAGCGCCATGGCGCCGAGCAGACCGCGATGGCGGAACAAGTGCCCCGGCGTCAGCGGGGCGCGGCAGCGGGTCTCGACCAGGACGAACAGGGACAGCGAGATCACCGAGAGGGCCGCGCATATGAGGACGCCCCGGCTGCTCCACCCGGCTTCCGGCGCATGGATCAGGACGAAGACGAGCAGGGTGATGCCCGCCGTGGCGGTCAGTGCGCCCGGCAGGTCGAAGTTCCGCTGCCGGGTCAGGGCAGCGTCCGCGGGGAAGAGGAACGTTCCGGCCAAGGCGATGGCCCCGGCCAGCGGGACGTTGACGAGGAACACCGCGGGCCAGCCGAAGGCGTCGACGAGCACGCCGCCCAGCAGCGATCCGAAGCAGAGCCCGCCGGCCCCGGCGGCGCCCCACGCGGCCAGCGCCCGGTTACGGCGGGGGCCTTCCTCGTACAGGGTGTTGATGAGGGAGAGCGCGGCGGGGAACAGGAGCGAACCGCCTATGCCTTGCACCGCGCGCACCGCGACCAGCACGCCTGGGGACTCCGAAAGCCCGCCCACCAGCGAGGAGAGCGCGTACACCAGCGCGGCCACGATGAAGACCCTGCGCCGCCCCAGCAGGTCCGTGGCCCGGCCGCCGAGCAGCAGGAACCCGGCGGTCGTCACCACGTAGGCGCTGACCACCCATTGCAGATCCTGTCCCGAGAAGCCCAGCGTGCTGCCGATGCTGGGAAGGGCGACGTACACGATGTTGTAGTCGAGTGAGATGACCAGTTGCGCGGCGGCCAGGACCAGGAGCGGCAACCCGAGGCGCTGACGGGTCGGAGCAGATGGCGAATTCACTGCAGGCATTGCGGAACGATTCCCCCTAAGAATCCGTCCCCCTGAAACAGGACGGCGGCTCACCCCGGGATCGTGGCTCACATCCGTCGCCAGCCACAAGCTCTCGCCCCTCGTTTTCGGACTGGCTTGCGAACGGGTTGCAAGAATCGTTCACTTCTTCATTGAAGCTCGAACATTCGAGACGGCTGCCTGGGCAGCCGATTGTGGAACATGCCAGGTGAGCATGCGGATTGCGAAGCCGATGGGGGATTCCGGTGCGTGTGCGCGGAGCGGAGGACGGGTTCCCTATTCCACAAGTCGGCTGACAGCGACTGCTGGTTCCAGCCCTCTCGGACGAATCTTGACGCCCCATGGATGGCTGATTTCAGTGCCTTGGCAATCGAGTTGACCCCCCACCGGAGATATCGTTCAGGGCGATCCGGAGTTCAATATTTCGAAACGGCTGGGGATGCCCAATCATAGAGAGTCGGATGGCGGAGTGCCCCGGTTCCCGACAACATCCAGGTTTTTTGTCACACACCCCGGCCGAGTCATTGGTCGGGTACCCCCCTACCGTATGGACGCATGGAGAACTCGAAGCGTGTTTTTTTCGTCCCCCCGGTCTTATGGGCGTTCCTCGTGCTGCTCGTGTCATTGACGGCCGTGTCCTATGCCGTGGGACGCATGGCGGGTCCGGTGGCCCCTGGCATGCACCGCACCGTGCCGGCGTCCGGGGATTCCGAGGGGCCGGGTATGCCGGGCATGCGTGGCCTCGGACCGGTCGACCGTGAAGTCCGGGGGAGCCGATGAGCACTCCCGAACGGCATGGGACGTCCGCCGAGCCCGGTGCGACCACCGACCTGCTGGTCGGCGGAATGACGTGCGCCGCGTGCGTGGGCCGGGTCGAGAAGAAGCTGGGCCGCGTCCAGGGGGTGACGGCAACCGTCAACCTGGCGACAGGACGGGCCCGTGTCTCCCACCCCGCGTCGGTGACCGCCGCGCAGTTGATCTCCGTGGTGGAGAGCGCCGGTTACACGGCCGAACTTCCGCCGCCACCCGCCAGCGAGCAGCACGCGGGCGCGGCAGGCGAGCAGCCGAAGGCCCGCGCGGGCGTCACGGACGGGGCCCGTCTGCTGATCACGGCGTTGCTCGCGCTGCCCGTGCTCCTGCTCTCCATGGTGCCGTTCCTCCAGTTCACCTACTGGCAGTGGCTGTGCTTCAACCTGGCTGTTCCGGTGGTGTGCTGGAGCGCGAGGCCGTTCCACGAGCGGGCCATGAAGGGGCTGCGGCATGCCACGGCGACCATGGACACGTTGATCTCCCTCGGCGTGTTCGCCTCGTTCGCCTGGTCCGCGTACGCCCTGTACTTCGGCGGCGCGGGCCAGCCGGGCATGCGCATGGCGTTCAGTCCGGTGCCCGAGGCCGGCGGCGGGAGCGCGCATCTGTACCTGGAAGCGGCCGTGAGCGTGCCGCTGTTCGTGCTGGCCGGCCGCTACCTGGAGGAACGTGCCAAGCGGGGAACCGGATCGGCGCTGCGCGCGCTCGCCGAAATCGGCGCCAAGGACGTCGAGTTGCGCGAGGGTGACCAGGGCCGGCGAGTCCCGGTCTCCGCGCTCCGGGTCGGCCAGGAGTTCCTGGTACGACCGGGTGAGAAGGTCGCCACGGACGGGGTGGTCACCGACGGCAGCTCCGCTCTTGACCTGTCACTGGTGACCGGTGAGAGCGTGCCGGCGGAGGTCGGGCCGGACTCGGCCGTGGTGGGCGGCGCCGTCAACGCCGGCGGGCTGCTTGTGGTCCGGGCCACCGCGGTCGGCGCCGACACACAACTCGCCCGGATCACCCAGCTGGTGAGCGACGCCCAGGCCGGAAAAGCGCGCATCCAGCGACTGGCCGACGCCGTCGCGGGGGTCTTCGTACCCGCGATCGTGACCGTGGCCTGCACGGTACTGGGGTTCTGGCTCGGCGCCGGGGCGGATCCTTCGGCCGCCGTGACCGCGGCGGTCGCCGTCCTGGTCGTCGCGTGTCCCTGCGCACTCGGCCTGGCCACCCCGACCGCCTTCATGGCCGCGACCGGGCGTGGCGCGCAGCTCGGCGTCCTGCTTCGCGGCCCCGAAGTGCTGGAACGGCTGCGGCACATCGACACCGTCGTCTTCGACAAGACCGGCACCCTCACCACCGGACGCATGTCTCTCGGCGGCACGACGGTGGTGGCCGGGGAAGACGTGGGCAAGGTCCTCCGCCTGGCGGGGGCGGTCGAGCACGGCTCCGAGCATCCCATCGGCCGCGCCATCGCCGCCGCTGCCCGCCAGGCCGCGGACGCCGGCCGGCTGCCCCCGGTGGCCTGCTTCCGTGCCGTTCCCGGACTCGGTGTCCGAGGCCGGGTCGACGGCCACGAGGTCGCCGTGGGCCGCCCGCGGCCCGACGCCGCACTCCCGGAGGCGCTGCAACGCGCCGTGGACGACGCGCACGCCGCCGCTCGCACCGCCGTGGTGGTCGAGAGGGACGGCCGCTCAGTCGGTGTCCTCGCGGTCGGCGACACCCTGCGGCCCTCCAGCTACTCCGCCGTACGGCACCTGCGCAAACTGGGCATAGAGCCCATCCTGGTGACCGGCGACGGACCGGCCGCCGCCCGTGCCGTGGCCGAGCAGGTCCGTATCGACAAGGTGCACGCCGAGGTCACCCCGGAGGGCAAGTCCGCCATCGTGGCCCGACTCCGCGACGAGGGGCGCCGGGTGGCGGTCATCGGCGACGGCGTCAATGACGCGGCCGCGCTGGCCTCTGCCGACCTGGGCATCGCCATGGGAGGCGGCACCGACGCGGCGATCGGCGCCGCCGACATCACCCTCGTACGCGAGGACATGCAAGCCGTGGTCGCGGCCGTCCACCTCACGCGCAAGACCCTGAGCACCATCCGCGCCAACCTCATCTGGGCCTTCGGCTACAACCTCGTCACTGTGCCGCTGGCCGCCACCGGCTGGCTCAACCCGATGTTCGCCGCCGTGGCGATGTCCGCCAGTTCCGTCCTGGTGGTCGCCAACAGCTTGCGGCTGCGCGCCTATGCGCCACCCGGACACCGCTACCGCTCCACATCGGCGTCCGCCTCCGCCGGTAAGGGCGGTCCGACACCACCGTCCGCGGCGGACGGCGGCGCCACCTCGCCCCTGGAGGACATTCGATGAGTTCCCCCCCTTCCGCCGCCCCGGCCGAACACTCCTCACCGCCCTGGCACCGTATGACGGCCGGCGCGCTCAGCGCCGCTCTGGTACCTGTGGTCACGTGCGTGACGGCCTTGCTGCTTCTGACGGCCTATACGACGACGGGTGCGGCGGGTGACGCGCCGGCAAGGATCAGCGTCAGTAACGCCCGCATCTTCGTGCCGCCCAACTCCGAGAACACGGCCGCCTTCTTCGACATCAGCAACACCGGGGCCTCCGACGACGTGCTGACGTCCGTTTCCTCGCCGCAGCTCGGCGCGGTCATGCTGGGCCGGCGGGTCAAGAAGGACGGAGCGGGATACATGGAACCGTTGGGCAGCCTCACGATCCCGGCCCGAAGCAGCGTGCGGATGACCCCCTACGGCGTCGACGTCATGGTCGCCGATCCGCCGGAGCTGAAGGCGGGGGACACGGTCCGCTTCGACCTGTTCTTCCGTGACTCCGGCCGGGTGAGCGTGGAGACGGTGACCGTGCCGGTGCGGTCGTGACGAGGAAGAGCGGCCCTCGCGTTCCCCTCGGAGTCACCCCTCACCCATCAGCTTGCGGATCTCGGTGACGGCCGCGACGAGCGCCTTCCGCTCGGGGACGGTGGTCTCCGGGTGCCACAGATCGACCAGCAGGCACGTACGTGGACGCGTGCCTTTGTTCCACGCCTCGTGCTCGAAGGAGTAGTCGAAGAGCAGGCACTTGCCCTCCTCCCACGACCGCGTCTCGCCCGCGACCGTGATGCCGCATCCCTCGGGGATGTCGACCGCCAGGTGCAGGTTGATGCTGAAGTTCCACAGGTCACAGTGGGGAGCGATGGCCGCGCCGGGCAGCAGGGTCGAGAAGTGGGACTCCAGCAGGGGACAGAGCTTCCCGGTGTCGACCGCCTGCTCCTTCAGCACCCGGAAGGCGGTCGGCACCGTGCCGGCCGCCTCCTCCACCAGGCCACCCTTGCGGAAGAGATAGAGAGCCTGCCAGTCCGTCTGGCGCGTGAGGTAGTGCTCGTAATCCGAGAACGCCTCCCGCCGGGCGCCCCAGGCGGCCTCCAACTCCTCCCTTATCGTCGCGTGGTTCGTCTCCAAGGCACGTACCACAGGTGCCAACTCGGGGTGGCTGTATGGATCGTGCCAGGCCTGCTGGGAAACTCCCGGTAAAATCCACTTGGCTCCCTTCTGCAGAGGATGGCGATCCCCCTTTCCCGCCGCCAGCATCTGCTCAACCCGGGCGATCGAATCCGTTCCGTACTCGCCCTTGATGGCGGCGAAGGCTACGTCTATCTCCGGGGTCATAAAATCTCCACGATGTCGAGCTTCACAGTCTCCGCATACGGTGTGGAGGCTACCGAGGACGTGCCCATCCCGTCTCCGAGGAAAGAGCACGGTGTGGCCGGATCGGGGGCACGGCAGACGGTGCGCGTGGTGCGATGCGCCGGTAGTGCTTCCGGTGCTCCGGAAATTCGACTGTCACCGGGAACTGGGGGACGCCGTGAGCCGACTCCCTCAAGGGAATGGCGTGCGCTGCCAGTTGAGTTCGACCAGTTGAGTTCGAGTGGGATCGCTAGGGCGGGGGAGACGCGATTTTCCTACTCGGCCGCGCAGATCTCAACCCTTTGAGAGCCGCGACCGCTTCTCGGCGCCGGACCGGGGCGGGCGCGTACCGGCCGGGGCGGGTGCCCGAAACGCCGGCAGACGGCGCGTAGCCGGTGTTCGGTGTTCGGTGTTCCGGTTCACGCTTTCACTGCCCGACAGTCCGCCCAGGGCCCTGCCGCGGGTCCGGCACGCCCTCGTCCGCAGCGCTCTCCTGGAAGTCCGCCACCGCCGCCCCGTGCTCATGGGCCCACTGCGTGAGCACAGCGATCGGTTTCACCAGCGTGCGGCCCAGGTCGGTCAGGACGTACTCAACCTTCCCGGCCTCGGCGCGGCGCTCGACCAGGCCGTACCCCTGCAATCGCCGCAGTGTCTGAGTCAGCGCCTTCCGCGACACCCCGCCGATCAGATCGATCAACTCGCCGTGTCTGCACGGCTTCCGGCTCAGCGCGAACAGCACGACCACCGCCCATTTGTCGGCGATGATCTCGATGGCCAGCCGCGCGGGACAGTCCGCGAGGAAGACGCTGCCGGAGTACTCACGCATGCCTCGACGGTAACCGGGGGTGAGGAACCCGGAGGTACCCACTTCCTCACTAGCGTCCACGACGGAAGCTGCCGAGGAGGGGAAGCGGATGAGGGAAGAGACCGCCTGGCCGGGCGGGCGGAAGGTCGCCGCCCTGGTCACCGTCGCATTGGAGCTGTGGTCGCCGGGGCACTGGCCTGCCTACGCGCCGATGGCGGCGGCGTGGCCGCTGTCCGGCGTCGATGACACGCACAGCACCTCCTGGGTGGATTACGGCGTCACGACCGGCATCTGGCGACTGCTCGACGTCCTCGGTGACCTGCCCGCCACCGTCGGAGTCAGTGGACTCGTGGCCGAACGGCACCCCGAGACCGTCAGGGCGGTACATGAGGCGGGTCATGAGATCGCCGCGCACTCTTGGGCCCAGGACGTGGTGCCCGCGCTGCTCGACGTCGATGCCGAGCGGTCCACCATCCATCGCTGCACCGACGTCCTGCACGGTGTCACCGGCGTCCGTCCTACGGGGTGGATGAGCCCGCGTGCCAACGGTTCCCGGCACACGGTCGATCTGCTCGCAGAGGCCGGCTACCGCTGGACCGGCGACCACAGCGATCACGACCTTCCCCGGGTCCTGTCTACCGCCCACGGCCCCGTGGTCTCGTTGATGCACAGCGACCACTCCGACGTCCGCGACGCGGCTGCCGGACCGTACGCCTACCGCGACCTGCACCGTGAGCTGCTGAACCAGACGCTCGCCGCCCCCGGACCCGGCGTCTTCCGCCTGACCGTCCACGCCCACGTCGGCGGCCGGCCACTCCTGGCGGGGATGGTCGGCCAGATCCTCGACGACCTACGGGAGAGCGACGACGTCTGGGTCGCCACCCACGCGCAAGTGACCGACCACATCCTCACGCACCAGGGACGTACACCGTGACCCACATTCTCGTGGTCGGCGGGACCGGAGCCATGGGCAGCCGGGTGATCCGGCGCCTGTTGGCCACCACCGACGCCACCATCACTGTGCCCACCCGCCACCCGGAGTCCGCGCACGCCATCCGACTCGCCGGGAGCGCGCCCGGCCGCGTGCGTTTGGTTGCTTCGAACTCGCAGGCCCGGGAGGCCGGTGGGGCCCGTGAGGCCCGGGGGGTCCGCGAGGCGCGGGAGGGCCGGGAGGGCCGTGAGCCCTTGGAGGCCCGGGAGGCATTGGAGGACCTGGAGGTCCTGGAGGACTTGATGGGGGAGGCCGAGTGCGTATTCGCCAACACCGACTTCCCCTCGTGGCGCTGGACGACATCGCCTGGTTCGCCTGCCACATGTTCGTCCACTGGCAGTCCTGGGGCGCCCGGGACCTCGCGGTGATCGGCGACAGCCTCTCCGGCGACGAGATCGCCGCGACCTTCGCTCGCGTCACGGGAGTCCCCAGCACCTACCTCCCGATGCCGCACGCCGAACTGCACGCGGTGGTACCCGAGTTCAGCCACGACTACGCCGCGATGTTCCAGTTCTTCGCCGACCGTGACGTCTACACCCAGGACCGCGACATCAACCTTCTGCGCCGACTGCACCCCGGGCTGATGACCTTCGAGGGACTGGCTGCGGCACACAGGCTGGAAGGGATGAGACCTACCGTCCTCCTCGGCATCCGGCATCCGGCAACCGGCCTCGGTTGTCCTCGCCCAAACCGCCGGGTCTATGTCTTCGACCATCTCGGCTTCGGGCAGTCCGACCAGCGCGAGGGCCAGGACCTGAGCCTGACGGCGCACGCGGGAAACTTCGCCCGGCTCCTCGACCACTGGGAGCTGCCTCGCCCCAGCGTGGTCGCCCACGACATCGGCGGCGCCGTGGCCCTTCGTACGCTGCTGCTGGAAAAGCGGAGCTACCGGGACCTGACCCTGTTCGACGCCGTGAGCGGTGGTGAGTGGGAGCGTGGCCTCTTCCAGCTCATCCTGGAGCACGCGGACGTCTTTCATCAGCTCCTGGACTACGCTCATGAAGCCCTGGTCGCCAGTCACATCCGGCACGCCACGCACGTGGGGCTCCGTCCGGAAGTCCTCGACGCGCATCTCGCACCGTGGCGGGGCGCCGACGGGCAAGCGGCGTTCTACCGCCAGTACAGCCAGATCAGGCAGGCCGACACCGCCGCGTACGAGAGGCTGCTGGGAACGATGACGTTGCCGGTACGCATCATCTGGGGCCGCGAGGACCGCATCCTGCCCCCGGAGTACGCCGAGTGGCTGCACGCGCGCGTTCCCCACGCCGAACTGCACTGGATCGACGGGGCGGGCCACCTCCTCCAGGAAGACGCACCGGGCCGGCTCACGGCCCATCTCGTCCAAGGCGGCGCCCCTGGACGCGACGCATGCCGGGTGGATCCGAGGGGAAATTGAGCGGCGGGAACCTCCGGGTACGCGGTACGGTGCGCCGATGTCGACGATCAAGAAGTTCCAAGTCACCTTCGACTGCGCCGACCCGGAGCGCGTCGCGCGTTTCTGGTGTGAGGTATTGGGTTACGTCGCCCCTACTCCACCGGAGGGGTTCAGCACCTGGGACGACTACAACCAGACCCTGCCTCCCGCGGAGCGCGGATCCTGGTTCGCGTGCAGCGACCCCACGGGTGAGGGGCCGCGCCTGTACTTCCAGCGCGTCCCCGAAGGCAAGACCGCCAAGAACCGGGTGCATCTCGATGTCCGGGTCGGCACGGGTCTCGTGGGAGACGCGCGCCTCGCCGCGCTGGAAGCGGAGTGCGAGCGACTGGTCGCGCTGGGCGCGACCCATGTGCAAACGCTGTATGCCGACGGGGTGAATGAGTCGTGCATCCCCATGCTGGACATCGAGGGCAACGAGTTCTGTATCGACTGATGAGCGCGCTCGGATCGCTTCGGGCCACAACGCTGGGGCTGTTGGCGCGCGATGCGCCGGTCCGCCGTGGCCGGGTGCCTCTTGAGCGCGGGTTGATCAGGTGTGGGATTGCCGGGTGCTTCTCGTCGGCCCGATCACGCTCGGTTTGGGCTGCGAGGAGCTTGAGAGCCGTACGAAGACGCTCGACCGCTTTTTCGGCAGCGGCGCATCGACCGACGTACCGGTCCCGGGCCAGATGGACCCGCGGCGTGGTGACCCGTCTCCTGCTCACCGTGCAGGACGATGTCGATGTCTTCGTACACCTCAGCCCAGTCCACGCCCTCGCCCACTCATGCAAGGAGCGCATGAACCGCCGTACCGCCTCACCGTGGTGTGAGGACGTCCACGGGCGTGTGGGGACGGACGGGTCCTTGGTGCGAACGGGATCGGCTCGTGCTGAGCGGCCAGCGGAGTTGTGCGTGCCGTTAGCACGTCGTCCACCTCAACTCGCACCACGTAGTTGCGCCGTTGTCGCTGACACTCCTGTCAGTCTCGGGCGCATCGCCGGCTTCTTGTCAGAGCCGCGTGGTTGGGTGGCTGCATCCTTGAAGGAGGACAACGTGACTGATCTCAAAGCGGAGTTGCACCGCAAGCTGCGGGCAGGACGGGCCGGTCTGCTCTCCAAGTTGGAGGGGCTCACCGAATACGATATGCGCCGACCCATGACGCCCACCGCCACAAACCTGCTGGGCTTGGTCAAGCATCTGGCGAGCCTTGAGTACGGGTACCTCGGCGAATCGTTCGACCGGCCGGCACCGGAGCCGCTGGCCTGGATCGACGACGGTTCAGTCTGGGAAGGCGCGGATATGTGGGCCAGACCCGATGAGTCCAGCAAGTACATCATCGGGCTCTATCAGCGTGCCTGCGCGCATGCCGACCGGACCATCGCGGATCTCGCGCTCGAAACCCCGGGCCACGTGCGGCACTGGCCCGAAGACCGCCGGGCCACTACCTTGGGCGTGCTGCTCGTCCGCATGGTCTCCGAGACTGCCCAGCATGCCGGCCACGCCGATGTCCTGCGAGAGCTCATCGACGGCAAAGCCGGGCCAGATCACGACGGCTTCGGCGACGATGCCAAGTGGCGGCAGTATCACGCCCGCATCCAGGCGGCGGCCGATACCCACCGCGCGCAAGATTCGTTGTGATCGCCCTATCTTCGATAAGACCCGAGGACACCTGCCCGTTTGTCTGCCAGTGCCGTCTGCCACGGTCCGCGCCAGGTGGCGGACCCTGCCGCCCGGGAAGATCGCGGTGATCGTCCTGGCTGTGCCGCGCCACGACCAGCGCCTGGCCGACATGGCCGGCGGCAACAACGTGTCCGAGTCGACCGTCCGCCGCTGGCGCGACGAGCTGGTTGCCCTGCTCGCCGCGCAGGTGCCGCGCTTGGGCCGCGCCCTGAAGAAGGTCGCCCGGCAGGGCGGGGAGGTGGTCCTGATCGGCGGCACCCTCATCGCCACCCAGTGCCGCACAGGGAATGCCGACCGGCGCAACTACTCCGGCGCGCCGCCGGCCTCGAAGCACAGCACTGGCGGACCTGGGCTTCCACGGGCTGGACAACGACGTACTCGACCCCGTGGTCGTCACCGGTTTCCACGCCACCCGCATCCACTAGCTCACCCCTGGGCAGAGGACCGCCAACCTCGAAGTCAACCGCTGAGGGATCCGCTCAGCAGGCGGTCGCTCACGGCGAATGGGAGTGGCCCGGTACCGGGCGTACTGGCGCATCGTCAGTGACCCAAGGAGCCGGTCCTGTCCGGCGCCCCGGAACCCATGTGCGTCAGGGCTGAATGGTTTCCAGGTCCTCGAGGAGGCTGGAGTGGGTCGGCTGCCAGCCGAGGGCGTCGCGGGTGTGGGCGCTGGATGCCGGCTGGTCCATGGCGAAGATCGGGCCGAACGGGCCGAAGTTCTCCTGCGCAACCTCCTCGACCGGCAGGCCCAGTCGCCGGCCGATGACCGTGGCGATGTCCCGCACCGCGTCGCCCTCGTCGCCGACGGCGTGCCAGGCCGTCCCGGCCGGTGCGGACTCAAGGGCCAGCCGGAACAGGACGGCGGCGTCGAGCGCGTGCACGGCCGGCCAGCGCTGGGTACCGTCGCCCGGGTAGCCGGCCACCCCGGTGCGGCGCGCTTGATCGGTCAACAGGCCGGCGAATCCGCCCTGGCCCTGGTTGTGGACCGTACGCGGCATGCGAACGGCCGTGCTGCGCACACCGCGCGAGGCGAGGCCCATCAGTGCGTTGACCGAACGGCCCCGGCCACCCACCGGTCCGTCGGTCGGCAGCGGATCGGCCTCGGTGGAGGCGCGTCCCGGCACCCAGGGCGTCCCGGAGACCGTGACGATCGGACGGTCACTTCCGATGAGTTCCTGCCCGAGCGTGGCGAGAGCGGCGCTCTCCTCGGTGATGGACCGCGCGAGAGCGTCCGGACTGCTGTAGTCGCGTCCGAACGCCAGACTGATCACGCCGTCGCACTGCGCTGCACCGGACCGCAGTACGTCCAGGTCCGCCAGGTCTCCTCGCAGCACCTTGGCCCCAGCGCTTTCAAGGGCCTGCGCGGAGCCGTCCGAGCGAGCCAGTGCGAGAACGGTGTGCCCGTTGCCGAGGAGTTCGGCGACGACGGCGGAGCCGATGGTGCCAGTACCGCCGGTGACGAAGACATGCATGAGCTCTCCCCCAAAGTGATGGGACGATTGTCCCGTCACTGACCCTACACCGTGACGGGACAGGTGTCCCATCGCTTATCCTTGTCTTATGGCTAGATGGCAACCCGGGGCGACCCAACGACTCGTCGTTGCGGCTGTCGACCTGTTCACCGAGCAGGGGTACGACGCCACCACGGTGGCGCAGATCGCCGAGCGCGCCGGCGTCACCAAGAGCACCTTCTTCCGGCACTTCTCCGACAAACGCGAGCTACTGGTCGCCGGCCAGGAGACGCTCAGCAGGCTGCTCGCCGAAGGCATTACCGAGGCCCCCGTCGGCGCCAGCCCGCTCCAGGCGGTAGCAGCCGGCCTCGAACGCGCATCGAGCGCCATGGGACCGACAAACCGCGAACTCGGTCCCCGCCTCAAAGCAGCCGTGGCAGCCAACACCGAACTACAAGAGCGCGACGCCCTCAAGAGCGTCGGTCTCGCGGCCGCCATGACAGCCGCGCTCGTCGCCCGTGGCGTCCCCGACCCGACCGCGCACCTCGCGGGCGAGCTGGGAGTCCTCGCGTTCAAGCGGGGATACGCCCAGTGGTCTGAAGGCGATCGTGATGACACAGAAGGGCTCGCGCCACACGCGCTGGCAGCACTGGAAGACCTACGTGCGGCAACGGCATCGCTGGGCTGACCCATGCCGCCCGGCTGTCGGCGCCACGTGCAGTGCGACGTTCGTCGACTGCCTCCCGAACGCCCAGCCCTTCCCGGCAGACCTCCAAGCCGATCGCCGACAGACGACCTACTGCGCGGACAGTCACCCAGGACCAGCGCGAGCACCCCGAGAGCCGGTCACGCCAACCCTTCGCCCCGTCATTTCAAGTCGACGGAGGCTCATTCCTCCAGGGAGGCGTGAGAGGCGAGTTGAACACCTCCCACGTCGGCGAACAGGGGCGGGCGTGTCGGTGACGTTGATGCGTTCGTGTACCGGTTCGGAGGGGGGTATCTCGCCGCCGCCGCCGATCGAGTCGAGATGCACCGGTGTCGACAGCGCCGGGGCGGTCGGAAGACGCGGAACCGCCGCTGGCCTCACGGCTGACGTGACAGGGGACGAACCTGCGGCGCGCGTGGTCCCGGCCGGTGACCTACTCGCGGATGCCTGCGGCTTCGATCGCTCGTCGGCGCGTTGCCCGCCCGGTCGCTGCCGCCGCAGTGATCGTGGTGACGAGGGCGCAGAGCGCGATGGTTCCGACGATCTGGGTCCAGGGGATCACCGTCGGTGCGCCAGTCACGAGTTTGCTCAACGAGACGTGCTGGGCCGCTGCGGCGAGACTGGTCGCCACGGCGGCGAGCACGGTGCCGACGTCTACCGCCACAGCAGCCTAGGCTGCGGCGACCTTCACGATCTGGCCGCGCATCGCGCCGGCCAGCCCCAGCAGGGCGAACTCCCGCCGTCCCCCGGCCACCGCCATGATCAGGGTATTTGCCACGGCGATCAGTGCGTAGGCCAGAGCGATACCCAGAATGATCACCGCAGCGTTGTTCGTCTGCTTGGCGGCGTGTACGCGCTGGGCCTCCAGGTAGGCGCCGTGGGTCAGGAGGCGCGCGCCGGAGCCGGCCAGAGCCTGGTTCACCGCGGCCGTTTGCTCCTCATCGAGCGGTCGGCCCATGCTGGCCGCCGAGTCGAGGTAGACCTGGCCCGGCATCACCGCGCCGGTCAGCGACCCGGACACATACGCTCGGAAAGCCCGTGCAACGGCGCGCCGTCGAGCAGGACCCGGCCCGCGTCGACCCGGTCGAGGCCGGCAGCACACCGCAACAGCGTTGACTTGCCCGAACCCGAGGGCCCATGATGGCGGTGAAGGTGCCCGCCTTGAAGTCGACGTTCACCCCGTCGAGCGCCTGCACCAGGCTGTTGCCACGGCCGTACGTCTTGTACACGGCGCTCAGGCTGACAATCTCGCCCACCCTTTCCGTACCGACGAAGGCTGGGATCGAAGCCCGTGCCGGTAATGCCTTGTTCCGGAACACTCGCTCGCCTTTTTCTTGGGGGCATCGGTCACGTGCCGGACCGACGCTACGGCCGTTCGCGGCGCCCATGCCTGCGGACTTCCCCTGATCTCCACCCTGAGGAGCCCCTGACCCGAGTAGAGGGCGGCCGGGCAACACGGACACCCGCAACCGCCACCGGCGGCCGGGTGTTGTGCCGTCCACTCGTCCCTGACTCACTCAGCCCTGGCCGAGGCATTGGGCGATGCCCTGGGATTCACCAAGGGCTGTGACGCCGAGCAGTTGGGACCGGATGACGCGGTCAAGGTTCCGCGGCAGCGAGAGGCCGGCGATTCCGGCATCGCGGTCACGGTCGATATCGGCAGGCGAGAGTGCGCGGGCTGGGGGGCGCCTCACCGGACGGGGCGAGCCACGGCGGCAGCCGTTCGCCTTGGTGCTCGGTGAGCATCTGGCGCGAGGGCCGGACGTAACCCCGCCGGAAAGTGGTCCGACTACTCGCAGGTGAAAGTCCCTCGCCTGCGGGCGCTGCCTGCGCGGGCCAGTTGTCCTCGAACGATCAGTTCGAGTGCCCGCGGCTTCGGGACCAAATCGCCTTCAAACAGTGCCTGTTGGTCGTTTTGGCTGGGACGCCCGGTTGCGTCGATAGCGGATTCAACTGGGAGTCGGGGGGCACCCTGAAGTCCATGACGACCGGGGGGCAAGGCCTACTACTCCCTGACCGACCCGCGCGGTCCTGTGAACGGCCTCGCCGACGAGTACGGCGCCGGAGTCAACCCCTACAGTCCGCGCGGGGTGTCCCGCACCACTACCGAAGGTGTCCGGCAGTTCTGCCGCTGTGCTGGCGGCGCATCAGAACACGATGGTCTGCGAGTCCGGCCGCCGGAATCGTGGTCGTTGGGATCGGTGGAGCGGCGAAGGGCCCGGAGTCCGGCTTGCTGTTGACGGCTGGGTGTTGTGCGGCGGGCCAACAGGTCGCACAGGGTGTGGCGACCTGGCACTCCTGAACTCTGTGGCGGGAGTGGGGACCTCCGCCCGCGGGTCGCCACCCGGTGTACAACGAGAGGAACGCGATGGGACGTTTGGAAGACTTCGAAGATCGCACCCGGGGCCACCCCGTGGCCAACCTGGTGGGCTCCTTCCTGGTGATCTACGTGCTGGGCGGCGTCATGATGACTTTGGCAGGGACCTCTGCCACCAAAGCGTGGGTGGCCTCCCTGCCCGTACTCCTCGCCGTCGGCTCAGGAATAGCGGCCGTGCGCTTCCGTCGTAGGGGCAGGACCGACCAATAGCGGCTAACGACATGGTGTGCGATTGAGGCTGTTGCTGCGTGGCGGAGGATGGTGCCCATGCGCGCTCTCTTCGACAGCCCCGAGCCCCGTCGCGTCTCGCCAGGCGAGTACCCCGTGTGGGACCGGGCTCTCGCCCTCCTCAACCGGGACTTGGCGGTGACCATTCCCGAGCAGGAACCCCTGCAACTGCTGGCCCTTCCGTCCTACGATGCGGATGGGCTGGAGAACGTCTACGTCGCTCTCGCCAACGGCGAGTGGCATGGCAATTACCTGTACCAGGAGTCGGCGGACGACTTCGCCTCTGCGCTGGCGCTCGTCGCAGATGCCGCGCAGGAAACCGTCACCGAGCGTCTGTGGCAGGCGTGGCCTCTGTGCGCCGAGCATGGCCTGGGCATGCATCCGCGGGATGCGGACGGGTAGCTGTCCTGGTGGTGCGCGGGAGAGCGGTTGCGTTGATGCCCGCCCCATATCCGTGCGGGCCGTGGGCGCGCTCGACGTCTTCGTTCGCCCACGTCGCCCCAATCGCAAGAGGCGGCGGGCGTGTTGATGTCCCCTGCGCCACGACGCTCGTTGCGGTCATGACCGTCTGCGTGCGGCCGGGGCGGGGCCGAGCCACCAGTTGGTATTCACTGACCGGGTCATAGCCACGTTGGTCGTCCTGCGGTTCCAGCTCCCGCACGCGGCCCTGGCCGTGCTCTACGGGGTGGACCGTTCCACGATCACTCGGGCCGTCCACGAGATCCGCCCGTTGCTGGCGGCCCGCAGCTTCGCTGTATCAGCTTACGCCGGCCTGCGGCTTCGCACGCTGGAGGATGTCTTCGCCTGCGCGGCGGCCGAGGAAGTCGAGCTGCGGCTGGACGGTACCGAGGCCCGGGTGCGCCGTCCGAAGGCGAACAGGCCCGGTCGGCGCGCTTTCGTGTCGGGCAGGATGGGCAGAACACCAAGAAGGCCACTGTGGTCACCGACAGGCGGGGCCGCACCCTGTGGACGGGGCCGGTCCGGCCCGGCCGGATGCGCGACCAGACGGCCGTGAAGACCGAGGGGCTGTCCGAAAAGGTCGCTGCTTGGGACGCGGCCCGCCATCAGCAGTCCTCGGAACGGATCTGCGCCGAGCACGCCAACGCCGAACACAAACACTGGCGGACCCTCCAGTGGTACGCCAGCCAAGCTCCACGCTTCCACCTGGGCCGGGACGGGACGGTTTTCGCGGCGGTCGTCACGGTGTCCATGGTGCTGACGTGGGGTCAGGGTCCGGCGGATGGCTACCGCCGCGCGCTCGTCGCGAGACACTGACCGGCCGAAGCCGCCCTGCCGCATGCCCCGGCCCGCACGGTGGTGTGCCAGGGGCACGTGGTCCACCAGTCATCCCACTCGCCTGCCGCGCCGGCCACGTCCCCGTGTCCCACGCCACCCTCAGCAGCCCGCAGACCGAGCGCGTCGTTCGTGGCGTGTGCGTGCCAGGTGGTGGGCGGTGCGCAGGAGGTCGCGCGTTGACGCTTCCGTGTGCTTGCCGGGGTTGATGACGGCCAGCCAGCCGGCTGCGCCGTAGACGGGGTGTGCGAAGACGGCGTCGGTGGCGCTGGGGTCGGCCTTGGCGCGGGTGGGGCGGCGCGGTGTGTGGCCGGTCCACCGGATGAACGCTTCCTTCCCGGCGGCGATGTTCACGCGGAAGATGTCCGGCCGGTCCAGACGCGATGTCTCGTCGCCGGGGTAGTTCTTGGTCGTGATCGTGGCGAACGGCTGGGCGGTCGCCTGGGCGGCGCCGTCGGGTGCGTAGAAGAAGAACGTGTCACCCCAACTGAGCTCCGGGGTGCCGTCGCCGGGGGTGGGCGTCTGGGTCAGGACGCCGTCGAGGCCGCTTACGAAACTGATGATCTCATCGATGGTCATGTGCTCCAGCGTTGCATTCATGTGCTTGTGGAGACTTCGAGGTGGAAACAGACCGGAAACAGAGGGGTGTGGGGATGTCAGGTCTCAAATCAGGGGATATGCGTACCGCGGATGTCGCCCGGCGGGTCGGGTACTCCGTTCAACAGGTGCGCAACCTTGAGCGCGACGGGGTGCTGCCGCCCGTGACGCGTACGGCAGCGGGTCACCGGATCTACGGTGAGGCGCATCTGCGGTCCGCCGTGGCCTACCGGGCTCTCGCCGTGGGCGTGGGGCCGGTCGAGGCCAAGGAGATCGTCCGGGCCATTCACCAGGGCCCCGCAGGACGAGCACTGGCCCTCCTGGACGCGGCGCACGCCCGGCTCCACGAGGACCGCACACGACTGAGGCAGGCCCAGGACGCCGCCCGCGCGATTTCCAGCGAGCCGATGGGCGACGTGCGCGCGTCGGACGCGATGAGCGTGTCCGAACTCGCGGCCGCGCTCGGTGTGCGCCCTTCGACATTGCGGCACTGGCACGCGGAGGCCCTGGTCCTGCCGGACCGCGACCCCGTGCGTGGGACGCGGCGCTACACACCGGCGCAGGTGCGCGACGCCAGAATCGTTCACCAACTGCGCAAGGCCGGATACCGCATCGCGCCCCTGCGGGCCCTCATGCCGCAACTGAGGCACCCCGGCCGAGCGGCTGAGGACGTCGTATCGGCGCTGGCGGGCAGGGACGCCCAAGTCACCGCGCGATCCCAGGCCCTCCTCGACGGCGCCGCCGCACTCAGCGCCCTGCTCTGCCCGCGCGACCAACGCCCTTGAGCGCACCGCCCGTTGGGCCGGCCACCAAGCGGTCACCGGCCCGGGCGGCCACGAGGGACACCCGGGCGCCCACGCGGCGTATCAGTGCGTCAGCGCACCACCCCACGTTCCCGGCGGCCCGCGCTCAGGCTCGAGGCAGCGGCGACCGCGACCGCGGTGGCCGCGAGGGCAGCACTGGTCCACACCGCGTCCCGGAAGTCACCCGTCGTACCCGTGACGGCGCCGGCGAGCAGCGGTCCCAGGAACGCGCCGGCGTTCAGCGCGACAGTCGCGAACGACCCGTTCAGGGACGGGGCAGCGGACGCGAGGTGCAGGACGCGGTTGACGAGCGCCGATCCGATGCCGAAGGACAGCCCGCCCTGGATGACCGTCGCCAGGAACAGGGGAACAGGACGGGTGCTGGTCAGGGCCAGCAGCGTCCACCCGACAGGCAGCGACCACAGCGCGATGGCCACGCCTTGCCCGAGCCGGCCGGCGGTCGCACGTCCCACCGCGTTCACCCCGGCGAAGGCACCCGCTCCGAACGCGGCGAGCAGCCCGGGGACCGCACCCGTGGGCAGGTGGGTGACATCCGTGGCGACAACGGCCAGGTAGGCGAACGTCGCGAAGGTCGCCCCGTTGACCACGGCCGCGAGCACCAATGCCGACTGCACCGAGCGCGAGGTGAGCGTACGCACTTCCTGCCTGACCGAGACGTCGGGCCGGCCGCCCGCGTCGACGGGCGCCGAGCGGAACACGAGCAGCAGCGCGGGCAGGCACAGGGCGGCGACCGCCCAGAAGGCCGAGCGCCAGCCGGCCCATTCTCCGAGCAGTGCGCCCGCGGGCACGCCGACGACGCACGACAGCGTGACCCCGGACAGCAGGATGGAGGTGGCCCTGGCTCGCCCCGGCGGGGCCGCGAGGGCGGTCGCGACACTCATCGCCACCGCCAGGAAACCGGCGTTGACGATCGCGGCGACGATACGGGTCGCGAACAACACGGCGAAGTCCGTCGTGACCGCGCCGATGACGTGCACGCCAACGAACGCCGCCAGGAAGCCTGCCAGCGCTCGACGGCGTGGCCAACGCGCGCTCAACGCGGCCATCACCGGCGCACCGACGATCATGCCGATGGCGTACGCGGACGTCAGGCTCGCGGCGGCTCCCACCGACACGGACACATCACGGGCAATTCCCGGTACGAGACCGGACAGCATGAACTCGGAGGTTCCTTGGGCGAAGACAGCGAGGCCAAGGACATGGATGAACACAGGCATGGAGTCGACTCCAGCGGTGACGGGTGCGGGCAGGAACATCCGCGTGCTGGAGGTCGAACCGCGTCACCCGTCGCGGGGACGGGGGCCGGAAGGGCACCAGACACACGGAGCACGTGTCCGATCGCTCACGGCGAAGCCGACCAAGGGACCTGTCGGTCGTTGGTCAGATCGCATGCCGCCGAGCGACCGGCGGCTCCGTTCTGTCTGATTCAGGGCTCGTCACGTCAGGCAGAGTACGCATGGCTTGGGCAACCATCAATCGGATTACGGCGGCCGCCGGTTCGGGTGCCGCGCCGCCGAGTTGTCGGGCGGCAAGCGTGGGTCGGCCGTGACCGCACCGATGGGCGGCGGGTCATGCCGTCCCGTGCGCGTTCAGGCGTAGGTGGAGATCTCGAGCAAATTGCCGTCCGGATCGCGCAGATAGGTGCTCAGGAACGGCCCCAGGGCACCTGTGCGTGGCACCGGCCCCTGCTCCACGGGGACTCCGTGTGCGGCCAGATGGGCCAGCACCTGTTCCTGCGAGGTCTCGGTGACCAGGCAGAGATCGGCGCTGCCGGGGGTCGGCCGGGTGGCGTGGGGGAGGAGTTCGTGGCCGGCCTCATGCAGGTTGATCTTGCTGTTGCCGAAGGCCAGCGCACGGCGTCCCTCCCCGAAGGCGACGGGCCGCATGCCGAGGACGTCCTGGTAGAAGGCGGTCGTCCGCTCGATGTCGGCGACCGTCAGGACCAAATGGTCAAGGCCGCTGATCGCGATGCCGGGCCCGGGGGCGTACCGGCCCAGCCGCGTGGCGCAGGCCTGCCATGCGACGGCGGGCAGCAGGTCGCGCGAGCGGGCGAACAGGCCGTACAGGCCCGGACCGTGGCGCTCCGCGAGCTCGGCGTTGTGGGCCAGGACGTCGAGCTCGTTGGCGGCGGTGATGGTCACGGCTGCGCGTACATCCGCGTCGGGCGGCGTGTGTTCGCGACCCGTGAAGCGATCGCGGAAGAGAAGCGGAAGCCCGGAACCCAGGCGCGGGTAGACGGCGCCCCGATCGCAGCTCGCGTACAGGTACACCAGGGCCTCAGCGCGCTCGCCGATCAGTTCGGCAAGGACCTCGCGCTCGGTGAGGGCCAGGAGCGAGGCGTCGAATCCGTCCGTCCCGTACGCGGCGTGGCACAGTCCGGCGAGCTGGACCTCCGGCTCGACGTCCCAGTCGGCGAGCAGACGGGCGACGCGGCGCAGGTGGTCCAGGAGGGTGCCGCCCGGGTGGGGCATCCGTGCGGCGCCGCGGCCGGCCAGGAACTCCTCGATCCGTGGCCGGTGCGCTGAGGGGGCCGGCTCCATTCAGGCCACCCGCCCCGTGGACTGTGCCACCTCGGCGACCAGGCGGGCGGTGGCCGGGGTGGCGATGCCGTGCGCCGCCCCCGCACGCAGGACGGCTCCGCCGATGGCGTCGAGTTCCAGCGGCAGGCCGGCTTCGGCGTCGCGCTGCATCGAGGACTTCATCGTCTCGGGAATGCGGTCGAAGAGCGAGAGCAGCCCTTCGGCGGTCACGGGCGCACCCCCGGCGCGGGCCACCGCGGCCACCTCGTCGAGGACGGCGAGCAGTTCGGCGCGGTGCCCGGAACGGACGGTGCCGACGTCCGCACGGTGCCGGGTGGTCAGCAGGGCGAACGGGGCGAGGAAGGCGAGCTTGTCCCAGAGCACCGCGCTCTCGTTGTCCCGTACGCTCACGTCAAGGCCTGCCTGGCGCAGGACTTCCGCGAACTCGCCCAAGGGGGCGCCGAGTTCGAGCTGGGTGAACGGGCTGGTGTGGGCGATGCGGCCGGGCGCGGTCCGGGTGGCCTCGACCCGGATGGTGCCCGCGACGATCTGGGCCGAGGGCAGGCGCCGGCGCAGCACTGCGAGATGGTCGACGCCGTTGAGCAGCGGGACCACCACCGCCGCGCCCAGTACGTCCGCGGGAACGCGGTCGAGGGCTTCGTCGAGCGCGGTCTGCTTGACCGTCACGAAGACCGCGTCCACGGGCTCGCGCAGCCGGGTGTCGGCCTCGACCGCCGCCGTGAACGCGCCGTACTGCTCACTGTCGACGCGCAGGCCTTCCTGGCGCAGCACGTCGGCCGTCCGGTCTCCGGCCAGGCAAATGACACGGTGTTCCGCGCGGGCCAGCAGCGCGGCGATGAGCCCGCCGACGCCGCCCGGGCCAAGAACCGCCAAGGTCAGCTTGCTCGTGTTCACGTATGCTCCTGTCTGGGGAACCGAGGAGTCGAGAGGCCGGGAGAGCCAGTCGGGCCTGGGCGGATCGGTACCCGGCCGTACCGGCATCGTGCCGGAGCGCGAGGCGGACGACGGGCGCGTCGCCGCCCTGAGCCACAAAAGATGATCAAACCAAAGGCGACACAAGTCAACGGGCCGCCCCTGTGGCGTGAGGTACGCCCTGGCGGGGCACCCGCCCATCACCTGCCGCCGCACGAAGAGAGAGCTCCTTGTCCCCAGCATCCCCGCACGAGGGCAAAAGACGCCCACACGCCGCCGCGCTGCTCAAAGCATGGGGCCGTGATCTGCGTGCGACCGGGGTGGCGATGTGGAACGACAACGTCTCCGACTGCGCGGCCGCGCTCACCTATTACGCGGTCCTTGCTCTCGTCCCCGCGCTTCTGGTCGCCGTCTCCGTCATAGGGCTGGCAGCCCCGCAGGCGACGGGCCGGTTGATCGATGAGCTCACCTCCTACGCGCCGGCCCAGTCGGCCGTCGCCCTGCGCGAGGCCTTGCGGGAGATGACGGCGGCGCAGTCCACGGTGTGGCTGCTGGTGGTCACGGGATCGGTGAGTGCCCTGTGGTCGGCGACGAGTTATCTGGCGGTCTTCCGCCGGGCGCTGCATTCCATGAACCGTCTCCCGGATTGCCGTCCCGCGCTGCGTACCGCGCACACCATCGTGGCCACCGCGCTCCTTCTGCTCGCCCTGCTCCTGACGGGGTCGGCCGCGATCGTGATCTCGGGGCCGCTCGACCGCCGGGTCGCTGCGCTGCTCGGCGTGGGGGGTCTGGGCACGTGGCCCGTGCTGCGCTGGCCGGTCATGCTGTGCGTGGTCACGGTCCTGGTGCTTGTGCTGTTCCGTACGGGGCCCTCCGAGGTGCGCGGCGTGCGCCGGGGCCTGCCGGGTGGTGTGGTCGCGGTGGTGCTCTGGTTCGTGGCGTCCGCGGGATTCGCGATCTACGCCGGGCACTTCGCCTCGTACACGCGGCTGTACGGCTCGCTCGCAGGCGTGGTGGTCTTCCTCGTCTGGCTGTGGTTCAGCAACTTGGCCCTGCTCGCCGGGGCCCAGTTCAACGCCGTACGGCGCGGCGACCAGGATGGTGTGCCGCGGACGGACCCGGAGATCCCGCAGGCGCGGCCGAACGCGCCAGGGGGCCGGACCGCCCAGGGGAACATTCTTGGGGCCGACGGATGACGCCGGTGGCGGGCTCCATGGCTACCACCGGGCATACGGGGTAGAACAAGCCCATGGCCGACACGGTGGACGCGGACGAACTCCTGCGGCGTATTCGAAGGGCCCGCGACTGGGCGCTCCAACAAGAAGACCGGCTCGCCCTCAAGACTGACGCGGACACGGAGGGATCAGCGTCCGCGAACGCGGAGAGGGCAAGGGTCTTCAACGCCGTGCGTACGGTGCTCGACGAGATCATCGAACCAGGCAAGCACGCCGGCCCCGAGTAGGCGGTCGGGCCTCGGCGCGGACGGTGGCGGCAGTGGTGATCCACGCCGGCCACCCGGTACCCGCCCGCACTGCTCCTGCCATCGCGCCCTGGGCAGCCGCCGTCCACGCACCCGTTGGTGACCGGCGCCGACTTCGACACCCACGGGCGCTTTGGCGTGTTCTTCCACGGCTCCCCAAAAGTGGGTTATATGACTAACCCATGCCCAATTGATCCTGCCACTGGGCACGATTATCGTGTGCTACCAGACGGATACTCTGTGTAGTCGCAAGGGTTGGGGAGGGTCCATGCGTAGGTCCATGGCGGCATGTGCGGTGCTCGCGCTTGGGGCGAGTTTGCTGGTCGGAGGGATGACGCACGCGGCAACCGCTGCGGTCACGCCTGGCGCGACCATGGCGCTCCGAGCGCCGACTCCTCCGTCGACGGTCCCCGACCTGGACGCCCCCGGGCCGGCCAAGCCCGTCGAATTCCCACCGGACGGGCAGTGGCATGGCCCGGGGCAGGTCACCATCCAGGCCCCGCAGTACACCCGCATCACCCACGCGGACTGGAGCTGCACGGGTCTCGCCTGCCCGGTGTCCATCGCCTCCGACGGCTCGTCCGCCACCATTGACATCCGAGGCCGCGCCATCTGGATCCGGCCTTGGACGGTCTACGTTGCCGCCGACGTTGACGCGCCCCTAGCGGGCGGACAGTTCAGCGGGAACCTAACCTTCGAAGGCGTGACGGTACCTCTGGACGTCAACATCACCCCGGGCACCCCGGGTGCCTTTGGCGGGTACGTCAGCAACGTCCTTGGGGGAGGGGGTGCCCGAGTCCGGTTCGTGGACCCCGACTTGAATGCCGCCGCCGCGGGGTTCCTGGTCCAGGACGTCATCACCTCCGTCGACGGACAGCCCGTCACGTCGCCGGCCTCCCTCAACGCCGCCCTCGCGAGCAAGCGAGCCGGGGCCACCGTGGCCGTGGACATCAGGCGTAACAACACTCCCATGACCCTGCAATACACGATCGATCAGTGATTACCTCAGCGCAGCCCGGCGGTCGGCGTCCGCGCGATCCATCGCCCGACGCAACGTTGAGCGGGTTCTTGGGCTGTCGTGTCCCAGCCGCCCGCCAGAAAAGCGGCTGACACGCGCGCCGAGCTTCCAGCCACGTCGCCGTCTCAGTCTCAGTCTCACGAGAGGATTGCGCGGGGCGTGGCCGGGTGGGCCCTTGCCGCCGCCCACATCCCTCACGATCCCTCACGCACTTGTGACTGTCTGTCATTCAATGATGACCGTCCATACCGGGCGGGCCAACGATGAGACGAAGGGGATGACGATGAGCACTGCCGCCGCGGCAGCCGCACATGGTGAGCACTCCGCTCCTCCGATCAGGACGGTCGCCGGGACTGGGAGCCCTGGGTTCAAAGGGGAAAGGGGGCCTGCCGTTTCGGCTGAGTTGAACCGCCCGTACGGGGTCGTGGTGGACAGCACCGGCACTGTCTACTTCTCCGACTCCGACAACCACCGGGTCCGAAGGATCACCTCTGACGGGAAGATCAGTACGTTCGCGGGGTCCGGGGCCGCGGGGTTCGATGGGGATGGTGGGCCGGCGGTTTCGGCTCGTCTGAGTTCGCCGCATGGGGTGGCGGTGGATGGTGCGGGCAACGTCTACGTCGCTGATGCCGATAACAACCGGGTCCGTAAGGTGACGGTTGACGGGAAGATCAGTACGTTCGCGGGGTCCGGGGCTGCGGGGTTCGCAGGGGACGGTGGGTCAGCGGTTTCGGCTCGTCTGAGTTCGCCGCATGGGGTGGCGGTGGATGGTGCGGGCAACGTCTACGTCGCTGATGCCGACAACAACCGGGTCCGGAAGGTGACGGTTGACGGGAAGATCAGTACGTTCGCGGGGACCGGGACTGCGGGGTTCGCAGGGGACGGTGGGTCAGCGGTCTCGGCTCAACTGGACTGCCCCCTGGGGGTGGTGGTGGACAGCGCCGGCACCCTCTATGTGTCCGACCACAACAACCACCGGGTCCGGAAGGTAACGGCCGACGGGACTATCAGTACGGTCGCCGGAACAGGCGCCGACGGCTGTGGTGGTGACGGCGGGCCGGCCGCTTCGGCCGAGCTGAACTACCCGCTTGGGCTCGCTGTCGACTGCGTCGACGCCCTCTACATCGCCGACTACGTCAACAATCGGGTCCGGAAGGTCGCGTCGGCGAAAATGGCCGGGCTGCCCGAGTCGGGCACGGTGGTGTCCTGGGCCAACGTCCGCAGCAGGCTGCGCATGGGGATCGTGCGTGAGTCCACCAAGGATGGGGCCGAGGTGCAGCAGTTGCTCGCCGCGTCCAGGGACCACCAGCGGTGGCGGCTGGTCGCTGCGGGCCAGGACGACGGCGATGTCCTGTACAGGATCGAGAACGTACGCAGCGGCAAGGTCCTGGAGGTCGTCGGGGCGCAGGAGAGGTCCGGGGCTGTGGTCGCGCAGCGCGGCAGTGAAGGTGCTGACGCGCGCCATCAGCAGTGGCGGCTGATCCCGGTGGGCTCGGCGAGGGACGTTCCGCGGGTGTATGAGATCGCGAACCACAACAGCGGTCTGCTCCTGCGAGTCGATACCAACGCCCGTGCGGTGATCAAGCAGGACGAGGCGGAGGGTGATCACCGGGCACGGCAGTGGCAGCTGTTGCCTTTGTGACGCGAAGAGGGGGCAGGGGCGGTCTTGCCCCTGCCCCCGGTGACCCGGAATTACTAGGATTTGGGCGGGTTTTCGGCGGTTGCCTTCGGCGCCTTGGGGGCTTCTTCTGCCTTGGGGGTTGCCGGGGTCTTGGGTGGTTTGGTGAAGTCGCTCTTCTTCGGCCTGTCCTCGAGGTCTTCGTCCTTTTTCAGGCCGTTGAGGTCCTGCACCGTCGCGCTGGCCTGGTTCATGCCGGCCGAGGCCGCGTCGGACACGGAGCCGGCATGGGGGTGCTGGGTCTGCGTGGTGGCTGATGTCTGGGTGGTCTCGATGAAGGAGCCGAGGAAGCCCAGGATGAGTCGTGCTTCGGGCGACTGCTCCTGTACGACTTTCGCCCGGGAGGAAGCCCCGTGGATCGCCTTGGGGAGCAGGTCCGTCCTCTTGTCGTCGTACGTGTCGTCCTTGGCGCCCTCGAAAACGTCGAGGTCCGCACTCAGCTGCGGCTCGACGTCGTCGGCCTTTACGGAGAAGAGCCCCGCGCTGTTCTTCGCGAAGCCGAAGATGTTGTCGAAAACCATGGTCATCACCCCTGGTCGTGGGAGCGGCGCCACGCCGCCCGCTCAGATGTCCTTGTACAGCGCTCGTTGGCTGTAGGTCAGGCTCTCGTGGTTGAACATCGTGTGGTGGACGTCCAGGACGGAGACGACTTCGGCCAGTCCCTTCATGCGGAAGCCTTTGCCGCCGGCCAGGTCGATGTCGCCGATGTCGTGGGCGACCACGTAGTCAAGGCCGGGAGGGTTACTGGACTGCGGGGGAGACAGGACCGGCACCGGCACCGCGTACCTCACCGCGAGGAACCCGGAGAAAGTCACCGGGATTTCGTAGATGTAGTGCTTGTGGGTGCGCCGCTGCGTGGCGATGGTTTCCACGCGGGAGTCCGCCGGGACGTCGCCGGAGATCTGCGATTTCGAGGTCCAGCTGGTGGTCAGGGAGCCGCCGACGGAGGCCGCGATACCCAGCGCGAGCTGTGCGTTGAGAGAGGCGTTGCCGGTGGCGCTGCCCTGGGTGGTGAACGCCACCGAATTGGTCACCGTGTTCGTCGACGAGTTCCCTGCCGAGTTCGTCGCGGCCGTCTCGGTGGCGTTGGCGTTGTCCACGCCGACGCTGTCCTTGCTGTTCTTGTTGGTCACCGTGTTGGTGTTCTTGTTCGCGGTGTCGTTGCGCAGTTGCGTCCCGAGCTGCGCCTGGAGGTCCAGCTTGAGCTGGTTCTGAAGCTGCAACTGCAACTGCGCGCCGACGCTGCCGCCGAAGGTGAGTTTGGCGTCCCCGTGGAGCGACCACGTGATGCCGTTCGACACGGTGAAGTCGACGGAGTCGGTGAAGGTCATTTTCGTCGTCTGGCTGCGGTTGACGTAGACGCGCGAGGAGAACGTGTCGGGCGGGGGCTGGGCGATGTCACACCGCTCCTCGATCAGCGGCTCCCCGAGGTTCATGTAGGCCAGCCACCCCAGATCGAACGCGGACCCAGGGAAATGCTGGGAACTCGACTTGTTGATGGAGACGGCGACGGGGTGGTGTGGCACCCCGTAGTTGTCGGTGTAGACCAGGTTGGGGTGGTGCACGATCGACTGAAGGTCGACGTTGAGTTCCCGCAGGTTCTTCTTGGTCAGCGGATGACGCTTGAAACGTTCCAGGTTGTACGCGGTGGAAGGCATTCCCCGTCCTCGGCCGATTCTGGCAGAGCCGTGCCCGGTGCAATACAAACGGGCCCTGCGTGCGTTGTCGGAAAATCGACGCTATCACGATCCTAATTACCCGAAAAGAGATCTCGGTACATCACGCTCAATCGAGTGAACAGATTCGTTTTGCCATCCTTGGCTGGGCGTAATTGCGGGTATGTTCAGATCTGCCGATCACTCCGCCGATAGCTCTCCGAGAGTCCTGTCCGTATGCGCCGTGGCCATGAATTATTCGAGTGGCGGTATTCGGTCAGGGTGCCTACTCTTTTTAGCTGTTTCGGTAGAGAGCGGTTTGGTTTGCGGTAATTCCGAGTAACGGCCAATGCGGCGAGCGCCCTGCGCATTGTTCTCCCCATCAGAAACAGGTGAGGTTTCCGCGATGTACACCCAAGAACGCACGGCGATGTCGAATCTGGTGGTCGGCGGCCCGGTGGCGGTGAACAGCTACGACAACGCGATCGTGGCCGCGCTGGTCGAGAACCGGCCGGTCATGCTCGTTCACGCCTTCAACGGCGGCTACCTGCGGCCTGCCGAGCTGAAGGAGGACAGTCACGACAAGGGGGTCAAGCTGGCCACCGTGCTCGACCCGGACACCAAGGAGGCGCAGGGCCACCTCTGGCACATCACCCCCGCCGGTTTCTTCGGGCAGCGGCCGCTGTACTTCATCGAGAGCGCCGCGGGCCAGGTGTCGCCCAAACCCGCCGGCGCGGGCACCGGCCCGGGCGCGGCCGACGCCGGGCGCGGCGACGACGGCGCGCCCAAGCCGCAGCGCCGGCGCATCACCGTCCACCAGGAGGCCCCCGAGAGCACGGCCGACACCGTCCAGGTCGGCCTGCCCGACAAGGTGGGCGACAAGTGGCGCGGGCAGAACGGCGCGCCCGAGGACACCCAGCTCTGGGTGGTCACGGTGACGCCGTGGGGCGGGATCACGTTCGTGCCGATCACCCACCCCGACGCCATCCTCGGGTTCAAGGACCACGCGGTGGCGGCCGACAGCGAGGTGCGCCTCACCTACAACTGGGGCGGGGACTTCACCGGGACGGTCATCAACACGTTCTACCCGCGGCTGCCCAACGAGTGGAGCGTCCCCTACCACCACGTCTTCACGTGAGCGGCCGCCACCGCCGTATCGCGTCCGAGCCGAGCCCCTGCCCGAACCGTCTGGAAGAGGCACAACGATGCCCGTGCCCACGGAAGAACTGAAACAACAGATCGTCAACGCCGCCACGGGGCAGCCTCTCGGTGTCAAGGCCGTGCCGGGTGCGGACGGGACGCTTGTCGTCCGCGACTTTCCCGAAGGCGGACCGAGCCCGGAGCAGTGGCAGCTCACCCCCGTAGGGGCCGCGCAAGGACAGGACGACCAGGGGTATGTGATCCGCAACGCGGTCAGCGGCCAGGTGCTCGACAACTCCGCCGCGGACCACGGTGTCCGGCAGTGGGATGCCGCAGCCGGCAACAGGGGCCAGCAGTGGCACGTCGTCCCCGTCGAGGGCGAAGCGGGCCTCTACTTCATCGAAGTCGCGACCGACGGTGCCGTTCTCGACCTCGACGATCCCGGCACCGAGGACACGCGGGTCGTTCTGCGCGAGTACGACGAGAGCGCGGAAAGCCAGCGCTGGCGGTTCGTGACGGCCGACCCCGAGCGCACCAGCGACCCCGTGTTGCGCTGGGCGCCGCTGAGCCACTGGAACGGCCGCCGCTCATGGCGGCTGGCCCGCTCGGTCGCGCTGCGGCCGGCGCCCGGCGCGACGCCCTGCTTCAGCGACATGCTGCTGGTCCTCGAGCAGTTCGGAAGCGGCCAGGATGCGGGCGGGTGGAGGAGCACCGGAGCCGTACGTTCCCCCAGCGGGCAACCGGGCTGGTGGGGCGGGCTCGGTGACCGGTTCCTCGCCGACACCACGGGAACAGGCCGAGCGGACCTCGTCGCGCTCAAACCCGCGAAAGGGGTGGTGACAGCCTCCAGCCGAGGCGATGGCACGTTCGACGAGGAGCGCGTGCTGCTCCCGGCCGTGCCCTCCGCGAGCCCCAAGGATCTGTGGACCCTCGCGGACATGACCGGCAACGGCAGGCCCGACGCCGTCATGCTCTGCGCCGACGGTGTCCGGGTGTCCCCGCAGGACGAGGACGGGACGTTGGCACCCGCAGGCGGCGAGCCGGTCGTCAGAGCGTTCGGACACGGCCAGCAGTCCGGCGGCTGGCGCGCCGACAAGCATCCCCGCTTCCTCGTCGACGTCACCGGCTGCGGCAGGCTCGACATCGTCGGCTTCCGGGACGACGGCATGTGGGTGTCCCTCCAGGACGAGGACGGCACGTTCGCGCCCCTCGCCGACGAACCAGACCTCCGGGCGTTCGGCTGCGACGAGAAGGCGGGTGGCTGGCTTGCCGACAAGCACCCCCGCTTCCTCGCCGACCTCACCGGTGACGGCCGCGTCGACATCGTCGGCTTCCACGACGACGGCGTGTGGGTGTCACTCCAGGACGAAGAGGGCACGTTCGCCGAACCTCTGTACCTCCTCGACGACTTCGGCGTCGACCAGGGGTGGAGTACGGCTGAGGAACACCCCCGCTTCCTGGCCGGCATCACCGATGGTGGAGCCGTGGACATCGTCGGATTCGGCCCGCAGGGCGTCGTCGTCGGACGGGGGCGCGGCGACGGGACGTTCGAGCCCTCCAAGCTCGTCCTGAACGACTTCGGGCTCGCCCAGGGGTGGACGAGCAAGAAGCACCTCCGCTTCCTCACCGACGTCACCGGCGATGGCAACCCCGACATCATCGGCTTCGGCGACGAAGGGGTCTGGGTGTCGCACAACCGAGGCGACGGCCGGTTCGAACAGGCCCAGCTGGTGTGCCGGGGCTTCGGACACAACGACGACGCCGGCGCCTGGCGCATCGACCACCACCCCCGCTTCCTCGCCGACATCACCGGTGACGGGCGCGTCGACATCATCGGCTTCGGCGGCCCCGGCGTGTATGTGGCCCGAAACCTCTTCCGCCGCTTCAGGACCCGATAGCCCCCGAAGGACGTCCGCAGTCGCATGGCGGGTCGGGGCCGGCCAGCTCCCGGGCCCTGGTCTTGCGCGCCGCATCAGCGTCGTGCGGGCCGGGTCGTACGCGGCTCGCGGCCCGCCCGGGCGGGCCGCGGCCGGGTGACCGTCACGGAGCTCGGTGACTCCTTCGCGGTCGTGCTCGGCCGCCAGGCGGCCGTGTTGGCGCGGAACCGGGAACTGGAGCTCGATCGGTGCCGGGTCCGCCAGCGCCTGCGGCTGGGCCCGCCGTCCTTTCCCGCCGGACGCCTCCACCGTCGCCAGAGGTTCAGGACGGTGCTGCCTGAGCCAGCTGACCGTCCCGTCCTCCGTCCGACCCTCCGTACTGATCAGGACGACGCGATCGTGCTGGAGCTCCACCTCATCGACCACCCAGCCGCCGCCGTCGATCCGGCATCCGGCCCCCAGCGCCAGCCCGTTCCAGCAGTCTCGGGCGTCACACCCATCCGCCAGCTCGGTGCGGCGACATGCGACGTGCGGTGTCCGGAGCACCCGTAACCCCCACACTTCCGCCGCTATGTCCAGGATGGGCGCGTTTTCAAGGGGTCGTTATGGGGGCCGCTCCCTGCCTACCGGTCACCTCCCGTCGACGTCTACTTCAGGCTCATGTGTCTGATGCAGACGAATTGCGGCGGGCCATTCCTGGGGTGACGCAGGGTTAATGGCAAAAAACGCGTCACGCAATGGCGTGTAATCGTCGCGACGGGGATTTGGCGCTTGAGGCGGCGAGGCTGAAAGCGTCCGCACGGTTCCAGCCACCACAATCAGTACCGTCTGTTTTCGGCCGATCGGCCAGGCGGGACACTCCCCACCCGCATCGAGTATTGGGGCAGCTCACACCCAGGATGCGCCCTCGTGCGACCCTCCTGCGCTACCGCATGGAATCAGCCGAGTCGATGTTGCAAGGAAGCGAGGCATGCGGTGAGCTTGTTTGTCGCCGCGACGGCGGGGAACTCGCGCACCGATGGACCAGCTATGGGTCGTTCGTGGTCTCCTCTACGCGACGGCAGCGCACCACTGTTCTTTGTGTGACGTAAACAAACAGTCAAGGTTGCTGTGCGTTAAAAGTGTGGGGTTGCGTTCGAACGAGCCTTGTATGAAGACTGTGGCTGAGTTTGGACGGGGCGCAGGGCTTCAGGAGGTTTGAATTTCGCCAATCCTGACCCTTACTCAGCGGTAAATATGTACCGTCGTGGTCGCGCTCCGGGAATGGATTCATCTGTTGGGCCGGGTGCTGGTGGGGTGCCCGCGTGACCGTCACGCGGAAGCATTGCCGAGGGGGATACGACATGGCAGGTGAAGTTCTCGCATCCAGTGCGCTCACGGGCGGGAATCAGGAACACCTCCGCTGCTTCCGCAGGAAGTGTTGACGCCCGTCCAGCGAGATCCGCGCGCGATCCCGGCGCGTCTGACGCGCATTCATCGGCGCACGCCACGTGGGTACCTCCGCCGCCGCCCTCGGTGCTGCGGGTGCCCAGTGCGCCGTCGGACGCCCGCGTCCAATCGCCAAGTCGCACCCCGAACAGCTCTGTCGTCGTTCCCCGCCGCGCCCACGCGGACGGGCTGTGTCCGCGTGCCGTCAAGTCGAGGAGCCATGGTGTCCACCGACCGCAAGACGAGCGATACCTTTCTGCTGGACGCGTTACCCCGGCGCTGGAGCGACCTGCGCGCAGCCGGCCCGGTGCGGCACGACGACCGGCAGGGTGTCTGGCAGGTCGTGGACCACGAGATGATCTCCGCCGTGCTTGCCGACCCGGCGACCTACTCCTCGGACCTCTCCTCCCTGGCGCCCACGCAGGAGGACTTCGCGACCTTCACCCAGGGCAACTTCGTCGGCATGGACCCCCCGGAGCACCGCAAGCTGCGCGCACTGGTCAGCCAGGCCTTCACGCCTCGCGTCGTCCAAGGACTCGCGCCGCGCATCGAGGCGGTGTGCGAGCGGCTGCTGGGGTCCGTCGGTGACCAGGACCGTTTCGACCTCGTCGACACCCTGACCTATCCGCTGCCCATCATCGTCATCGCGGAACTCCTGGGGATCCCGGCCGAGGAGCACCGCACCTTCCAGGACTGGGCGAGCGTTCTGTTCGGCGGAGACCAGCTCGGCGAGGCGCCCGACATGGCCGACCTCGAGCGGGCGCTGGCCGCCATCGCTCCGACGGTCCGGGAGATGAACAGCTACATGCTGGACCACATACGCGGCTGCCGCGCCGCCCCCGGTGACGATCTGACCAGCAGACTCATCGCCGCCGAAGTGGACGGTGTCCGGCTCACCGACCAGGAGATGGTGGGCTTCGTGGCGCTGCTGCTCGTGGCGGGACACGTCACGACCACCGCCCTGCTCGGCAACGCCGTCGTCACCTTCGACCGTCACCCCGACGCGGACGCCGCACTGCGCAAGGACCCCGACCTGATCCCCCCTGCCGTCGAGGAGGTGCTGCGCTGGCTGCCCCCCTTCCCCGAGCTGGGGCGCCGCGTCACCCGGCCCGTGGTCCTGGGCGGCCACGAACTGCCCGCCGACAGCATGGTGATGGCCCATCTCGGCGCCGCCAACCGCGACCCCGCGCGGTTCGAGCGGCCCGACACGTTCCTGGTGGACCGCCACCCCAACCCGCACCTGACGTTCGGGCACGGCATCCACTTCTGTTTCGGCGCCCCCCTGGCCCGGCTGGAGGCCAAGATCGCGCTGCGCATGCTGCATGAACGATTCCGCGTCCTGGCGATCCCGTCGTACGACGACATCGTCGCGCAGAATCCGGCCGTCATCGTCGGCATCCGCCATCTGCCCGTCGAAGTCACCAGGACCTAGGGGGTGTCTGGTGGGCCATGGCCGGGGGCGCGGCGTCTGGCACGGCACCTCGCGGCGTTGCCGAATCGCCCCGATAGCTCCGCTATCGAGACGCTCCGGCGCCTTGCGATGCACCGCACCAGACGCCGCGCCCTGACCGACCCTGATCCACCAGACACCCCCTAGCCACCGACCGGCACGTCCTCGCACCGCCCGGCCCGGCACCGCTCGCCACGGCCGGAGAAGCCACCCGTACACGAGGAAACTCACTGGGGAGCGCCTTTCTCATGCCCTACACCGTCCCCGCGGTCCCTGCCGACCCCTGCGCGCCGGCTCCGCTGCGCCACGCCGTGCAGAACAGGCTCGACGCCCTCGCCGAGAGGCACAAGGTGCCCGGCGCCCAACTCGTCCTCGACGACGGCACGGAGACCGTCTCCCTGCACACCGGTATCGCCGACGCGGCCACCAGCGCACCGTTCACGGCGGACACCGCCGTCGCCCTCGGCTCGCTCACCAAGCCCTACACGGCCGCTCTGGTGCTCCTCCTCGTCGACGACGGCGACCTCGACCTCGACGAGCCCGTCGCCGACCACCTGCCCGAACTGCGCGGCTTACCCGAGGTGTCGATACGGCACCTCCTCAGCCACACCGGCGGACTGCCCACCGGCCCCGACTCCGACACCTCATCCGCGACCACCGGGGCCCGGTACCTCACCTCGCTGTGCACCCCGGCCCAGGCACTGTTCCCGCCGGGCACCGACTTCTCCTACTCCAACGCCGGTTACGTCGCCGCCGGGCGGCTGGTCGAGGAGATCACCGGCATGCCGTGGCACGAAGCCGTACGGGTGCTGCTCCTCGACCCCCTGGGCACATCGGCCGCGTTCGTCGGCGACAGCACCGCCACCCGCCCCTGGGCCGCCGGACACGCCGTCAACACCGCCACCGGACGGGTGCGTCCCGTCGGGCAGAACCTGGCACCGCTCGAGGCTCCGGCCGGGGCCCTGATGGCGAGCGCCGCCGACCTGGCCGCCTTGGGCAACGCCCTGATCGGCCGGTCGCAGGCGCTGCCGCCTTCGGTCGCCAAGGAAATGCTCCGCCCGGAGGACCGCGCCCGGCCCGGAGCTCTGGCCGACGGCTGGGGCCTGGGGATCGCCCACTACCGGCAGGGCGACGACCTGTGGTGCGGCCACGACGGCAACGCGCAGGGCACCTCCTGCCACCTCAGGGTCGATCCGACCAGCGGCGTGGTCGTGTCCTTCACCGGCAACGCGGGCGGCGCCACCGCCCTGTGGCGCGAACTGGCCGCCGATCTGGCGGAGTTGGCGGGCGTACGTGTGCCCGCCGGGCCCGTCCCCGCAGGCGAGCGGGGGCGACCGGTCCGGCTGCCCGAGTGCTGGGGCACGTACCGCAATGGCGGCGCCGACTACCGCGTCACCGAAGGGCCCGACGGTTCACCGGTGCTCTCGATCGACGGAGACCTCGCGCTGCCGCTGGTCTGCTACGCGGACCTGTCGTACGACCTGGTCGATCCCGGCACCGGGCGCCGAGAGCCCGGCGGACGCTTCCACCGCGATCCCGCCACCGGCCGGATCGAACGCGTCCAGGTGTCCGGACGCACGGCGCGCCGCACCGACGACGGCTGAGCCACCCCGAGCCCGTGCCACGGCCGCCGGGCGCCGCCGCGTCCGCGCCGCCCGCGCGTCGTGACACCGGCGCTCGCGCCCGGACCCCGCCGGCGGCCGCCCGGGCGCGCCCACCGCGCGTAGCCCGGCCGGCCGGTGCTCTGCGCACCCGGCCGCCCGTCGCGTCGCCGCCACGGGCCGCAGCCCGTCTCCACACTCCGCCGCCCACTCGGGCCGCCCCCGCGCTTTCGAAGGACTGGACCCATGACGGACCCGCACGTCACCCCCGTACCGGCGACCCCGCGTTCCCAGGACGGCGACACCGCACGACCGCAGGAGCCCTTGGCGCTGGAGGAGCTTTTCGCCCGGCAGGTGGCTCGCGCCCCGGGCGCTGTGGCCCTGACCGACGGGCGCCGCGCCTGGACCTACGCCGAACTGGCCGAGCGCGCCGACCGGTTGGCCGCGCACCTGGTCCGTTCGGGGGCCGGGCCGGACACGGTGGTCGCGCTGGTGCTGCCGCGTTCCATGGAACTGATCGCGGCCGAACTGGGTGTCGCCCGGGCCGGGGCGGCCTTCCTTCCGGTGGATCCCGCCTACCCCGCCGAGCGTCGGGCGCTCATGCTGGCCGACAGCGCGCCTTCGGTGACGCTCGACGACTTGCGGACCGTTGCCGCCCTGATGGAGCGTGAGCTCCCGGCGTCCGAGGAAGACCGGGCGGCGCACGGGGCGGGTCCCGACCGGGCCGCCTACGTGATCTACACCTCCGGTTCGACGGGCACACCCAAGGGCGTGACCGTCACCCACCGGGGCGTCGGCGGGTTCACCGCGGCGGCTGCGGAACGGTACGCCGTGGGTCCCGGCGACCGGGTGCTGCAATTCTCCTCGCCCAGCTTTGACGCGTCCGTACTCGAACTGTTCATCTCCGTTCTGGCCGGTGCCACGCTCGTGGTCCCGCCGGACGGGCCGTGGCTGGGCGACGAACTGGCCGAGGTCCTGGAAACCCACCGCATCACCCACGCCCTCATCCCGCCGGCCGCGCTCGCGACCCTGCCCGACCCGGCCCGGGCCGCCGGAAGTCCGCTGCGCACCCTGATCGTGGGCGCTGAGGCGTGCCCGGCGGGCCTCGTGGACCGCTGGGCCCCGGGCCGCCGCATGATCAACTCGTACGGTCCCACCGAGGCCACCATCGTGGCCACCTGGACCGGACCGCTGTCCGCCGGGCAGGGCGCCCCCACCATCGGCGCGGCCCTGCCCCACACGCGCGTCCACGTCCTGGACGCGGCGATGCGACCCGTCCCGCCCGGTTTCGAGGGCGAGTTGTACATCGGCGGCGACGGTGTGGCCCGAGGCTATCTGCG
The DNA here is from genome assembly GCF_042869775.1 of Streptomyces sp. NPDC006711. Taxonomy (NCBI): domain Bacteria; kingdom Bacillati; phylum Actinomycetota; class Actinomycetes; order Kitasatosporales; family Streptomycetaceae; genus Streptomyces; species Streptomyces sp. NPDC006711. The sequence goes on from NZ_JBIAGO010000014.1 coordinate 77,745, forward strand.
CCGGCCGGGCCTGACGGCGTCCCGGTTCGTCGCGGACCCCTTCGGCGAGCCCGGGGCCCGGCTCTACCGCACGGGTGACCGTGCCCGTCTGCGGCCCGACGGCGAACTCGACTACCTCGGACGGCTCGACCGTCAGGTGAAGATCCGCGGGTTCCGCATCGAGCCCGGTGAGATCGAGGCCGCCCTCGGCCGCGACCCCCGGGTGGGCGAGGCGGCCGTCGTGGTCCGCGAGGACGAACCGGGCCGGCCCCGCCTCATCGGGTACGCGACCCCCGCCGAGCGCGGTCAGCGCCTCGATGCCGCTTCGCTGCGCGCGGCCCTCGCCGCCGTCCTGCCCGCCCACATGGTGCCGTCGGCCGTCGTCGTACTGGAGCGGATGCCGCTCACCGCGCAGAACAAGACCGACCTCGCCGCCCTGCCCGCGCCGGACGCGACCCCACGCCCCGACGGCGTGCTGCCGCGCACGCCACAGGAAGAGGCCCTTGCCGCGATCTGGGCCGACGCCCTGGGCACCGACGCGGTCGGTGTCCGCGACGACTTCTTCGACCTGGGCGGCGACTCCCTGCTCGCCGCTCGTGTGCTCTCCCGGATCCGCGACGACTTGGGGCTACGGCTGACCGTCCGCGACCTCTTCACCTCGCGCACGGTCGAAGCCCTCGCCCCGCTGCTCGGCGACTGCGCCGCGGCCGAACCCGCCCGGACGATCCCGCCCGCACCCCGAACCGGCGGCCTGCCCCTGTCCAGCGCGCAGCGCAGGCTGTGGTTCCTCGACGACCTCGCCGAGGGCGGCGCCGAGTACAACACCGGCGCCGCCCTGCGCCTGCGCGGCCCCCTGGACACCGAGGCCCTGCGCCGGGCCCTGCGCGCGCTGGCCGCCCGGCACGACGCGCTGCGCACCACCTTCCGCGCCGACGGCGGGCAGGGCACCCAGCACATCGCCGCCGAACCCGTACTGCCCCTGCGGACCGTCGACCTCAGCGACGTGCCCCACGCCCACCGGGGCCAGAGCGCCGAGGGGCTGCTGACCGAGGAACTGCGCCGCCCGCACGACCTGGCGACCGGCCCCCTCACGCGCGCGCTGCTGATCAGGCTCGACGACAGCGACCACCTCCTGCTGCTCGCCCAGCACCACATCGTCACCGACGGCTGGTCCGTCGGTATCCTCACCCGGGAACTGGCCGCGCTCTACCGCGCCGAGACGACGGGTGAAGCGGCCGGTCTGGCTCAACCCGCCCTGCAATACCCGGACTTCGCGGTGTGGGAGCAGTCCCGGCGCGGCTCGGAAGCGGAGGGCGAGCACCTGCGCTACTGGCGCAGACACCTGGAGGGGATCCAGCAGCTGGAACTCCCCACCGACCGCCCCCGGCCCGCCGAGCGCACGACCGCGGGCGCCGGACACCGCCGCCACCTCTCGCCGTCCCTCATGGCCCGGCTCCGTACGCTCGCCACCGGACGCGGCACCACCGTGTTCACCGTGCTGGCGGGCGCCTGCGCCCTGCTGTTCGCCCGCTACTCGGGACAGCGGGACGTCGCCTTCGGCACCATCACCGCCGGCCGCGACCGCCAGGACCTCGAGGACGTGGTCGGCTTCTTCGCGAACACCGTGGTGGTCCGCACCGACGTGGACGAACGCCTCGACGTCGACCGGTTCGTGGAGAACATGCGCACGACGCTCCTGGACGCCTTCGCCCATGACGCGGTGCCGTTCGACCGGGTGGTGGAGGAACTGGCCCTGCCCCGCGATCCGAGCCGCACCCCGCTGGTGCAGGCCCTCGTCGTCCAGCAGACGGCGACCCGCGCACCGCGTGCGGGCAAGGTGCGGTTCGACGACCATCCGCTGCCGCGCCCCGCCGCCCGCTTCGACCTCGTCCTGGAGTTCACACCGGACGCCGACGGCGGCTGCGTGCTGACCGCCGAGTTCAACACCGATCTGTTCGAGGCGCGGACCGTGGCCCGGATGTGCCGGCACGTGGAACGCCTCCTCAAGGCGATGGCCGACGCGCCGGGGAGCAGTCTGGCCGAGCTGCCCCTGCTCTCCGACGACGAGCAGCGCACTCTCCTGGAATCCTGGAACCCGCCGGCTGACAGCGAGCGGGACGCCGCCGCCGACGTCACCCTGCCCGAACTCTTCCAGGCCCAGGCGGCCCGCACCCCCGACCGGATCGCCGTCACCCATGGCACCGACCGGCTCCACTACGCCGAGGTCGAGCGCCGCGCCAACCGCCTGGCCCGGGAGCTGATCGCCCGGGGCGCGGGCCCCGAGACGCTGGTGGCACTGTGCCTGCCGCGCACCGTCGAGCTGCCGGTCGTGCTCCTGGCGGTGCTGAAGTCCGGCGCAGGCTATCTGCCCGTGGACCCGAACTACCCGGCCGAGCGCATCCGTTTCATGCTGTCCGACGCCCGGCCCGCGCTCGTCGTGGCCACGCCCGCATCCGCCGCCGCGCTGCCCGAGGACTGCGCACCACTGATCATCGCGGACTCCGGCACCGGGGGCGTGGCGCGGACCCGGCCGGCCACGGAGGTGACCGACGCGGACCGTGTGGCCCCGCTGCTGCCGGAGCACCCGGCGTACGTCATCTACACGTCGGGCTCGACCGGCCGGCCCAAGGGCGTGGTGGTGACCCACCGTACGGTGGCCGCGCTCGCGGCCTGGGCGGGGGAGCGGTTCGGACACCGGACACAGGCCCCGGTGATCGCGGCCACGTCCCTCAACTTCGACGTCTCGGTCTTCGAGCTGCTGTGCCCCCTGCTGAGCGGCGGCCGTGTGGAGGTGGTCGCCGATCCCACCGTCCTCGCCGACGCCGGCGAGCGACGGAGCGGGCTGATCAGCGGCGTGCCCTCCGTGATGTCCCGGATTTTCGCCGGGGAGGAGGCACCGGTGGCGGCGGACACGGCCGTCCTGGCCGGCGAGGCGCTGTCCGCGCAGACCGTGCACGACCTGCGGGCGGCCCTGCCCTCCTGCGACGTCGTCAACGCCTACGGGCCCACCGAGGCCACCGTCTACGCCACGGCCTGGTTCGCCGGGGACCGGGTGCCCGACCAGGCACCGCCCATCGGCCGCCCGGTGGCGCGTACCCGCGTCTACGTCCTTGACAGCCGCCTTCGCCCCCAACCCCCGGGTGTGACAGGGGAGTTGTACCTCGGCGGCGGCGGACTGGCCCGTGGCTACCTCGGGCGTCGCGGCCTCACCGCCCGGCGGTTCGTCGCCGACCCGTTCGGCGCGCCCGGGGCGCGCATGTACCGCACGGGGGACCTGGTGCGGTGGAGCGCCGACGGCGAACTGGAATACGTCGGGCGCATTGACCAGCAGGTCAAGGTGCACGGCTTCCGGATCGAACTGGGCGAGGTGGAGGAGGCGTTGCGCCGCTGCCCCGGCGTCGCGGAGGCCGCCGTCCTCGTTTCCGGGAAGGACGACAACCGGCGTCTGACCGGTTACGTGGTGACCGCGCCCGGGCAGAGCGTCACACCCGAGTCCGTACGCCGCACGCTCGGCAGGACGCTGCCCGACTACATGGTCCCCGCCACCGTCGTGCTCCTGGACGAGCTGCCGCTCAACCCCAACGGCAAACTCGACCGCGACCGGCTGCCGCAGCCCGGCCCCGAGGTCACCCGGGCGACACGTCACGTCTCGCCCCGCACGGCCACGGAACGGACGCTGGCGGCCGTGTGGGCCGAAGCGCTCCACGTCGAACGCGTCGGCGTGGACGACAACTTCTTCGAGCTCGGCGGCGACTCGATCCTCAGTCTCCAGGTGGTGGCCCGGGCCCGGCAGGAGGGGCTGAGGGTCACCTCACGCGACATCTACCGCCACCAGACGCTCGCCGCCCTGGCCCGCCGCGTCGATGCCGCCGACCCGAAGCGCCCCGCCGCCGCCCAGGTGGATCCCACCGGGCCCGCGCCGCTGACTCCCATCCAGCACTGGCTGTTCGCCACGGACGAGGACCGGGCGGCACACTTCGCGCAGGCCGTGTCGGTGCTGGTGCCCGACGACGTCGATCCCGAGGCCCTGGAACACGCGCTCAACGATGTCGTGGCCCATCACGACGCCCTGCGCTCACGTTTCGACACCGGCTCCGGCGCCCCCGACTGGCACATAGCCGACCGGGACGACGGCGTCACCCTGGCGCGCCATCGCGGCCCGGACACCGACACCCCGCACTTCGGGGCCTTCGACCTGGCACGCGGTCCCCTGCTGCGAGCCGTCCTGCACGACCGGGGCGCCGGCCGCGCTCCCGTGCTGCACCTCGCCGTGCACCACCTCGTCGTGGACGGTGTCTCCTGGCGGCTCCTGCTGGAGGACCTGGACACCGCCTACCTCGCCCGCCGCGCGGGCCGCGACGGCACGGCGGCGCTGCCCGCCAAGTCCTCACCGCTGCGACAGTGGGCCCGGCGGCTGGCCGACCACACCGCGCGCGGCGGCTTCGACGACGAGCGGGACTACTGGGCGCGGGCGATCCCCTCGGCGGGCCGCGCTCTGCCCGTGGACCTGCCGGGCCGCAACACCTACGCCTCGGCCCGCGCCGTCACCGCGCGGCTGAGTACCGAGGACACCGCGACTCTGCTGCGTCTGCTGCCCGAGACCTACCGCACGCAGGCCAACGACGTCCTGCTCGGCGCGCTCGGCCGCGCCCTGTGCGCCTGGAGCGAGCAGGAACAGGTCGTGGTCGACATCGAGGGCCACGGCCGCGAAGAGCTCTTCCCCGAACTCGACCTCAGCCGGACCCTCGGCTGGTTCACCACCCGCCACCCCGTCGCCCTCGCCGTCCCTGAGCAGGCCTCGTGGGACACCGTGCTCAAGCAGGTCAAGGAGCAGCTGCGGGCCGTGCCCCGGCACGGCGTCGGCCACGACGCGCTGCGCCACCTGACCGGCCAGAGCGACCAACCGCCCGCGCAGGCCGCTCGGATCAGCTTCAACTACCTCGGGCGGATGTCCCCGGGGGAGACGGGGAGCGGGCTGTACCGGGGCACCTTCCGGCCGCTGGAGCTGGACGCCGACCCCGAGGCCGAACGGCCGCACGCCCTCGAACTGGTGGGCCGGCTGGACGGCGACGCCCTGGAATTCACCTGGTTCTACTCCGACCAGGTGCATCACGAGGCCACCGTCGGCGCCCTCGCCGACCGCTTCACCCGCGCGCTGAGCGACCTCGCGCGGTATGCCGCCGGGCCGGACGCGGCGGGCCGTACCCCCAGCGACTTCCCGCTGGCCCGCCTCGACCAGACGGCCGTGGACCGCCTCGTGGGTGACGCGCCCGCCGCGGTCGAGGACATCCTGCCACTGACCCCGACCCAGGCCGGCATGGTCTTCCACGGTCTGTCCCAGAACGACAGCGGGGTCTACTTCCAGCAGGTCACCTTCGTCCTGGACGGAGTGCCCCGCACCGACCTCCTCGTCGCGGCCTGGCAGCAGGTCACCGAGGCCACGGCCGTGCTGCGCGGCCGGGTGGTCTGGCAGAACGTGCCGGAACCGCTGCTGGTGGTCGGCCACGCCGTGTCCGTGCCCGTGACCGTCCTGGACTGGCGCGGCCTGACCGGCGCGCAGTCCCGCGACCGGCTGGACTCGCTGCTGCGCGCGGACCGCGCCGCCGGGATCGACCTGGTCGGCGGCCCGCTCCAGCGCCTGGTCCTGGCCAGGGTGTCCGACACCGCGGTGCGCGTGGTGTGGTCCTTCCACCATCTGCTCCTCGACGGCTGGAGCATGTTCCAGGTGCTGTCGGACGTGTTCACCCGCCACAGCGCCCTCACCGAAAGGCCCGGCGCGACAGCCGTGCCCGACCGAAGGCCCTGGCGGGACTACGTCGCCTGGCTGGGCGAACGCGACCGTGACGAGGCCGAGAAGTACTGGCGCCGACGGCTTCACGGGCTCGACGAGAGCACTGCGCTGCCCTACGACCGCGAACCGCGCGAGGCCCACCGCGCGCAGTCCACCGACGCCGTGACCACCGCCGTGCCCGAGACGGCGACGCGGGCCCTGGAGGAACTGGCGCGAACCTCGGGCCTGACCTTCAACACCCTCGTGCAGGGCGCCTGGGCCATGCTGCTGAGCCGCCTTTCGCGGCGTCCCGAAGTGGTGTTCGGCACCACCGTGTCCGGCCGCCCGGCGGAACTGGACGGCGCCGAGACCATGACCGGCCTGTTCATCACCACCGTGCCCACCCGGGTCACCGTCCCCGCGCGGGGCACCCTGCGGGACTGGTTGCGGGCGCTCCAGAGCGACCAGAGCGAGGACCGGGGCCATGACCACCTGCCGCTGAACCGGCTCAAGGCGCTGACCGAACTCCCCGAGCGGGCGGCCCTGTTCGACAGCATCGTGGTCTTCGAGAACTATCCGAAAAACGACGACCTCTCCTCACACGGCCTCGTCCTGAGCGATCTGGAGGGCATCGAGAGCACCAACTACCCGCTGGGCCTTGTCGCCTACCCGGGCACCGAACTGACCCTGCGCCTGGGCTACGACCCCGCGTTGTTCGACGAGGCGACCGTGCGCCGGCTCGCCGAATACCTCACCGTCCTGCTCACCGAGATGGCCGCCGCGCCCGAACGGCCGCCGGCCCGCGTGCCGCTGCTCGCCGACGACCGGCGCGAACAGGTCCTGCGCACCTGGAACGACACCGCAACCGAGCTGCCCGAAGCCACCGTCGCCGAACTCTTCGCCACCCATGTGCGGCGCACTCCCGACGCGATCGCCCTCGAAACCGAGGATGAGCGTCTGACGTATCGTCAACTCGATGCGCGCGCAGCTGAGTCGGCCGCGCGCCTGAGCGCCCTGGGGGTGCGTGCCGAGCGCGCCGTGGGCGTTGTGATGGGCCGCTCCGCAGAGCTCGTCGTGACCCAGCTCGCGCTCGTGCGCACCGGCGGGGTGTACGTACCCCTGGACGGCCGGGCGCCGCGCGAGCGGCTGCGCCGCATGCTCGCGGAAGCCGGCGTCACCCTGCTGCTCACCGACGCCGAGCACGAGGAAACCGCCCGCGACCTGCTCCCCGGTGACGCGGTGCGACGGGTGGACGACCGCACCGCGCCGGGGGAGACCGGCGCGGCCGACGCCGCCGAACTCGACCCCGACCTCGTCCAGTACCTGATGTTCACCTCCGGCTCCACCGGCGTCCCCAAGGGCGTCGCCGTCCGCCAGCGCGACGTCGCCGCGCTCGCCCTGGACCGGTCCTTCGCCGGCCACGACCGGGTCCTCGTGCACTCCCCGCACGCCTTCGACGCCGCCACCTACGAGGTGTGGGTGCCCCTCCTGCGGGGCGGCACCGCCGTACTGGCCCCGCCCGGCGACCTGGACGCCGAGGCGGTCCGGCACGCCATCACCGAACGGCACGTCACCTGCCTGTGGCTGACGGCCGGACTGTTCCGGCTGCTCGCCCAGGAGGACCCCGCGTGCCTGCGGGGCGCCCGCGAGGTGTGGACCGGCGGCGAGGCCGTGCCCGGCGCCGTGGTGCGGCGCGTCCTCGATGCCTGTCCCGAGCTGACCGTGGTCGACGGCTACGGACCCACCGAGACCACCACCTTCGCCACCCGGCGCCCCTTCCGGGCCGGCGACCCGCTGCCCGCGGTGCTGCCCATCGGCCGCCCGCTGGACAACACGCGCGTCTACGTCCTTGACGGCGCGCTCCAGCCTCAACCTCCGGGTATACCGGGCGAGTTGTACATCGCGGGCGCGGGGCTCGCGCGCGGCTACGCGGGCCGCCCCGGAGCCACCGCGGGCCGCTATCTCGCCGACCCGTTCGGGCCGCCCGGAACCCGTATGTACCGCACCGGTGACATCGTGCGCTGGAGCGCGGACGGCGAACTGCACTTCGTGGGCCGCGCCGACGACCAGATCAAGATCCGCGGCTTCCGTGTCGAACCCGCCGAGATCGAGGCGCGGCTCACCGCGCACGCGGCCGTCGCCGAGGCCGTCGTGTCGCCCTACACCCTCGACGGACGCAAGCGGCTCGCCGCCCACCTCGTCCCCGCCGACGGGACCGCCGTGCCCGCCCCAGCCGAGCTGCGCGCGCATCTGGCCGCCGAACTGCCGGACTACATGCTGCCCGCCGCGTTCGTCACCGTACCCGCGCTGCCCCTCACCGCGAACGGCAAGGTGGACCGCCGAAAACTGCCCGAACCCGACTGGACGGCGGGCGGCGACAGCGCCTACCGCGCCCCCGCCACCGGCCCCGAGCAGACCCTCGCCGGCATCTGGGCCGACCTGCTGGGCGTCGAACGCGTCGGCGCCGACGACAACTTCTTCATGCTGGGCGGCGATTCGATCCTCAGCATCCAGGTCGTCTCGCGCGCCCGTGCCGCCGACCTCACCCTGACCCCGCGCGACCTGTTCCGCCACCCCACCGTGGCCCGGCTCGCCGCCGCCACCGGCACGGGCGCCGCCGTGGCCGTCGCGGGCACCGAGCCGGTCGAGGGCGAAGTGCCCCTGACGCCGATCCAGCACTGGTTCCTCGACCCGGGACCGCGAAGCCCCGGCTTCTTCAACCAGTCCGTCCTCGTGGAGACCGCGCCGGACACCGACCCGGACGCACTGCGCCTGGCCCTGGCCGCGCTGTGGGAGCGGCACGACGCCCTGCGCGCCCAATTCACCGTCACCGACGACGGCACCTGGCGCCAGCACGTCACCGCCGCCGGCGCCCCCGACCTCCTGACCGTCTGCCCACTGGACGGCCTCGACCCGGCGGCGGCACGCGAGCAGGAGGACCGCGCCACCGCCGAGGCGCACGCCGCGTTCTGCCTCGACGCCGGACCGCTGCTCACCGCCCGCCTGTTCACCGGCCAGGGCACGACCGCCCGACTCCTGCTCGTCGTCCACCACTTGGTGGTCGACGGCGTGTCCTGGCGCATCCTGCTCGAGGACCTGGAGAGCGGCTACCGGCAGGCCCTGGCCGAAGAGCCCGTACGCCTGCCAGCCCGGACCACGTCGGTACGCGAATGGGCCCGCCGCCTGCGTGCCCGCGCCGACGCCGGCGGCTTCACCGACCAGATCGCCCACTGGACCCGCACCGCGGGACACTGCGCCGAGCCGCTGCCGGTGGACGGCGAGGGCGCCAACACCATGGCGGACGTCCGCGAGGTGAGCGTACGGCTCGACCCACGGCGCACCAACGCCCTGCTGCGCCAGGTCCCCGCCGTCTACGGCACCCGCATCGACGACGTCCTGCTCACCGCGCTCGGCCGGGTCCTGGCCGGCTGGACCGGACGCGACACGGTGGCCGTGGGCCTCGAAGGGCACGGCCGCGAGGACCAGCTGTTCGACGACATCGACCTGTCCCGCACGGTCGGCTGGTTCACCACGCTCTTCCCGGTCGCCCTGCGGGTACCGGCCGGCGACTGGGGCGGCGCCCTGAAGGCGGTCAAGGAGCAACTGCGGTCCGTGCCCGAGCGAGGCCTCGGCCACGGCGTCCTGCGTCACCTGGGCGGCGCGCCGGGCGCGGCCGGCACGCCGATGCCCGGCATCAGCTTCAACTACCTGGGCCGCTTCGACTGGTCCGCCGACGACGGCGCACTGATCCGCGCCGTGCCCGGCGGCCTCGGCGGCGCCGACGCGCCCGGCACCGAACGCGCCCATCTGCTGGACGTGGTGGCCCGCGTCGAGGACGACTGCCTGGAGATCAGCTGGCACTACAGCCACGGCCGGCACCACGAGAGCACCGTCACCGGGCTCGCCGACGGCATGCTGCGCGCCCTGGAGGCGATCCTCGCCCACTGCGCCGAACCGGGCGCCGGCGGCCGCACCCCCTGCGACTTCCCGCTCGTCCGCCTGGACCAGGAAGCCGTCGACCGGCTGGCCGGCGACGGACGGGACGTCGAGGACCTGCTGCCGCTCAGCCCGATGCAGTCCGGCATGCTCTTCCACAGTCTCCTGGACCCGGACGGACGCACGTACGTCAACCAGGTGCAGCTGGTCCTGAGCGGCGTCGGCGACCCCCACGCCCTCGCCGAGGCATGGCAGCGGACCGTGGACGCCAACCCGGTGCTGCGCTCCCATCCGGCCTGGCAGGAGAGCACCGAGCCCGTCCAGGTGATCCGGCGCCGGGCCACCGTGCCCGTCGTCCACCACGACTGGACCGGCCGCCCCGCCGACCGGTGCGCGGCCGACCTCGACCGGCTCGTGGAGCAGGACCGCGAGGCGGGAATCGACCTGGCCACCGCGCCTTTGATGCGGCTCGTCCTCATCCGGCTCGATGCCGAACGCGTACGGATGGTGTGGACGTTCCACCACATCCTGCTCGACGGCTGGAGCGCCGCCCAGGTCTTCGACGAGGTCTGCGAGCGCTACGCGGCCCTGACCGCGGGCCGCCCGCCCGAGGTCCCCGCGCGCCGGCCGTTCGCCGAGTACCTGGCGTGGCTGGCCGGCCAGGACACCGCGACGGCGGAGCAGTACTGGCGCACCACCCTCGCCGGCTTCCGGGCCCCCACCGAACTGCCGCGCGACCGCCGGGCCGCCGGCGCCCACCACAGCTCCTCGTCCGACACCGTACGGGTGACGCTCGACGGCGACGTGTCGGCGCGGCTGCGCGAGACGGCCCAGCGCGCCGGGCTCACCGTCAACACCGTGCTCCAGGGCGCCTGGGCGCTGCTGCTGTCCCGCTACGGCGGCGGTGACGACGTGGTGTTCGGCACCACCGTCTCCGGCCGGCCCGCCGAACTCCCGGGCGTCACCACCATGGTGGGCCTGTTCATCAACACGCTGCCCACCCGCGCCCGGATCGACGGGCGGCGCCCGCTGCTCGGCTGGCTGAGCGACCTCCAGACCGCCCAGTCCGAGGCCCGGCGCCACGACTTCGTCTCCCTCGCCCAGGTGGGGACCTGGAGCGAGGTGCCCGGCGGGACCAACCTGTTCGACTCGATCGTCGTGTTCGAGAACTACCCCTTCGACGAGGGCGCGCTCGCCCGGCACGGCCTGGCCATGGAGACCGAACGGGACCTGGAGCCCACCAACTATCCGCTCAGCGTGGTCGTCGCGCCGGGGGACGCCCTCGACGTCAGCCTCGACTACGACCCGGCCGCGTTCGACGCGTCCACCGTCGAAGGCCTCGGCGAGAGCCTGCGCTCCCTGCTGACCGCGATGGCCACCGCGCCCGCCAGCACGCTGGCCGAACTCCCGCTCACCGAGCCCGCCGACGGCCGCGCGCTGCTCGACCGGTTCGGCGGCGCCCGCGCCACCGCGCCAAGGGACACCCTGCCTGAAGGCTTCGCCCGCCAGGCGGCGCTGACCCCCGACGCACCTGCCGTCCGCCACGGTGAGGACCTGCTCACCTACCGCGAACTGGACGAACGCGCCAACCGGTTGGCCCGGTTGCTCATCGACGAGGGCGCGGGCCCCGAGCACTACGTCGCGCTCGCCCTGCCCCGGACCGCCGACCTGATCGTGGCCCTCCTCGCGGTCCTCAAGTCCGGCGCCGCCTACCTGCCGGTGGACCCCGGATACCCCGCCGAACGCATCGCGTTCCTCTTCGAGGACGTGCGGCCCCTGGCGGTCGTCACGGCCACCGCGACGGCCGCGCGGCTCCCCGAGGGGACGTACGCGCGCCTCGTCGTGGACGACCCCGACTGGGCGCGGCGCCTCGATGCCGCCTCCGCCGCCCCGGTCGCGGACGGGGACCGGCGCGCCCCGCTCCTGCCCCAGCACCCCGCCTACGTCATCCACACCTCCGGCTCCACCGGGCGTCCCAAGGGCGTCGTCGTGGCCCACGGTTCGGTGCTGGCCCTGACGGACTGGGCCGCGGCGGAGTTCACCGGCCGTGGCCTTGAGCACGTGGTGGCGTCCACCTCGCTCAACTTCGACGTGTCGGTCTTCGAGATCTTCTCGCCCCTGATGTCCGGCGGCTGCGTCGAGATCGTCCGCGACCTGCTGGCCCTGGCCGAACGGCCCGGCCCCTGGCGCGCCGGACTCATCAGCGCGGTGCCCTCGGCCCTTGGCCGCCTGCTCGCCGAGGACGCCGCGCAGGTCAGCGCCGACACCGTGGTGCTCGCGGGGGAGGGGCTGCCGGCCAGGACCGTACGCCAGGTCAGGGCGGCCGTGCCCGGCTGCGAGATCCGCAACATCTACGGGCCCACCGAGGCCACCGTCTACGCCACCGCCTTCACCTGCGACCCGGGCGATCCTGACCGCGACCCGCCGATCGGCCGTCCGCTCGGCGGCGCCCGCGCCTACGTCCTGGACGACCGGATGCGTCCGGTGCCCGTCGGCGCCCCCGGCGAACTGTTCCTCGCGGGTACCGGAGTGGCCCGAGGCTACCTGCGCCGGCCCGGACTGACCGCGTCCCGCTTCCTGCCCGACCCGTACGGTCCGCCCGGCAGCCGCATGTACCGCACCGGCGACCGGGCCCGCTGGAGTGCCGAGGGGGACATCGTCTACCTGGGCCGGGCCGACGACCAGGTCAAGGTGCGCGGCTTCCGCATCGAACTCGGAGAGGTGGAGGCGGCCCTGGCCCGCCACCCCGGCGTGGCCGCCGCGGCCGCCCGCGTGGCCGAGCACGACGGCCACCGCCGCCTGATCGGCTATGTGGTGCCCGCCCCGGCCGGCCTGCCGCCAACGGCGGACCTGCGCGCCTTCCTCGCCGACACCCTGCCCGACCACCTCGTGCCCGCTCTCGTGACGCGCCTGGACCGCCTCCCGCTCGGCGCCACCGGCAAGCTCGACCGCAGGGCCCTGCCCGACCCCGAGTGGACCGCGAGCGCGCGGACGAGCCGTCCCTGCGTCACCGCGACCGAACAAACCCTCGCCACCATCTGGTGCGAGGTGCTTGGCCTGCCCGAAGTCGGCGCCGACGACAACTACTTCGAGCTCGGCGGCGACTCCGTCCTCGGCATCCAGATCGTCTCCGCCGCCCGCCGGGCCGGGCTCGCCCTCAACCCGCGCCATCTGTTCGCCCACCAGACGCTTGCCGAACTGGCGGTCGCGGCACAGGAGTTGCCCGCGTCGGCGGTCGTGGCCGAACAGGGCCCTGTGGTCGGCGAGGCCCCGCTCACCCCGGTACAACACTGGCTGCTCGACACCCTGCCCGGGGACCCGGCCGACTTCAGCCAGGCGGTCTCCCACGAACTGGCCGACGACACCGACGCGTCCCTGCTGCGAGCCGCGCTGGCCGCCGTCGTTGACCGGCACGACGCGCTGAGGCTGCGCTACACACGGGACGCCGCCGGGCGGTGGCGCCAGCACGGCACCGCTCCCGGCGAAGCACCGCACCTGGAGGTGCACGACGGGCCGCCGCCCACCGGGGCAGCGGACCGCCTCGCCGCCGGCTTCGACCTCGCCCACGGCCCCCTGCTGCGGGCCGCGCTGTACCGGGGCGACGGCACGCGAGGGCCGGTCCTGACGCTCGCCGCCCACCACCTCGTCGTGGACGCCGTGTCCTGGCGGCTGATCCTGGACGACCTCGACACCGCCTACATCGCCCTGCGCGCCGGGGAACGCCCCGAACTCGGCGTCAAAAGCACCTCCTTCGGCGCCTGGGCCCAGCGCCTCGCCGCGCACACCTCGGCGGGCGGCTTCGACACCGAAGTCCCGTACTGGCGAGCCCAGCAGACTCCGGGCCCGCTGCCCGTGGACCTGCCAGGAGGCGCGAACACGGCCGCCGAGGAGGAGACGGTCACCGTCGCGCTGGACGCCGATGAGACCCGGCGGCTGCTCCAGGACGTCCCCGACACCTACCGCACCCGGATCAACGACGTCCTGCTGTACGCCCTCGGCCGCGTGCTGACCCGATGGACCGGCCGGGACCGGGTGGCGATCACCCTGGAAGGGCACGGCCGCGAAGACCTCTTCGACGACGTCGACCTCTCCCGTACCGTCGGCTGGTTCACCAGCGTGTACCCGCTCGCCCTGGACGTGGCGCGCGAGGCCCTCATCGGCGCGGCCCTCAAGGCCGTCAAGGAGAACCTGCGGGCCGTGCCCCGGGGCGGCGTCGGCTACGGCGCCCTGCGCCATCTGCACCCCACCGCCGCCTCCGAGCTGCCGGGCCTGGCGGACATCAGCTTCAACTACCTGGGGCGCCAGGACCGGCAGAGCTCGGCCGGCGGGCTGCTGCGCGCCGCGCGCGGCGGGCTCACCGGCGGCATGGACCGATCGGCCGAGCGGCCCCATCTGCTCGACGTCCTCGGGCACGTGAGCGAGGGTCGGCTTGAGTTCGGCTGGTCGTACTCGCGGGCGCTGCACCACCGCGAGAGCGTCGAACGTCTCGCCGCCGAGCTGGCCGACGAACTGCGCGCGGTCATCCGGCACTGCGCCGAGCCTCAAGCGGGCGGCCGTACCCCGAGCGACTTCCCGCTGGCCCCCCTCGACCAGGCGGCACTCGACCGGATCGTCGGCACCGGCCGCGACGTGCGGGACGTCTACCCCCTCACCCCCACCCAGACCGGCATGGTCATCCACGGCCTGGACGAGTCGGCGCAGGGCCTGTACATCGAGCAGATCACCTTCGTGGTGGACGGCGCCCGCGACCTGGACCTGCTCGCTGCGGCCTGGCAGCACGTGGTCGACCGCACCCCGGTGCTGCGCACCGCCGTCGTGGTGCAGGGAGCGCCCGTACCGTTGCAGACCGTCCACCGGGACGTGACCCTGCCGGTCACCCGGCACGATTGGAGCACGCTGCCCGAGGACCGGCGCCCGGCGGCGCTCGAAGAACTCCTGCGCACGCAGAAGGAGTTGGGCATCGACCTGCGGCGGCCGCCGCTGCTGCGCCTCGCGCTGGTCCGTCTCGGCCCCGACGCGGTACGCGTGGTGTGGACCTTCCACCACGTCCTGCTGGACGGCTGGAGCGTCTTCCACGTCCTTGGCGACGTCGTCGAGGCACACGCGGCCCTCGCCCGGGGCGAGACGCCCCGGCTCACGGAACGCAGGCCCTTCGCCGACTACGCCGCCCACCTCGCGGGCCGCGACACCGGCCGGGCCCGCGACCACTGGCGCGGCGCTCTGGCCGACCTGACAGCCCCCACTCCGCTGCCCTACGACCGCAGGCCCGCCCCGGACACCACCGCCCGCTCCGGCACCTGGCTGTCCGAGCGCCTTGACACCGAACGGACGGCGAAACTCCAGGAGTTCGCGCGCCGGCACCGGCTCACCGTCAACACCCTGGTGCAGGGCGCGTGGGCGCTGCTGCTGGCCCGCTGGAGCGGCACGCCCGACGTGTGCTTCGGCACCACCGTCTCCGGCCGCCCCGCCGACCTGCCCGGCGCCGACACCATCACCGGACTGTTCATCACCACGCTGCCCGCCCGCGCCCGCGTCGAGGGCGCGGCGCCCTGCGCCGACTGGCTGCGCACCTTCCAGGAAGCGCGCGCGGAGGACCGCCGCTTCGACCATTTGCCCCTCAACGACATGCATGCCCTCACCCAACTGCCGCCCGGCACACCCCTGTTCGACAGCCTCGTGGTGTTCGAGAACTATCCCGTCGGGGACGCCACGGCCGGCGCCCACGGTCTGACCCTGCGCGACCTCGACGCCCGCGAGGCGACCAACTACCCGCTGACCGTCGTCGTCTCGCCCGGTGACCGCCTCGCCGTGGAACTCGGCTACGACCCGCGCCACTTCGACGCGGACACGGCCCGCTCCCTCGCCGCGCAGCTGCTGCACACCCTGACGTCCCTGGCCGCCACGGACGGCGCCGTCCACCTCGACGACATCGAGGCTCTGTCAGCCGATGAGCGCGCCAGGCTGCTGCGCGGACCGGCCCGCCCGGAGGCGGCACCGGTGACCCCGGCCACCCTCGCGGCCCTGATCGAGGCCGCCGTGGACCGCCACTCCGACGCGCCGGCCCTGGCCGACCCCGACCGGGTCCTGACGTTCGCCGAGGTCGAGGACCGGGCCAATCGCCTGGCCCACCGGCTCATCGCCCGAGGCGCCGCCCCTGGCGCCCTGGTGGCGCTGCTGCTGCCGCGCTCCTTGAACATGGTGCTGGCCCAGCTCGCGGTGGCCAAGGCGGGCGCCGCCTTCCTGCCCGTCGACCCGGCCTACCCGGACGAACGGATCGCGCTCATGCTCCGGGACGCGGCGCCCGCTCTCACGCTGGACGCCAAGGAGATCGCCGCCTGGCTGGCCGAGGGGAGCGACGACGTTCCCGGTCACCGCCCCACCGACGCCGACCGGGGACGCCCGCTCGACCTGGACGATCCCGCGTACGTCATCTACACCTCCGGTTCCACCGGCACTCCCAAGGGCGTCGTCGTCACCCAGCGCGGTCTCGCCGGGTTCGCCGCCGCCGAGGCCGCCCACTACCAAGTGGCCCAAGGCGACCGGGTGTTGGCGTTCGCCACCCCCAGCTTCGACGCCGCCGTCCTCGAACTGTGCGCGTCGCTGCCGCACGGCGCCCGCCTCGTCGTCCCCGAACCCGGACCCCTGCTCGGCGAGCCCCTGGCCCGGGTGCTGCGCGCCGAACGCATCACCCACACCCTGCTGCCGCCGGCCGCGCTCGCCACCCTTGATCCCCGTACGCCCGCCACCTTGCCCGACCTCAAGACGCTGATCGTGGGCGCCGACGCGTGCGGCGCCGACCTGGTCGAACGCTGGGCCCCGCACCACCGCATGGTCAACTCCTACGGCCCCACCGAGGCCACCGTCGTCGCCACCTGGTCGGCGCCGCTGACCCCCGACGGCGCCGCCCCGCCGATTGGCCGGCCGCTGCCCGCCACCGGCGCCTACGTTCTCGACGCCCAGCTGCGCCCCGTCCCCGACGGCGTCCCCGGTGAACTCTGGCTCAGCGGACCGGCCCTGGCCCGCGGCTACCTCGGCCGCCCCGGACTGACCGCCGCCCGCTTCACCGCCGACCCCTTCGGGCCGCCCGGAACCCGCATGTACCGCACCGGCGACCTGGTCCGCCGCGACGGACACGGTGAACTCCATTACCTCGGCCGCACCGACCACCAGATCAAGCTGCGCGGGCACCGCATCGAGGCCGGCGAGGTGGAGGCGGCCCTGACCCGCCACCCCGGTGTCCTGGAGGCGGTGGTGGGCGTCCGCGAGGACGAACCCGGCCTGCCCCGACTGGTCGCCCACCTGCACACCGTCCCCGGCGCGCAGGCGCCGACGGACGGGGAGC
Organism: Streptomyces sp. NPDC006711; assembly: GCF_042869775.1. Taxonomy (NCBI): domain Bacteria; kingdom Bacillati; phylum Actinomycetota; class Actinomycetes; order Kitasatosporales; family Streptomycetaceae; genus Streptomyces; species Streptomyces sp. NPDC006711. Next base: position 94,772 of record NZ_JBIAGO010000014.1, read on the forward strand.
TGCGCGCCTTCGCCGCCCGTGCGCTGCCCGGATACATGGTGCCCTCGGCGTTCGTCGCCCTCGACCGCTTCCCGCTCACCGAGAACGGCAAGATCGACCGGGCGGCCCTGCCCGCTCCGGAGTTCGCCGCCGAGGTGGCCCGGGCCGAGCATGTGGCGCCGCGCACGCCCACCGAGGAGGCGCTGGCCGCTCTGTGGGAGGACGCCCTCGGTGTGAGCGTGGGCGCCGAGGACGACTACTTCCTGCTCGGCGGCGACTCGATGCGCGCCCTGCTCATCGCGTCCCGCGCCAATGACCTGTTCGGGGTGGCCCTCACCCCGCGCGACATCCTGGTCTCCCGCACCGTCGCCGCCCTCGCGGAACAGGTCGAGGAACAGGTGCTCAGCGAACTCGAAGACGCCGCGTACGGCGGCCCCGACCACGACGAACGGTGAGGATCCGACGATCATGACGTCTTCGAAGCCTTCCAGGCGAGACCGCGCCGAAGCCCTGCCCGACGACCTGCGCGAAGCCCTGCGCCGCAGGCTCGCCGGGCGGGCCGCGACGGGTGCCGACGGCGCGCAGGCGGGCATCCCGCGCGCCGACCGCGAACGTCCGCTGCCGCTGTCGTTCGCCCAGCAGCGCCTGTGGTTCCTCGACCGGCTGCGCCCCGGCGACGCCCGCTACAACAGCGCCGTCGCGGTACGCCTCACCGGCGCCCTCGACCACCGGTCCCTGGAGCGCGCCCTGGCCGGGGTGGTCGCCCGGCACGAGGCGCTGCGGACCACGTTCGAGGAGAGTGACGGCCGCGCCGCGCAGCGCGTGCACCCGGCCGCCCCGGTGCCGCTGCCGGTCCGGGACGTCACGGCGGACGGGCTGGACGCGGCGCTGCTCGCCGAGTACTCGGCGCCCTTCGACCTGTGCTCCGGGCCCCTGCTGCGGGCCCTGCTGCTGCGCGAGGAACCGGCCTCGCACGTCCTGATCCTGACGGCTCATCACATCATCACCGACGGCTGGTCGATGGGCATCGTCCTGAACGAACTGTGCGCCCTGTACGAGCACTTGGCGCACGGCGGCGAGGCCGCTCTGCCCTCCGTGGTGACCCAGTACCCGGACTTCGCCGTCTGGCAGCGCGAGCAACTGACCGGGGCACGGCTCGAACGGCAGCTGGCCCACTGGAAGGAGCGGCTGACAGGCGCGGTCGCACCCGAACTCCCGCTGGACCGGCCCCGGCACGGCGCGGAGGCCGGCCCCGGAGCCGTCCACGCCTTCACCGTCCCGGCCGAGGTCACCCGGGCGCTGCGCGAACTCGCGGGCCACCAGCACACCACGCTCTACACCGCGCTCGTCGCCGCCGCCCAGGCTCTGCTGGCCCGTTGGTCGGGGCAGGAGGAGAGCACCGTCGGATCGCTGACCCCGGGCCGTTCGCGCACCGACCTGGAACGCGCGGTCGGCTTCTTCGTGAACACCGTCGTGCTGCGCACCGAGGTGGCGTCGGGCGACTCGTTCCGTGACCTGCTGGCCCGTACCGCCGACACCGTCAACGACGCCTTCGCCTACGGCGACACGCCCTTCGAGCGGATCGTGGAGACGGTGGGCGCCGCCCGTGAGGCGGGCCGCAACCCGCTGTTCGACGTGATGGTCCTGCTGCACCCGGACCCGCCCGAGGCGACCGCCCCCCGCGACCTCGCCATCACCCCGGTCGCCGTGCCCCGCCAGGCCGCGACCTTCGACCTGAGCATCGAGTTCGTGCCGGACGGCGAGGAGCTGACCGGGCTGCTCGAATACCGCACCGACCTCATCGACCCGGACACCGCCCGCCGCATGGCCGGCCAGCTCCTGCGGCTCCTGGAGACGGCCACGGGCGCCCCGGACCGGCCGCTTCGGACCCTGCCGCTCCTCTCCGAGCAGGAGGTACGACAGGTCACCCGCGACTGGAACGCCGCCGCCCAGCCCGTCGCCGACCCTCCCTACCCTCGGCTCTTCGAGCAGCGCGCGGCCCGCACCCCGGACGCGCTCGCCCTGGTGGCGGGCGGCGAACGGCTCACCTACGCGCAGCTCAACGCCCGCGCCAACCGGCTCGCCCACCACCTCATCGGCCTCGGCGCGGGCCCCGAACGTCTCGTCGCGCTCCGGCTGCCGCGCACCGCCGCCATGATCACGGCGATCCTCGCCGTCTGGAAGAGCGGCGCCGGATACCTCTCGCTCGACCCGGCCCTGCCCGAGGAACGCGTCCGCCACCTGCTGGACGACGCCCGCCCGGCCCTGGTCCTTGACGAGGCCGCGCTCGCCGCGCTGCGCGGCGGCCTGTCCGACGCCGACCCCACCGACGACGACCGCCACCGCCCCCTGGACCCCCTGCACACCGCCTACGTCATCCACACCTCCGGCTCCACCGGGCGGCCCAAGGGCGTCGCCGTACCGCACCGCGCCCTCACCCATCTGCTCGCCGCCCACCGTGCCGGATTCGTCGCCGAGGCGGGCGGCGGGCCACTGCGGGTGGCGCTCACCGCGTCGTTCTCCTTCGACACCTCCCTCGAAGGGGTGCTGCTGCTGGCCGACGGCCATCCGCTGCACGTGGTGGACGAGGTGACCCGGATGGACCCGGCCGCCCTGACCGCCTACGTGGTCGACCACCGCATCGACTTCCTCGACCTCACCCCGTCCTACCTGCGCCAGCTGCTGCCCGCCGGGCTCCTGAGCGACCCGGTCCACTACCCCCGGGTGCTCATGCTCGGCGGCGAGGCGATCGGCCCCGCGCTCTGGCGCGAACTCGGCGCCCACCCCGAGGTGAGCGCGTACAACTTCTACGGCCCCACCGAATGCACGGTCGACGCGCTGTCCTGCCGCGTCGACGGGACCGGCCGTCCCCTGGTGGGCCGCCCCCTGCCCCACACCCGTGCCTACGTCCTGGACGACCGGCTCCAGCCGGTGCCGCCGGGCGTCGGCGGCGAGCTCTACCTCGCCGGCGAGCAGGTGGCCCGGGGGTATCTGGGGCGCCCGGGCCTGACCGCCGCACGGTTCCTGCCCGACCCGTACGGGCCGCCCGCGACCCGTATGTACCGCACCGGCGACCTGGCCCGCTGGACCGCCGACGGCCGTCTCGACTACCTCGGGCGCGCCGACGACCAGGTCAAGGTGCGCGGCCACCGCATTGAACCCGGCGAGGTCGAGGCCGCGCTCACCGACGTGCCGGGCATCGCCGCCGCCGCGGTCGTCGCGGTCCCCGACCCGCACGGCCACCTGCGGCTCGCCGCCTACGTCGTCCCCGCGCCCGGTGCCGCGCGGCCCGACTCCGAGGCGCTGCGCGCCGCGCTGCGCACGGTCCTGCCCGCCCACATGGTGCCCTCCTCGTTCACACCGCTGACCTTGCTGCCGCTGAACGCGAGCGGCAAACTGGACCGCCGCGCCCTGCCTGCCCCGGACTTCGAATCACCCGCCGCGGCAAGGGAGTTCGTGGCGCCGCGCACCTCGGACGAGGAGATCCTTGCGGGGATCTGGAGCGAGATCCTTGGTGTGCGCCGCGTCGGGGTCACCGACAACTTCTTCGAGCTGGGCGGCGACTCGATCCTCAGCATCCAGGCCGTCTCACGGGCCAGAGCGGCCGGCCTCGCCCTGTCCTCGCAGGACGTCTTCCGCCACCAGAGCGTCGCCGAGCTCGCCGCCGCCTCACGGCGCGCCGCTCCGGCGCCCGCGCGGCGCACTTCGCGGGAGAGCGGCCCCGGCCCGCTGACGCCGGTCCAGGAGTGGTTCCTCGCCACCCACGGCCCGCGCCATCGCTTCACCATGTCCATGCTTCTCGACCTGCCGTACGACCTCGACGAGACGGCGCTGTCGCGCGCGCTGGACGCGGTCGTGACCCATCACCCCTGTCTGCGCGCCCGGTTCACGCGGGACGGCGACACCTGGCGCCAGCATTTGGGCGCCGGCCCGGACACCGGCCTCCTCACCCGCCACGACGGCGGCGCGAGCCTCGCCGAGATCGCCGAGTCCGCTCGGGCGGACCTCGACCCCACGGCCGGCCGCATGCTGCGCGCCGTCTTGCTCCCGGCAGCCGAAGGCGCCCGCCCCCGGCTGTTCTTGACGGTCCATCACCTGGCGGTGGACAGTGTCTCCTGGCGGGTGCTGCTCACCGACCTGGAGCAGGCCTACCGTCAGGCCGTGGACGGGCAGAGCCCCCAACTGGAGCCCGAGCAGACCTCGTTGACCGACTGGGCCCGTGGCCTTGCCGAGCTCGTGCGCGCGGGCGCCCTCGACGACGACCTGCCGTACTGGACCGCGGAGATCGCCCGCCCGCGCGTTCCGCTCCCCGTCGACCTGCCCGGCGCCCCGCTGGCCGGCTCGGTGCGCACGGTCCGCACCCGGCTCGACGCGGCCACCACAGAGGCACTGCTGCGCCGGGTCCCCGGGGCGTACCGCACCCAGGTCAACGACGTGCTCCTGAGCGCGCTTGGCCGTGTCCTCGCGGACTGGGCCGGCGCACCGCACATCACCGTCGCCCTTGAGGGCCACGGCCGCGAGGAACACCTGGTCGACGGGGCCGATCTGGCGCGTACCGTCGGCTGGTTCACCAGCCAGTTCCCGGTCACCCTCACCCCGATGGGGCCGGCGGGAGCCCCCGACTGGGCCGCGACGCTGAAGTCCGTCAAGGAGGGGCTGCGGGCGGTGCCTCGGCGCGGCCTCGGCCATGAGGCGCTGGGGCGCCTCGGCTCGCCCTCGCCCCAGGCCCGCGCCCTCGCCGAACTGCCGCTGCCCCAGGTGTGCTTCACCTACCACGGCCAGTGGGAGTCCGGCGCGGGCGGCGACTTCGCGCCCGCCGCCGATGTACCGCCGGGCGACATCGAACCGGCCCAGCCGCTGGACCACCTCCTGGACGTGTCGGCCGTGGTGAGCGACGGCGCCTTGGAGATCACCTGGCACTACAGCGACCAGGTGCACCGGGAGTCCACTGTCCGGGCGCTGGCCGACGGCATGCTGGGCGCCCTCACCGAGGTGACCGAGCACTGCGCCCGCCCCGACGCGGGCGGCCGCACCCCCTGCGACTTCCCGCTGGCCCGCCTCGACCAGGAGGCGGTGGACCGCCTCGTGGGGAACGGCAGGTCCGTCGAGGACCTGCTGCCGCTCACCCCGCTCCAGGAAGGCATGCTCTTCCACCGCCTGGTCGGCGGCACGGACGACGTCTACCTCGACCAGGCCGCCCTGCTCCTGGACCACGTCGCCGACCCCGAGGCGTTCGCCACCGCCTGGCAACGCGTCACCGACCGCACCCCGGCCCTGCGGACCTCGGTCGTCTGGGACGGCGTGCCCGTCCCCCTCCAGCGCGTACACCGACAGGTGAGGGTGCCGGTCGAGATCCTGGACTGGCGCGCCCTGGACGCGGGGGAGCGGGCCGCGCGCCTTGAGCGGCTGCGCGCCGACGACCTGGCGCGCGGCCTCGACCTGAACGCCGCTCCCTTGATGCGGCTCACCCTCATCCGGCTGCCCGACGCCCGTCTGTACCTGCTGTGGACCTCCCACCACCTGATCCTGGACGGCTGGAGCCTGGCCCAGGTCCTCACCGACGTGTTCGCCGAGTACGCGGCCCTCACCACCGGCATCGAACCCGCGCCGTCCGCGCGCCGGCCGTTCGGGGACTACGTGCGCTGGTTCAACGACCAGGACACCGAAGCCGTCCGTACGCACTGGCGGGGAGTCCTCGACGGATTCACCACCCCGACCCCGCTGCCCGTCGACCGCGCCCGCCCGGCAGGCCACGAGTCGCGCTCGGCGGCCGTGCACACCGCCTCCCTGAGCGAGGAGACCTCCGCCCGTCTCGCCCGCACCGTGCGCGGCGCCGGGCTGACCCTCGGCACCGTCGTGCAGGGCGCGTGGGCCCTGCTGCTGTCCCGTTACGCGGCCGAGCCCGACGTGCTGTTCGGCACGACCGTCTCCGGGCGCCCCGACGACCTGCCCGGCGCCGAGGACATGATCGGCATGTTCATCAACACCCTGCCCACCCGCGTCCGGGTGGCAGGGCGGAGCTCCGCCGCCTCCTGGCTGCGCGAACTCCAGGAGGCGGGGGCCGACGCGCGGCGCTTCGCGGCGGTGTCGCTCGCCGAACTGACCGGCCTGAGCGACGTGCCGTCCGGCACCGCCCTGTTCGACAGCATGGTGGCCTTCGAGAACTATCCGTTCGACGAGACGAGTCCGGCCGGCTCCGGCGTGCGCATCGTCGACGTCTCCTCGCGTGACGCCACCAACTACCCGCTGGTCCTGCGCGCTTACCACGGTGAACACTTCGGATTCGATCTCGCCTACGATCCCGAGCTGTTCGACCCGGCCACCGCCGCGAACCTAGCGCGGCGGCTGTGCCAGGTGCTCACCGAGCTGGCCGACGACCTGGAACGCCCCCTGGCCGACCTCGCCCGTACCACCCTCGAGGAGCGGCGCCTTCTCCTCACCGGCGCGAACGGCACCGACGAGGGCAGGCCCACCGAGACGCTGGCCGGCCTCTTCGAGGCACAGGCCGCCCGCACCCCGCACGCCGAGGCCGTCACCTGCGGCGCCGAACGGCTGGACTACGCCGAACTGGACGCACGCGCCGGCCGCCTCGCCCACCGCCTGGCCGAACTCGGCGCCCGCCCCGAGCGGTACGTCGCCCTCGCCCTGCCCCGCTGCGCCGACCTGGTCGTCGCCGTCCTCGCCGTCCTCAAGACGGGCGCCGCCTATCTGCCCATCGACCCGGCGCTGCCCGCCGACCGCGTCACCGGCATCCTGGACGACGCCGCACCGGTGGCCCTCGTGACCGGCACGGAGGTCGCCGGCCACCTCGCCCTACCCGTACTGCGCCTGGACGACCCCGAGGTCCGCGCCGACCTCGCCCGGCGCCCGGCCGCCCCGGCGCGCGGGCAGCACCGCCCGCTGCCCGACAGCCCGGCCTACGCCATCTACACCTCGGGCTCCACCGGCCGCCCCAAGGGCGTGGTGATCCCGCACGCCAACGTGGTCCGCCTCTTCAGCCGCACCCACGACTGGTTCCGCTTCGATTCCACCGACGTGTGGACGCTGTTCCACTCCTACGCCTTCGACTTCTCCGTCTGGGAGCTGTGGGGGCCGCTGCTGCACGGCGGCCGGCTCGTCGTGGTCCCCGACGAGGCCGCCCGCTCACCGGAGGACTTCCTGCGTCTTCTCGCCGACGAGCAGGTCACCGTCCTCAACCAGACGCCGTCCGCCTTCTATCCGCTGATCCGCGCCGACGCCGAACACCCGAAGGACAGCGAGCGCCTGGCGCTGCGCACGGTCGTGTTCGGCGGCGAGGCGCTGGAGGTGTCCCGGCTGGCCGACTGGTACGCGCGCCACGCCGACACCGCGCCGCGCCTGGTGAACATGTACGGCATCACCGAGACCACCGTGCACGTCACCTACGCCCCCCTGGACCGGGCGGCAGCGCACGCCGGCCCCGCGAGCCCCATCGGCACCGCCATACCCGACCTGGAGACCTACGTCCTCGATGAGACGCTGAACCTCGCGCCGCCCGGCGCGGTGGGGGAGCTGTACGTGGCGGGACAGGGCCTGGCGCGCGGCTACCTCAACCGGCCAGGCCTGACAGCGTCCCGTTTCCTCGCCGACCCGTTCGGCCGGCCCGGCGCCCGCATGTACCGCACCGGCGACCGGGCCCGGCGACGGGCCGACGGGGGCCTGGAATATCTCGGCCGCGCCGACCAGCAGGTGAAGATCCGCGGCTACCGCATCGAGCCCGGCGAGATCGAGGCGGCCCTGCACAGCCACCCGGGTGTCGCCGGCGCCGCCGTGGGCGTCTACGAGGACACGGAGGGCACCCGGCGCCTGGTCGCCCATGTGGTCGCCGCCGGCGCCGCCGCGCCGTCCGCCGCCGAACTGCGCGCCCACCTCCAGCAGTCGCTCCCCGCGCACATGGTGCCCGCCGCCTACGTGCCGATGCCGGCTCTGCCCCTCACCCCCAACGGCAAGCTCGACCGGCGCGCGCTGCCGGCGCCGGGTCCCGGCGGCTTCGCGACCGCCGGCGAGCACACACAGCCGCGCACCCCGGCCGAACGGCTGGTGGCCGCCGCGTGGGCGGAAGTCCTGGACACCGAAGAAGTAGGCGCGGACGACGACTTCTTCGCCCTCGGCGGCGACTCGATCCTCGCCGTCCGGGTCGTCTCCCGCCTGCGTAGCGCCTTCGGCGGCGACCTCTCACCCCGCCTGCTGTTCACCCATCCGACCCTGTCGGCCCTCGCGGGAGCCCTCGGCGACCCGTCCGACACCCCCGAAACCCCCGTCGGCGCCATCCCGGCCGCCCACCCGGACGACCCGGCTCCGCTGTCCCACGCACAGCAACGCCTGTGGTTCCTGGACCGCTTCGAGCCGGGCAGCACCGAGTACACCACCCTGTCCCTGCTGCGCCTCACCGGTCCGCTCGACCCGAGTGCCCTGCGCACGGCCCTCGACGGCCTGGTCGCACGGCACGAGTCCCTGCGCACCACCTTCGCCGAACACGACGGCCAGGCCCGGCAGATCATCCACCCGCCCGCCCCGGTGGACCTGCGCACCCAGGACTGCGCGGACGCCGCCGCGCTCGACGCCCTCATAAAGAGCGAGGCGGCCCGCCCCTTCGACCTCGGCACCGGACCACTGATGCGCGCCCACCTGGCCCGGCTGACCGGTGCGGGCACCGAGCGGCACGTCCTTGTCCTGGCCCTGCACCACATCGTCACCGACGGCTGGTCCATGGGCGTTCTCGGCCGGGACCTCGGCGAGCTGTACGCGGCCGCACTCGAGCGGCGCCGGCCCGACCTGCCCACCCCGTCGCTGCGCTACGCCGACCACGCGGCATGGCAGCGTGCGCGCACCGGGCAGGGCGAGGCCGACCTGGCCTACTGGCGCCGGGCCCTGGACGGCGTGACACCCCTGGAACTGCCCACCGACCGGCCGCGCCCAGCCGTGCGCACCCGGGAGGGCGACCTGGTCACCTTCACTCTGCCCGCCGCGCTCACCGACCGGCTGCGCGCGCGGGGACGGGAGGGCGACGCCACCCTCTTCATGACCTTGCTGACGGCCTGTCAGATCGTGTTGGCCCGCTGGTCCGGCCAGCAGGACATCACGGTGGGCACCGTCACCGCGGGCCGCGACCGCCCCGAACTGCACGACGTGGTCGGCATGTTCGTCAACACGCTGGTGCTGCGCGCCCGGGTCCGTCCCGAGCTGTCCTTCCGTGACCTGCTGAGGGAAGTACGCGCCACCGTACTGGACGCCGTCTCCCACCAGGACGTGCCCTTCGAACGTGTGGTGGACGCGGTCCAGCCCGAACGCGACACCAGCCGCACTCCGCTGTTCCAGGTGCTGGTGGCGCTGCACAACCTCGGCACCGAGCTCCCCGCACTGCCCGGTCTCGAAGTGGAGCCGATGGTCCCGCCGGTCCGGCACGCCACCTTCGACCTGGCCTTCGACTTCGTCGAACGCGACGGCGCCGTCACCGGACACCTGGAGTACAGCACCGGCCTGTTCGACCGGACCACCGCACACCTCCTGACCGACCGGCTGCGCGTCCTGCTCCAGGCCGCCGCCGACGACCCGGAGCTCGGCGTCGGCGCCCTGCCCCTGATGACCGGAGCCGAACGGCAGCGCCTGCTGGACCTCGGACGGGGCACGCCGCTGCCCGGGCCCGGCACCACCTTCCCCGCCCTCTTCGAGGCGCGGGCCGCCCGCACCCCGCACCTCACCGCGCTGGTCGCCCCCGACGCCACCCTCGACTTCGCCACCCTCAACGAGCGGGCCAACCGGCTGGCCCATCACCTCATCGGCGAGGGCGCGGGACCCGAGAGTGTGGTCGCCGTCCGCCTTCCGCGCTCCTGCGGCCTGCTGGTGGCGCTGCTGGCCGTCGCCAAAGCGGGCGCCGCGCTGCTCTTCGTGGACCCGCGCCTGCCCGCCGAACGCGTCCGCGTCCTGCTGGAGGACGCCCGCCCGCGAGCCGTCCTCACCGAGGACACCCTGCGCGCCGCCGACGCCCCCGGCCTGCCCGCCCACAACCCCACCGACGCCGACCGCGTCACCCCGCTGCACCCCGAGAACACGGCCTACATCGTCTACACCTCGGGCTCGACGGGCCTGCCCAAGGGCGTCGCCGTCGAACACCGGCACCTGGTCAACCTCTGCCGTGACCACGAGGCGAACCTCATCGGACCGCACACCGCCGAAGGCACCCGGCTGCGGGCCGCCCTCAGCGCCTCCTTCGCGTTCGACACCTCCTGGGAAGGGCCGCTGCTGCTCGCCCTCGGCCACCAGGTCCACCTGATCGACGACGACACGCGCCTTGACCCCGAGGCGTTCTGCGCCCAGGTCGCCGCCGACCGCATCGACCTGGTCAACGTCACCCCCACCTTCCTGCGCGAACTCCTGGCGGCCGGACTGCTCGCCCCCGGCCGCCACCACCCCGAGCTGCTGCTCGTCGGCGGCGAAGCCGTCCCCGCGGCCACCTGGCGGGACCTGGTCGCGGCCCGCGACGAGTCCGGCGTCACCGCCGTCAACATGTACGGCCCCACCGAGTGCACGGTCGACTCCGTCTACGGACCCTGCGCGGACCGCCCCGACCGGGCCGTGATCGGCCGCCCCGGCGGCGGACTGCGCGCCTACGTCCTGGACGAGGCCCTGCGCCCGGTACCCGTCGGCACGCCCGGCGAGCTCTACCTCGCCGGCGCGCAGGTGGCCCGCGGCTACCTGAACAGGCCCGGCCTGACGGCGGGCCGCTTCCTCGCCGACCCCTTCGGGGCTGCGGGGGAGCGGATGTACCGCACCGGCGACCTCGCCCGCTGGGACACGGCCGGGCTGCTCGAATTCCTGGGCCGCGCCGACGAACAGCTCAAGATCCGGGGCTTTCGCATCGAGCCCGGCGAGATCGAGGCGGCGCTGCTCGCCCTGCCGGGGATCACCGACGCCGCCGTCACCGCACGCGAGCACGCGGGCCATGTGATGCTGGTCGCCTACGTAGTGTCCGCCGACGGCCGGCAGCCGGTCGCCGACGACCTGCGGATGCGACTGCGCGGCACGCTGCCCGATCACCTGGTGCCCGCCGCGTTCGTCCCGCTGGAGCGGATACCGCGCACAGCCGGAGGCAAGACCGACCGCCGCGCCCTGCCGGACCCGCCCCTCCAGCCCGCCACCGACAGCGCCTACGTCGCACCGAGGACCGGCGCCGAGCGGACTCTGGCCGCCATCTGGGCCGACGTACTCGGCGTCCCGAAGGTGGGCGCACGGGACAACTTCTTCGCGCTCGGTGGCGACTCCATCCTCAGCATCCAGATCGTCTCCCGCGCCCGCCGCGCCGGACTCGCCCTCACCACCAAGGACGTCTTCCGCCACCAGAACATCGCCGAACTGGCTTTGTGTGCCGAGCAGTTGGCCGCTCCGACGACAGAAGCCGCCGAGGACGCCACAGCTCCCGCGCCGCTCACCCCGATCCAGCACTGGTATCTGGAGGGCCGACGCCCCGGCGACCCGATGCGCTTCACCATGACCCAGCGCTTCGAGCTGGCGCCGGACACGGACACCGAGGCGCTTCACCGCGCCGCCGACGCCGTGGTCGCACGGCACGGCGCACTGCGCACGCGGTTCACGCACACCGCGTCCGGCTGGCAGCAGGAGGCGCTTCCCGCGCCGCCCGAGCCCGTCTTCGGCCGGTACGACCTCTCCGGCCTCGATGACGCCGAGGCCGAGGCCGAGACGCACCGCCTCACCGACCGCGCACAGGCCGCCCTCGACCCCGTCCAAGGGCAGGTGGTGCGCTTCCTGTTCCTGGACCGGGGCCCGGCCCGGGCGGCCCAACTCGTCATCACCGCGCACCACTTGGCCATCGACGGTGTGTCCTGGCGCATCCTGCCGGCCGACCTGTCCGCCGCCTACCAGCAGGCCGCCGAGGGGCGCGCCGTGGACTCGGCGCCCGTGGGCACCTCCTACGGACGCTGGGCGGCCCGCCTGGCCCAGCACACCCGGGACGGCGGCTTCAGCGCCGACCTGGCGTACTGGCAGCGGTCCCTCCAGGCCCCGGCCGGCCTGCCCGCCGGCCGGCCCGGCCCCAACACGTACGCGACATCGGCCACGGTCACCGTCACCCTGGACGCCGAGACCACCGACGCCCTGCTGCGCCGGGTGCCCGAGGCCTACCGCACCCAGGTCAACGACGTCCTGCTCAGCGCCCTCGGTCACACCCTCGCCCAGTGGTGCGGACGGGACACGGTCCTGATCGGCGTCGAGGGCCACGGCCGCGAAGACCTCTTCGCCGACGTCGATCTGTCGCACACGGTCGGCTGGTTCACCGCCGAGTTCCCGCTCGCGCTGTGCGTCGACCCCGGCGCGGGCTGGCACGACACACTGCGCTCGGTGAAGGAGCAGCTGCGCGCCGTCCCCGCGCACGGCCTGAGCCACGGCGCGCTGCGCCACCTCCTGCCCGACAGCCCCCTGACCGGCGCGCCCGCGCCGCAGGTCGGCTTCAACTACCACGGCCAGTGGGACGGGGGCAGCGGCAGCGGCGACGGCCTGCTGCGCACGGCGCTCGCGCCCACCGGCAGCGACACCGACCCGGACGCCCCACGCCCCTACGTCCTGGACATCACCGGCGTCGTCCAGGAAGGCCGGCTGGAACTGGGCTGGAACTACCCCGAGGCCGTCCACGACGAGAGCACCGTCCGTGCCCTGGCCGAGCAAATGATCACCGCGCTGCGGGACATCGTGGCGCACTGCGCGAGCCCCGGCGCCGGCGGGCGCACCCCCGGCGACTTCCCGCTCGCCGGCCTGACACAGGACGGCCTCGACCGGCTCGTCGGTGACGGCCGGCACGTCGAGGACGTGCTCCCGCTCAGCCCCCTCCAGGCGGGGATGCTCTTCCACGGCCTGGTGGACACCGACGGCGCCTACTTCGACCGGATCGCGGTCCGGCTGTCGGGAGTGGCCGACCCGCAGGCCTTCGCCGCCGCCTGGCAGCTGGTCGCCGACCGTACCCCGGCGCTGCGCACCAGCGTGCACTGGCAGGGGCTGCCGCAGCCGGTCCAAGTCGTGCACCGCCGGGCCGACGTGCCCGTACGCCACTTCGACTGGCGCGCTCTGTCCCCTGCGGAACGCGCCGAGCGCACGGAGCGCCTGCTGGAGGAGGACCGCGCCACGGGACTGGACCTGAACACCGCACCGCTCACCCGCCTCGCGCTGGCCGCGCTGCCCGGCGAGGAGGTGCTGCTGCTGTGGTCCACCCACCACATCGCCCTGGACGGCTGGAGCACCGGTCAGCTCCTGACCGACGTGTGCGAGAGCTACGCCGCGCTGATGGGCGGCCACGAACCGCAGCCCCCGGTGCGGCGGCCCTTCGCCGACTTCCTGCACTGGCTCGACCAACAGGACCGGGCCGCCGCCGAACGCCACTGGAGCGACGCCCTCACCGGCTTCACCGCCCGCACCCCGCTCCCGTACGACCGCGCCCCGGGCGAGGCCCACCGCGCCCGTGCCACCGCCCAGGTCCGGCACGAACTCGACGAAGAGGTCTCCGCGCGGCTGCGTGCGAGCGCGGCCCGGGCCGGGCTGACCGTCAACACCCTGGTGCAGGGCGCCTGGGCGCTGCTCCTTGCCCGCTCCGCAAGCCGCCAGGACGTGGTGTTCGGCACCACGGTCTCGGGCCGCCCGGCCGAACTGCCCGGCGTCGAAGGCATGATCGGCATGTTCATCAACACCGTGCCCACCCGGGTCCGCCTCCGCGACGGCGGTGTGCTGCCGTGGCTGCGCGACCTCCAGGAGAGCGAGACGGAGGGCCGGCGCTTCGACCACCTCGCCCTGTCCCGCATCCAGGCCGGCAGCGAAGTGCCCGCCGGTGAGGCCCTGTTCGACAGCATGGTCGTGTTCGAGAACTATCCCGTCGACGCGTCGGCCACCGCACGCACCGGCGTCCAGGTGGCCGAAGTACGGGCCGAGGACGCGCCCACCTTCCCGTGGTGCCTGCGCGCCCACCTCGCCGAACGGCTCGGATTCGACCTGGCCTACGATCCCGCCCTGTTCGACGCCGCCACCGTAGAGCGCGCCGTGGAGCGCCTTACGGTCCTGCTCACCGCCTTCGCCGACAACCTGGAAACCGACCTCGCCGATCTGGACGCGCTCACGGTGGCCGACCGGCGGCTGCTGGCGTCCTGGAACGCCCCGGCCCGCGTGACGACGCCACGCAGCCCCGTCGAGGTATTCACCGAACTGGCCCGCAGCACCCCGGACGCCATCGCCATACGCGACGGGGGCAAGGAAGTGACGTACCGTCAACTGGCCTCAATAGCAGGAAGGTTGGCCCAGACTCTGAAGGAGGGCGGCCTCGCCGCCGAAGGCCGGGTCGCGCTGCTCATGGACCGCTCCGCCGACCTCGTCATCGCCCAGCTCGCCGTCCTCGGCGCGGGCGGAGCCTACGTACCGGTCGACACCCGCGCGCCGGAGGAACGCCGCCGGAGCCTGCTCGACTCGGCGGGCGTCACGGTCCGGCTCACCGCGGCCGACGTCGCCGCCGCCCGCGCAGGCACCGGGGACGGAGTACTGGTGCCCGGTGACCCCGACCGCCTCGCGTACGTCATGTTCACCTCCGGCTCGACCGGCCGGCCCAAGCCGGTGGCGGTGCGGCACCGGGATGTCGTGGCCCTGGCCACCGACAGCCGCTTCGCCGGCGGCGTCAGCGACCGGGTGCTGCTGCACTCCCCGGTGGCGTTCGACGCGGCCACCTTCGAAGTGTGGGCACCGCTGCTGAACGGCGGCCGCGTGGTCGTCGCCCCCGACGGCGCTGTCGACGGCGCCCTCATCCGCCGGCTCGCCGGCACCGAGGGACTGACGGCGCTGTGGCTGACGGCCGGCGTCTTCCGCCTCCTCGCCCAGGACGCGCCGGACTGCTTCGCCGGACTGCGACAGGTGTGGACCGGGGGCGACGTGGTCCCCGCGGCCGCCGTGCGCCGGGTCCTCGCGGCCTGCCCGGGACTGAGCGTCGTGGACGGCTACGGACCCACCGAGACCACCACCTTCGCGACGTCCCACGAACTCACCGACGCCGCCCAGGTGCCCGACACCGTGCCCATCGGCCGGCCCCTGGACGACATGCGCGTCCACGTCCTGGACGCACGGCTGCGCCCCGTCCCGCCGGGCAGCGCCGGTGAGCTGTACCTCGCCGGCGAAGGCGTCGCCCGTGGCTACCTGGGCCGGCCCGGTGACACCGCGGCCCGCTTCCTCGCGGACCCCGCGGGCCCGGCAGGCACCCGCATGTACCGCACCGGCGACCTGGCACGCCGGCGCCCGGACGGCACCGTGGAGTTCCTGGGACGCGCCGACGAACAGGTCAAGATCCGCGGCTTCCGCGTGGAGCCCGGCGAGGTCGAGGCCGTTCTCGCCGGCCACCCCGACGTCGCGGACGTGGCGGTGCTGGCCAACGCCGGCCGCTCCGGTGCCAAGCGGCTCATCGCCTATGTCGTCGGCCCCGCCGGCCAGGACCCGGCGGCCCTGCGGGACTTCGCAGGCCGCACCCTGCCCGACTACCTGGTCCCCACCGACATCGTCGCGCTCGACTCGCTGCCGCTGAGCGCCAACGGCAAGGTCGACCGCGCCGCCCTGCCCGCGCCCGAGGCCGCACCGAAGGCCGAGCGCACCGAGCCCCGCACCGAGGCCGAGCGCCGCACCGCCGAGATCTTCGGCCAGGTCATCGGCATCGAACCACCCGGTGTGGACGACGACTTCTTCGCCCTGGGCGGCGACTCGATCCTCAGCATCCGGCTCGCCGCCCGCCTGTCCGAGGCCTTCGCGACCGACCTCACCCCCCGCGACGTCTTCACCCGGCCCACCCCGGCCGCGCTCGCCGCCCTTCTCACCGAGGCCTCCCGGCGCGCCCGCCCGGCCATCACCCCGGTCGCCCGCGACGCGGCCCTGCCGATGTCGCACGCCCAGCAACGCCTCTGGTTCCTGGAGGAGTTCGCGCCCGACGGCAGCGAGTACGTCACCGCGCTCGCCCTGCGCCTGCGCGGGGGCCTGGACAGCGGCGCGCTGGCCGCCGCCGTCACCGCCCTGGTCGCCCGGCACGAATCGCTGCGCACCACCTTCGACAGCGTGGACGGTCACGGCGTGCAGATCATCCACCCGCCGCGCCCGGTGCCGCTGCCACCGCACGACCTGTCCGCGCTCGCGGCGCGGGACCGGGAGCCGGCCCTGCGCGCGCTGCTCGCCGAGGAGCGGGAGCGCCCCTTCGACCTGCGCGAAGGTCCACTGCTGCGTACCCGGCTCGTCCGGCTGGCCGACGACGACCACGTCCTCGCCCTGTGCCTGCACCACATCGTCACCGACGGCTGGTCCACCTCGGTGCTGCTCGGTGACCTGGCCCACCTCTACCGGGCCCAACTGGGCCGCCAGGACGGCGCGTTGCCGCAGCTGCCCATCCAGTACGCCGATTACGCGGCCTGGCAGCGGGGCGCGCAAGCAGCCGAGGCCGAGCAGCAACTGGCCTATTGGACAAGCAAGTTGGCCAACATCTCGGCACTCGACCTGCCCACGGACCGGCCCCGCCCCGCGGTCCGCACCAGCAACGGCGCCACCACCCGCCTCATCGTGCCGGCCGACATCGCCGCGCGACTGAACCGGCTCGGCCGTGAGCACGGCGCCACCTTGTTCACCACCCTGGTGGCGGCCACACAGGCCTACTTGGCGCGACTGTCGGGACAGAGCGACATCGCCGTGGGCACCGTGACCTCGGGACGCGATCGCGCCGAGACCGAACACCTCGTCGGATTCTTCGTCAACACCCTCGTCCTGCGCTCCCAGGCCGACACCGGCCGGCCGTTCACCGACTTCCTCGGTACGGTCCGCCGAAGCGTCCTCGACGCCTTCGCGCACCAGGACGTGCCCTTCGAGCGCGTCGTGGACGAGGTCCAACCGGCCCGGGACACCAGTCGCACCCCGCTCTTCCAGGTCATGGTCGTGCTACAGAACACCCCGGGCGCCGACCTCGACCTCCCGGGCCTGCACGTCAGCGACGTCGAGGCCGACACCCATCAGGCGGCCTTCGACCTCACCATCGAATTCGCCGAGGAACCGGACGGAACGCTGCACGGCCTGCTCTCCTACAACACCGACCTGTTCGACGCGGCCACTGCGGACGGCCTCGCCGCCCGCCTCGGGATCCTCCTGGAAGCGGTCGCCACCGACCCCGCCCGCCCGCTCGGCGTCCTGCCGCTGACCTCCGCCGAGGAGGAACGCACCCTCCTGGCCCAGGGCAGGGGCACCTGCGAGGGCGTAACCGGGACGCCGCTGCCCGGCCTGTTCGAGCGGCAGGCGGCCCGCACCCCCGACGCGGTCGCCCTGTCCGAAAGCGGCCGGGACCTGACGTACGCCGAACTCGACCGGGCCGCCAACCGCTTCGCGCACCGCCTGATCCGCGACGGCGTCGGACCGGAACGCGTGGTCGCCCTCTGCCTGCCCCGCTCGGCCGCCATGGTGGTGGCCCAGCTCGCGGTCACCAAGGCCGGCGGAGCCTTCCTGCCCGTCGACCCCGACTACCCGCAGGCCCGCCGGGAGTTCATGGTCCGCGACGCCGGCGTCCACCGCGTCGTGAGCGATCCCGCCGAGGTCCTGACCGCCGAAGGGCCGGGCACACCACCCGACGACGCGGCCCGCACCACCCCCCTGCTGCCCGGGCACCCCGCCTACGTCATCTACACCTCGGGATCCACCGGGACACCCAAGGGCGTGGTGGTCACCCACCGGGGCCTCGCCTCCTTCGCCGCCGCCGCGTCGAAGCGTTACGCGGCCGGCCCGGGCGACCGGATGCTCCAGTTCGCCTCGCCGAGCTTCGACGCGTCCGTGCTGGAGCTGTGCACCTCGCTGCTCAACGGCGCCACCCTGGTCACCGGCGAAGAGGGGCCGCTGGTCGGGGAGCGCCTGGCCGAAGTGCTTGCCGAGCGGCGCATCAGCCACGCCCTCATCCCCCCGGCCGCCCTCGCCACCGTCCCCGCGCGGGAAGCCGCCCGACTTTCCGCCCTGCGGACCCTGATCGTCGGCGCGGAGGCCTGCCCCGCGCACCTGGTCACCACCTGGGCCCCCGGCCGCCGCATGATCAACTCCTATGGGCCGACGGAGGCCACCGTCGTCGCCAGCTGGACCGGCCCGCTGGCCCCCGACGTCGGCGCACCCTCCATCGGGCGTCCATCGGGCAGCACCGGCCTCTACGTACTCGACAGCGCGAGGCGGCCCGTCCCGCCCGGCGTGACAGGTGAGTTGTACGTGGCCGGCCCCGGACTGGCCCGTGGCTACCTCGGCCGTCCCGGCCTGACCGCCCAGCGCTTCGTCCCCGACCCGTTCGGGGCGGCGGGGGAGCGGATGTACCGCACCGGCGACCTGGCCCGCTGGGGCACGGACGGTGAACTCCATTACGCAGGACGCGTGGACGATCAGGTCAAACTGCGCGGCTTCCGCATCGAACCGGGCGAGATAGAGAGCGCGCTGCGCCGCAGCCCCCTGGTCCTGGACGCGGCGGTCGTCGTACGCACCGACGCGGCCCGGCCCGCCGACGGCGACGGCGGCCAGTCGGAGTCGGCCACCGGGCCCGCCCGGCTCGTCGCCTACGTCGTACCGGACCCGGCGGCCGCCGACGAGGCGAACGGCCACGATCCGCTGCCCGTCGAGGACCTGCGCGAGCACCTTGGCACAACGTTGCCGCCGCACATGGTGCCCTCGCTCTTCGTGCGGTTGGAGCGGCTGCCCCTGACCCCCAACGGCAAGCTGGACCGGCGCGCCCTGCCCGCCCCCGGACCGGGCCGGGCCGGCGGCAGGCCGTACCGCGAGCCGCGCACCGACACCGAGCGGCGGGTCGCCCGTATCTGGGCCGACGTCCTGGGCGTCACCGACATCGGCGTCGACGACAACTTCTTCGCCCTGGGTGGCGACTCCATTCTGAGCATGCAGGTCGTCTCCCGACTGCGCCGCGACGGCCTCCACCTGGTGACCAGGGACCTGTTCACCCACCAGACCCTCGGTGCGCTCGCCTCCGTCGTGCGCACCGCGCCCCGGGGGACCGCCCAAGGCCCGGTCACCGGCGAAGTGCCGCTCACCCCCATCCAGGACTGGTTCCTCACCACACCCCGCGCCGCCCACCACCACTTCAACCAGTCGACGCTGCTCGAACTCGACGGCGCCCCCGACCTCAACGCCCTGGACACCGCCCTGCGCGCCCTGCTGGAACACCACGACGCGCTGCGCATGCGCTTCACCAAGGACGCCGACGGCTGGCACCAGTTCAACCCGCCGCCCGCCGCCGCCCGGCCGGACGACGCCTTCCTCATATGCCACGACCTGTCCGGTCTCGCACCGGAGGACGCGGACGCGGCCATGCAGAAGCGCGCCGACGAACTGCACGCCGGCTTCGACCTGGCCGACGGCCCGCACCTGCGGGCGGCCCTGTTCACCGGCGGCCCCGAACGCCCCGTCTACCTGCTGCTCATCGCCCACCACCTGGTGGTGGACGCGGTCTCCTGGCGCGTCATCGGCGACGACCTGGAAACCGCCTACCGCCAAGCCGTGCAGGGCGCGCCCGTCGACCTGGGGGAGCGCGGCACCAGTTTCCGGGACTGGGCCCGGGGACTCGCCGCACACGTCCGCGCGGGCGAACTGGACTCCGAGCTGCCCCACTGGCGCGATGTCGTACGTGCGGTACCAGGACCCGGCACCGCGCCCGAGCCCGGCGACACCGCGCCCGCGACCGTGATCGGCGTCGAACTCGACGAGGAGGACACCGAAACCCTGCTCCGCGCCGCGCCGACGGCGTACCGCACCCGCATCAACGACGTGCTGCTCGCCGCACTGGCACTGGCTCTGGCCCGCTGGACCGGCGAGGAACGGGTCCGTCTCGACCTGGAGGGCCACGGCCGCGAGAGCCTTGTCGACGGGGTCGACCTGACCCGCACCGTCGGCTGGTTCACCAGCGTGCACCCCATCGCGCTCCAGGTCGACGACCCGGGCCGGCTCGCGGCGGACCGCGACTGGCGGGCCCTGGTGAAGTCGGTGCGCCGACAACTGCGGGCCGTCCCCGGCAAGGGCGTCGGCTTCGGAGCGCTGCGCACGTTCGGGACCCCCGAGGTCCGCGAGCAGCTGGGTGCGGGCGCGCACAGTCAGCTGGTCTTCAACTACCTGGGCCAATGGGACGCCCGCCCCCAGACGTCGGGCGGCGGCCTCATCCGCACGCAGCACGGCCCCCTGGGCCAGGACCACGACCCGCGCGACGGCGGATCCCACGCGCTGGAGGTCGTCGGTTCCGTGGAGCACGGCCGTCTCGCCTTCGCCTGGCACCACCGCCCGGCCCTGCACGACACACGGACCGTGCGCCGCGTGGCCGAGGAGTTCGCCGAGGCCCTGCGCCACATCGCCCATCACGCCCGGGGAGGCCGGTGACCGACCAGCATCCGCGCCGAGCAGATACGCGCAGGACCGCCCGGCACAGCCCCCGCGTCCCCCGCGCCCCGACCCTGGTCACCACGGACAGCCACCCGCCCACCACACGCCCCACCACCACGGAGGAACGACCCATGGACGAGAACACCCGCTACCAGGTGCTGCGCAACGACGAGGAGCAGTACTCCCTCTGGCCGATCGACATCGAGGTCCCCGCCGGCTGGCAGCCCGTCGGCAAGGAGGGGACCGAGTCCGAGTGCACCGCGTACGTCGACGAGGTCTGGACCGACATGCGTCCCCGCAGCCTGCGCGAGCGCATGGAGAACACCGGAGCCTGACGCCCCGTCAGGCGGGGCGGCGCCGGACCGGTACGCCCGGTCCGGCCCCCACCCCGCCCTCCCCCCACGTGAGCTCTCACCCACGGCCTCGGCGCCCCACCGCCCCCGGCCTGCCCGCGCGCCGACACCGAGGAGCCCGCCATGACCCCCGAACTGCACACCGCCCGCTTGCACTTCCGCCCCTACCGGCCCCAGGACGAAGACCACTTCGTCGCCCTGCTGCGCGACGAGGAGGTGTGCAGGTGGATGGGGCAGGAGCTCGTGCCCGAACCCGACCTGCGCACGCTCTTCACCGGAATCCTGACCGAGGTGTACCCGAAGCGGAGGTTCGACGTCTGGGGTGTGTGGCAGGACGGCGAGTACGTGGGTCACGCCGAGGTGAAGAAGACGGGCAACGTCCCCGGCCATGAACTGGTGGCCGCACTCCTGCCCGCGTACTGGGGCCGGGGCCTGGGCGGAGAAGTGGTCACGGGACTACTGAGACACGCGGGCGAAAACCTCGGTCTGAGCGAAGTCTGGGGCATGGTCGGCGCGGAGAACACCGCGAGCCTGGCGATGTGCGAGCGGCTGGGCTTCCGCTACGTCCGCGACGTGGTCGGTGACGACGGATCGATGACCAAGATGGTGTCGATCCCCACGATACGTACGTCGTCGCCGGCAGCGGTACCAGCACCCCAGGACGCCGCTAGTGGGACCTCACCGCACTGACCCGGGGCCCTGCCCTGTGCCGCCAGAGGCGAGGGCTTCTCAGGTGCGCCGGGACAACAGGGCCACGAACGCGAGGTAGGAAAGGGCGGCAGTGGCCACGAACCAGAAGTACGGATCGCCGCTCCGCCCGGATGCCAACTCGCCCAGGAAGGCACTGAGATTGCCCACGGTCAGTACGATGCCCGTGCCGGCCCAGGCCAGCCCTACGATCCGGGCGAAGCGCTCGTCGGGAGACTTCTTGGTGAGGCCCTGATAGGTCTCGCTCCGGCGTCCCAGCAGCGCTAAGACGAGACTGCACGCCGCCAGAATCCCCAACGTCACCAGGCCGAGGGCGAGGTGGCCGCCGACAGCCGCAGCCACGAGACAGGCCACCCCTACGGCGAGGAAGAATCCGGGGACGGCCCGCCCGGCTGTGTCAGGCGCCATCCGCTGTGCTGTCTTCGACATGAAACATCTCCTCGACGCTGACCTTGAAGAACCTGGCCATGGATATGGCTAGCGGCAGGGACGGGGTGTACCGCTCGGTCTCGATGGCGTTGATCGTTTGCCGTGAGACCCCGAGGGCTGTGCCCAACTGACCTTGGGAGAGCCCTCGTGATGACCGCAGTTCTCTGACGCTGTTCCGCACATGTAAAGCCTACTTGTCACCCCACAGGGGATGTCAAGCTTGCTTTACAGGGCGACGGGCCTCGCAGGGCGGCCCCCGGGCATCACACCCACGCCGCGGCCACGGGTGCCGGCCGTCGCAAGGCCGGGCTCGGGACAGAGACGCGGAAGGCCCCGCACGGGACCGGGAAGCCGGGGATCCACGTGCGGGGCCACGCTCACGGGCAAGGGACCGTCAGACTCCGGTCAGGGTGTACGTACCCGTACCGTCCTGCCGGCCGCTTGAGTACTGGCGGATCAACTCCCCGTCCGCGTACCGGTCGTGACCCATCATGGAGCCGGTGTACTTGTTCTGCACGCCGATCTTCGAACTGCCGGGCACGTCACGGTAGATGTAGAACCGCTGGAGGTCGTCCTGCGCGCAGGTGGCCGTGGTCAGATACGCCTGCTCCTGGTTGGCGATGTCCGACGGGATGGTCGCGCATCCGCCGTTGCCCCAGTTCCACAGGGACGCCTCGATGACCCCGTTGCGCTCCGTCACATTGCACAGCCGCCAGTTGTCCAGGTGGGCGCTGAAGAAGTTGGATTCACGCAGGCGGACTCCGTCGTTGGCCAGGAGTGGTGCGCTCCAGTTCAGAGGCTTGCCGGGCACGTCGATCCGGTAGACGGCGGGCTGGCAGTCCAGTGCGGTGGCCCGCGCGGCCGGGGCCGGGCTCCCGACGGCCTTCACGCTCTTCTCGGCGTTGCCGGCTTTCGTGGCTTCCTGCCTGGCCTTGTCGGCCTTCGCCGAGGGGACCGGCCCGGCCGCGTGCTTCGCGGTCGCGGTGGCGGAGCCGCAGTCGAGGAGGTCCTGCGCCTTGCGCATGATGCTGTTGGCGGGGACCTTGTCCTCGCAGCGCACCGCGCCTTCTTCGAGGGTGGTGAAGGTGGTGTAACTGCCCGAGTCGGTCCCCTCGACCCACTTCAGCGCCCAGCTGCCGTCGCCCTGTTGGACGCGGTTGCAGTTGAGGCTGCCGTACGTACCGGTGACCTTCTTGGTGCCCTTGTAGAGGCCGTAATAGCCGGGGTTGGTGAAGTTCCACGTGACGGACGTCGAAGCGCTGCTGGTGGAGGTGTAGTTCACCTGCACGTTCAGGCCGAGGCTCGCGCCGACTTTGCCGAGGGTTTCGACGCCGAAGCCGCCTTCGACGTTGCCGGTGACGCCGACGGTGACCGAGATGGTCGTCTGCACGGAAGTGTTGACGGTCTGCGTGCCGGTCGAGCCGCTGGTGACGTACCAGCCCTTGAAGTGGGTGATCGTCGGGGTCACTTCGGAGGACTTGATGTACGGGTGCCGTGTGCCGAGGTCGGCAGCCGTGCAGGCGCCGCCGGGCTCGGCCTGTGCGGAGGCGGCGGGTGTGGTGGGTGGCGCGGTGGGTGCGGCGGCGGCCGGTGAGACGGCGAGTCCCACGGTGACCACGGCGGCGGAAGCCGCGCAGGCCATGAGCGCTTTACCTAAGTGACTGACGTGTCTTGTGGGGCGCATCGGTGCCCTTTCCCCCTGGCGGTGTGTGTTCGGTCAAAACCTGAACGTAGCGGCCACGGGGGTGGTGGTGTGAGCCCGCAACGGGCCAAGGCGGATCATGGAGGGGCTTATTCCGCCCCTGCGCGCGAAGCCGTCGACCGGACCATCGTCGGCGGCGGGCGGGCGATGCGGCCGAACGGTGTTCGTCAGGTGCGGCGGCCGCGTGGTCCTGCGTCGCAGTTCACCCCCAAAACGGGTTTCATCCCGTGGCGGGCGGTCAGTACGCTGGGCTGGTTCCCCTACTGCCCCGCGCGGGCGTGCGTGCCCTTCGAGGTGATGACGTATATCCCAGGCCCAGTAGCCGCTCTTCCCGGGCTCTGCCCGCGGACCCCCGCCTGTGCTGACAGGCGGCTGGTGATGTCCGCTGTGAAGACGGTGTTCCCGACGGCCTGGGCTCCGTGACATTCTCCTGTGCGCAGTAGGCGTACACGGGCCTTGGCCTGCCCGTTCTCCCTACCGCTCCGAACAGGAAACCCCTCTCCGTGTCTCATGACACCCGCGACGACCGGACCCGCTCCGGCCGCAACCCCACCGAACCTTCCGCACGGCGTGCCGGCCGGATCATCCTCGCCGTGGTACTGGCAGGCGAGTTCATGGCCGTACTGGACGCATCGGTGGTCGATACCGCCCTGCCTTCCATTCGGGCGGACACCGGCGCTTCTGCCGCCGGCCTGCAATGGATCCACGCGGCCTACGCGCTCGCCCTTGCCGTCGGGCTGATCAGCGGCGGCCGGCTGGGCGACCGCTACGGCCGCCGACGGACGTTCCTTCTCGGCGCCGGCGTTTTCACCGCCGCGTCCCTGCTGTGCGCCCTCGCGGTCGGCCCCGCCACGGTGATCGGCGCCCGCGCGGTGCAGGGTGCCGGCGCGGCGGTCATGCTGCCGCAGGTCCTTGCCACCGTGCACGTGGCCTTCGAAGGCAGGGCCCGCGCCAGGGCGTTCGGCCTGTACGGGACCGTCCTGTCCGTCGGTAGCGCCGTCGGGCCCGTGTTGGGCGGCGTCCTGACCCAAGCAGACGTGTTCGGCATGGGCTGGCGTTCCATCTTCCTGGTCAACGTCCCCATCGGCGCCGCCACGGTCCTGCTCGGCCACCGGTACCTGGTCGAGTCCCGTGTCGCGCGAGCCGCGCGCCTCGACCCCTCGGGCATGGGCCTCTCCGCGCTCGGGCTGCTGCTGATCGCCTTCCCCCTCAGCGCGGGCGGCTCCCGGCACTGGCCGTGGTGGACGTTCCCGGTCATGGCAGCGGGCCTGACCGTACTGGCGGTCCTGATCTTCCGGCAGCGGGTCAGGAACCGCGCGGAAGGTTCATCGCTGAGGACGCCGGCCCTGTTCTCCGGCCGCTCGCTCTCCAACCGTCCGCTCCCCGGTCGTCCGCTCCCCGGTCGTCCGCTCCCCGGTCCGTTCTCCGCAGGCCTGAGCGCCCAGTTCGTCCTCGGTCTGCTGTCGGGCCTGTTCTTCATGTGCTGGACGCTCTTCATGCAGCAGGGCCTCGGCATGAGCCCGTCGCGCGCGGCGATCGGCTTCCTCCTGCTCACGCTCGCCGAGATCACAGGTGCCTGGCTGGCCACCGCCGCCGTCGGGCGCCATCAACGCCGCGTACCCCAGGCCGGCGCCCTGCTCGCCGCTCTGGCCCTGAGCGGGTTCCACTCGCTGATCACCGTGTACGGCACCGGGCTGTCGATGACCGGCATGGCCCTGCCCGTCCTGGCGCTGGGTCTGGGGCTCGGCCTGGTCGGTACTCCGCTCACCGACCTCGCTCTGGGCCGTGTCGAGGATGAGCACGCGGGATCGGCATCCGGCCTGTTCAACACCGCCACCCACCTCGGCATCGCCCTGGGCGTCGTCCTCACCGGGGTGGTGTTCTTCCCCCACGATCCCGACGCCGCCGCCCGTGGCACCGTCGTCGCCCATGCCTTCGCCGCCACCCTCCCGTACGTGACCGGCGGCCTGCTGTCCATGTGGGCTCTGATGTTCCTGCTGCCCCGCCACCGTGGGAAGCAGTGAGCTCTCCGTCAGGGCCCCGTCGAACCAGCCTGCGTTCCCGAGCCGGGCGGGGCAACGGTCTGCGTGATGAGGGTGTCGACGACATCCTCGTAGGTGTGTCGACGGGCGTGGGCGGCGCGCTGTCGTTGGGCACCAGTCCCAGTTCGTTCGATCCGGCGGAGCTGGGCGTCGACGGTCCGGGCGTCCGAGGGGTGGGCCGCCAGTGCGGGGGCGACCCAGTCCCGCAGAGCGCGGAGTTGGGCACGCGCCGGTTCGAGACGGTGGTGGGTGAGGTTGAGGGCGGTCCCGGTGAGACCGTCGCGCGCGGCACGCCAGCAGGCCGCGCGCAGCAGCTGCGGGTCGGGCTGGGGCGCGGGACGGCCACTCCTGGCTTCCCGCAGGGCGGTGGCGGCGGCAGCCCGGATGAGCGCGGTGAGCAACACCGTGTCGTCCACGGTCGGTTGCGTGTCGGCGATCCTGATCTCCAGGGTGGGGTGCGTGTGGGAAGGGCGGATGTCCCAGTAGATGCCGCCAGTGTCGGGGCAGGTCTGGGTGGCGAGGAGAGCGGCGACCAGGTCCTCGTAATGTGAGAGCGAGGCGAACAGCGGTGGCGGTCCGCTCACCGGCCACCGGTGGCGGGTGACGCTGCGCCAGCTGGCGTGTCCGGTGTCGCGGCCGGCCCAGAAGGGGGAGTTCGCTGTGAGCGCGGTCAAGGCGGGCAGCCATGTGCGCAGGTGATTGCTGACCGCGAGTGCCTGGCCGCGGTCGCCCAGGCCGATGTGGACGTGGCAGGCGCAGGCGACTTCCTCGTCGTCCAGCGCGCCGTGCGCGGCCGAACTGCGGGCATAGCGCTCGCCCGCCGTGAGGGGCGGTGCGCCGGGGGGCGCCAGGACCGGGGCACCGCTGGCCACCAGCCGCACCCCGTGGCCGGCGGCGGCCCGTGCCGCGACGAGTCGCGTCGTGCGGAGCTGTTTGGCCAGCGCCGTGAGGTCGGTGTGCGGGTCGGTACGGGTCTCGACCTGATAGGCCGTCAGTTCCGGGCCGATGCGGGGACCCAGTTCCGCTCGGGCGGTCGCGATGACCGCTTCGGCGTCGGGGGCCAAGGTCCTGGTGCGGGGATCGACCAGTAGAAACTCCTCCTCCACCCCCACAGTCAAGAGCCCGTCGGCGGCAGGGACGGGAGACGCGGGAGACGCGGGATCACTGTCCGTTGCGGCGGCATGATGCACGGCAACACCCTGGCACATACCGACGGCCGTGGCTGTCCCAAATCCCGCCGTGCGGACGGGACGTCCGCGAGGGCTCCATCCGCCGCCGTCGGCGCAGTGCCGCGAGGGCTGCGGGGGCCGGTCGGCGATCGCGTCGCTCAGGCTGTGATCCGTCGTGCGCGCAGACGGTTCCGTACGGAAGTGGGAACGGGCCGGCGGGGTGTTGTTGGCTCGTATGGGGCGCGTCGGCCCGGCCGTCGTGGGGAAATCACCTGCCATGACCGATGGCGCCGTGACCGCCGGCAGCAGTAGCGCTCCGGACCACGACGAGTCCACGCGCCGTTGCTACGAGACCGGCGACGTGGATGCCTTCTACGACGCGGTGTGGGGTGGGGAGGACATCCACGTCGGGATGTACGCGCATGCGCGAGAGCCGATCGCGGAGGCCTCGCACCGCACGGTGCGGCACGCCGCGAACCGGATCGCGGACCTGCTCGGCCCCGACGCGACGGTGCTGGACCTCGGATCGGGGTACGGAGGCTCGGCCCGTGCGCTCGCCGAGCGCTTCGGCTGTCATGTGGTGGCCATCGACCTCAGTGAGGAACACAACCGGCGACACCGCGCCGCCAACGCCCGGCGCGGCCTGGACCACCTCATCGGGGTGCAAACACGCTCGCTCAACGACCTGCCCGGTCAACCTGCCCGCTTCGACGTCGTCTGGTCCCTGGAAGTCCCTGTGCCACGTGACCGACCGGGCAGGCCCCCTGCGTGAGGCGGTATGTGTGCTCAAACCGGGTGGAGCACTCGTCTTTTCGGACATCATGGCCGCCCCCGCGACCCCTGTTGAGGCCGTACGACCCGCCCTGTCCCGACTGGGCGTGGAGAGCCTGGCGACACCGTCCTTCTACCTGGAGCGACTGACCTAACTCGGCGTGAAGACGCCGCCCAGCTGCGCCCACCGGGGCTTCAAAGAGAAGCCGACATCGGCACCTGGTTGGTTGCACAGGACGCAACGGTTATTGCGGCACATGCGGTTGCCCTTTAGATCCCTTGCCGACGGCGTAACTACCGTGCGCCGTACGGTCATTGATCGGGAAGATTCCTTGAACGGAAAGCTCACGACGACCAGACTCGCCGCAGCCGCGGCGACCCTGCTGGCCGGGGTGGCACTGGCCGTCCCGGCGTCGGCCGCCACTGCCGCGCCGGTGCGGGCAGGGGTGGCGGCGGACTCGTCCACCTACTACGTCTACGTCACCGGGATCAGCAGTTCGCTGGACGCTGCCCGGGCGAACGCGGACTACAAGCTTCCGCACGGCTGTTACTACGGCGGGGTGGTGGCCAGTGGCACCACCCCCGACAACAACATTTGGGTGACCGTCCAGGGCATCTGCTCCGAGGCGCAGTGACCCGGGGGCCGGTACCCGCGCGATGCTGACCCGGTGTGACTTAGGCACTGTCCTGGCGATCACTTGTCTGTACCAGCCAGGGGCGGGTCTTACGATGAAGCCCATGACGAGCACTCCGGAGTTCTGGACCATTCGCCACTTCTCGCAGGCCAATCCTGCAGGCCCGGGCTGCGACAACTTGCCGGCACTCTTGCGGAGGCTGGCCGATTCGATCGAAGCGTTGGGTCATGTTGAAGTTCAGGATGTCGTCATCGAGTCGGAGATGACCGAACACGGACCTTGGCGGTCAGGGACGGTCTACTACCATCTGCCCGAAGACGGCTGAGCCCGGCATCCGGCGCTCACGAGCGGAGCCGGACCGCGAGGGCCGCTGCGGTGACTGTGCCGAGGTAGATGTAGGCACGTTGTCGTACCTGGTAGCGACGGCGTGAAAGTTCTTCACCTTTGTTGATGGCCCGCTCGACGGTGTTGCGTTTCTTGTACCGCTCTCAACCCAGTTCGAGGAGGTGATGCGACGGATCCACGTGCCGCGCCTGGTTACCGGAAGGCCCCGTACGAAGCCGGTCAGTGTCACCCGGACAACGTGCCGACTGCAAGCGCCGACAAGGGCTACAGCAACGTGTGATGACCAGCGACAGGATGCGGCAGCGGCCGTCCGTGCTCAGGTGGAGCTTGGTGAAGCCGCCGCGCGAGCGGCCGAGCGCCTCACCTCCCGCCTCACCTCCGCCAGCGGGTCGACCAGGTTCGCCCAGATCCGAGTGGTTCTGACCGTCTGAGCGGAGCCCCCTATGGCTGGAGGTGGCGTATGTCGGGCGCCGGCCGCGTGCTGGTGGGCTCGAACGGAGGTCGAGTCGACGGAGACATCCCAGTCGACCGTACCGGCCGCGTCAGCCTGGGTGTGGATGTGCTGAGCAGCCGTTCCCACGTCCCGTCTGCCGACCAGCAGCGGTGCCGCTCATGGAAGGTCTTCCATGGCCCGTAGCGTTCCGGCAGGTTGCGCCACTGGACGCCCGTCCGGACCCGGTACAACACCCCGTTGACCACCTGCCGATGGTCCCGCCACCGGCTGATCGGCGCCCCTTGGGGCACGGCACTGGAACTCGGCGGTGAGGCCCCGTACTGCCCTCCACGACCGGTGCTGGTCGGGGGCTGAAGTCTGTTCCCCCGCGCGGGGGAGGAGGCAGGCGTGAGAGGTCGCTCTCGAGCAGGAGCGGGCAGCGACCTGGTGTGGATGTGGTGGTCGGCGAACCTTTGGAACAGTGCGTCGTGAGCAACCAGTGCTCCAACGCATGTGCCAGGAGGCCCAGTTCATGTCCGAGGTCACCGCTCCCACAGGAACCGACATCGCACCGCCCCCGCAACGGGCCGTCCGGGCCGCCTACGCGTCCGCCCTCTCCGCGACTGTCGGATTCATCCCGCTGCACGCAGTGTGGGCACTGGGTATTCCGCTGTGGGCCGACAAGGACAAGTTCCGGGACTGGTACGCCGAGGGAGGCGGGCCCTACCTCCTCGTCCTCAGCGGACTGGCCCTGTTGGGCGGCGTCCTGGCGTTGAGCCTGGTCCGGTCGTGGGGGCTGGTGTTCCCGAGATGGGTGCCGCTCTTGGCGGGACGCAGGGTCCCGCCGCGCATGCTGGCCGGTACAGCCTTCGGGGCTTCGGCTTTCCTGCTCCTGTACACCGGCTGGGCCGCCATTCAGACCGTGGTTCAGTGGAATGACGACAGCGTCTTCAGCTCGTGGATCACCATTTATGGGATCCCGCAGTTTCTGGTGTGGGCGATCGGCCTGCTCGTAGCGGCACGCTCGTACCGCAGCCGAACGACACGAGGGCGCTGACCCGGACTGCGGGGCCCCGGTCCGGCGTTGATGGCTACATGGGGCAGGCGGGCGTCACCAGCGTCTCGCCACGCCCGTGGATCCGACAGCGCCCGGTCCGATCTCCGCCCGCCCGGCCAACTCCAGTGTCGTGGTCCCCGGCACTCTGCGCTGATAACCTTCCGGGCGCAGCGCACCGCGCCGGGAGCCCCCGCGACCCGGGATCCGGATTCGCCTGCGCTCCATTCGACATCGACCGCCACATCCTGCGTCCATACCCGGCTTCGGATCGCTACGGTTCGGCGCCCGGCCCACGCCACTTCGGGATCCAGAGGCGGGTCCGTCTCACAGCGAGGGGCGAACACGGCGTAAGCCAACCCGAAACCAGCCCTCCGCGACGCGCGCCCTCGCCCAGTCGTATCTGGCACCCGGGTTGCCTCCCGACCTCATGCGTATCGCTCCGGACGTGAGCTCAGCTGCGAAGTTCCCCTTGTGTTGCTTGCCAGTGGAGCCGTCCTCGATCCGACCGGGCCGCGACGGCCGCGCACGTCCCACTCCGTCTCGCCCCGCCGGCGTACAACCTCCCTGGCGGACAGCTCAGTTCCCACTCACACGGCCCCTGGCGTGCTGTTCCAGTGGCCTTCGGCGGGCGGCACCAAGGTCGATGTCGGCATCCGTCGCGCAGGCAGCTGAAGTGCCCGGGGCCACTCGCTCGTTCCGCCGCTGGGCCTGGCAGTCCCAGAACATGCCGAGATGCGGGAAGCCGGAGTCACGCGCGACCTTCGTCGCCCAACACGTACACGCCCGCGCGCGCTGCGGCCACCGCGGCCTCGGCGGCCCGGTCTGCGGCGGCTTCGTCCAGATGGTTGCTACTGGTCAGCAGGCGGTAGTAGAGGGGGGCGGAGACGGCACGGATCACCTCGTGGGCATTCGTGCCCTCGGGCACCTCGCCTCGGTCGATGGCCTGTTGGACGCAGGGTGCCCACTCCTTGACGCGGATCTCGTAGAACCGATGCAGGGCATCGGCTGTCTTTGCCTCGCAGATGGCTGCGGCGATCACTGCCCTGAACAGCGCCCCTTGCCGCGGATCAGCCAACGTGCTTTGCACGAGCCGGGCATTGGCCTGGAGATCACCGAGCAGCGAGCCGGTCTCGGTACGCGGCAGTGACTGTTCGGCCATGTCGAGCAGCAAGTCGGCCACCAGGGCGGTCACCGTCCCCCAACGGCGGTACACGGTGGTCTTACCCACCTCGGCACGGCGCGCGATGTCGGCGAGATCCAGGTGGGCAAAGCCATGCTCTGCCAAGGCGTCCCCAGCTGCCTGCAGCACCGACGCCCGCACCCGTGCCGTGCGCCCGCCAGGCCGGATGGTCCCCGGATCCGGACCCTCAAAACCCATAACGGAACTCCAGTTTCGTTAATGACTCGCACCTGCTACGTTGGGTTCCACACTAACGGAACTTCAGGACCGTTAGATTCGTCGACGTTGAGAGAGGGTCAGTCATGGAATACAGGCGGCTGGGCACGTCCGGCCTCAAGGTCCCCGCACTGAGCTTCGGGACCGGCACCTTTGGCGGTCAGGGGCCGCTGTTCGGCGCCTGGGGCACCAGTGATGGGCTGGAAGCGCGCCGTCTCGTGGACATCTGCCTCGACGCGGGCATCACGATGTTCGACACCGCGGATGTCTATTCCAACGGTGCCTCGGAGGAGGTGCTGGGCCAAGCCCTCAAGGGCCGCAGGGGCCAGGTGATCGTGTCCACCAAGACGGGTCTGCCGATGGGTGACGGCCCAGGCGATGCCGGCTCGTCTCGCACTCGCCTGATCGCCGCATGTGAGGACGCCCTGCGCCGGCTAGGCACCGACTACATCGACCTGTTCCAATTGCACGCCTTTGACGCCGGCACACCGATCGAGGAAGTCCTGTCCACACTCGACGATCTCGTACGGGCAGGCAAAGTCCGCTACGTCGGGATCTCCAACTTCTCCGGCTGGCAGGCGATGAAGTCCCTTGCGATCGCGGAGAGATCCGGCCACCCACGCTATGTCGCTCATCAGGTCTACTACTCCCTCATCGGACGCGACTACGAATGGGAGCTGATGCCCCTCGGGCTCGACCAGGGCCTCGGAGCCCTCGTATGGAGCCCGCTCGGCTGGGGACGGCTCACCGGCAAGGTCCGCCGTGGCCGGCAGCTACCGGCCAACAGCCGACTGCACCACACCGCGGAGTACGGGCCGCCGGTCGAGGACGAACACCTCTACCGCGTCGTCGACGCCCTTGACGAGATCGCGCAGGAGACCGGCAAAAGCATTCCGCAGATCGCCATCAACTGGCTGTTGCAGCGACCGACCGTGTCCTCCGTCATCATCGGCGCCCGCGACGAGAACCAGCTCCGCCAGAACCTCGGTGCTGTCGGGTGGAGGCTCACGCCCGACCAGGAGGCGAAGCTCGATGCGGCAAGCGGCAAGACGGCGCCGTACCCGTACTTCCCGTACCAGCGCCAGGAAGGCTTCGCCCGCCTCAACCCTCCGGTTGTCACGCCTACCCCGCTGCATGACGTCAGCGTCATGTAACTGACGCGCAGAATCGGGCACATTGCAAACTCGGACCGGAGGGCGTTGCCTCGCTCAACTCTCACGCCCGCCCTTTGTGCGCGAAGACCCAACGATTGCCCTCCAGCGCGTCGTTGGGCTGGGGGAGGGGGCCCCGGCCGTGTTGGTGGGTGAAGTCGAAGGGGGTGTGCGTCGAGGTCGACCAGCCCTTTTCGGACAGGTGGCCCGCTGAGTCGGGTCGGGGTCCCCTGGCGAAGAGGTCGAGCAGGTCGATGCCGATCTTCTCGCGTGTCGCCACGTACAGCGGGCTGTCGCGGTACCGCAGCAGGTCCTTCTCCAGCTTGGCCTCGAAAGCGAAAGCGCTGCCGTCAGCGGACAACTGATGCACCGTGTCGATGAGTTGAGTCTCGGCCGGGCCGGGCAGATAGAAGAGCAGTCCCTCCGCCAGCCAGACGGCCGGTGCCGACGCGTCGAACCCGCCGGCGGTCAGCGCGCCCGCCCAGTCCGCGCGCAGGTCGACCGGCACCGGCACGCGCTTCACCTTCGGACGGGCCCCGAGGTCCGCGAGCACTCGGTGCTTGAAGTCGAGCACACCCGCCCGGTCGACCTCGAAGACCACACAGTCCGTCGACGCCCAGTCGAGCCGCAGCGCGCGAGTGTCCAACCCGGCGCCCAGCAGCACCAGTTGACGCACGCCCGCTGCCGTGGACGCGAGGACGAAGTCGTCCAGGACCCTGGTCCGCAGCCCGAAGTATCGGGCGAACCGGCCCCACAGCGGATCCTCGTCGCCTTCGGGCACCTGCTGGATCCGTATCGGCCAACCGGAGCATGACGGAGCGGCGCGCACGAAGTGTTCCGCGTAGGGGTCTTGGGCCAGGCTGTCGTCGCGGTGGCTCTCGATCGCCCGTGCCGCCGCGACCAGCAGTGCGGTCAACCCCACGCCCCCGTCAACGCCCTCGGTGTCCGTACGCGCCGAAGCCGCTGACCGGGGCGTCGGGACCGCCGTGTCGTCGTCGCTCCGGTGCGTCGTCGGGCCGGCCATGTGTCCTCCAAAAGGCGATGCGTGCACGGCCCGGAGGGCCGGACGTGGCTCAGGGGTTGTCGGCGGGGCGCACGGTTGCGGTTCAGTGGTGTGTGCGCTCCGGGATCAGGACGGGTTTGACCACGCGCCCCTCCGTGCAGTCGCGTTCGGCCTCATTGATGTCGGCCAGCGGGTAGGTGCGAATGAGCTCGTCGAACGGGAATCTGCCGCTCTGCCACAGTCCCGTGAGGCGGGGTATCAGCAGCGATGGCACGGCGTCGCCCGCACAGATGTGGCGGATGCACCGGCCCCGGTCCAGCGTGCCCGGTTCGAGGGACAGCGCGGCGGGGAGCCGGGCCACGAGGCCAAGGCTCCCGGTGGGGCGCAGGGAGAGGAGCGCGTCGTTGATGAGCGCGGGCGTGGCCGTGGTGTCCAGCGCGTACCGCGCGCCGCCGTCGGTCAGCTTCCGGATACGCTCCGGCAGCCCGGCCGACCCGGCGGGCAGCGCGAGCGCGCCGTACCGTTCGGCCAGGGCCAAGCGTCCGGGATGGCGGTCCACGGCGACGGTGAGGGCACCCGCGGCGGTGGCCGCCATCACCGCGGCGAGGCCCACCCCACCCGCGCCGAGCACCAGCAAGGTGTCGCCGGGGCCGACGGCGAAGGTGTTGAGGACGGCTCCGGCGCCGGTGAGGAAGCCGCAGCCGAGGGGACCGAGCAGTTCGACGGGCAGGGCCGGGTCGACGCGGACGGCATTGCGGGCGGCCAGCAGCGCGTACTGGGCGAACGAGGACTGCCCGAACCACCTTGGGGCCAGGGCCCGTCCGGCCGTGTCGGTAAGTGCTGCCGGATCCTCGGCACGGCCGCCGAAGAGGTTGAGGGAGGCGAAGGAGTCACAGTAGGCGGGTGCGCCACCGAGGCAGTTGTGGCAGTGGCCGCAGGAGTCGAAGCTGAGTACGACGTGGTCACCGACACCGATCGTGGTGTCCGGCCCGCCGCCCGTGGCCACGACCACCCCGGCGCCCTCGTGGCCGAGGACGGCGGGCAGCGGGCTGCGGCCGGCGGAGCGTCGTACCGCGAGATCGGTACGGCACATTCCGCAGCCCGCGATCTCGACCAGGATCTCCCCGACGGCGGGTGCCGCGCGCAGGGTAACCTCCTCCACTGTGAACGGATCCTCGTAGGAACGCAGTACGGCCGCCCGGAACCTCACCGCGAAGCCTCCTCGTCGCGCCGGTGGTCGTCGCGCCGGTGGTCGTGGGAACGGTGTTCGTGGGGGCGGTGGACGACGAACGGCCGGAGGTTGCCGTAGAGCCCCCAGGGGCCGCCGGCGACTCCGAGTCCGCTGTCCTTGACGCCGGCGAAGGGCTGGGCGAGGGACAGTTCCGCATGGTGGTTGATCCACGCGGTGCCGCATTCGAGCCGTTCGGCCACCGCTTCCGCGCGGTCGAGGTCGGTGCCCCAGACCGAGCCGCCCAGTCCGAAGCCGGTGCCGTTGGCCGCGTCCAGGGCTTGATCGAGGCTGCGGTAGGGCAGCACGGGGAGGACGGGCCCGAACTGCTCGTCGGTCACCACCGGGCTGTCGGGCGGGACGTCGGTGAGGACGGTCGGGGCGAAGAAGTAACCCGGCCGCTCCAGGCGTCGGCCGCCCGCCGCGGCCCGGGCGCCGGCGGCCAGGGCCCGCTGGACGAGATCGTCGACTCGGGCGAGCTGGGGGGCGTTGTTCAGGGGGCCGATTCGGGTGTCGGGGTCGAGCCCGGGCCCGACACGCACGTCCCTCGCACGCTGGGCCAGCGCT
This sequence comes from Streptomyces sp. NPDC006711, assembly GCF_042869775.1. Lineage (NCBI taxonomy): Bacteria > Bacillati > Actinomycetota > Actinomycetes > Kitasatosporales > Streptomycetaceae > Streptomyces > Streptomyces sp. NPDC006711. The sequence continues at coordinate 130,167 of NZ_JBIAGO010000014.1, forward strand.
TCGACGACCTGGGCGTGGAGCCGGACCGGGACGTAGACGCGTTTGACGGCCATGCAGACTTGCCCGCAGTTGCGGAACGCGGCCCAGAAGAGGCGGTCCGCGATCCGGTCCACCTCGACGTCGTCCAGCAGGATGGCCGCGTCGTTGCCGCCCAGTTCAAGGGTGACCCTGGTGAGGGAGGCCGCAGCCGACGCGGCGACGCTCCGTCCGGTGGCCACCGAACCGGTGAAGGTGACGTGGCGGATGCCGGGGTGGGAGGCCAGCTGGGCCCCGAGGGGTTCGCGGCCGGTGACGACGGTCAGGACGTCTCGCGGCAGGGCGGCGGCGAGGACCGAGCCGAGCAGGCGGGTCGCGAGGGGGGTGAAGGGGGACGGCTTGAGGACCACGGTGTTGCCGGCCGCCAGTGCGGGCGCGAACTTCGCGGCGGCGAGCTGCAGGGGAAAGTTCCAGGGGACGATCGCCGCGACCGGGCCGATCGAGCGCCAACGAACCTCGCTGGTCACCGGCCGCCCGTCGCGGATCGGTCTGCTGCCGGGGTCGGTGAGGCCGGCGAAGTACCGTAGCCGGGCGGCCGTACGGGCGATCTCCGCGTGCGACTCGGCGAGCGGCTTGCCCTGCTCCCGGCTGAGTAGTCGGGCGAGAGTGTCACCGGCGCCTTCGACGGCATCGGCGGCGGCCAGCAGCGCGGCGGCACGGGCGTCCGGGTCGGCCCGCCAGCCCCTCCAGGCCGAGGAGGCCCGTTCGACGGCGGCGTCCAGTTCCTCCGGACCCTGGGCGGGCGCCTCTTCGAAGGCCTCACCGGTGGCCGGATCGACGACGGCGAAACGCGGCGCGGCGGGCCCCGGCGAGCTGGATGGAGTGGCTGCGCGTGGGGGCGTGGACACGGGTGGGTGCGTCGGTGCGGGTGGGTGCGTGGATGCGGGTGGGTGCGGTGATACCGATGTCTGCGGGGGCGGGTGCATGCCGGTGTCGGACGTCGCCATGCGCGGGTCAGCCCGCCGTGGGGACGCCGGCGGCGTGCTCCCGGGCCTGCCGGTCCATCTCCGCGCGGAAGGCGGCCACCAAGTCGGGCCTGATGCGTCCGGCGACCCGGTCACCGCCTTCGCAGACGGCGCCGCGCACCCCCACGATGTCGGTGCCCATCCGGGTCAGCGCGGCCAGGTCGCCGCGCTGGACACTGCCGGCGAGGGCGGCGAGCAGCCCGGCGGCGTGGGCCCGGATGACGAACTCGGCGCAGACGTCCGGCGCGAGGTGGTCGAACAGCCGGGTCCCGTCCTTGACGGCGGTATCGAGCATGGCGGCATCGGCACCGGAACGAGCGGCGATGTCGGGCAGGGCGAGCGGATTGACACACCCGATCCGGTGGGCGTCGGCGTAACCGGAGGCGACGACGAGGGCGTCGGCACGGTGGTCCTTGACCGCCCGGACGACCGCGCGCATCACGTCGATGCCCTGCTCGGGCGTGGTGCAGCCGTAGAGCCCCACCTTGATGTAAGTGGCGCCGGAGACCACCGCGCCGAGGGCGGCCTGGGCCACCGTGCCGGGCTTGTACGGGACGTCCCCCACGGTCGCGGACACGGGTTTGTCGGCCGGGACCGCGTCCCTGATCTCCCTGATCACCCAAGGGAAGTTGGCGCCGAGCGAGCCCTCGTCGGGCTTCTTCACGTCGACGATGTCCAGGTGCTCTGCCGCCTTCGCGCAGTCGAGGGCTTCCTCGACGCTGTCCGGGGAAATGAGAAGTAACACCAACGGTCTCCTTCCGCCGCGCCATCCACGGCCAGAAGGCCAGGGGCGCGGATCACCTGGTTCACGCGGTGTGTTCATCATTTCCGGCATCGTGCGGGCTCGGTAGGGCGCGCACGGGGTTCTTGAGGGCGCGTTCCTGGTGCGGTGTGCGCTGCCTCCGTGCGGAGTGCGCCGCCTGGTCGCTCCCGTGTCGATCCGCCGCGTCGGACACCGCGACCGGGCCATCGAGCCGGACCTCGCGCGTCGCCCTGTTCATGTCTCCGGTGGCCGGGCCGATGAGCGCGTACGGGGCGTGTCATGAGCGGGGCGGCACTCCAGTGATCTTTCCGCTCCGGTCGATCGTGTGGGTCTCCCAGTACTTGTCCCACTTGTCGCCCACGTGTTCCGGCACCTTGCCCTGGGGATAGCGGACGTAACCCTGGGGCGGTTCCTGCTGTTCGTCCACGCAGGCCCTGCCCGCCGAGCCCACGTTCAGGACGGGGTACTCGCCGCCGCCGCAGATCGCGTCCTGCGTCGAGCAGCCGGTGACAGCCACGAACACGGCTGCCGCCGCCGCCACCCAGGCCGGCAACCGCTTGAGGCGCCATCGGCCGGACGAGGACTCGGCTGCGCGCGTCGCGTACGGGGGCTGGCGCACGGTGACCTCCCGGTGAGTAGTCGCTTGTACCGCCCCTGCCCGGAATGCGGCGGCCCGATCACAGTGGGACGCCGCCCTGGCTGAGGACTGGCCAGCGGTGGGCGCCCCCGGGACGGACCAGCACGGCGCCGCCCCGGGTGGCCAAATCGGGATTCACTCGAACGGCCCCATTTGGCTGGCGTACGCCTCCGGTGAAGCGGAACGTCGGGCACGTCACGACCGCCGACGCGCAGGCAGAAGGAGGCCGTCATGGCACAGACCGCGCCCCCGCCGGGGGGACCGTCACCCACTCCTCCCCGTACCGACACCAGGACGGGCGGATCACCCTGGGCGAGCGGCGGCGCCGTGTTCGCCGGGGTCCTGCTGTTCGTCGACGGTGTGCTGGCCGTGCTCAACGGCATCGCCGGTATCGCCAAGGACAACGTGTATGCGCGCGTCGGCGACTACACGTACGAGTTCAGCCTGACCGCCTGGGGCTGGATCCACCTGATCATCGGCGTACTCCTGGTGATCACCGGCTCGGGGATCCTGAAAGGCGCCGAGTGGGCCCGAGCGCTCGGCGTAGGCCTGGCGGCGCTGAGTATCGTCGCCAACTTCATCTGGCTGCCCTACCAGCCGATCTGGGCCGTCATCGCCGTCGCCATCGGTGTCTTCGTGATCTGGTCGCTGCTCACGGACCGACCGAGAACAGCACGCTGAGACCGACCTCATCAGAGACGCGGCGGACGGCCCGCTTTCGGCCGGTGCGCGCGGCCCGATGCTCCCCCGGAGGACACCGCACCAGCCGAGCGAGGCTGCTGCGGTGCCCTCGCCGGTCCGGCCGACGGCTCCACCGGGCGGTGGGTGCGAAGGCTGTGGCTAGAGGTCGGTAGCGTGGTGCCGGTCGTCGTGGACGACTCGTACGACGTGAGATGCGGCTCCGGCTGTCCGGGGCCCGGTTTGATGGGGAGTGTGGCCGATGAGCAGGGATCTGGAACGGCCCGTGATCGAAGTTCCGCGTGGCAGGGCGCCGCAGTTCCTGGAGATCAAGGACCTGTGGCTGGGGGACGGGGACGAGGCGGTCAAGGGGAGCCGGGTCTCCGTCCACTACGTCGGCGTCGCGCACTCGACAGGGCAGGAATTCGACGCCAGTTGGAACCGGGGGGAGCCCTTCGAGTTCGACCTGCTTGCCGGTCAGGTCATCAAGGGCTGGGACATGGGGGTGAAGGGAATGAAGGTCGGGGGCCGCCGTCGACTGGTCATCCCCGCGCACCTCGGCTATGGGGACCGGGGAGCGGGTCCGGCGATCAGGCCGGGCGAAACCCTCATCTTCGTCGTGGACCTGCTCGCGGTGAAGTAACCGCGACCGCGCCCGACCTCCTCGGACTGGATGCGGCAGGCTTGCGCCCTGGCGGGCCCGCTCGCGGCGGGGCCGGGCGCGCGTCGGCACGTGCCATGCGATGTCGGGACCGCACCCAGTCCCGGCGCACGTGCCTGCGGGTGTCCAAGACGTACCCCAGTCCCAGCGCGGCGGGTTGGGGCACTGCCCCGGACCGTGCATCGCAACTACGACACGTGGCGAGGCTGTCGGGCTCTCGCCGCGGACTCGCGCAGGTGCCGCCGACGCCGGACGCTTGGGGTCGGCCGCCCGGGGCAGGCCGGGGCAGGTCAGGTCTCCAGGCCGGGGACCCCGGCGGTGTCCTTCCTGGGCGCCAGGTACTCCTGCATGGCCCGGCGACGCCACCGCCTCGCGCGCTCCGTGTAGTGCGCGTCGCGCGGGTTCGTGGCCAGGTGCGTCATGGTCAGCTCGATCACCCAGTCGTCGACCCGGTGGTGGTTCTCCAGGGCATCCAGCGCCCCGCGCATCCGTATCCGCTCCTCGCTGCCCACTTCGGCGGCCAGCCGCTTCTCTCTGAGGACGTCCATGACGCAGACCTGCCCGACGCGCAGGAAGTCGCGGTATTCCCGCCCGCCGGCCGCGAGCCGCGCGGTGACGTGCTCGGCGGTCAGCGTGCCACCGCTGCGTTCGACGAGCGCGGCCACGAGGTCGGCTGCCTCTCGGCGGCGCACCTCGTCGTAGTGGGCGGTGCCCTCGACGTATGGCTCTTCAGGGTGCCAATCCAGCAACTCCCGTCCCTGCTCCGTCCAGTTGTAGTTGGAGTCGTCCGGCTTGTGCGGTCCCCACGTATCGGCGAACGTGAAGGGGCCGCCGGTGCCGACGCACAGCAGGCAGGCGCTGATGCCGGCCTGCGCGCGGCCGCCGACGATCCAGCCGAGTGTCATCCAGTCGCCGCCCGGCGTCCAGACCCGGAGGTCGCACGTCGGCGGGTGCTCCGCGTTCGTGAACCATCGTGGTTCGGGTGTCGGGTCGACGGAGGCCGGGCGGCCCTCGGGCCAGTGGTCGGGGGGCAGGCGGGGAACGGTCGGCCGGTCGGGGTGGGCGTCCGCGCGGTGTACCTGTACGGGCCGGGACCACGGCTCGGCGGTGGCGTGCTGCCAGACCTCGGCGCGCAGATCGCCGCAGTCACCGCCGGTCGGACGCTCCGGCACGCTCAGCCGATGGGCGACCGCCGTGTCCGCCAGGAGGACGGCGTTGTCTAGGCGGTCACACCACGCCCGGGTCCACCAGCTCGGGGCGCCACCACCACCATGGTCCTCGCCGAGAACACCGTCCGGCACGCTGTAGATCCGCACCTCGTACGGCAGTTCCGGGCTGGGGCACGCCGGATCGAGGGCAGGGGGGAAGGTGCCGGGCCGCTCCGCCGACCAGCCGTTGTGGACATAACGCCAATACGGCTGGTCGTCCGAGCGCCAGACGACCGGCCACAGCGCGGCGACCTCCACCCGGCCGTCGTCCAGCCGGTACGGCACGGCCACCCGCGTGCCCTGCGGCGCTGCCCCGACGCAGTCGTGGACCTCGCGAATGACGACGCCGTCGGCGTCCGCCTCCGCCACGCCCCACCGGACGCCCGTCGTCGCGATGGACCCCGCTGGTCGGCTGTGCGTCCTTGTGCTCGATCACCCTCACGCGTACGAAGCCGTGTTCGGCCACCATGCCGGACAGCGCCGCCACTACGCGATCGTCCCAAGTAGGGGACGCGGGCCCGGGGGAGATGCCGCGCAGCGCCCCAGTGGACTTCGCGTCCTGCCAAGCGGCGGCGCCGGCCTCACGGGCCGTGGGGTTCCACTCCTTCGGCGTCATGCACCCTCCCAACCAACGGTTTCTCACCCTCCCGCCAACCACATCCGTCAGGGCCGAACCAGGACAGAGCAGTCGCTGAACTGCCCGACCCCCGGGAGACGTTGACCGACGGCGTCCCGGGCGGCGTGAGCGCCGGAACGACGGTGCACGGCAGTACGACTCCAGCCGTACGAAAACGGTAACGCCCACCACTGACAGCCCGCCAGGGAATGTCGAGCGGCCCCCGCCCGGATGCCAAGCGGCCGCGCGCGGGACGCGGACAGCACGCGCCGACCTGTCGGGTGGGGCCGTACTGTCCCCTCACCCGCTACTCGGTGATACCGTATAGCGGTACTCGTTAATACGTAGTACCGAAAGACTGAAGGGCACCTGCCATGGACGACCTCACGGAGATGTTGAAGGGCACGCTCGAAGGGTGCGTACTCGAAATCATCGGCAGCGAGGAAACCTACGGGTACGCCATCACCCGCCAGTTGAACGAACTGGGCTTCGCCGACGTCGTCGAAGGGACGGTGTACACCATCTTGCTGCGGCTGGAGCGGAACAAGCTCGTTGAGGTGACGAAGCGGCCATCCGGGGTGGGCCCGCCGCGCAAGTTCTACGCGCTCAACGACGCCGGACGCCAGGAACTCGCGAAGTTCTGGGCGAAATGGCAGTACCTCTCATCACGCATCGACAGGCTCAAGGAAGGCGGAAGATGAACTTCTGGGAGAAGGTCACAGGCAGCGATCTCACCAGGGAATGGAAGGCGTTCGAAGCCCGGGCCGAGACCCTGCCGGACGACTACCGGGCGGCGTGGGGGCAGATCATCGCGCACCTCGTCCCTTACGGGGACGTAACCGGCCGCAACCTGATGCCGATTCTCGACTCCGCGCTGGGGCTGCTCGAAGCGGCAGCCGCAGACGGTCAGAGCGTGCACCAGGTGCTTGGCGAGGACATCCGGGGCTTCTGCACCGCGCTTGCCGGTGGAGAAGGGGCGCGGACCTACCGTGACCGGTGGCGCGAGCAGTTGAACAGGAACGTCGCACGAAAACTGAGCGGGCTGGGAGGCTGACGTGAGCATCCAAGACATCATCGAAGGCAAAAAACAGTGGCGACGCCACATGGCCCGGGTCAAGGAACTCCCCCCGGACTATCAGATCGTCTACAAGGAGATGCAGAAGTACCTGTTCAAGGTCGGACCGATCGGCCTGTCCGGCGGGCCCCTGCTTCCTGGGATCGTCGACTTCTTCGAGGAGGGAGTCGCCGCAGGCAAGGGAGTCCTGGAGCTCATCGGCACCGACGTCGCCGCGTTCTGCGACGACCTGATCAAGGACTCTCCTACCTACGCCGACGTCTACCAGGAATCCGTCAGCGCGGAAGTCGGCCCGGACAAGAAGTGACGCCCGTCGCCCGCTACCCCTGTCGCCATCGCCGCCTTCGACCCCAGAGCGCGTACCGGCCCCAGCGGGTTGGCGCCCCACCCGGTTCGGTGGAATCCGCGACAGCTTCAGCCGACTCCGCCGGTACGCGCCGGTACGTTGATCGTCCACCCGCTCCAGCGCGCGGGTGGACACCGTGGCCGACGTTCAGTCATCCACCCGCCGCACACCCGCCCCCGAGGTCAATCGCCAGAGCCCGGACACCTCGTAGTAGACGCCGTTCACCACCTGCAACAGCAGCAGCGTGACGGGCCACAGGAGCGCGCCGAGGCCGGGCACCGTGTCCACCGGCAGGGTGTAGGCCATCACGACCCGCGCGGCTGCGTCGAGCAGCATCGCCACGCCCCAGATCGCGGTCGAGACCCGCCAGATCCTGCGGAAGGCCGGCTCGCGTTCCCACAGCACGTCCCAGGAGGTGCCGTCGGAGCGGAACCGCCCCTCGAGCAGGGGGCGGCCGCCGTGGAAGAGCAGAGGGCGCCTGGCCCGGATGGAGATCAGGAACCACAGCCCGGCCGCGCCGGTCAGCCAGCCGTCCTTGGCCAGCAGGAAACGGGGGCTGCCGCCGATCAGTGCGGCCGCGACGCCGAGCATCATGGTCCCGGCGACGAGCCCCGCCATGCCCTCCACACTGCGGGTGCGCAGCCACTGCGCCGCCGTGGTGAGCGCGGGCAGGAGAGCACCGGCCAGCAGCGCGGCGAAGACGCTGACGCCGGCGGCGCGCAGGCCGTAGTACAGCGCGATCGGGACCACGATGTCCCCAAGGACGCCGAGCAGCACTCGCCGGCCGCTGGGCCGGGGCGGTGCCCCGGGGGCCGTCCCCACCGGGACGCCGCGTGGAGTCATGACGCTCTCCGGGTCACGAGGAGGGCCAGGGTGGTGATCTCGCGGACGCAGTCGTCCACGCACAGACGCGGTGGCTGTGTCATACGTACGATGGCGGCATCGATCGCGGACTTCAGGGTCAGTGCCATCAACGTGGTGTCGAACTCCCGGAATTCACCGCTCTCCTGACCGGCGCGCAGGATCGGTTCAAGTTCCGCGAGGTTGGACTGGGCCGACGCCTCGGGGCCGTAACGCAGCGCACCCTCCGCGTCCCTGGCGTTCACGCAGATCTCGTACATCGCCCGGACAGCGGCCAGGTTGTGCGCGATCCAGGTCAGCTCCGCCTCGATCCGGGCGGTGAGGCGCGCGGTGGCGGTCGGCGCGCCTTCGGTGCGGCGGGCGATGGCGTCCTGGGCCCGCAGGGCGATGTCGGTCAGCACCGCCTCCATCAGCTCGTCCCGGGTGCCGAAGTGGTAGGAGATGAGCCGGGTGCTGGATATTCCGGCCCGCTGCCGCACCCGCTCGAAGGTGGTCCGTCCATATCCGCTCTCGGCCAGAATCCGCACGGTGGCCGCGATGATCTGCTCGCGCCGCGCCGTCGCACTTGGCGACCGCCGCCCGCCCCGACTGCCCGGTATTACCTGCACAGGTAAATTCTTCCGTGCCGGACGACGATTGAAACCGAAGGCGACCGACCGGGCTCAAGGCGGGCCCCGGCCAGTCACCTTCGTCTCAACTCGCCCACCACAGTGCCTGGTTGCGCCCCCGCCCCCGCCCCCGACCTGGACGAGAGCGCGCTGGGCACTGCGGACGCCAGAAGCCACGCGCCCTGCTCCGGCCCTTCGGGTCAGAAGTTGAGGTCCAGCGCCTTGACCTTGTCCCGCTTGCGGTCCGGGTGGCTGTCCGGGAAGACGAAGCAGCGGGTGTTCTTGAGCTTGTTGTCCTCGACCTTCGCGGTGGAGAAGATCACGACAGGCACGCGCTCACCCTTATTGAGGAAGTCCGCACGGAAGTCGATGATCGGCGCGTCCTCGCCCCAGCGGCCGAGGAAGTCCTCCACGACCTCCTGGTCAGCGTAGATGTGGCGGATGTGGTGACCGACGTACGTGTCCGGCTGCTCGTCGGCGCCGACGATCGCGATGTCCTTCCAGTTGGCGTGGGCGACGGTGCCGTCCTCCTCGATGAGGTGGATGGCGACGGGGCAGGTGTCGTAGTACGCCTGGATGAACTTGACGGCGTCCGCACCCACCGGGGTGTATGCCGCGTCGGCCCGGTCGACCTGTCTGATCCAGGCCTGCGCGGTGGAGTTGCCCCGACCGGCCCCCGGCGAGGGCGTCGGATGCGTCGTCACCGGGCGCAGCGCCCAGAAACCGTACGTGCTGCCCCCCACCTCGCCGAAACCGACGTTGGCATAGCCGGACGGGAAGTCGGCGTTGGCGAAGCCGGCGTCCAGGTTCTCCACCGGCTCACCGGCCGCGAGGAGCGCGGCGTAGTCGTCGATGCCGAGGGCGTCGGCGAGCTGGGCACCGGGGGACGCATGGTGGGAAAGGAGCTCCGAGGCGGCCTTGTTAGCCAGTACGACGCGGCTGTCGGCGTCGGTCACCAGCATGGCGGGGGAGGCCCAGTTGAACAGGTCGAGAAGCTGCTCGGACGAAGGGTGACTGGACATGATGGCATGCCTTTCTCGAGTGACGCGGAATGTGGTTTCGCGGCGGGGAAGAACGTGGGGGAGCCCGGTCACAGCACCTTGCGGCTGTAGTTGAAGACCTGGCCCGTGGGTCCGTTCGAGGGGAACTCGGCGATGGAGACGATCCATTCGGCCACCGTGCGCGGCGCTTTGAGCCAGTCCGTGCCGAAGCCCTCGTTGATGGCGCGGATGATCTGGTCGCCGGCCTCACCGTCAAGTCCGGCCAACGTCATGGCCGTTGCGACCGGGCCGGGGCGCACCTCGTTCGCCACGACGCCGTCGTCGGCGAACTCGACCGAGCAGGCCCGCATCAGGGCCGTCATCGCGGCCTTGCTGGCCGCGTAGGCCCACCGGTCCGGCTGGTACCCGTTGGCCAGGCTCGCCCCGACGAAGGTGAGCGAGCCGTCCCCGCCCCGAGCGAGCAGGGGGGCCGTCGCCTGGATGAGGCTCAGGGCGGTGTGCACATTGTTCTCGTACGCGTCGGCCGCCACCTGCCAGTCGAGCTTGCGGAGGTCGACCGGGTCCGGCGAGACGCCGGAGTTGAGCACCACGGCCCGCACACCGACGGCCGTCGTGGACGACACCGAATCGAGCGCCGACCGCACGGCGGCATCGTCTCTGAGATCGGCCAGGCAGTCGACGTAGCCCGTCTCCCGCGCGAGCCGGGGGTTCCCCCGCCGGGACAGGCCGACAACGGTGTACTCCCGGTTCAGGAACTCCGTCGCGACGGCCGCGCCGATCCCGGACGAGGTCCCGGACACGACGGCGACACGCGCGTTCTGCGCACCCATCAGGCAGCCTGGAACACGGCCGTGTTGATGGCGTCGAGTGTGCGCATGGACTCGATGTTGATGACGCCCGGGTCCAGCTTCCGGCCGTGCAGACGCTCGATCTCGATCACCATTTGGACGAACTGGAGGCTGGTCACCACGCCCGACTCGACGAGGTCCGTGTCGTTCTGGATACTGACCGGCTCCTCGTGCAGGCCGCCGAGCCAGTCACGGAGCAGCGCTATCTTGCTTTCCACGGCTTCCTCTTTCTCTTGCTGGGAACGCGCCAACTTGGTGCCTACGTGCTTGCTGCCTACCTGCTTGGAATAGGCCAACTTGGCCTGGAATACGCCTACTTGGACCTGAAGTGCACGGCGAAGCCGGCCGGGTGGGCGAACGACTGGCTCGTCATGGTCGGTTGGTCCCGGGTGACGACCACCTCCGAGCAGCGCTCGGCGAGCGCCGCGATGAGCAGCGAGAACTCCGCCTTGGCGAGCATCGCCCCCGGGCAGGCGTGCGCGCCGACCGCGAAGGGGATCGAGCCCTTCAGGCTTCTGCCGACCCGGAACCGGTCGGGGTCGTCGAACATCCGCGGATCCCGGTTGGCCCCGGCGACCGAGGCGAGTATCGCCGAGTGCCGAGGGATGTCGACGCCTTGGACCGTCACATCCTCTGCCGCGAACCGGACGATCGTCTGCACCGGCGGATAGAGCCGCAGGGCCTCCTCGATGAACGCCTCCCGGGCCGTTTCGTCACTGAGTTCGTCCAGGCCGATGACGGACCGGCCCACGCAGTACACCAGCGAGGTGATGAACGCGCTGCTGGTCTCCGTGCCGGCCAGGAAGAACAGCAGGGCCGTCGAGCGCACCTCGCTGTCCGTGAGGGTGATGCCCTTGCGGTCGCGGGTCCGTTCAATGGTCTCCAGGAGGGAGCGTGAGTCAGCCGCCCCCAGGGCGCGCTGCTCCTCGATGAGCCTGAGCAGTGCGGCGACGTTGGCATGGGTCTGGGAGCTCTCCTCGGTGGGGTAGTCCAGGAGGCGGGCCAGCGGGCGGGTCAGCTCGTGGAAGCGTTCCTCAAGGGCCGGGTCGATACCGAGGATGGCGCACACGATGCCGTAAGGGACCTTGTGGGCATAGGAGTTGTAGAAGTCGTGCGTCTCGGTCCCGGCGACGGTGTCCACGAGCGCGTCGATGAGGCGGGGCATCAGGGTCCCCCGGTACTCCGCTATCCGTCCCGCCGACAGGACCGGAGCGAGCAGGGCGCGGAAGGCCTTGTGGGCGGGGCCGTCGGCGTCGAGCACATTGGGCCCGAAAGCTCGTGCGCTGGCCTTGAGCGGGTGCTCGGCCGCGATGCCGGGGTGGGTCAGCACATCGTGCACCGCGGCGTTCCCGGTGACGGTGAACAGTCCCTCGTCGAGCCGGTGCACATCGGTCCCCGGCGGCAATTCCCGGTACCAATAGGGCTTCGCGAGCAGGCTCGTGGGGCTTTCCGGCGGCCTGGTGGGGATTTCTTCCGTACTTACCCCGAGCACGTGACACGTCCTCCGACGCCCAAGCCGCTGATACCGGCCAGCAGGCGCATCGCATCGAGCCATTCGGAATCGGTGAGCCCCAGGGAACCGGGGGCTGTGTAAAATGCGGTGAGTGTTCCCGAACGCCCCTCGGCGCCGACGATGTCGACGCTGAATTCGATCTTTCCGCCGCTGCTTCCCCCTGGCGATTTGACGTCGGTTGCGAGGGAGAAGTTGCCGAAGGAAAGGGAGACTTCTTCGGCGAAATTGCGGCGAAGAAGTTCGAAGGTGAGACGCAGACGCTCCTCGGGATCGGACCGCTTCGCGTACCTCTCAAGGAGAGCGTTCGCCGCTTCCATGACCCGCTCGATGCGGCGCTTGCTCTGGATGGATTCCAGGGCTAAGGAAAACTTCTCTTCCGTGCGGCTTTGCGTACTCAAAACGAGAGTCCTTCCCTGGACGCGGGATCGCCAAAAGATGGGGAAAGGGCGGCGTGAGACGGATGAGGGCGACTTCAGGAGACGTAGCCGAAGCGTGCCGAAAGCTCGCGCTTGTTGATTTTGGTGTTCTCCATGAGCGGCATGGCGGAGACGAAGTGGACCTTGGCGGGCACCATGTAGGCGGGCAGTAGCTTCCTGAGCCGGCTCCGCATGTCCTGCTCCGTCATGGCGATGTCGGGCGTCTCGGCGAACAGGATGATGCGCGGGGTCCCGTTGCGGTCGGGGATCGGCAGCAGGACCGACCGCCTGCTGCCGAGCGAGCGGGCCGCCGCCTCGATCTCCGCGGGCTCGATCCGGTGTCCGGCGACTTTGAGCTGGGCATCCTTGCGGCCCACGATGCGCAGGCGGCCGGCGTCGTCGATCCAGCCCTGATCACCGGTCAGATACACCCGGCGCTCGTGCCCGTCGATCAGTTCGTTCGTGAACGCGGCCGCGGTCTGGTCGGGCGCGTCCAGGTAGCCGAGAGCGAGCCCGGCGCCGCCGATGGCGATCTCGCCGGTCTCGCCGTGGGATGCCAGGGAGCCGTCCCGTACGACATGAAGGTCCGTGCCCGGCACGGGCCGGCCGGCGGGAATGCCGGCCGCCGCCGCGCTGTCGGCCTTGGTGATGCGGTGGGTGGTGGCGAACACACACGATTCGACGGGACCGTACCCGTTGTACAACTCGATGCCGGGATGGGCCTCGTGGAGCCTGCGGCAGCCGGCGGGCGACGGCTTGTCTCCCCCGAGGAGCACCGCGCGCAGACCGGTAAGGCAGTCGATGTCGCCGTCCGCGATCACATCGAAGAGCGACGGAGTGAGAAAGAGATGGGTCGCGCCGAAGTCGCTGATGTACGCCCGGATCGCCGGCGGCAGCAACAGGTCGCCTTCGTGGACGACCGCCGTGCCGCCGGTGAGCAGCATGCCCCACAACTCCAGGGTGAAGGCGTCCCAGGCAACCGCCGACGCGTTGATCATCACCGGTTCCTCGCCGAAGTCCATGAAGGGCTCGGGCGTGAACAGCCGGGTGGTCGCCCGGTGCGGGGAGAGCACCGCCTTCGGGGTGCCGGTGCTTCCGGAGGTCCAGAAGACCGTGGCACACGCGTCGGGTCCGACCGTGGGCAGTGGCCGGGACGGGGTGCCGAGGCGCGCCGTAGGGTTGCGCAGCTCGCCGAAGGTGAGGTGGCCGATCGACGCCTGGTGGAGGCCTGCCGATCCCGCGGTGTCCGCCAGGACGACCTCGGCGCGCATGGCGTGCGAGAACTGGGCGATCCGCGCGGCCGGCCACCGCACATCGAGGATTCCATAGGCGCCGCCGGCCATCAGAATGCCGAGGATGACCGCGGCCAGCTCCGGAGATCTGCGGGCCACCACGGGAACGACGCTGCCGGGCCTGACCCCGAGGCCGCTCAGGTGGCGGGCGAGGCGACGGGCCTCGGCGGCCAGCTCCGCGTAGCTCGTCGCACCGGCCGCCGACACCACGGCCGTGCGCTCGGGGAACCGCTGGGCGACACGCGTGAACGCGTCATGGATGGTCGCTTCCCGGTTGGCCGGGCCGTACATGCTGCTCATGATCGATACCCCCGTTTCGACGCAGTTGCCGGCCGTCGCCGGGTCAGTCGAACTTCATCGACGACGGAACGATCGATCCGGGGGCGAGGTCGAGTCGCGGCGGGGCGGAGAACTCCAGGAGAACGGCTCCCTCTTCGCCGACGAAGGTGGCCGTGTGCCGCGAACGCGCGGGGAGGTAGGCCACGTCACCGGAATTGAGTTCGTACTCGGTGCCCTCGCAGACGAACCGAATCGTCCCCTCGGTGACCACGACCCACTGCTCGTTCTCGTGCCAGTGCGGCGGGAGGTTCAGGTCACCTGACTGGTCGGCGACCACCTTGAGACAGGAAATCTCCTGGCCGAATGCGAAACGCCGGGCCAATGCGATTCCCTCGGCCTTCAGTTCCTCGTGATCGTCCCAGTTGATCTTCATCGGTCCCCCTGCGATCGCATGCCGACTCGATGGTACGGAAAATTCTCGCGCCGGCCGTTCAGTTTCCTGCGGCGGCGAATCCCGTATCCGATTCGACCGTACGCGGTACTTCCGGCTGTCCTCAACGCCATTTCAAATGCTGGACAGTTGAGGGGGCGTAGGAGGCATAGCGAAGTGGAGGTTCTGGAAGGGAAAGGTCGTCTTATGCGTTTCGGGAAAACTCCGCGGTGTCGGTCGGCTCGGGGGACGGGTACTCGGGCGCGGCGGTCTTGTGGTCGGGGAGGCGGAGTGCCAGGACGACCGGAGCGACGAACACGGCGAGCAGCGCGTAGAACGTGGCACCCAGGCCGGCCCGGTCGGCCAGCCAGCCGAAGGCGGGGGAGCACAGGCCGCCCGCCGCCATGGCGAGCCCCAGGGTCAGTCCGCTGGCCGTCCCCGGCCGGTTGGGCAAGTAGTCCTGGGCGAGCGTGACTTGCGCGGCGAACGGCAGGAACATCGCGGTACCGAACACCACCGTGCTCACCACCAGGACGGGGAAGGCGGGAGCCCACGCGATGCCCAGCAGGGCGGGCAGCGCCACGAGATAGCCGATCCGGACCGAGGCCATCCGGCCATACCGGTCACCGATCCACCCGCCGAGCAGGGTGCCGACGGCGCCTGCCGCGGTGTAGCAGGTGAGCACGGTGGCGCCGGCCCCCGTGGACTGCCCCAAGTCGCGCTGGGCGTGCAGGGACACCAGCGAGGTGACCGTGACGAAGGGGATCGACCAGCCGATGATGACGACCACCAGGCGCGTGAAGGAACGCCAGTCGTCCGTGCGGCCGCCGCCCCGTGCACCCGCGCCGGCCGGGACACCGGTGACCAGCGGCGCCGCCGGTGTGTACCCGCGCCACCGCATCCACGGCCCCCGCAGCACCCAGAGCGCCATCATGACCAGGGCGGGGATCGCCAATAGGTAACTGCGCGAGAACCCCAGGGAGCCGATCACCAGGGTGACAAGCGCGGGAGCGAGCGAGCCGCCGACCGTGCCGCCGACGGAGAAGACGCTCATCGCCTTCTGCGACGAACCGCCGGCCGCGCGGGCCTGGCTGGTGGCCGGCGGGTGGTAGGCGGCTATGCCGATGCCCGCCAGCGCGACACACAGCCAGGTGAGGAGGTAATTTCCGGCGAGCCCGGCCGCCACCACGCCGAACGCCGCCGTCACGAACCCGACAGGCACCAGCCAGGACCGCGGCCTGCGGTCGGACAGCAGCCCGAACAGCGGCTGG
Organism: Streptomyces sp. NPDC006711; assembly: GCF_042869775.1. Classification (NCBI taxonomy): domain Bacteria; kingdom Bacillati; phylum Actinomycetota; class Actinomycetes; order Kitasatosporales; family Streptomycetaceae; genus Streptomyces; species Streptomyces sp. NPDC006711. The sequence continues at coordinate 145,671 of NZ_JBIAGO010000014.1, forward strand.
AACAGACTGGACACGCCGCTGGCCGCGAACGCGAGACCGGAGACAGCGGCGTAGCTGTAGTGCCGCTGCGACATCAAGAGCGGCAGCATCGCGGGGATCGCGCCCTGGTAGAGGTCGTTGACCACATGCGTACCGGCGAGGAAGCCGAGTTGCCCTTTTTCCATCGTGAAACCGTTCATTCCGTCCGTAGGGATGCCGGTGGTCGACCTCAGGTCATCAGGATCGGGCCCTCAGGTCCTCTGAGGTGTCAGCTCAGCGACGGTGCGAGCCCAGGACGTTGCCGGTGGGGGAGCGGGGTCGGCGCCCCTACCGGCAACTCGCCGTCGTCAGCCGGGATTACGGCAGGGACGGGCGGCGGGCGCGCACACTCCACCGGCCGTCGGCGCGGTCGAGGTGGATCGGGTGGTGGAAGCACTTGCTGACCTGATCGCGGCGGCGCGCCGTTCTCTCAGGCCGAGCAGGTCGATGGGGCGCCCCGGTGCGGGCGCCGGTCACCGTCCGGCCTGTCCGGCCCGGTTGACGGCCGCGAGCACGGCCTGCACCGACGCGGCGAGAATGGAGGTGTCCCAGCCGGCGCCCCAGAAGGTGGCCCCGTCCACCCGGCACTCGGCGTACGCGACGGCGGGACTGCCGGGTCCCGCGCTGGTGGCGTGCTCGGCGTAGTTGAGGATGTCGACGGCGATGCCGGCGTCGGCGAGGACCTGGGTGAGGGCGGACAGCGGCCCGTTGCCGGTGCCCTCGTAGGAGCGTTCCTGACCGTTCGCGCTCAGGACACAGCTGAACCGGTGCTCGCCGGGCCCTGTTTCGGTCGTGCTCCACGAGCTCAGGACGACAGGACCGTCCTGTGCCGGGGAGATGTAGTGCGTGCGGAACAGGTCCCACAGATCCTTGTGCGAGAGCTCCTGCCCGCTCGCGTCGGTGGCTCGCTGCACCGTGCCGGAGAAGTCCGGGCGCATTGCTTTGGGAAGGTCAAGGCCGTGGTGGGTGTGGAGCAGATGGGCGATTCCGCCCTTGCCGGACTGGGAGTTGATGCGGATGACTTCCTCGTAGGTCCGCCCGATGTCACCCGGGTCGATCGGCAGGTAGGGAACCTCCCAGGGTGCCTCCTCGGCCGGCACGCCCAGCTCGGCCGCCCGCTTCGTGTGGTGGGCCATCCCCTTGGCGATGGCGTCCTGGTGGGTTCCGGAGAATGCCGTGTGGACGAGCTCGCCGACGTAGGGGTGGCGCGGGTGGATGGGCAGCCGGTTGCAGTGTTCCACCACGTCGCGCACGGCGTCGATGTCGGAGAAGTCGACCATGGGGTTCACGCCCTGCGCGTACAGGTTCAGCGCCAGCGTGACGAGGTCGACGTTGCCGGTCCGCTCGCCGTTGCCGAAGAGGCAGCCCTCCACCCGCTGCGCCCCCGCCAGCACGGCGAGTTCGGCGCAGGCGACGCCGGTGCCGCGGTCGTTGTGGGGATGCACGGAGAGGATCACCGCGTCGCGTCGCGCCAGGTGACGGTCCATGTATTCGATCTGGTCCGCGTACACGTTGGGGGTGGCGATCTCCACCGTGGCCGGGAGGTTGTGGATCACCGGCCGGTCCGGGGAGGCGTCCCACAGCTCGGTGACACTGTTGCAGACGTCCAGAACGAAGTCCGGCTCGGTGAGGTTGAAGACCTCGGGGGAGAACTCGAACCGGATGTCACCCCCCGACCGCTCGTCGGCGCGCCGCAGCAGATAGCCGGCGGCATCCAGGATCATCCCGTGGAGCTCGGTGCGGGAGCGGCCCAGGACCACATCGCGCCACGTCGGCGCGGTGGCGGTGTAGAGGTGCACGACGGTGCGGGGAAGCCCCTCGATGGAGGCGATGGTGCGGTCGATCAGGTCGTTGCGGGCGGCGGTGAAGACGGAGATGGTGACGTCGTCGGGGACGGCGCCGCTGGTGGCGAGGTGGCGTACGAAGTCGAAGTCGGTCTGGCTGGCGGAGGGGTAGCCGACCTCGATCTCCTTGTAGCCCATGGTGACCATCAGGTCGAACATCCGGCGCTTTCGCTCGGTGTCCATGGGCTCGGCCAGCGCCTGGTTGCCGTCGCGCAGATCGACCGGAACCCACAGCGGGGCCCGCTCCAGCCGGCGCGAGGGCCAGGTCCGGTCGGTGAGCGGCAGCGCGACCCGGTCGTGTGCGGGCCGGTACCGTTCGTGCGGCATCGCGCTCGGCCGCTGGGGGTTCCACGCCGGAGCGTCCACGGGAACCGGTCCGGACGGGGTGCGCAGGGTGGTGGAAGCCTGGGTCTGGGAGGAAGTCATGAGGCGGAACTTCTTTCAGTCAGCCATCTGGTGACCGGCACGTCCCGATACCCGCTGCGAGGTGCCGGTCGGATCAGGCCCCGCAGCGGCGACCGAGAAGAAGAAGCTCGCACAGCGACATGCCGGGTACAGTAACCACAACTGAACACCTCAGACAACCCGAGAAGTGAAAGTGACGGTGAGCGACGAATGCCTCTGGGTGCACTGCGGCCAACTCCCTTGGTCGAACAGGCCACTGAGCGGCTGCGCGAGCAGATCATCCAGGGGGAGTGGACCGTCGGAACGAAACTCCCCGGTGAGAACTCGCTCGCCCGGATCCTCGGCGTGGGGCGCTCGACCGTACGCGAGGCCCTGCGCGCGCTCGCCGGCGCGGGCCTCGTGCAGCCGCGCCAGGGCGCCGGGGTCTTCGTCATCGCCACCAAATCCCAGGAGGACTGGCCAACCAGCCTGCGGCGCGCGGCCGTTACCGATGTCTACGAAGTGCGCATGCTCATCGAGGTCGAAGCCGCGCAGATGGCCGCGCAGCGCCGCACCGATGACGACCTCGCCGCCCTCCACCAGGCGCTGGCCGCGCGCCGCGACGCCGCGGGCGCGGGCAACGCCGAGTTCGTCGACGCGGACATCGCCCTGCACTCGGCCGTGGTCGCCGCGGCGCACAACCCTGTACTCACCGCGCTGTTCGCCGAGTTCGTACCCGTTCTGCGCCAAGGGCTGATCGACCTGGTGGAGCTGCTGAACCTGCGCTCCGGGGACCCCAACCACGGCGACGACGGTCACGCCCTGCTCGTGGAGGCCATCGCGCGGGAGGACGCCGAATCCGCCGGGCACACCTTGCGCGACGAGCTGAAGCAGACCCTCGAACGCCTCCAGGCGATCTGACCCCGCGTCCGGCTTCGCGCTGCCGGTGCGCCTTTTCCACGGGCGCGGTATCCGCCGCCGGAGTCCGGGAGGCGGCGGCCGTCCCGCCTCCTGGGCCACCCTGTTCTCCCGCGTCGGCGCCTTCCCCCCCCTGTGCCGAGCCCAAGTTGCCGGGCGCCGCACGGAGTTGGGGCCTCCGCCACCACTCCTACCTTCGATAATTCGTTGGCGCGGAGCCCGCCCACCATCGACTCTGGTCACCGTGTCAGAGCCCAAGCATCGGATCCGCGCCCTCCATACGGCCACCACGGTGACGGTCTACCAGGCGTACGCGCCGGAGATCGGCCTGCCCGCAGCGCTCGACGGGCGCTTTCCGGCGACGTGGCGGCGGGACCGAATGACGTGGATCAAGCCGTCATTCCTCTGGATGATGTATCGCTGCGGCTGGGCAGCCAAAGAGGGCCAGGAGACCGTCCTCGCAGTCGAAATCACCCGTGACGGATTCGAATGGGCCTTGGCCAACGCCTGCCTGGCGCGCTACGAGCACGGGCTGCATCCCGACCGGGCCACCTGGAAGCGCCGGCTCAAACGAGCCCCGGCCCGGGTGCAGTGGGACCCCGAACGCGACCTGCGCCTACAGCCGCTTGCGCACCGCTCCCTGCAACTCGGCCTCGCTGGTGAAGCCAGCGGGCGCTATGCGGAGGACTGGATCGTCTCGATCCGCGACGTCACCACGCTCGCGCGTACGATCCATGCCCACGTCAGGGAGGGCGCTCTGGACGCCGCCCAGCGACTCCTCCCCGCGGAAAGCCCTTACCCGGCGAGCGACCGGCTCACGGCCCATCTGCGCGGCTGAGCCCGCGACCCCGATTACGTGCTGAACCCCGCCGGCCCGCTGGGGGTGGCGCTTCCCACTTGAGCACCGTTCGCAGGGGAAGGTGCTGCTGGACGTGCTGCTTCAACCAGTGTCGCGTCCCGCAGGCGAGTTCAGATCGGTTACCGATGAGCTTCCCCCGGCGCGCCGGTCTGTAGGCATGAGACCAACACCCGGAAGGCTGGCCCCATGCGGAAACTGATCTACGGCATGAACGTGACCCTGGACGGATACATCGCCGCGCCGGGCGACGACATCGGCTGGAGCGCGCCGAGCGATGAGCTGTTCCAGTTCTGGTCCGACCAGTTGCTGGAGACCGACTTGTCGCTGTACGGCGGCAAGTTGTGGAAGACGATGAGCTCCTACTGGCCGACCGGCGACCAGCAGCCCAACGCCACCCCGGCGGAGATCGAGTTCGCTCGCCGCTGGCGGGACATGGCGAAGGTGGTGTTCTCCTCGACCATCGACACGGTCGACTGGAACACCCGCCTGGTCCCTGGCGACGCGGTCGCCGAGATCACCCGCCTCAAGGCCGAGGACGGCGGCCCGATGGACATCGGCGGCGCGACGCTCGCGGGGGCGGCCATGCGGGCCGGACTGATCGACGAGTACGTGCTGGCCACCGCGCCCGTCCTGGTAGGCGGCGGCACGCCGTTCTTCACGGTGCTGGACAACTGGGTGAACCTCAACCTCGTGGAGACGCGAACGCTTCCCTGCGGTGTGATCCTGACCAGGTACGAGAGGAGGCGCTGAGCGCCCGTTGCGGACGCGCTGATGGGCGGAGCGCGCCGGCGTCCGCCGCGACGCGGTGAGACCTCCGATCCGTGAGTCTCACGAAGCGTGCCGAGCGCGATCCGTCGGCGCGTAGAGGAGCCGGTCGCCCCGTCGCGGAGGCGGAGAGCGTGTCGGTGACGGCCCCGATGCCGGCCTCACCCGCGAGCGCCCGACGTCCCCCGGCATCCCGGCGCCCAGCTCGCCCTTGCGTCGATGAACCGGCGTGAACATGGCTGGGTCCGGAGCCAGTTGGCCCCGGACCCAGCCCCGATCGCCGATCACCGACCCCCCGTCACCGGTCGGCGTTCGGCTGTCAGGAACGGCCTGCTGTGCCGCTCGGCTCAGGCCTGCTCGTACACCCAGCTGGAGGTCGCCCCGCCGCCGACCCTCGCCCGCCAGGCGAGGGAGTTTCCGTCGCGGATGCCGGTCTCGTTGGAGCCGACGTCGCGCCAGGTCCCGTTGCCGTTGTGGTTCCCGAACGTCTGCACGGGACCACCGTTGACGCTGACGTCCAGGTACGGGGTACGGCCGTCGGGCTCGGTGTCGCCGATACCGAACATGTTCTTGGCGGGGTCGAAATACACGTACGCCCCCTTGATGACGCGGGTGTCGGCGCTGGCGGGGCTCCCGACGGTCACCACGGTGACCGCCGCTGTGGCGATGGCGAGCAGAGCGAGCTTCTTTCGCATGTGTTCGTCCCTCTCAGCAAAGTTCTCCGGTAGTCCCGGCCGCTGGTTCGAACCGGTGACCCCAGCTTTGGGACGACCCGGTTGTCCGTCCACGAAAGGCAGCGAAATCCCAGGTCAGCCGCGGACAATCGACATTGTCCGGCGGACAGGGAGGGGTTCACACCTGTCCCGCCCCCTTCGCCGCCGGATGAGTCGCGTGGAATCCCGCCACGGACCACCAGGTTGTCCGACAACTGCTGGAACGCCCGACGCATGACTGATCTGCTGGGACGTCAGTCGAAGCGGGGCAGCCGGAGTCCCCGGAGCCCCGCGGGCAGGGAGGAGCTCAGGATGGGCAGAGCGGGACGTCCGCAGAGTGAACCGAAAGGGGAGACCACCCAGGCGAATGCGCTGGCGGTGTTCCTGCGGAGCCTGACGGAGGGGCGTACGGTCCGGGAGCTGGCCAAGACGTATGGGGTGGGCAAGACCAGTTGGAGTGACTATCGCTCGGGAGTGAAGATCATTCCCCTGGGCCTCTTGAAGAGGGTCATCTCCGGCCAGGTCCGCGATGAGCGAGGCCGCGCCGCACTGTGGACCCGGGCCAGGGGACTGCATGCCGCCGCCTGTGCTGCCGAGGAGGGCAGGGCGCGATCGGACGGTAGGGGGGACAGCACTCCTGAGACGTGGGCGATGCTCCAGCGCGCTCAGCGCCGAGCCGACGCCGAACTCGCCCAGTCGCAGGACGCGTTACGCACCCTGATGCGGCTGACCGCCAGGTTGCAGAAGGAACTCGACGACGCCATCGGCCGGGCCGGCACCGGACCGGAGACCGGCGCGGGACCTGAAGCCGATGCGTCCTTGGGCAAGGCGCGGCGGGAGGACGGGGCCTCGGCGGAGCCCGGGGACTCCGGAGGTCTCGGGGACTCCGAGCGGCGTGTGCCGGGCAAGGAGCTCGTTCGGTGGGTACCGCGCTCTCCCGCCCTGTACGACCTGGCGGACACCGTGGTGGCCGTGGGCGCCGAGTTCGAGGTCGGTATGCGGACCATCGGCCGCCTGCGTGACGACGTCCGGCACCTCCGGGAGCCTTGCCCCGCGCGGATCGGTGGCGCTTTGGTACGGAGGGAAGCCAGCACACCGGCGGTGCGGGAGCGCCGAAAGCCGCCGAGCCTGCCGGGGCGCTCCCGCTTCCTCGCGGGCACCCGCGACCCACGACGGCTGTGGCGGGTGCTGCTGCTCACCGCGATCGCCCTGGCTCTCTCCATACCTGCCACCTCCCTGGAACACTTCCGGCAGTGGGCCGCGCCCTCGGTGCCGGAGCCGATGACCACTTTCTCCCCGAAGGCCGGCCCGCCGGAATCCGCGGCGGCTTCGCCACTCGAAGCCGGCCCCACGGTGCCGGGAAGCGCCGGCGCTCCGCTGCGGGGATCGACGAGCACCCCCGCCCCCACCCCCGCGCCGGCTTCCGCCTCCCCGGGCCCGCCGAAGTCCGAAGTCTCGAACCCGGCGCCCACACCCCGGGGCGGACCCGTGGACGTGCCGGCCCCCACTGGCAGCGGCGTCTACGCGATATCGCAGGACGGCGCCGAGGTCGTCCAATGGGGCGGCACCGGATGGGAACGTATCGGTGGCCCCGCATCCGAGCTTTACGCCGGCCCCGCCGGAGTCTTCGCCACCGACCCCACAACGGGTGACCTGCGCGGCTACAGCGGCATTCCCGGACGCTGGAGCACGATCAGTGATCGCGCCACCGGCTTCGCGATCAGCGGCCGGGACCTGTACCGGCTGGCCCGGGATCGCAGCGCCGTCCACCGCTGGGACCGGACCCGGGGCGCCTGGACTCGGGTCGGTGGCCCAGCGGGACGTCTCTACGGCGGGGGAGCGGGGCTGTTCGCCACCGACCCGGTGGACGGCCGGATCTTCGCGTACGGGGGGAAGGGCGAAGCCTGGTCGTACGCGGGGGCCGCGGGAGCCGACTTCGTCGTGACCGACCAGCATCTGTACGGACTGAACCCCGAGCGGAGCGCTGTGTTCCGGTGGAGTGGTGAAGCGGGCGTATGGAGCGCGGTCGGCGGCCCGGCGCTCGCCCTGTACGCGAGCGCTTCCGAGCTGTACGCCAGCAACGAGGCGGACAGCGGCCTGTGGCGTTACCGCGCGGGCGCGTGGACTCGCGTCGGAGACGCGGGAACGTCGTTCGGCGCGCGAGGCGAGCGCCTGTACCGCCTCGACAAGGACCACTCGGCGGTCTGGGAAGGAAACGGCGCGGCCTGGGTGCGGATCGGCGGTCCTGTCCGCGCGCTGGCGGTCGCGGGCTGACGCGAGTTGGACGGCGATTCCGGCGGGGGCCTTCCGGCGGGGGCATTCCGGCCTGGTTCGCCATCGGCCGCAACTCCCTTAACGAATGGGCCAGTTGCGCGTCGTCGAGCGGGTGTGCCGTATCGGGGCGAGCGGGACCTGCCCTCCTGCGCCGGGAAAGGGAGCTGAGTGCCGGACTCGCAGGACTGTGGGCGCGGGTGTGGTGCCTGTTGTTCCCCCCCCGCCCAAGTCGACTGGTCTCACCCGCTGTTGTCGTGTTCGAACCCGGGCCGGTGCGGGCGTGGAAGGTGGTGCCCGAGGGATGCCGACGGCCCGGTGGAAAGGCCGGTGGCGGTGGCGATGGTGTCGATGGTGTGGTCGGTGATTTCCAGGAGTTGCTGGGCGTGGCGGATGCGTTGGGTGTGAAGCCAATGGAGCTCGGCGGGGGTGTGGGCCCGCCGCGTGGGCCGCGCGCACCGCGGCGCGCAGGTCCACGGGCGGGTCCGCGTCCGGGTCGGCCCAGCCGGGGACGATCACGGTGTCGTCGTCGAGGCCCTTGACCGCGTCCTCAGCGGTCGCACTCACGCGGTCGGCGTCGCTGCCACGGGCGAGGTGTTCGATGCCCCGGACTTCCTTCGCGGGCTGCCCCCGCACGTCACCCTGGAGCCGCACCCCTGAGGACGGCCGGAGCGGACGGCCCGCAGGAGCCGGCCCACTTCCTGAAGAGTCCTGGCCTCTGTTCACCGCCAACACGCGCTCCAGGGAGGGAAGTTGGCGCGCCGGTCGCGGTGGCGTTCCGGGGCGCTCCTCGACGGCCGGCCTGCGACCCCTTCGAGGTCAGGGGGCATCGGTCGCCGCGTCGATCGCATCGGTCGCGTGTGGGGTGTCGCGGTGGGATTCGGCGTCGTCCGGTGTGTCCGTGGGCCAGGCTTTGAGCGCGGTTTCGACCACGTGCTCGAGCTTTTCGCGACCGACCCCGTCGCATGCCTGAGTGGACATGCCCTGGATGACGGCGGCGTAGAACGTCGCCAGCGCGCCGGCGTCGGTTCCTTCGGGCAGGCGGCCCGCGGCGATGTCCGCGTCGATCTTCTCCTCCAGCGCCTGTTTGGTCCCCTCGCGGAAAGCGCGCAGCTCGGCCTTGACGTCCTCGGCTGCCGGCGTGCAGTTGGTCGCGCCGCTGATGACCAGGCAGCCGGGCGGGTGGCTGGGGTCGGTGAAGTCGGCGGCCGCCAGGCGGAGCATGGTTTCGATGGCGCCGCGCGCGGTGGGTTGCGCCAGGGCGCGGGCCCCGTAACTGCCGTAGGTGGCCGCGTAGTGCTGGACGACCTCGGTGAACAACTGCCGCTTGTCCCCGAAGGCCGCGTACAGGCTCGGCGGATTGATGCCCATCGCCCGGGTGAGCGAGGCGACAGAGGTCGTCTCGTAGCCGTGCAGCCAGAACTCCCTCAGTGCGACCTCCAGTGCCTCGTCCCGGTCGAAAGCTCGTCGTTGCGTCCGTGCGGTGCTCATGGAATGAGTCTATAGCGATCGCTAAAGCTGTGCTACGTTTTCCCGCTGTTCCTGCTGTAGCGATCACTAAAGCCACTGCGCCGAACCAAGGAGTGTCCTGTCATGCCCGTGCTCACCCCGGCCTCACCCGCCCTGCCCAAGCCCGTCCTGGCCCGCACCGTGCGCGGGTCCGGCCCTGGACTCCTCCTGGCGCACGGCGCGGGTGGCAGCGTCGAGGGCAACTACGGACCGATCCTCGACGGGCTCGCCGCGCGCCACACGGTCGTCGGGGCCGACTATCCGGGCACCGGGCGGACCCCGAGGTCCAAGACCCCGCTGGACGCGGACGAGCTGGCCGACCAGTTGGTGGCCGCGGCGGACGCCGAGGGCCTTGACACCTTCGCGATCGCCGGGTTCTCACTCGGCGGCCCCCTCGCGATCCGCGCCGCCGTACGTCACCCCGAGCGCGTCACCGCTCTGGTGCTGACCGCGACCTTCGCCCACCGTGACAACAAGCTGGATCTGGCCGCCGCGCTCTGGCAGCGGCTGTACGAGACCGGTGACCGCTCGCAGCTGGCCGAGTATCTGACGCTGGTGGCGTTCAGCACCCCCGCTCTGAACGCACTCGCGCCCGACCAGCTGCGGGCCGGCGCCGACCTCCTCGCCGAGGCCATTCCGCCCGGTACCCCGGACCACACCGACCTGGTGCGACGCATCGACGTCCGTGACGACCTCGCTCGTATCACCGTTCCCACACTGGTGATCTCCACGACCGGCGACCCGCTGGTCCCGCCCGCTCTGCACCGCCGGCTCGCCGACGAGATACCCGGAGCGCGCCTGGCCGAAATCGCCACCGGCCACCTGCCGTTCGCCGAGCGGCCTGAGGAATGGCTGGAACTGATCACCGCCTTCCTCGACGAGCAGACCCCCCAGGCCTGACCCTCGCGCCTGCCCTCCCGCCTGGGTCACCCATGCCGGACCCGGGCCCCCTCACCTGCCCACTTCCCCATGTGCGCCCGCTTAGATCCGACTGCCAGGAGTAGCGACATGCACGCGATCACCCAGCACTCTTTCGGTGGCCCCGAAGTCCTCGAACTCACCGACGTGGACCGGCCGCAACCGTTGCCCTCCGAAGTCCTTGTGAGGGTCCGCGCGGCCGGCGTCAATCCGGTTGACGCGATGGTCCGTTCCGGGGCCTTCCCTCTGCTCGGCGAGCCCCCGTTCGTCCTGGGCTGGGACATCTCCGGCGTCGTGGAAGAGGTCGTCCCCGGCGTCACGCGCTTCGACGTGGGTGACGAGGTCTACGGCATGCCCTTCTTCCCGCGCCCCGGCAACGCCTTTGCCGAGTACGTCGCCGTGCCGTCGCGCCAACTCGCCCGCAAACCCAGGGCCCTTGACCACGCCCACGCGGCGGCCCTGCCCCTCGCGGGACTCACCGCCTGGCAGAGCATCGTCGACGCCGGAGAAGTCCAAGCCGGCCAGCGCGTCCTGATCCACGGCGGCGGCGGTGGCGTCGGCCACCTCGCCGTCCAGATCGCCAAGGCGCGCGGGGCCCACGTCATCGCCACCGCCAGCGGAGCCAAACATGACTTCGTCCGCGCTCTGGGCGCGGACGAAGTCATCGACTACCGCACGGTCGACTTCACCGACGCGGTCACCGACGCCGACCTCGTCCTGGACACCGTGGGTGGCGACTACGGCAGACGATCACTGCGCGCCCTGCGCCCCGGCGGCCTGCTCGTCACGGTGGTGGACCGCGCCGACACCGAACTGCGCCAGGCAGCCATCGAGGCCGGAAGACGGTTCGCGGGCGTCACCGTGGAGCCCGATCACGTAGGGCTCCAGGACATGGCCGAGCTGGTCGACACCGGCAAGTTGCGCCCCTACGTCGAGCACACCCTTCCGCTCACCGACGCCGCCAAGGCCCACCACCTCATCGAATCCGGCCGCACCCGGGGAAAGATCGTGCTCACCCTGTGATGTGACTGGATACGCGATCACCTGGTCCTTGCCGCCAAAGGCGGGAGTAGCACGTCGTGCCTCGGCCGGAGGGCTTCGCTGCCCACGGGGTATGGGGCCGGCCGCCGTGTGCAGCGGCGGCCGACCGGTGACGTGCTCCTCCCTTGGGCTCTCCGCTCGGCGCGCGGGTGGCCACGGGGCAAATGATGAGGTGTCAGACACGGCCTTGTGCCGAAAGGGACGTTGTGAGTGCCAGGTGCTCCCTGGGCGTCAGCCCTTGACGTTGACGGCTGTCCAGGCGGCCTTCACTGCGGCGACCTCGGAGCTGTTCGCGCCATAAAGGTCGGAGGCCGCGTTCACCGTGCCCGCACGGGCAGCCTTGTAGTCGGTCGTGGAGGTGAAGTAGGCACTGAGCGCCTTGTACCAGATCTTGACGGCCTTGTCCCGTCCTATGCCCGTGAGCGTGGAGCCGTCCTTGGTGGCGCTCTCGTGCCGTACGCCGTTGATGGTCTTGCTCCCGCTGCCCTCGGCGAGTAGGTAGAAGAAGTGGTTGGCCACTCCGGAGGAATAATGGGGGTCCTTGTTCTTGGTGGTGGCGTCCCAGAAGTCCTGGGACAGCCCGTCGCGACTGGGGGTGTCCTGGTAACGGAGCGGCTTTCCGGCGCTGAAGTGGTTGGTCTTCTCTGCCAGGAAGTAGTCGCCAGGGTCGGCAGGGTTGGCGGCGTTGAACTCGATCGCAGTGCCGAAGATGTCTGAGGTGGCCTCGTTGAGTCCACCCGACTCGCCCGCGTACACCAGACGGGCGGTGGCGGCGGTGACGCCGTGGGAGAACTCGTGCCCGACAGTGTCGAGTTGAGTCCAAGGGTTGTTGCCCGAGTCGCCGTCTCCGTACTGGATGGAGTAGCTCTCGTCGTCGTAGAAGGCGTTGTCCAGCTTGTTGCCGTAATGGACGTACGAGGTCGGAGCCGAGCCGTCGTTGCGGATGCCGTCGCGCCCAAGGACGTTCTTGTAGAAGTCGTTGGTCTGGGCGAAGCCATAGGCGGCATCGACCGCGGCGGTCTGGCGGTTGGACGGAGTTCCGTCTCCCCAGGTGTCGTCGGCATCGGTGAAGAGGGTGCCGTCCCTGCCCTCAGCGTTGCGCGCGTCGATGACGCGGTGATTGCCGCGCGACTTGTCGATGAGCTGGTAGCCGGCGCCAGCACGCGTGGTGACGAGATCGACCTTGCCGTTGTACTGGCTGGTGTCGTCGGCGATGTTGTCGATCGCCTGGTACTCGAAGAGCGTTGCCCCGGTGGTCGCGTCCGTGATGACGTGCAGGCGGCTCGGTGCGCCGCCCTTCTGGGAGCCGTGGACAACGGTCTCGTAGGCGAGAACGGGGGTGCTGCCGGCGGCCCAGATCACCTTGCGAGGCTCCTGGTCGGTGCCGCCGGTGGTGGGCCGGTCCACGCCGGCGGCGAGAGCCGCCTTCACCGCGGCCCTGTCGACAGCGGTCGACGTCACTTTCGCGGAGAGCGAGCTGATGCGTATGGGCTGGGCGGCGGCGTGAGTGACGCTCTTGATCGTGCCGCTGGCGTTGCGGTGGACGATGAAATCGCCGCCGAGCACGGGGAGTCCGGCGTACGTGCGGTCGTAACGGGTGTGCGTCGTGCCGTCTGCGTCCTTGACGACGTCGCGGACGATCAGCCTCTCCTTGTCGTCCAAGCCGAGCGCGGCGGCTGTGCCGGCGTCAGAAGTGGCCGGAGCCGGGGTCGAGGGGCCGGCCTCGGCGGAGGCTACGCCCGCGGCCGTCAGCAGGGTCGCCGCGACGACGGAGGCAGTGGAAGCAGCGATAAGGCGCCGCGATATGGAGGAAGCCACAGAGTTCTCCTGCATGGGGGATGTTTGGTGGCGTCAAAGACGCCTGCATTCGGGCTGGTTCACTCGAAGCAATAGCGAACATAGCCAGATGCGCGTCAGCACGTCACCCCCGTCGACATGATTTGGGGGACATGCGGCAAGAATGAAAGAAGCTCTTCACGTGCATGCAAAAGAACAGCAATGAAACCGGAAGTGCACGGCTAGGGTTTCTCGTGTTTCCGCAGCTGATTACGGTGTGAAGGATTTTCCTTCCATGAGGGTGCGACCCGGCGGGAGTTGGCCGTCGGACACCGAGTCGCTTCCAACCTGACCGCGCTGGTTGCGTGTTGGGCGGATCTGCGGAAAAGCGAGCTTCTGGGAGACGGGTTCACGGCCAAGATCTACCCCCCCCGCCCGGGGCTTCGTGCGCTCATTCGCCCGTCATCGAGCGACCTGCCCAGTCGCACCCCGCAGTACCTGACCGGACGACTTGCCGCGAGCCCAGCAGCTATCTGCACTCCACTTGTCAGCCGCATGGTTGAATGGGTGTCATATCGCGTTGAAGGGAATGCCGATGCTGCATTGTGAGCTGCTTCACGGTGCGCTCGCGGGGTCCGTGATCAAGTAACATCAATGGGCGTGAAGTGGCCACGTTCCGTCAAAGACAGGGCCGCCGCACGTCGCGTTCAAGACGCAAGGAGAGGGAACGTGAAGTGCCAATACCCTGCGGGTGAGTTCGGCCACCGCGTTGGCCGCAATCGTCTTCGGTGTGGCGGCGCCGACCGCCTCGGCTGTTTCCACGTCACCGTACGGAGTCCCCGGCGCGTAGCCAGGTGCGGGGCATGACCGACATCAATGCTCCCACAAGCTGCCGGGGCGAAGTCCGTGACCGGGTGAACGCGGTCGAGGGCTGTTGCTCGTCCGCGAACTCAGCTCGTCGGCCGGCCGCAGGACCACAGAGCCGGGCAAACCCCGTGTAGTTCACTCTCCTGCGGACACCTGCGACCGAACTCGCGTGACTTCGCCAGGCCCGCGCGCAAGAAAATCGACTGAGTCGCAAGCAGGATGCGTGGGGTGGGGCGAATGCCTGCGCGCGGTGGTTCGGACAACCCTGTCGGCAATGCGCCGCCGACGGCTACGCCGAAAAGCGTCCGCTTCGTCCGAGCCGCACCGGACGGGAAGAAGCCCGGCCCGGGGCGGCTTCACCGCCGCAGAGAGCGCACTGCCCTGCGAGGAAAACGCCTGAGTGAATCGCGGGCGTCACGGGATCAAAAAGTGGTCGGTGACCGCAGAACGTTCCGTCGACCGACGAGAAACCACAACAGACTACCGACGACGGGCGCAATGAAGCAAAATATGATCCAGGCGAACTTCATCCCGTTTCCGGCACGGGAAGAAATGATGCTGATTAAGGCGCTGACGTACAGGGCTATGGCAACGAGGATGATGAACGGGACTAGGACAGCGAGTGGACGGCTGATATTTTGAACATCTGCGGCCAATGCAGTCAGGTGACTGCTTGATGGATGCATGTGTTTCTCTTTCGTTCCAGGGAGGCGGCTAAGCCCGCAGGGACGAAGATAGTCTGCCACGTCTGGATCCCGAGGAGAGCCTGTAGCCAGCACTGTAACGAAACTCCGATGCCGCGATAGGGGGACCCTCTCATCGCTTCATCACCCGAGAATGCGTGCCGACTTAGGATGGCTTCGGAGGTAATTCGGTATGCGCATGGAACAGTTGGAATATTTTGCGGCGGTCACCAGGTTGGGGTCGTTGCGTCGTGCTGCGGAGGAGCTGCACTTGTCGCAACCGGCGCTGAGCGAGACACTCCGCAATCTGGAGCGGGAACTGGGAGTGGAACTCCTGGAACGCAAGCGTTCCGGAGCGAAGATCAGTGATGAAGGCCGCGAACTGCTGCCGCACATCGCCGACGTGCTGGACGCGGTCGACCGACTGCGTCGGGCAGCCGACGAACATCACCTGAACAGCCGCCGACTGCGCCTGGGCACCGTCAACGCGGCCACCGTCACGCTTCTCGCACCCGCCATCCGTGAGTTCCGTGCCGTGCATCCATCGACGCAAGTAGAAGTGATAACGGACCGGCAGGACGGAATCCAACGACACCTCACGGAGGGCAGCTTCGACCTCGGGCTGGTCAGCTACCTCCGGGACGACGACCTTCCCCCCGGCCTCCACACCACCGAACTTCTACGCGGCCGTCCAGTCGTCTGCGTCCGCCCGGACAGCCCACTGGCCACACTCAACGCAGTCACTGTCACAGACCTGCTGGCCCAGCCCTTGATCGTCATGCGAACCGGATATGCGATGCACCGCTACGTACACCGGCTTCTCAGAGGTTCTGTGCCGTCCTTCTCGTACTCCGCGGACGGGGCCCGAGATGTGCAAGCTGATGGTCGCTGAGGGACTCGGGGTTAGCGTGCTACCGGATTACAGCGTGCTCGACGACCCACTGGAACGCAACGGCACGATCGTCCACCGCCCGCTGGCTGACGACGCCACCGAACTGCGTGTCATGATCCAGCGGCGCCACGCACGCCCAGTACCCACGGCGGAACGAGACCTGCACGCCATACTCGTGCGCCGAGCCGCGGAACGGCGACGGGGCCTGCACGTTCCACACACGTAGGTTGCGGCCGAGGTGGGTGCCATCCCAGAACCGGCGATGCCCCCCTCGCGGTCTCACGTCACCGGGCGCCGCTTGACGTTCTCAGCGGCACGTGAACCACACGGACACCGCCTGGGCCCCGGCGGGCAGGTCACGGGGCGGGTAGCGCCACTTCGGCTTCCGGGCCGGCGCATTCGCGCTGGTGCTCCCTGGCGGGACATGCCTGAGCGGTATGGCCCGTGGGAGACGGTCTACGGACTGTTCCGGCGTTGGCAGCGGGACGGAACCTGGTCCCGCATCTTCGAGCCGCCCTCGCACCCGGCCGGGCAACGAGTGGCTGTGACCAGCATCCTCATGCTCGCCCTGGTGGATTTCGCTGGTCTTCGGTGTCGAATGCCTGGGCAACGGCGAGGCTGTCCTCGTAGATATGGTGCCGGGTGACCAAGCCGTCTTCAAAGGTCAGGTGCATAGCGAATCGCGCGCGATACGCACGTCCGGTGGACCGAGCAGTCTGGCGAATCTCGCCGATCACGACCGCGTCGTTTCCGTCGATGAGGATGCGCTCGACCTCAGTGGCCACCTGCTCCGGCACGTGGTGCTCGGCGAGTTCGCGATAGTGGGCGGCCGCGTCGGCCCGGGTGGACCGATGACGGATCCAGGGCGTGGAAGTATGACCGTGCTCGGCCTCCGGCCAGCTCAGCTTCCAATCGCCTCGCTCGGCGTACAACTTGGCGATGCGCTCGGGGTCGCCCTCACCGATCGTACGCAGTAACTGCTCAACCGCGGTCCGTGTGTTCGTAGGTGTGGCTATGGACATGATTGGCCTCTCTCCGTATGGTCCGCTTCCTGCTCACGCGGCGAGACCATCAACCTAGCCCGCACCGTCCGGCCGAGACGATTACCTCCGAAGTAAGGCAAACGCAACATCAAGATCCACTTTCGAAACGCACCCTGGAGCACATACGCGCCAACTCGCCCGCGCCAACGCGGAGATGACCCAACTCGCAGCATTGGCCCGCGTGCCCCTCCCAAGGCCACGCAAAAGGTCGCACAAGCTCAATCAGCTCAGCACAGAACCTCTCGTCGAGCTTGCGAACCGCTCCCAGGACGCGTCCTCCACACCCGCCCACCCCCCTCGGACGCAGCGGAAATCCCTCAACCGCCCGGCCTTGAGGGAACTTCAGTGGCGTACGCGCCAGCGGGTGGGACGATCACGTGGTGCGGGGCGGGTTTGATCCGCAGGCCGGTCAGGGCGATGAGGGCGACGAGTGCGAAGGCGCAGGCGCCGAGAGTGAAGGAAAGCGTGTACTGGCCTTCGCCGGGCAGCGGATGCGTTCCGGGCGGAAGGCCTGTCAGCAGGTGGGCGCTCAGTATCGCGGTGATCACGGCGCTGCCCAGGGAACTGCCGAGCGACCGGGCGATCGAGTTGATGCCGTTCGCGATGCCGCTCTGATGGGCGGGGACGCCCGCCACGATGAACGCGGGAAGGGTCGCGAAGCCGAAGCTGACCGCGACGCCGGTGAGCAGGCCCGCTGCCACGACACCCCCGGGACTGGCGTGGCTGAGGGCAAGCCAGCCGAAGCCCAGGACACCCGATCCGGCTCCGGCGGCCAGGGTGATGCGGGCGCCGATCCGGCGGACCAGTACGCCGCCGAACTGCGCGGCGATCAGCGACGCGATGGTGCCGGGCAGCAGGTAGACCACGGCGGCGTCCAGCACCGAGGCCGAGAAGCCGTACCCCGCCACGCTGTGGGGTGTCTGCACCAGATACGAGATTCCTATGAACTGGGTGAACATGCCGAATCCCAGGAGGACGCCGGCGAGGTTGGTGAAGACCACCGGCCGCAGCACGAACATCCGCATGTCCACCAGCGGTTGGCGCACCCGGCGTTCGATGAGTACCCACACGACCGTGAGCAGCACCGCGCCCCCGAGCAGGCCCAGGCAGCGCGCCGATGTCCAACCCCACGCGCCGCCCTGCGAGATGGGCAGGAGGAGCAGGATCATCGCGCCGGCGAGCGTCGTCACTCCCAGCCAGTCCGTACGGCCGCCGACGGAGGAGGGGGACGGCGGGACGGCGATCGCGGCGGTGGCCAGGGCGATCAGGGACAGGACGGTCGCCAGCCAGAAGACCCGGTGGTAGTCCGGGTGCGGGCCCTGGCTGAGCAGTCCCGCGCCGACAAGGGCGAGGCCGCTGCCGAACGCGAGGGTTCCGCTGACCAGCCCCATCGCCCCCGGCAGGCGCCGCGCGGGCAGTTCGTCGCGCAGCACCGACAGCGCCAGCGGGAAGATCGCCGTGGAGGCTCCCTGCATCACGCGGGCGAGGAGGAGCAGCGGTAGCGAGCTGGTGCAGGCGGCCAGTACGGATCCGGCGACGGTCACCCCGAGCACACCCAGGAGTACGGGTCGCTTTCCGTGCATGTCGCCGAGGCGGCCGAGCACGGGCGTGAACACGGCGGCCGACAGCAGCGTCGATGTGGCCAGCCAGCTCGTCGTGGAGGAAGACAGCGACAGATCCTTCTGAACCACGGTCAGGATCGGGACGATCAGGGTCTGCATCATTGAAACGATCATGGCCGAGAGGCCCAGTGCGAAAACGAGACCGCGTCCCGCGGACTCCCTCGCGGCCGGACGCCTGTGACTGCCTGGCATCAAGTGCGCTTTCCGTTGAGGTCGGAGGCGGGAGTGGAAGGGCGGGATGCCCTCGCGTCGGTGTGCGCCGCTCAATGGGCGGGCCACCCGTCCCGCGCTGAGACGTTCTGCGTTCAGCCCGTCACGCCGACGGGCGCGGGCAGCAGCGTCGACAAGTCGTCGGCGAGGATGCGCAGGCCGTCCTCGGACAACAGGGATTCCGGATGGAACTGGGTCGAGCGCAGCCGTTCGCCGCGCAGCGCGTGGACCTCGCCGCTGTCCGGGTCCCGGCTCACGTCGATGCCCTCGGGGACGTGCGGGCCGCTGAAGCGGTCGGTGGGGCACAGGGCCGCGTAGGTGTTGTAGAAGCCGAGCCTGGCCGTGCGGCCGAACAGGTCGATCTCTCGCTGCACCCCCTGGTTGGGCGGGTTCTTGCGGACCAGATCGAGCCCGAGCTCCGCGCAGAGCACCTGGTGTCCGAGGCAGACCGCCAGGAAGGGCCGCCGCGCGGCCAGGAGCCCGCGGACGGTGCGGCGCAGGGCGGCGATCTTCGGATGGTTCCCGTCGCGCGGATCGCCGGGGCCCGGGCCCACGATCACGAGGTCGTGGTCGGCCGGTTCGTACGGTTCGTCGAAGCGCCGGACGGTGACGTGCAGGCCCAGGGAGATGAGTTGGTGGTTGAGCATCGCGGTGAAGGTGTCCTCGCCGTCGATGAGCAGGATCCGCCTGCCGTTCAGCACCTCGCGGTTCTCCCGGTACGCCTGCTCGTCGAACGGGTCCAGCCAGAACCGGGCCAGGGTCTTGTTGCGGTCCGCCAGGGAGTCGAGGATCGCGCTGTCCTCGGTGAGTACGGGGCGCTTGGCTCCCTGGAGCACGTCGCCGTGCAGGGCCTGGAGCACCGCCGCCGCCTTGGCGCGGGTTTCGGCCACCTCGGAGGCGGGGTCGGAGTGGCGCACCAGGGTGGCGCCGACTCCGATCCGCAGCCGGGAATCCGCGTCGATGTCGGCGCAGCGGATGAGCACCGCGGAGTCCATGCGTCGCGCGCCGGCGCCGTCCCGGCCGATCAGGGCGAGGACCCCGCTGTAGTAGGCGCGTCCGTCGCTCTCGTACCGGTTGATGACCCGGCAGGCGTTCTCCAGCGGGCTGCCCGTGACGGTGGGCACGAACATCGTCTCGCGCAGGATGTCGCCCGGCTCGCGCGTGGTGCGCCCGCTGAGGTGGTACTCGGTGTGGGCCAGCCGTGTCATCTCCCGCAGGTACGGGCCCTCGGCCCGGATTCCGGGTTCGCAGATGCGCGCCATCATCTTCAGCTCTTCGTCGACGACCATGTACAGCTCGTCCGTCTCCTTGGGATCGGCGAGGAAGCGCAGCGTCTCGGGGACGGTGGGTCCGCCGGCCGGGTAGCGGTAGGTGCCGCTGATCGGCGTCATGGTGACGGTGTCGTCGTTCAGCGCGACGTGCCGCTCGGGGCTGGCGCCCACCAGCGTGCGTGTGCCCGTGTGTATGAGGAAGGTCCAGTACGCGCCGGCCTCACCGGCGAGCAGGCGGCGGAACACCGTCAGCGCGGCCTCGGTGGGCGGCCCTTGGACGGTGGCGACGAAGGAGCGCTTGATGACGAAGTTCGCCCCTTCGCCGCGCCCGATCTCCTCGCTCATGATCTCGCGGACGATTCGCTCGTACTCGGCGTCGTCGGTGTCGAAGCCGGCGTCCGCCAGCTCGAAGGGCCGGGCGGGGAACGCCGCCAGGGTCTCCTTGACGCTCAGCCTGGTCTGCTCGTCCACCGTCATGGCGAGCAGCGGTGTGCCGTCGTCCTGGTGCGCATAACCGCGCTCCGCTATCTGCCGGTACGGAACCAGGACCACCAGATCGTGACGGTTCCCGGCCCCGCCCTGCGGCGGGTCGCAGGGCAGCGGAAGGTCGCTCAGCCGCGCCACCTCCGTGACGTTTCCGAGCAGGAGCTCGACGTCCTGATGACCTGCGGAGTGCGGTCGGTGGAGCAGGACGAACGGTGGTGCGTCGGGTCCCCAGAGGGTTTGCAGACGTGCTGTGTTCATCTCATTCACGAGAACTCCCCGAAAACTCGCACGGCAACAGGATGGCCGCCGCCTCTGGCTCTTGTTTCTGCGCACTCGCCTTCTCCTGCGTTGCGAACCAGAGTCTCGCAGTCGGGCCGGGTGGGGGCCACTACTCACATACGCTGCGCGCTGCGGTGGGCGAGTAGGTTGTCAACTGCTTCCGACTACTCGTACGGGTAGCCCGCAGAGGCTTCCGTACGGCTAGATTCGAAATCGGCTGACCGCGACGGATCCGGCTTGCACGTCGGCTGTTCAGCCCGAATAGCTCGTTCAATCTCAGCGTCATTCGGCTGTAACCCGCCGAACACCGACGATTCGATTGTGTGCCTCATTGATGTGCTCGTGCCGAGGCAGCCGACAGGGGATACGGGGATCGAACCTTCATGAATGTCGCCATCAACTGGGCCGGACTCGCCGAATCCCACTACGCGCTGACCGAGGACGAGATGCGGTCCTGGCGGCTGCTGCCCTCCCATCAGCAGCCCGTCTGGAACGACGACTGGCTCGTCACGGGGATCAGGCGAGACCTCGCTCTTCTGCCGGAACTGGTGGACGCCGACGAGGTCAACGCACTGCGCTTGGCTCTGGCCGACGTCGCGGAAGGCCGCAGGCAGGTCGTCCAGGCGGGCGACTGCGCCGAAGACCCGGCCGAATGCACGCCCGCCCATCTGGGGCGCAAGACCGGTCTGCTGGACGCTCTCGCAGGTGTGATGCAGATGGGTTCCGGACTGCCGGTGCTTCGAGTGGGCCGCTTCGCCGGTCAGTTCGCCAAGCCCAGGTCCGCCCTGACGGAGTTCGTCGACGGAGTCGAACTGCCCGTATACCGCGGTCACTTGGTCAACGGGCCGATGGGGACGGAGAGGGACCGCAGGTCCGATCCGCTGCGCATGCTCGCCTGCCACGAGGCCGCGACCACCGCCATGACGTACCTGCGCAGGCAGCAGGAGATCACCAGGGTGCCGGTGTGGGCCAGCCACGAGGCATTGGTGCTGGACTACGAACTGCCGCAACTGCGCCGCGGCGGCGAGGGCGACACGCTGCTGACGTCCACGCACTGGCCCTGGATCGGCGACCGCACCCGGCAGATCGACGGCGCGCACGTACGCATGCTGGCTCTGGTCTCGAACCCGGTCGCCTGCAAGGTCGGTCCCAGCATGACGGAGCACGAACTCCTGCGCCTGTGCGCGCTCCTGGATCCGCAGCGCAGCCCCGGGCGGCTGACGCTCATTTCACGCATGGGAGCCGGAGAGGCGGCCCGTCGGCTGCCGGCGCTGGCCGCCCAAGTACGCGAGGCCGGGCACCCGGTGGTCTGGCTGTGCGACCCGATGCACGGCAACACCGTCAGGGCCGCCAGCGGCCGCAAGACGCGGCTGTTGACCTCCGTCGTGCAAGAGATCGTCGAATTCCAGGGCGCTCTGCGTGAAATCGGGCTGTTTCCGGGCGGACTGCATCTGGAGACCACCCCCGACGAGGTCTCCGAATGTGTCGCCGACGCGTCGGAACTCGCCGGCCGCGACGGGCGCTCCACCACGCTGTGCGATCCCCGACTCAATGCGGAACAGGCGATTTCTGTCGCTGCGAACTGGAATTGAGGAACGGTCGATGCCCGAAGTTGAGAATGTTGCCGCTCTCGATCGTGTGCGCACTATCGTCGCCGAAGTCCTCGAAGTCGAAAGCGTGGAGGCTGACGCCGGTTTCTACGACGACCTGGCGGCGGACTCCCTGGAGAAGGTCGAGATCATCGTGCGGGTGGGGCGCGAGTTCGACCTCGAGATCAGCCCCGACGAGGCCGCCGAAGTGACGTCGTCCTCCAGCATGGTGGCGCTGCTGCGCGCCAAGGGGAAGGCGGCCTGATGGCGACGCCCATGGAACGGGCCCCCGTGCGTTCCGGCGTGGTGGTGACGGGAATCGGCGCCGTGTCGCCGGCCGGGCTGGGGCGCCGGGCGCTGTGGGAGGCGGTCCGCACGGGCCGGGTGACGACAGGTCCCGTCACCCGCTTCGACACCTCCCGCCACCCCTCGGACCGCGCCGGGGAGGTCCCGCCGGCCGCGCTGTCACAGCTCGACTCCCTCGTGCCGCCGCACCGTTCGCTCGCGGCGCGCTTCCTGGCCGCCGCCGCGGCCGAGGCGGCGCACGTCGCAGGACTTTCCGACGACGGTCACCGCACCGGGGTCTTCGCCGGGACGGTCATGGCCACCAGGCCGGTCCTCGACCACGGCATCACCCCTGAGGGGCTGACACCCGAAGGCACCGACTGGGCCGAACCGGAACGGCTGCTCGATCTGCTGCCCCAGGCGGTGGCCTTCGACGGGCCCGTGGTGCAGCTGGCCTCCGGCTGCTCCGTCGGCGGCGACGCCGTGGCCTGCGGGGCCGACGCGATCGCCGACGGAGAGGTGGACGTCGCGATCTGCGGCGGAGCCGAGGAGCTTTCCCAGGAGGTGTTCGCCATGTTCACCACGTTGCGGGCGCTCGCCCCCGACGTGCCCCGCCCCTTCGACGCGGACCGGCTCGGCATGCAGCCCGCCGAGGGCGCCGCCGTCCTGATTTTGGAAAGCGCTGCGCACTGCGCCGCACGAGGCGCTGTGCCGCTGGCCGTGCTTTTGGCGCACGGCGCCGCCGCCGACGCCTACCACCTCACCCGGCCGCGGCCGACCGGTGACGCTCTGGTCCGGGCGATCGGCACCTGCCTGGCGGACGCGGGCCGCTCGCCGGAGAGCGTGGACTGGGTGTGCGCTCACGGCACCGGTACCCCCGCGAGCGACGGCGTCGAGGCACGGGCGATCGCCTCCGCCCTCGGTGGGCCCGGGCGGCGCAAGCCCGCCGTGTCCTCCCTCAAGGGTGTGCTCGGCCACACCCAGGGCGCGGCAGGAGTCCTCGAAGCGGTGGTGGCGGTGATGGCGCTGGCCGCGGGCCACCTCCCGGGCAACGCCACCCTCCGCGACGCCGATCCGGCCTGCGCGGGCCTCGACCTGGTGCCGCCCTCGGGCCGCCCGGCCTCCCTAGCCACCGTGCTCAGTCTCGCCTTCGGACTTGGTGGCGGAGTGTCGGCACTTCTGCTCGGCGCGGTCGGGAGTGACGATGCGGCCTGACACCGTCGTACGGACCGCCCCGGGCGCCCCCGCACGCCGGACGACGGCAGCCGTGGCAGGGATCGGAGTCCGGCTGCCGGGTGCGACACGTCTCACCGGTCTGCTCCTACCCTCCTCTCTCCGCGCCTTCGCGCACGAGGCACCCGAGCACAAGCAGGCGCTCGCCGCGGCCACCGCCGCCGTATCAGCCGCGTCGCCCCGCACCCCGGGGACCGCTGGTGCGACCGCCACTGTCTGGGCCTCGTCCACCGCGGGTCTGGCCGCCTACGCGGAGACCTGCGCGGACATCCCCAAGGCGGGGCCCGGCCGGGTCTCCCCGCGGCGCACCGCGCATTCCGCGTTCACCGCGCCCGCGACGGCGATCTCCGTGGGGCTCGGCCTTGACGGGCCGTACCTGAACCTGACCGGCCGCCAGGACGCGGGCGCCCACGCCGTCACCGAAGCGGTCCGGATGCTGAGGCGCGACCGGTGCGTGCGCGTCGTGGTCGGAGGGTCCGCCGCCACGTCCGTCTGGCGGACCGGCCCCGACGGTGACCCGGCGGAGGCGGCCCTGTGCATGGTGCTCCAGCGGAACGCCCCGGGCGGGCGGGAAACAGCTATCAGGCCGGTGCACAGGGCCCGTTGGGCCCGGCACGGCATCAATGCGTTCGTCCATTCCTGCCTGGCACGCATGGACGGGCCGGCGGACCGGCTGGTCCTGTCCGCGTCGGCCGCCGACGCCCCTGCCCCGGATGTCCTGGCCCCGCTGTGCGCCGCGCCGCCGCTGCGCGTCGAGGAACGGTTCGGCGACTTGGGGGCCGCCGGCGGCGTCGCCGCCGTCATCGCCGCTGTCGCCCTGACGGCGGACCACAGCTGCGCGGAACAACCGGGCTCGCGCGTCCTCGCGCTGGCCCTCGGCAGCGGCAACGCCGTTGCCGTGGAAGTGACGTCCCCGAGGAAGGGTCCGCGATGAAACTGGTGGAACTACTGGTGGGCAAGCACGTGCGGGCAGGTGCGGGGGACCGCGTCAGCCATGTGGACCCCGACGTCGGCGAGGTGACCTACGCGCGGCTCCACGACGCCGTGACCGGCTACGCGGGCGCGCTGCGCGAGCGGGGCGTGCCCGTGGGCACCCGGGCGCTGGTGGTGGCCGACGACTCGGTGGCGACCACCGCGGCGATCCTGGGCCTGTGGTGGCACGGGTGTGTGCCCGTGCCGGTCAGCCCCGCGCTGTCCGACCCCGAGCTGCGCTTCATGGCCGCCGACTGCGAGGCCGGGTTCGCGCACTTCGACTTCCCGAACGCCTCCCGGCGCGAGCTGGGCGACCACATAAATGGCCTGCCCCGCAGCACAGGTGACGAAGTCCGTACGGTCTTCGGAGGCGCCCCCGACACCAAGGTGTACGCCCCCGAGGCGGCGGCCGACGAGGCCGACTGGGCCGCCCGGCAGCCCGCGCTGATCCAGTACACCTCGGGCAGCACCGGCTCGCCCAAGGGTGTGCTGCACGCCGCCACCGGCATCGAGGCCGTCGCCGCTTCGGTCGGCTCGCTGGCCGGGCTCGGCCCCGAGGACGTGGTGCTCTCCACCGCCAAGGTGTCCTTCGGCTACGGCTTCGGGAACTCCGTCATCCTGCCGCTCGCCGCGGGCGCCCGCACCGTGGTGCTGCGCGGCGGCGTCGACGCGCACGCGGTCCACAGCGCGCTGCGCCGCCACCGGCCGACCGTGCTGTTCTCCGTACCCAGGATGTACGTCGCGCTGCTCGCGCTCACCGCCGCCCACGGCACCGATGCGATCGCCTCGCTGCGGCTCGCGGTCACCGCGGGTGAGCACTGCCCGGCCGCGCTCGCCGAACAGGTGCGCGAGAAGTTGGGGGTGCCGCTGATCAACGGTCTGGGCGCCACCGAGGCCCTGCACATCGTCGTCGCCACCCCGCCCGCAGCCGCCACCGCGGGAGCGACGGGCCGTCCGGTCACGGGCGTCAGCGCGACCGTCAGGGACAAGGACGGCGCACCGCTCCCGGACGGCGCCGAAGGCGTGCTGCACGTGGCCGGGCCCTGCGTGGCGCTCGGTTACCTCAACCGGACCGAGGCCACCCGCCGCACCTTCGCCGACGGCGGCGCGTACACTGGCGACATCGTGCGACGCGACGAGGCGGGCGACTTCTGGTACCTGTGCCGCGCGGACGACCTGCTGAACATGGGCGGCTACAAGGTGGCTCCCAGCGAGATAGAGGCGGTCGTGCGCGAGGCCGTCGAGGTGGCGGAGTGCGCGGTCGTGGCCGTGAGCGACGAGAACGGACTCGACCAGGCGGTGGCCTACGCCGTTCCCGCGCCGGGCGTCGACCCCAGCGTCGTCCGCAAGGCGATCCTCACCCTCCTGCGCTCCCGCCTCGCGCCCTTCAAGCGCCCGGCCAGGGTCGAGGTGATCGACGTCCTGCCCACCACGTCCACCGGAAAGCTCGCCCGCAACCGTTTGCGGGAGTCCGCGGGCCGGGCGGCGGGGGAGGGACGATGAGCTGGGACATCACGGGCCTGGGCGCCGTGGCGAGCATCGGCGACAACCCGCGCGCCGTCTACGACGCGCTGTGCGCGGGCCGCAGCGGCCTCGCCGGCCTGCGCGCCTTCGACCGGGAGAAGTACCGGGCGAAGCAGGCGTACGAGATCGACGACCGCGGCCGGGACGGCGCCGACCGTCCGCTGCGTGCCACCCGATGGCTGGAGACCGCGGTCGAACAGGCCCTCACCGACGCTGGCCTGGACTCCGTGGACGGCGACATTCCCGTCCTCGTGGGGACGACCCTGAGGGAACAGCGCTCGGCGGAACTGTGGTGGCGCGACGGGGCACCGCTGACCATGCGGGACCTGCACTTCGGCAGCGCGCTGCGGGACCGGTTCGCCACCGTGCGCAGCTACACGTTCGCCAACGCCTGCGCGGCCACGCTGTACACACTCGGCATGGCCACCGACATGATCGAGCTCGGGCAGGCGGACACCGTCGTGGTGGCGGGCAGCGACTCGATCGCGGAGAGCGCCTTCGGGACGCTCGACCGGGTGCAGAACGAGACGCCGCGCGCCCTGCGGCCGTTCGACCGGGCTCGGGCGGGCATGCTGATGGGTGAGGGCTCGGCCGCCGTGGTCGTGCAACGAACGGGCTTGTCCCGCAAGGGAGTTCACGCCGTCGTGCGCGGGGTCAGCATGAACTGCGACGCCTCGCACCCCACCGCGCCCGACGCGACGGCCATCTCCTGGGCCATCAAGGACGCGCACCGCAGGGCCGGACTCAAGGCGGACGAGATCGACCTGGTCATGCTGCACGGCAGCGGCACCCAGCTCAACGACTCGGCCGAGGCGACCGCGCTGTCGCGGGTTTTCGAAGGCGCCGGCGCAGGTCCCCTGCTGACCGCCGTCAAATCCATGACCGGGCACACCCTGGGCGGCTCCGGGCTCCTCAGCCTGATCACCGCGGCCTTCGCCCTGCGCGAGGGCGTGGTCCCGGCCGTGCTGGGACTGACCGACCCGATCGAGGAGGCGGCCGGCCTGCGGCTGGTCCGCGACACGGCCGCCACCGCCCGGATGTCCACCGCACAGATCAACGCGTTCGGCTTCGGCGGCATCAACGCCGTGGCCGTCCTGGAGAAGGGGGACCGCCCGTGACCGCGCGCCATGAAGTGGGCGGGGTGAAATCCGTCGTGATCACCGGCGTGGGCACCGCCATCCCAGGTGTGCGGGAAGCCGCCGACCTCCTCGCTCCCGGCGCCCACGACGGGGGATTCGACCCCGACACCGGCCTCAAAGGCCGGGAGATGCGGCACAAGGACCGTGCCTCGCGCCTCGCCCTTCGGGCCGTCGCCCCCGCGCTGCGCCAGGCCGGCCTGCTGTCCGACGACGGCGAGAGGTACACCGGGCCCGGTGACACCACAGCCGTGGTGATCTCCACCAACCTCGGCAACCTCGACAGCGTCTGCGACTTCGTCGACACCATTGCCGCGCACACGGTCACCGGACTGAGCCCGCTCGGCCTGCCGCACACGTCGTCCAACGTGATCGCGGGATGGATCGCCATCCGGTACGGGATGCGCGGGCCCAACCTCACCGTCTGCAACGGGGCCACCAGCGGGGCCGACGCCCTGCACTGGGCGCACAACCTGCTCGCCGCGCGCAGGGCCGACACGGTCGTCGTCATCGGCGTCGAGCCGCACACCGAACCCGCCGCCAGGCTGCTGGACGACGGCTCCGGGCGCAGTCCGCTCGACGGGGCGGTGGCGCTCGTCCTGGAGTCCTCCGAACGCGTCGCGGCACGCGGCGCCCGCCCGCTGGCCGTACTGGAGCGCAGCGTACGAGCCGCGGACTCCGCCACCGCCCGCGCCCACGCGCTGCACGGCGAGAGCGCCCTCGCGGCAGGACTGTGGCTGGGGTTGGCCGAGGACGCCGCGACGGCCTCCGCGGTCGACCTCACCGCACGGCTCGGCCACTGCTCGGGGGCGCTCGGCGTCCTCCAAGCCGCTGCCGGCGTCGCCCATCTCGCCGCGGGAGGCCCCGGACCCGTACTGGCCACCAGCGGCGGAGGAGCCACGGACGATGCGGCTGCCGCACTGGTGCTCACCGGAGCCGGTGAGGTGCCGTGAGCCGGCGTGCAGGGTCGGGCCGCCGAGTGGTCGTCACCGGCCTCGGAGCGATCTCCCCTCTGGGCTCGGGCGTGTCCGCCTTCTGGAAGGGGCTCGCCTCCAAAGGCGCCGCGCCGAGGCCCGTTGTGGACCCGGACGCCCGGATGGCCAACCGGCTGATGTACCTGGTGCCCGCGGCCGACGTGCCCGAAGGTCCCGAGCGGCACGCTCACGTCGAGCTCGCCGCGGGCCCCCGCATGGCGATCGCCGCCGCTCGCGAAGCGGTGGCGGACGCCGGCCTCGACGAGGCGCAGCGCGAACGTCTCAGCGTGGTGCTCGGCGTGGAGATGGGCAACGCAGGACAGCACGAGGCCCGGCGGTCCGCCGAGCGGGGCGCGCCGTCGCGCCGGGCCGCCGGCAGGTGGTCGCCGATGACGGTGACCTGCGCCGCCGTATCGGCCGCGATCGGTGCCACCGGCGGCAGCACCAGCTTCGGCAATGCCTGCGCGGCCAGCGGCTACGCGGCGGCCGTCGCCGCGGACATGATCCGCGCGGGCGAGGCGGACGTGGTCCTGACCGGCGGCGCCGAAGGCCCGACCCGGGTGGGCATGGGCGTCTTCAACCGCATCGGCGCGGCCGACCCGGTCGCCTGCCGGCCCTTCGCGACGGACCGGCAGGGAACCCTCTTCGGTGACGGCGCGGCGATGCTGGTGCTCGAAGCGGCCGAGCACGCCGAGGCCCGGGGGGCGAAGGTGTACGCGGAACTGTCGGCCGCCGCGTTCAGCTGCGACGCCCACCACCCCACCGCACCCGACCCCGGCGGAGTCCAGGCCGTGCGCGGCATGCGCGGGGCCCTCGCCGAGGCGGGCCTGCGGCCCGACCAGGTAGGGGGAGTGGTACCGCACGGAACGGGGACACCGCTCAACGACGTCGTGGAGAGCGAGGCACTGCGCGAGGTGTTCGGTGCGCACTGCGACGAACTCCCCCTGTTCAGCCTCAAGGCGATGATCGGGCACACGGCGGGAGTCGCGGGCGCGTTCGGTGTGCTGACGGCGGCACTGATGCTGCACCACGGGCAGGTCCCGGCCAACGCGCCCGTCTCCGCGCAGGATCCGCGCTGCGCGGTATGGCTGCCGCAGGACGGGCCGGTGCCGTTGAGCGCGCCCTCGGTGCTGGTCAACGCCTACGCCTTCGGCGGCAACAACGTGTCGCTTGTCCTGTCGGCCGCGCCGGGAGCGGACGCGGGGCACCGGGACCGAGAGGTCAGGGCCCTACGGGAGAGGCCTGCGGAAGGGATGGTCCTGTCATGAGCACCTTGAACGTGCTCGGAGTGGGCGTCTGCCTGCCGGGCACCGACAAACCCACCGAGGCGCTGTCCTCCGTCATCACTGGCGGTCCCGGCCCCGGCTGGCTCGACGTGGCCGCCGCGCTGCCGGGCCGAGGCTACAAGCGGCTGCCCCCGGGCTGCCAGTACCTGCTCGCGGCCACCGCCAACGCGCAGGCGGACGCCGACGGGGCGCTGTTCGCCGTGCCCGCCGACCGCCGTGGGATCGTCGTGGGCACGAACAACGCGGGCATGGCGCTGCTGGACGAGCAAGACCGGACGATCATCGACGCGGGGGCGGACGCCATCGCCCCGCTGAGCGCGCCGTACTTCGCGATGAGTCTGTTCGCGTCCCGGCTCGCCACGGAGCACCAGGTCAACGGCTTCACACTCACCGTCAACTCGCCGCGCACCGCGGCCCTGGACGCGCTCGCCGCCGGCGCGAGGGCGCTGGCCGCCGGCCGGGCCGACGCCCTGGTCGTCGGCGCGACCGAGGAGACGCTGCCGGACTGCGAACCGGGCGCCGACAGCAGTGACACCGGAGCCGTCGCGTTGATCTGCGCCCGCCCGGACGCGCGGTCCCCAGCACCCTCGTACGGGACCGTGCGGGTCCGCACCGCCTTCCTGGCACCCGGCGCCACCGCGCACCGCGCACTGGAGAACGCGTGGCGCGACCTCACCGCGGACACCGACGGGCCCCCGAGGGTCGATGCGATCGTCGACGATTCGCCCGTGGGGGAAGCCGTCCTGGCCTGGCTCGGCAACCGGTGCGCGGACCTCGCGTCCTTCCCGGCGGGCGTCGGAGCGCTCACCCCGATGCGCCACCTCGTTGCGGCGCTCGCCGCCCGCGAGGGACGACACAGGATCCTCGTGACGGCCGCGGCGGAGGGCAACGTGGCATTCGCCCGGCTGGACGCCCCCCTGCCCACAACCCCCCTCCACCCCCAGCAGAACCCCCAGCAGAACCCCCAGCAGAACCCCCAGCAGAAAGGGAACCGGACATGATCACGGATATCCAGGGATCCTGGTCCCTCGTCCTGGGCGTCTCCAGCGGCTTCGGCCGGGCCGTCGCCGCAGCGCTCGCGGAACGCGGCGGCAACGTCATAGGTGTCCACTTCGACACCGCCGACGGTGCGGAGGCCGCCGCCAAATTCGAGGCCGAACTGCGCGAAACCGGAGTGTCCGCGCACTTCTTCAACCTCAACGCGGCGAGCGCGAGTACCCGCAGGGAGGTGGTCGCGCGGGCCGTCGAACTCACCGGCGGCAAGGGCATCCGCATCCTGCTGCACTCGCTGGCGTTCGGCTCGCTGCTACCGTTCGCGACCGCTCCGGACGGTCCGCAGGACCAGGAGACGGTCAACTCGCGGCAGTTGGCGATGACCCTCGACGTCATGGCCAACAGCCTCGTCTACTGGACCCAGGACCTGCTCGCCGCGGACCTGCTCGGCCGAGGCGCGAAGATCTACGGCATGACCAGCGCGGGCAGCACCCGGGTCCTGGACAGCTACGGTCCGGTGTCCGCGGCCAAGGCGGCCCTGGAAGCCCATCTGCGTCAGCTGGCCGTGGAACTGGCACCACGTGGCATCGCGGCCAACGCCCTGCGTGCGGGCACCACGCTCACGCCGGCTCTGGAGAAGATCCCCGGCAGCGCCGCGTACGCCGAGGTGTGCCGCACCCGCAACCCGCACCAGCGGCTGACGGAGCCCGAGGACGTCGCCGAGGCGATCGTCTTGCTCTCGATGTCCGACTCGTCGTGGCTCACCGGCAACGTCATCGGCATCGACGGCGGAGAAATCCTCACCGCCTGACCATCCGTCACCCATCCCTCAGCGACACCCCCAGCATCCAGTACATCCCTACGTAAGGAAGTCACCACATGTCCGAGAACACCGCTGTCGCCGTCGACACCGAGGAACTGCGTTCGCTCGTCGCCGACGCCCTGGAGCTCCCCGCCGAAGAGGTGACCGACGAGGCTCATTTCGTCGAGGACCTTCAGGTCGACTCGCTGATGGCCCTGGAGATCGTCGTCAACCTGGAGAAGAAGTACGGCATCAAGGTGGACGAGTCCGACTTCAAGCAGGTCTCCAATTTGCTCCAGGTGCGCGCGCTGGTCGACTCCAAGCGCAAGTAGCCGTCGCAGGCCCGTGCTCGTGGGGCCCCGCGCCTTTCCGCGAGGCCCCACGAGCACGGCCCGCACCCTTCGTCTCCGACTGCCCCGCAGAGGCACCCGGGAGACCGATCCGCAAGTCCATCGAAAGGCAGCAGCATCATGACTGACGGCGCACGACCGGTCGCTCTCGTCACCGGAGGCTCCCGCGGCATAGGACGAGCGGTGGCCACCCGGCTCGCCCGCGACGGCTTCGACGTGGCCCTGTGCTACCGCTTTGACACCGACGCGGCCGAGCAGGTCGCCAAGGAGGTCACCGAACTGGGCGCACGGGTCCTGACCGGGGCGCTCGACGTCGCCGACCCGGCCGCGGCCCGCGCGTTCGTCACCCGGGCCGAGGAAGAGCTCGGCCCGTTGGACGCGGTGGTCACCAGCGCCGGCATCGTGCGCGACAACCCGCTGGTCCTCATGGAGGACGATCAATGGCGTGACGTCATCGGCACCAACCTGGACGGCACGTACAGCATCTGCCGCGCCTCGGTCTTCTCCTTCATGAAGCGGCGCACCGGCACCATCGTGACGATGTCCTCCGTGGCGGGGGTGTACGGCAACGCCACCCAGACCAACTACGCGGCGTCCAAGGCCGGCATCATCGGCTTCTCGCGCTCGCTCGCCAAGGAGGTGGGCCGGTACGGGATCCGGGTCAACTCCGTCGCTCCCGGCCTCATCGAGACCGACATGACCGCCGACATGTCCGACGCCGCCAAGAAGCAGATCCTGGACAGGATTCCGCTGCGTCGCTTCGGGACGGCCGACGAGGTCGCCGACCTGGTCTCCTTCCTGGTGTCGCCGCGGGCCGCGTACATCAGCGGCCAGGTGTTCGGCATCGACGGAGGGCTGGTGGTGTGAGCGGCAGCAGCGTTACGAACCCCCGCGACGCGGCCCACCGAGGGCCCGTGGCGTGCGACCGGGCGCCACGCGCGGGGACATGGAGTCCAAGGACGCCCCGATCGGCGCCGTGGCGCTCAGGGACGTGGGCATGAGCGACCGGACGGGCGCGGTGCTCGCCGCCCCCCTCGACGCCCTGCGCGCCGCGTACACCGCGTTCCACCCGCCCCGAACCGAACGCCGCCGCCGCCCCGAACAGTTCGGACTGAAGGCGCGGGAGGTGGCCATCCCCGCGGGCAGGGGCGGCCGGACCCTCGCGGGCTGGTACTGCCCGGGAGAGCGCACGGACCGGGTGGCGCTGCTCGGCCACGGGCTCGGTCTGGACAAGTCCCGCAGCCTGCCCTACGCACGGGCCCTGCACCAGTCCGGTCATTCGGTGCTGCTGTTCGACTACCGCAACCACGGCGACAGCTTCCGGGACCGCGGATTCACCGGCTTCGACCGGAAGTTCGCCCAGGACACCGTCGCCGCCGCCCGCTGCACCGCTGCCCTGACCGGCGGCGCCCGCCCCCGGCTCATCCTGTACGGCTTCTCGCTGTCCTCGTTCGCCATGTTGCGCGCGCTGCGGACGCTGCACCGGGACGTCGACGCGGTGGTCTGCGACAGCGGCCCCGCCTGCGACCCCCCGGCGATCTCTCCCAACCTGCTGCGCGAGGGCCTGCTGACGCTGCCGGAGCGTTCCCGTGACGGAAGGGCGGCCACCGTCGCCGAACGGTCCTTCGAACTGTTCAACCACCTCACCATCGGCGGCACCCAGTGGCCGCCCGCGCCGACCGCGCCCGGGTACGCCACCACCCCGATGCTGTTCATCGGTGGCGGCGCGGACACCGTGGTACCCGCCGGTGAGATCCTGGCTCTCGCGCGCCGATACCCGCACGCCCGGACTCTCGTGCTCCCCGAGGCCCGTCATCTGCGCGGCCTGTGGACCGACAAGGAGCGCTACACCTCGACCGTCCTGGAATTCCTGGACAGCGCACGCGCCCGGACCGGGAGCTCCCCGCAGGCGGTCACCGAACCCACCAGGACGGTGCACCGATGAGACTCGGACTGAACCTGCGCTACCTAGGCCCCCTCGGCGCGGGCGCCGACCCCAGGACCTCCGCCCGCTACGTACAGGAGGCGGAACGACTCGACTACGCGGTGGCCTGGACGGCCGAGGCCTTCAGCTCGGACGCCGTGTCCCTGCTCGGCTACCTCGCCGCGCAGACCAGCCGCATCGGCCTCGGCACGGCCGCCATGCAGATTCCGGCCCGCAGCCCCGCCATGACCGCGATGACCGCGACCACCCTCGACATCCTCTCCGAGGGCCGCTTCCGGCTCGGCCTCGGCGTTTCGGGACCCCAGGTCGCCGAGGGCTGGCACGGCGCCCGCTTCGACAGGCCGCTGGCGCGCACCCGCGAGTACCTGGACATCGTCCGCATGGCGCTGCGCAGGGAGGACGTCGTGTACGACGGCGCCCATTACCAGCTCCCGCTGCCCGACGGGCCGGGCAAACCGCTGCGCCTGGGCACCCGGCCGCGCCGCAAGGACGTGCCGCTCTACCTGGCGGCCGTCGGCCCGCGCAACGTAGAGCTGGCAGGAGAGGTCGCCGACGGCTGGCTCTCGGTCTTCTTCCAGCCCGAGACCATCGCCGAGCATCTGCCGCTGCTCCGGGCGGGGGGTGCGCGGGCGGGCCGGGATCTGACGGGGTTCGACGTCGTGTCCTCGATGCCCGCCGTGGTCGGCGACGACGTCGCCGACTGCGCCGACCGGGTCCGCATGTACACCGCGCACTATCTGGGCGGCATGGGCTCGCGCAAGGAGAACTTCTACAACCGTCTTGCCGCCCGCATGGGTTACCCGGATGCCGCGCGCCGCGTCCAGGAGCTGTACCTGGAGGGCCGTCCGCGCGAGGCCGCCGCTGCGATACCCCAGGAGTTCCTGGAACGCACGTGTCTGCTGGGCCCCGTCGAGCGGATAGCCGATCTCCTGCGGGAGCACGCCGAGGCGGGAGTCACCACGCTCTCCGCGATGATCTTCCCCACGGACCCGGAGGACGGCCTGCGGACCCTGCGCTCACTCGCCGACGCCCTGAGCAAGGCAGGCGTCGGCTGACCCCGTACGGCCGGCGCCCCGTGCCGCCGGACACCGTACGCCGCGCTTCCCCGCGCGGACTCCCGACGTCCGACCCGGACCTCCGCCGGACCCCGGCCCCCGTACCTCCGACCCTCAGGAAAGGCATGGTCGTCCCGTGTACGACGTCATAGTGGTGGGAGCGCGGGCCGCGGGCTCCCCGACCGCGATGCTCTTCGCCCGTGCCGGATACCGCGTGCTGCTGCTGGACCGCATCCGCCATCCCCGCGACACCCTCTCGACCCTCTACATCCATCAACCAGGTGTCGCCCATCTGAAGCGCTGGGGGCTGTTGGAGTCCGTCGCGGCCACCGGCTGCCCGCCGATCGAACGCATCCGTCACCAGGTCAAGGACGTGGCCCTCGAAGGCTGTTCGTGGCCTGCCGACGGTGTCACCGCCGCGTACGCCCCGCGCCGCTACCTCCTGGACCGCATCCTCACCGAAGGGGCGGTCGCCTCGGGGGCGGAGTTCCGTGAGCAGTCGGCGGTCGACGAGCTGGTGTTCGAGAAAGGCCGGGTGGTCGGCGTCCGCTACCGCTCGGGCGGGAAGCAGTTCGAGGAGCGGGCTCATCTGGTGGTGGGAGCGGACGGCATGCGCTCGAAGGTCGCCGGCCTCGCGGGCGCCCGCACCGAGCTGGAGGACCCCATGCTGACCTGCGTGTACTACTCGTTCTGGTCGGGCATCGACGCCGGCTTCGAAGTGTACGAGAGCTCCCGCAGATGGGCGGGGTTCGTTCCGACCAACGACGGCCTGACCCTGGTCGCCACCTACTTCCCGATGGCGCAGTACGAGCGGGTGCGCGCCGACGCCCGTACCGCCTACCTGGAGAACATCTCCGCCATCACACCCGCGCTCGCCGACCGGATGGCGGGTGCGACGCAGGAGGACCGGCTCTTCGGCACCGGGGACCAGCGCAACTTCTTCCGCCAGGCCGCCGGCCCCGGCTGGGCGCTGGTGGGTGACGCGGGCCACCACAAGGACTCGCTCACCGGAAAAGGCATCACCGACGCCTTCCGGCAGGCCGTCGCGCTAGTCGAGTCGGTCAGCGACGGGCTGCGGGACGATTCGAGGCTGGACAAGTCGCTGCGCCAGTACGCTGAGCGACGCGACGACCTGGTCATGGACGGCTACCGGGACACCCTGGCGGCGGCGGAGCTGCGGCCGGGCCGTCGACTGCCGCTGATGCGCGCCATCGTGGGCCATCCGCAGCTGACCGCGCGGTTCTTCTCCACGATCTCCGGCGTACTGCCCTCCGAGGAACTGATGACGCCGGAGCTGCGGGAACGTGTCGGCGTGTGACGCGCGTCGGCCCTCCCCAGCCGACGAGGAGCGGGGGAGGGCCGATGCCGTCCGTGTCCGTACGGTGCGGTCAGAGACCGGCCACCTCGGGATTGGCCGCCACCGAGCGGAAGTACTCGCGGGGATCGGAGACGAGTTTGCGCGCGTCCAGGTCGAGGATGCCGCCCACGTTGAAGACCTCCGCCACGAGGGTGCCGTCGGCCTTGGTCATGGTCTGCTCCACCCGGAAGCTCTTGCCCTCGCCGAAGACGAAGGCGCAGCTGATGTCCACCTCGTCGCCGGCGACCACCTCGCGGTGGTACCGGATGGTCGTCTCCAGGTTGACCGGACTGACCCGCTTCTTGAGCAGATCCCCCTGGTTGATCCCGGCCGCGTTCAACAGCTCCCAGCGTGCGTGCTCGGCGTGCTGGAGGTAGACGTTTCCGTTGAGGTGTCCTTGCGCGTCGGTCTCGTACACGCGGACGGTGACCCGGACGCTGAAGGGCTCGGCCATAACTGATCTTCCTTTCGACGGTGCGCGTTTCAAGCGCCGTGCGTGATGTGACGGGCGACTTCCACCCGGGAACTGATGTCAAGCTTCCGGAAGATCGCTCTGAGGTGGTAATTGACGGTGTGCGGGGACAGGCTGACCCGTCGCGCCACCTGACGGTTGGTCAGCCCGTCGCTGACCAGCAGGGCGATGGACCGCTCGGTCTCCGAAAGCGCCTCCCAGCCCGTGGTTGCGGCCTCGGCCTGGCGAGGAGCGTTCGTGAGGGGTGCCTGTCGTTCCTCGATGAAGGCACGGATGCGCGCGATGTCGCCCTGCGAGCCGATCTGCGCGAAGCGCCCCTCCGCGGACCGCAGTGCCGATGCGCCAAGAGCGCCGGTCTCCTCCTGCGCGCTCAGGAGCATCCCCAGGTCCTCCTCGGCGAGCGCGCCCGCGCAGGGGCTGACGTGCTCACGTGCGGCTTGGCGCAGTGCTTCGGAGTTCCGTTCCAGCAACCCCCTGGCATGCAGCGCGCCGACCGCCAGGGTGGGGTGCCCGGCGTTGGCTGCCGCGAACCTCTCGGCGGCCGTCACGACGGTCGAGGCGAGCGGGATGTCGTCCGCGGCCAGAGCGAGCCTGACGAGCCAGGCAGCCGCGGCCGCCTCCTCCACGAACAGCTGGGGGGAGGTGAGGAGATGGGCGTACGTCGTCGTCAGGACTTCAGCCGTACGCTGCGGGCCGAGTTGCACCGTGGCCACCAGGCACTCGCCCCAGTCGAAGTGGATGGAGGGGAAGACCGTGCTGTCGGCGCCCACGGCCGCCCGGCACCGCCATACGTAGTCGGAGGCCGACGCCAGGTCGCCGCGGCGCAGGGCGACCAGGATCAGCACCGCCTGCCCCACCGGTACGACCCAGCCGCCGCCGGTCCGCGCCGCGATCTCAAGCCCGGACTGGGCGCACGCCTGCGCCTCCTGGAGCC
Source organism: Streptomyces sp. NPDC006711 (assembly GCF_042869775.1). NCBI lineage: Bacteria > Bacillati > Actinomycetota > Actinomycetes > Kitasatosporales > Streptomycetaceae > Streptomyces > Streptomyces sp. NPDC006711. The sequence continues at coordinate 182,947 of NZ_JBIAGO010000014.1, forward strand.
GACTGGACTGGAGCAGCACCCTGGCCCGGGCGATCAACGGAGTGGCCGTGTGCGGGTGTCCAAGTGCCTCGGCCTCCGCGCGCGCGGTGTCGATCAGTTCCTCGGCCTCCTCGAACCGGCCGGTGTCGGACAGTTTGGTGGCCAGCGCCATTTTGACGTACGGGGACCACATGGGCGGGGTGGCCGGACCCAGGCTCTCGACGGCGCGCTGTGCCCACTTGAGCCCTTCGGCCAGGTTTCCCTGCGCCCACTCCAGGTTGGACACGACCACGGTGGCCGCCACCACGTCCGCCTCGTCCGGTCGGCCCTGATGGCCGGCGAGCACGGCCCGCGCACGAGCGGCGGTGCGGTCCGTGCCGTTGGAGAAGAGCGAGACCGTGTTCCGGGTGATCCGGTCGGTGCGCTCGGTGAGCGGGGGGTGGGCCGTGGTGGGTTCCACGAGGGCGTAATGAGCCTCCAGTACGGCGGTCAGGCCGCTGCGCAGGGCCTCGGTGAGTCCCAGCGGCAGAGGCTCCGTGCGGGTGCTGCGGGCCATCAGCAGGGCGGGCAGCAGCCGGTGGACCACTCCGGGCCCGTCGGACGGTAGCGGGGGAGGGGCCGATACCGGCGGCGGGGAGGGCGTGTCCGTGGACGCGGGCAGGCGGGCGGGGGGAGAGGCGGCCACCGGGCCGCCGGTGACCAGGAACTCCGGCGGTATCGGCACCTGGAGGCAGCGCTGGCTGCTCAAGGCGGCGATGTCCTGGCGCAGCGCCTGCCGGACCGCGGCGGGGAGCGCGTCGGCGATGGCGCGCCGTATCAACTCGTGCTGGAACAGGGTCTGTTCGCCGGGGCATATCAACAGGCCCGAATCTAGGGCCTCATTCAGAGCGGGAAGCATCGATGCGGTGGTCTCCCGCAGCATCGACGCGACTTCGACGACCATGAAGGATCCACCGACGGCCGCGGCCACCTGGACGAGTTGGCGGGTCTTGTCCGACAGGGAGCCCAGCCAGTGCTGTGCGAGGTCGCGCACGCGTCGCGGAACGCGCTCGTCCAGCAGTCGGGCTCGGTCGCGGGAGATCTCCACCAAGCCCTCTTCGCGCAATCCGTGGATCAGCTCCACGGTCAGTAGGGGGTTCCCTCCCGCGCCCGAGATCGCGGCGGCGAGCCGTGGGTCGGGTGTCGCGCCCAGGAGGCCGGCGGCAAGTTCCGTGGAGGTGGCGTCGGAGAGTCTGCCGAGTTCTATCCGGTTGTCTCCGGTGAACTCATGGGAAAGGCGGCGCATCGAGGGGTCTTGCAATCCGGTGCGGATTCCGATTATCCGCACCAGCGGGGCTTCGCGGGAATGCTCCGGGAGCCTGTAACGGGCAAGTGACGCCACGGCCTCCGTCAATTCCCTGGGCGCGTCGTGCAGGTGGTCCACGATGACAAGGCGTGGTTTGGCGCTCGGAGCAGCGGGCGCAAGCATGGCTCGCAGGGATGCGGTCTCCTCGCGTCCCGCCGTCCTCCCCGCGGCAAGCGTCAGGAAGGAGGAGACGGTGTAGCCGCCCTGTTCGGCGGCCTGTTGGGCTTCCAGGAGCAGCCTCGTCATGCCGATCCCAGGAGGTCCCTGGACGGTGAGGGTGCCGCTGTACCCGGCCCTCCCGTCGGCAAGTAACTGCTCTATTCGCTCGATTTCTGCCGTCCGGCCTAAAGGCGGAAGTAATCCAGTGCGATCCGTCATGTCGTCTTAGGGGTTGCGGTTCCAGTCAGGGCCCGGGCGTCAGGTCGGACAAACGCCGGATATGCCGGACATGTGGACAGGCCGACGTATTCTGCCCAAGTCCGTCGTAGGTTCGCCATGGTGTCCTCATTCCCTTCGCGGCGGGTCAAGTGCCGGCCCGCCCCTCATTAAGACTGTCATAATCGCAATCCGTTCAAGATGTGACCTTCGTCTCGGTTTCGAGTTTTCTTGACACAAAATTGACACGCCGGACAGGTCGCTCCCGCGACCGTCGCGGCAGCTGGAGTTCTTGATCGGTGGATATCTTCACCGGTCAAGTCGTTGCGGCGGCGGTGACGTTGTTCCAGCGGCGCTGGGCTTCGGCGGCCTGGTGCCGACGGCGGCGGCGCGGCGGCGCCAGGCGGACCAGCGCCGAGGGTGCTCGATTACGGGCGGCGCGGCTGACATTCCAAAAGGGGAGTCGGACGATCCGGATCCGCCGACGAGTTGGGGCCGTTGTTCGCGGACGAGGAATTTCGCGAATTTGTTCCCGCCATGGGGCAAGCCTGCCTAATTGCCGGGCGGCTCGCGATGGTGGTGGTCTCACAGTCCGTCGATGCCTGACCGGCCGGAAGGCCACGGGGGCGGTGCGGGGCAGGATCGACTGGTGAAAGCGGAGTCGACTTCCTCGACGGAGGCGAAGGACCGTCCGGCCAGGACGTTGTCGCGAACGATCAGGACCTGCTGCCGGCCCGGCACCTCCCGGTGGGCGGTAGGCGGCCAGGACGGCGCCGGGACCGAGCGGGCAAGTTCACAAGCCAACTGGTTCCGTGCCGGTCAGCCCCGGCAGACCAATCGCCGCAACGGGCCGCAGGGTCGAAACAGACCGCCAGTCACGGTGTGGCCGGACTGCGTACGCAGGGGTTCGGGACGGCCGGGTGATGGCGAGGAGGTGGCTGGGGTCAGAGGGAGCGCAGAGCGTCAGTCGGCCGCCAGCAGGCGGGGCCGTGGATTGTCATGATTCCCCCGCGGGTTGGCGCGAAGGGAGTTCGCTGGATGTGGGATTGGAACGTAAGGGATCCAGGGTACGGGGATTCCTGGTCTTCAATCCAGGGCGCCGCAATGGCTCGCCGCCCAGCCCCGCCGGCCCATGGCCCCTGGCACCGCGCGGCGGAACGCTCGCACCCTTACCGAGCAGGTGCCCACGGTTGCGGTAGAGGTTCCGGGCCCTTGAGTGAGCTGCGGAACTTCTCCTTCATGCTCTTGGGCGGCGCTTCCGTCTCCGTCCGCGCGTGCATGAGCCGAGCGGCGGTCACCCGGAAATGGCACTCACGCAGACGCTGCCTCACCAGGACGACCCATGTACCGTCCGGCGCGAGAAACGCCTCGCGGCCCGGCTCGTCCCCCGGCCGGGCGTGCCGGGCCAGTACGGACGGTATGTGACGCAGGGCCGCGTCCTCGGCCGCGGCGACAGCCTGCTCCCGGTCCTGGCCGATGCGGTGCTTACCCACCAGCATCCACCGGTGCAGCCTCAGCTCCACACCGTCGGCGCGCTTGGTCGTCCGGGTGTCCTCCTCGATGAGGACATACCAATCGTCGGTCACAGCCACTGCCTTCCTTGTTTGTCCGCCCCGCACGCCCATACTCGACCACGCCCCCGCGCCGACGCGGCTTCCGGGCAACCCGGCGGGGCCGGTCAGATCGTGGTCGGCAGCGCGTTGTCCAGGAGGATCTTCGCCGCTGTCCGCGCGTGCCGACCGTAGTTCGGGTCGCCCAGCACCATGGCGCGGCTGGCGGCGCCGTCCGCGAGGGTCACGAGTTGCTCGGCGAGGACGGAGGGCTCGCGGCAGCCCAGTTCCGTCACCAGGTCGGCGACCAGGCGGACCATCAGCAGTTTCTGTTCGCGGGCATAGGAGTGGACCGCGTTCTGCGGGTCAGGAAACTCCACGGCGGCATCGATGAACGGGCATCCGCGAACCGGATCCGTGCCGACCGGGGGCGGTTCGAACAGTGCGAGGATTCGCTCTCTGGGCGGGATGTCCTTCCGTGCCAGCGAGCCCTCCAGCGTGCGCCCCGTCGAGGCGAGGTCCTTGAGGTGGGCGAGGACCAGCTCGTCCTTGGTCCTGAAGTGCGCGTAGAGGGTGCGCTTGGACACCGGCGCCCGCTCGGCGATCTGCTCCATGCCGGTCGCGTTGATCCCCTGGGCTGCGAACAGTCCGGCTGCGGCGGCCAGGATGCGCTCCCGTCCTCCGCGTCCCTGCCGTCGAGACGCTGTCGTCACCGTGGTCATGACGTAAGTATACGTTCTCGTTTACTTGGGAGGGGTGGCTGGCTATAGTGGGTTTCCATGTAAACGCTCCCGTTTACTTTGTTGGATCGAAGGAGAGTTCCATGAGCGGACCGGTCTGCACCCGGACGCGCACGAGCGAGGCGCCCACCGGCGGAACACGGATGGGCGGGACACGAGCGTGGGAGTACGCCGAGCAGTTGATCCGCGGGCGCCACGCGACTCGCGCCTTCCGTCCCGACCCGGTGCCCGAGGACACTCTGCGCGGGATCTTCTCCCTGGCCGGCGCCGCGCCGTCCAACTCCAACGCGCAGCCGTGGCGGGTGGAGGTAGTCGGCGGCGCGCGGCGAGACCGGCTGGCCGACGCCCTGCGAACGGCTCATACCGAGCACCGCGTCACGGCCGACTACCCGTACTCCGAGGACATGTACGCGCCCGTACACCAGGAGCGGCGGGCCGCCTTCGGCGCCGATCTGTACGGAGCGCTGGGCATCGGCCCCGAGGACCACACGGCCCGCGCGGCCTACGACGCGGAGAGCCTGGGCTTCTACGGGGCGCCCCATGCCGCGTTCCTGTTCGTCACCGGCGACGGCGGGCCGCGACTGGCCGCCGACGCCGGCGCCTACCTGCAGACGCTGCTGCTGGCCATGACCGCCTATGGCGTGGCCAGTTGCCCGCAGGGTCTGCTCGGCTTCTACGCCGACACCGTCCGCGACCAACTTGGAGTGGACGAGGGGAAGCTGCTCGTGGGGATCTCTTTCGGTTACGCCGATGAGAACGCGCCGGTGAACCGGGTCACGACCGGCCGGGCGGCTCTGGAGGCAACCACCACATTCCACATCTAGAGCCGGTCGCGAAGGTACTGGTCACCGCCACTCGTTGAGGCAGGCAACCAGCACGGTCGCCGCGTATCGGACGGCGAGCTTGTCGTATCTCGCGGCCACTGCGCGGTGCCGTTTCAGCCGGTTGATCCGGCACTCCACCGCGTGGCGTTCCTTGTAGTCGTCCTCGTAGTCGTCCTTGTCGAAGGCGGGTGGCCGACCGCCCCGGGACCCGAGCTTCTCGCGGTTGCGGACCTGGTCGGCCATCTCCGGGATGGTGCACCCGGTCCTGCGCCCGCGCAGGTAGGAGCGGTCCAAGCGGGATCCATAGGCTTTGTCGGCACGGCCCCTGTCCGGCGTGGTGCGTGACCGTCCGGGACCGGTGCGAGGCACGCGGATGCGTTCGAGGACGGGCTGGAACTGCGGGCCGGGTGGCGATGGCCCGCAGTAATCAGCAGGGACAGTGCCTTCTGCCCCTGCTCGGCCGCGAGGTGGCTCTTTGTCGTCAGGCCGCCGCGGGAGCGTCCGAGCCCGTGGCCGTCCGGCTCGGTGTCGACCCCGCCGGGCGGCTCGCGCTGCAGATCCCCCTTTTGCGTGCGCCAGCGGCGTGCTGGTGGGCACGGCGGACGGTCGAGTCCACACTTACGTCCCACGTGATCAGGCCCCGCTCATCGGCTTGGACCTGCAATTGCTCCAGCCGCCGCGTCCACGTGCCGTCACGCTGCCAGCAGGGAACAGGTCGCAGACCTGGCCCCACGGGCCGTACCGCTCGGGAACGTCCCGCCAGGGCGCGCCCGCCCCGGTTCGCCCCCGTATCCCGTCGATCAACTGCCGACGTGTCCACGTCCGCGGCCACCCCGGCCTCTTCCCCGCCGGCAGCAGCGGCTCCAGTCGAGCCCACTGCCAGTCCGTCAAGTCCCCTCGCGCCACACCACGATCACCACAACTCAAGATCCACTTTCGTAACAGGCCTTAGCAGCCGGACTTCCAACGCACCCCATGCGCCGAGAGGGCCGTGCTGATGAGGTCGCGCCCGCGATCCTCATCCTGGCCCGCGGCGACCAGGACCAGTACCGATCATCGGCACGACGTCTACCATCGAGCCCCCGCTCGCCGGGTGGCATCGCGGCGGGAAGCGGGGCCCACGGTGGCTCAAGAGCGGCCTTCGCAGAGTGCTGTCTGGACGGCGGATGCCATGTCGTTGTTCTGGGCGTCGGTGCCGCCGAGGTAGAGGTTCACCATGGCCGTGGCCTGGCTGCCGTCGTCCGTGGCGGCGCCCGTGGTCTGGAAGCCGGGGATGCCTCCGTCGTGACCCCAGGCGAGGCCGCCACAGGGCAGCGGGTGGCTCTCCAGGCCGAGGCCGTAGGCTCCGCCGTCACGGTTGCCCGTCGGACGGGTCTTCATCATCTGTTGGAGCTGGACGGGAGCGAGCAGTTCACCGCCGAGGAGTGCGTCCAGGAAGCGGTTGAAGTCGGCGCCGCTGGAGATCATGGAACCACTCGCGCCCGCGACCGTGGGGTTGAGCGCGGTGATGTCCTGGAGCTGGGCGTCCTTGCCCGGCCGGGCATATCCGCGCGGGTGTGGCCCGCGGATCTGCGAGGCGTCGTCGGGGACGGACGTCTGGCGCAGGGCGAGCGGCTCGATGATGCGCCGGCGGATCTCCTCGCCGTAAGGGTGGCCGGTCACCCGCTCGATGAGCATGCCGGCCAGCAGATAACCCGTGTTGGAGTATTGCCAGCCTGCGCCGGGATCGAAGACCCGGGGCCGGGCGAGCGCTAGCTTCACGAGGTCGTGGGCGTCGTAGTGCGCCAGCGGATTGTCGAGCACGTCCTGCGGCTTGAGGAAGTCCAGATAGTCGGGGATCCCGCTGGTGTGCTGGAGGAGCTGACGCACCGTGATCCTGCGCCCGTCGTTGCCGCCGCCGCGGACGACGCCGGGAAGGTAGCGCTCCACTGGCGCATCCAGGAGCACCCGGCGCTCGCCCACCAGTTGGAGCACGACAGTGGCCACGAACGGCTTGGTCATGCTGCCGATCCGGAACCGGTTGTCCGCGCGCATCGGTGCGTGGCTCTTCACGTCCGCGACGCCGCTGGTCAGTACCGCGCCGCCGGCCCGGCCCCGGAGCGCGACGAGCGCTCCGGGACCCCCGTCCTTCGTCGTCAGCTGGTGCAGGAGTACGCGCACCCCGGAGTGGTCGGAGGTGCCGGCGTTCGCGGTCGTCTGCCACGCCGAGGCGGCGTCGCCCGGGGCACACGCCGTGCCGCCGGCCACAGCGACCAGGGCGAGGAGACCGCCCAAAGCGCGGTGATATCGGATCATGTGTGCATCCTCGGAGATGAGAGCCGTCAGGCCGCTATGGTCGGCGCCACGCACCCAACCCGGGTGTACGCGTCACCCTGTGCCACTCCACCATGTCCGGGCCTGTCGGACAGCACCATGGGGCAACCGCCCGGGTCGGGGTGGGGACAACCTCAGGGCCGAAACCCGCGTCGACGCCGACGGTCCCGTACCTGATCCGGTTCGCGACCCGATGAACACAGCGGACCCCGGGCCGGGCGGGGCCCTCTTGCCGGGGCCGACCGGGGCTTTCACACTGCGATGACGAGCCTAGGGGGATGGGGGAGTGATGGCGGCACGACGACGGCGCCGGCGGATGAGGAAGCAGACGCGTCAGCAGTTACAGGGCTGGGGCGCGGTGGCAGCCCTGGTCGCTGGAGTGTGGGTGGCCGGGAACTGGGCGGTGGTGTGGCCCGTCCTGGGGGCGGCGCTCGCCGTCGCCGTAGTGGGCGGGGCGGGGTGGGGGCTGTGGCGGGCGCACCGGTCAGCGGTCGACCGGGACCGGGAGTGGCGCGTGCGGGAGGAGGCGAAGGCACGGGAGCTGTCGATGGCCGAGGTCGACGCGCTGTCGTGGCAGGACTTCGAGAAGTACGTCGCCGACCTGTGCCGCCGGGACGGCTGCCGAGACGTCATGGTCAGCGGCAGGAGCGGTGACCTGGGCGCGGACGTCGTCGGCTACCTCGCGGACGGCCGCAAGCTCGTGGTCCAGGTGAAGAAGTACGCGCCCGAGCGCAGCGTGTCCTCCCAGGACATGCAGAAGTTCGTCGGCACCGCACGCCTCGAACACGGAGCGGACGTCGCCCTGTTCGTCACCACCTGCCGCACCTTCACCAAGGCCGCGATGGGTCTCGCACTGCGCCAGGACATCGTGGCGCTCCATCGCGACCTGCTGGGGTCCTGGGTCAAGGGCGCGCACCTGGAGACCCTGCTCCCGCTGAACGGCAGCGGCGGAGGCGCAAGGCGGCGACCGCCGGCCTGACCGCCATCACCCCATGCCGCGTGGAACGACAAGTCCTCCTGCACCACCGGACCGTCAACGTGGGCGGCATGTTCTTCAGCGGTCTGCTCGTCCTGGTACATCGTGACCGTTTCCTACCGGCAACCATGCGTAGAGTCCGGCCTCCTTACGAACACGTTTGCACCCGACTCGGACAGGGACGGGCGCGCGTCGGCTTCGAGCCGTACAGCAACGGCACCTGGATCGTGGACCCCGGGACGACGGCACTCACCTGAGCCTTTTTCACCTGGTCGCGATGCCGAGGTGGAGAAGTTTCGGGTGAAGAGTTGGGACACCAGGGCGGCCGTGTGAGTCAGGACCCTCTCAACGCCGCCTGTGCGGGCCCAGATTGCCCAGCACGTTGCCGAGTTGGTCGGAGGTGAGGGCTGGCGCGGGTAGAAGGGGCATGGTCGGGTTGGTGCGAAGTCCGTCGAGGAGCAAGGTGAGCGGACGCAACCAGGCATCCGGGGTGACCGTGGTGAGCGCGGGAACAGCCCTGCCCAGTGCTGCCAGGGTGAAAAGCAGGTCCTCGGTGGTGAGGTCCGGACGGATGACGCCCTGTTCCTGACCGCGCGGGATTAACTCGTTGATGGTTTCGCGGTTGTGGGCGTGGATCGCCGTGAGGGCGGTGACGCCTTCCAGGTTTGTGGTCATGAGGTCGTTGGTGCCGCGGTCTGTGGCCAGGCCCTCGAACACTGTTCGCAGGTAGTGCGTCAGTCCGGTCCATGCGTCCTCGGTCGTTCGTGCCCGTTCGCCTGCCGCAGTGGTCTCCGTGAGCGCATCCCGGAAGACCTCGTCGACAGTGCGGCACGCGTCGGGAAGTGGCGGTAGAGGGTGGCGTTGCCCACGCCCGCTCGCTGGGCGATTTCATCGAGTGGGGCGTCCAGGCCCTGTTCGGCGAAGACCTCACGGGCCTTGTCCGTGAGCCGTTTCCGGTTGCATAGGGCATCGCGGCGCCCTGCCGGCGAGCGGTCGCCCACTGTGTCTCCCTCTGCTTGCCCCGTACCGGGGAGCGCTCCCCGGTTGGGATGTTATCGTCTGCCGAGTAAACGGGGGCTAATCCCCGCTTTGCTTCACGCGGGCGGGATGCCAGCGGTCGTGCACGGAGGGGGAGAAGGATGCCTGGCACTGCGCTCGTGCTCGGGGGCGGCGGACCGGTGGGCGGAGCCTGGTTGGCCGGGGTGCTCGCCGGGCTGACGGAGGCCGGGGTCGACCTCGGCAGCGCCGACGTCGTGATCGGCACTTCCGCCGGTGCGGTGTTCGGATCCCGGCTCCGGTCCGGTGTTTCGGCCGCGGACCTCTACGAGCGTCAGCTTTCTGGAGCGGACTCGGGCCGTCTGCCGGTGACAGTGCGTCAGACGGCGTGCTTCCTCTGGGCGGCGCTGGGGTCCCGCGATCCTCAGCGGTCCATCGAACGCCTTGCCCGGGCAGCGTTGCACGCCCGGACTGGCCCGGAGTCAGATGTTTTCGACACGGTCGGCGCGCTCCTGGGCGACGTGCGCGGCTGGCCCGAGCGGGAGCTGCGGATCGCCGCGGTCGACGCGCAGAGCGGACAGACCGAGGTGTTCGACTCGCGCTCTGGAGTGACACTCTTCGAAGCCGTCGCGGCGAGCTGCGCCGTACCCGTCGTGTGGCCGCCGGTCACCGTAGCGGGCCGGCGCTGGATGGACGGCGGCAGCCGTTCGACCGCCAACCTCCAGCTCGCACGTGGGTGCCGCCGGGTATTGGCGATCGCGCCGGTTCCCCGCGCGGTCGGGCCCCACCCCAGTGCCTCGCAGCAGGCTGCGGAACTGTCTGACGATGGGGCACGTGTCATCCTGCTGTCCCCGGACCGCGCCGCGCGCCGCATGATGGGTCGCAATTTGGCGGACGACACACGCAGGCCGGCTGCCGCCCGCGCGGGCCACGCCCAGGCCAGGGCACTGGCCCCCGCAGTGGCCGACGTCTGGCAGGGGTGAGGTACGTCAAGCGCACATTGCCAAACTCTCCCTGCCCGCGGGCAGCTGAAACCGTCTGCCGCAGGAGACGGCATAGCACTTGGCACGTGGGCTTTCGACGCGAGAACCACCTCTGCCGGAGGCTGCGCATGTTCCTTTATCCGTCGGGCGTTGATGTATCCGGCTCCGCCCTTCGCTTCCTGCCCGCGCGCCTGCGCGTGCGTCGCCGCGTTCTCGGCACCCGATCGCGGCGTCCGAGTGCAGGTCGCCAGGCCCTGCTCGTTCTCGTCCACCTCCGCAACGGGCATACCTACGCCAGCTCGTAGCCGGTTTCGATCTCGGCATCACCACCGTCTACCGCTACGTCACCGAGGCCGTCGAGCTCCTGGTACGCCCTCGCACCTACGCTCGCCGAAGCCATCCGAGCCGATTGGATGAAGGCTTCCCAGCCGAGGTGCTGGGCGACCGCGAGCGCGGCGAGGAAGTCCCCGGCCAGACGGGCGAGTAAGCCAGGCCGCGGCGGACGGCTGCGGCGAGGCGGCCGCCCCCTGCTTCCTGCTGCATGCCGGCGTGGGAAGCGGTGCCGTGATCGAGGTCGCGGTCTGCCTTGGCCCGGTAGTACAGCGCCATCTCCTGCGGTGGGGCGGGCAGCAGGCGGCGTTGAGCACGGCGGTGGGGCGGGCGACGGTGTGTTCACGGTGTTGGTGCTGGCGCCCCGCGAGCGCGCTGAGCAGCTGGGCCGGAGCGCCAGCCGCGGTCTTCGGGTTGGCGCTCCTCACCGCCGATGGTGCCGGCGGGCGGCGGGTTCCCACATGGAGTCGCTGACGTCTCCTGATTCGGGGCCGCCGCTGTCAGACGGTGACCTTGCCGAAGATGTGGTTGGCGGGGGCGTCGGGGTCGTTGCCGTAGAAGAACTCTTCGAGGGCCTGGTGGAACTCGTCGCGGTCCAGTCCGCCGGAAGCGTCGACGTCCAGCGCGGCGAAAACGGCGGCGCTGTCCTCGCCGGGGACGGCGGCGACCGAGTCGAACATCTGCTGGAACTCGGCCTGGTCAATCTTGCCGTCTCCGTTGAGGTCGACGAGGTCGAAGAAGCAGTCGGTGACCGGCGCGATCTGCTGCGGGTAGAGCGCGCGGTCGGTCAGGGCATTCTTGAAGCCTTCGGTCATCTCCCGCACATCGACCTTCCCGTCACCGTCCTGATCCATCGGGGCGATGACGTTCGACCAGAACTGGTCCATCTTCTCGGTGAGTTGGCGGGTGGTTTCGGGATCGGGGGTGGTCTCGCGGGCGCTGATGTAGCGCTCGCTCATGTTGCGGACGTCGTGCTGGGTGATGAACCCGTCGCCGTCGACATCGGCGCCCCTGAACCACTGGCCGTACTTGAGCTCTTGCAGTGCAGTCATGACTGCGGACCGTATTCATGCGGCTACGGCGGAGCAAACGTCCGCGTGGGGGTCCGGCGCCGGTCGGGCTTGCCGGCCGGGCGCCCGACGCGGGTGAACACGGCAGACTCGCCTGCCGTTGATATGGCTTCGTTTCAGTGTTCGAGGGGTGGTGGTGTGAAGGCCAGTACCTCCTCGACCGGCCCGTCGTAGACCTCGACGTCGACGAGCGCACTGTGCGCGCTGGGTCCCTGGGACAGACGCGAGCACCCGCGGTCCCCGGTGAGGGTGTTCGGATTTCCGTGGCGGTCCAGGGTTCCGCTCAGGCCCGGCTGGGCCGGGTCCCACCACGCTCCGGTGGACAGCTGGATGACGCCGGGCATGACGGCGTCCGACAGGATCGCGCCCGCCAGGCAGCTGCCTCGGTCGTTGAAGACGCGCACGATCACGCCGTTCTCGATACCGCGTGATGCCGCGTCTCGCGGGTTGATCGTCACGGGTTCGCGGCCGTGGATCTTTGACTTGAGGCTGTGGCCGCCGTTGTCGTACTGGCTGTGCAGGCGCGAGGCGGGCTGATTCGAGATCAGGTGCAGCGGGAAGCGGTCCGCCAGATCGGCGCGCAGCCACTCCACGGGTTCGAACCACGTCGGATGCCCGGTGCAGTCGTCGTAGCCGAACGAGTCGATCTCCTCGGAGAAGATCTCGATCCGGCCCGACGGCGTCGTCAGGGGGAAGCGCTGCGGATCGGAGCGCAGTACCTCGAAGCTGCCGGGGAACGGCCCGCTGAGGGCGGGCAGTTCGACACCGGAGGCGCGTTGCCAGAAGTCGTCGAAGTCTGGCAGGGCCGCACCGTCGCCAAGGTCGGACTTTGTCTGCTCGTAGAGGTGCCGGACCCATTCGATCTCGGAACGCCCCTGGGTGAACTCGCGCTCATAGCCGAGCCGGGCAGCCAGAGCGGCAAGGATCCGGTGGTCGGTACGTGCCTCGCCGGCCGGCTCCCGGACCTTCGGCATCGCGAGGAGGTAGGGGTCCGAGAAGCCCGCGGCGAAGTCGTCACGCTCCAGGCTGGTCGCGACGGGAAGCACGATGTCGGCGAACTTCGCCGTGGCGTTCCACCAGGCTTCATGGACCACCACCGTGTCCGGGCGCTGCCAGGCCCGGGTGAGGCGGTGGAGGTCCTGATGGTGGTGGAAGGGGTTGCCTCCGCACCAGTAGATCAGGCGCAGGTCCGGCAGGGTCAGGCGCCGGCCGTCGTAGTCGATGGTCGTGCCTGGTTCCAGCAGGGTGTCGGCTATTCGGGCGACCGGAATGAAATCCTCGACGGGGTTGGCCACCCGCGGCATCGACGCCACAGACGGGCGGCCCGGGGCGACACCGGTCGCGTCCATCGTCGCGTAACCCGCGCCCCAGCCGCAGCCGGGCCGGCCCAGCGAACCCGCCATGGCCGCCAGCACGACCGACATCCAGATCGGCTGCTCACCGTGGTCCGCCCGCTGTATCGCGTAGTTGACCATGATGACGGAGCGCTGCGCGGACAGACGGCGGGCGAGATCGGTGATCGTGTCGCGGCCGATGCCCGTGATCCTCGCCGCCCAGCCGGCGTCCTTGACGACGCCGTCCACGTCGCCGGTCAGGTAGGCGGCGAAGCGGTCGAATCCCACGCAGCACCGGGTGAGGAAGTCCTGGTCGTGCCAGTCGTTGACCAGCATCGTGTGCGCGATGCCGAGCATCAGGGCGGTGTCGGTGTTGGGGACGACCGGGAGCCACTGGGCGTCGAGGAAGTCGGCGGTGTCACTGCGGATCGGGCTGACGTTCACGAACCGAACCCCGGCCTCCCGGCACTTGCGCTGCAGGTCCCGCGTCTGATGTCGGGCCAGCCCGCCAGGGTTGATCTGGCTGTTCTTCAGAGCCAGGCCCCCGAACGCCACCACCAGCTCACAGTTCTCGGCGATGTCGTCCCACATCGGCATCCGGGACTGGTAGCTCCACGGAGCCCCGCCGATCACATGCGGAAGGACGACCTCCAACGCCGCGCTGCTGTACGTGTTGCGAGAGTCGGTGTAACCGCCGCCCAGCGCCAAGAACCGCTGGAGCTGACCCTGCGCATTGTGGAAGCCGCCCGCACTGGCCCAGCCGTAGGAGCCGCCGAACACCGCGCTGTCCCCGTACTGGGCGCGCACACGGCGCAGCTCCTCGCTCACCAGCGTGAGCGCGTCGTCCCAGCTGACCTCTACGAAGGCGTCCGCACCCCTGGCCGTGTCATCGGCGCGTGGCAAACCATTGAGCCACCCTTTGCGCACCGCGGGACGCAGTACCCGCGCCCTGTCCTCAGCAGCCGCCACCATGCCCGGGCCGATCGGCGAGGGCGCGGGGTCATCTCCCCGGGGTTCAATGCGCAGCAGCCGACCCGAATCGACAACGGCTACGAAACTGCCCCAGTGCGTCGCCACCGGTATGCGTCGTTCCACCGTGCATCAACTCCCTCCCTGAAGCTTCTCCGGCTCTCGAACAACGGCCGCTGCACCACAGGGTTTCCGCGTCAATGAGCGGGACCGCAGCACACAGGCTCCCCCTGGCCGACGCCGCCCAACCCTGCCAGTCCCCGCGGCTTCCGCCGCCACTGCGCAACGGGTCGCCCGGGCCGCGGTGTCGGCTCGCCGGGTGGAAAGGGACTTCGCGACGTGGCAGGCCCCGCAGCTCAGGAGCAGCGCTCCGCTGACCGAGGCGGTGACGGCGCAGGGGCGCCGGGCGCCGGGCGGCGTGGGCCGCGCGGTCGCCGCCGTGGACCTGCTGTATGCCGGCCCGGGGACGCGGTGGAGCGGCCGAGGTCGCGGTTGGCCTCAGCCCCGTAGTACAGGGCCATGTCGTGTGGTTCGGCGGGCAGCAGGGTGTTATCGAGGACGGTGGCCCGGCGCCGGGAACGTGCTGGATGTACGAGCTGTGTCTGCCACCGCGGCCGCTCTGGTGGCCTCCCAGAGGTGATCGTGCAGCGGTGGCTGAGCGATGCGGGGTCGGGCCGGAAGCGGTGGTCGACGGCTCCACGACGGCGTTTGTCGCGCGCGGGTGGCCGGTCAGGAGCGAGGAAGGCCAGACCTGCGAATGCGGCCCGAAGACATTTCGTCGGGCCGCAGTTCGGAATGTGGGTACGCTTTCGCAGCCAGCCCGTGTGCTGGCCTTCCGCCGGGCCTGTCCCGGGATCAAACAGGGGGACGAGATGACCATCACGAAGACCTCGAGCTCAGCAGCATCAGCCGCCGGACGAATGCGGGGCGGCGACCTCTTCAGCGACGAGGCGTCCGCGGTGACGATGGCCGTACCGGGCGCGGTCCGGAACCTGCCGCGGCCACTGGACACCTTGACCTGGCAGGAGCCGCCAGCCCTGGAGGACGCGGACGACGACGCGCGGTGATCACCAAGCAAGATGGCAGCGGGCACGGCTGCCCTTCGGGGTCGCGGAACGTGGAGAAACCCAGGGTCGCGTAGGGCCGTGCCCGTTGCTGCCCGCCCCCAGCCCTTCGGTGTCCATCGCCAGTGGGGCTTGTTCCGGAGGGGGCGGAGGATGCGCTGCGAGCAAGGCTGTAGATACCGCTGGTTGGACCGTCAGGTCAGGACGAGTCAGGGTCAGGTCAGAGGCTGGCCACCTACTATCCGCGCGGGCACACCCTGTCACGGTTGGTGGCTGAAGCATCGGGAGACGGTTCGTTCGTGCCCCGTTGCCTGCACGTGCGATCAGAGGGCCGTTGCCTCAAGTGGCGGGGTGCTGTGGGTGTGTACTCGCGGGCGGGGGTGTGCGCGTCTGCCGGCGGGCGATCACAGGGTTCCCGCTCGAGGTGGAGGGCGGCGAGGCATCGGAGTGGCGGCGGCCCTCGCTCAGCGTCGGGGCCTCCTTGATGAGGCGGTCCACGTGGGCCGCGAGGCCAGGGGCCGGGCAACCGCCATGACGGCGTTTGTGCCGAGTGCTGACGTCGTTGAACCGCGGAATCGGCCCATCGGTCAATCGGCCGCGTCAAGCTCGCGGGTGGCTCTCGTCCCAACTGGGCCGCCCAGCCCGCAATGTTCCGATGTGGTGGGAACGGTCGACCAGGTGAGCGATGTCAGCGTAGGGGTCGGCATCGAGCAGCAGGGCGTCGGCAGGGGCACCGACGGTTATCGTCCCGGGTGTCGTCGCTTCTTGACCGATCTTCTCGGCTGCGTATCGGGTGCCGGCAGCCAGGACCGCGGGCAGCGGCAGGCCTGCTTTTGCCAGCAAGTACAGCTCTCGCAGCAGGGCGACGGGGGGCGCGGGCATCAGCAGGGCCACGTCGCTGCCGGCGGTGATCTTCACCCCCGCGTCGTGCATCAGCGCCAGGGTGCGCATCGCGTAGTCGAACCGGATGTGGGAGTCCTGCGGGGAATGCCGGGGGAACTCGCGGCCGTAGACCGGGCGGCTGGTGATCCGCGGGATATCGTCGAGGGTGGCGTAACCGTCATCGACCAACTGCCGCAAATAGGCGGCCTCGCCGTTGTGCGCGATCTGCTCCCAGGTGACCAGGGTGGGGCAGTAGGCGGTGTTCGTCTCCGCCAGTAGTGCGGCGATGTCGCGGGCCTCCGCGGTGCTGCCGGGGTCCCGTGGTTGGAATGCGTGCTCGATGCCGTCCGCGCCGGATGCCACCGCCTCCTCCAGATCGATGCGTTCGTGGACATGCACGAGCACCTTCTTGCCCTTCTCATGCGCGGCCGCGACGATGGCCTTGAGCGCGTCAAGGGGCAGCTTGTCCGGGGCGCCGGGCTCGCCGTCGTAGATGCACTTGATGAAGTCGACCTGATCGGCCAGCTCGAGTGCTTGACGGTAGGCGACGTCGGCATTGTCGGTCTGGTAGGCGATGGGTGCGCGCGCCGGATCGTCCAGGACGGGCCAGCCCTTGACGCCGGTGAATACCGGCCCGGCGAAGAACAACCTGGCAGCGGCGTCGGTGGCCTTGGCACGGTACTCGCGGGCGGCCAGCTCGAGTTCCAGCGGACCGCCGAGGTCGACGACGCTGGTCACTCCGGCGCTGAGGAAGTCGGTGAGAAGCTGGGAGATGTACTTGGCCCGCTCGTTCTCGGGCTTGGAGTAGGCGAGGCCGCCCAGATGAGTGTGGCTCTCCCACAGGCCCGGCACGAGGTAGCCACCTCGCGCGTCGAGCACGGATGTAACTCCGGCCTCTGCCGGCGCGTCGGCGGCCGGCCGGATGGCGCTGAACCGTCCGTCAGTCACTTCCACTTCGGCATCGGTGATCGGGGCGAACCCCTGCCCATTGATGACGGTCACGTTGCGAATGATCATGGGTGTCTCCCCATTTGAGGCCGCTGGCGGCCGCTGACAGCCAATGGCGGTCACTGAAAACCCAGCTACATAGGAGCCTATGTATTGGACGATATGGCCACCTGGGCAGTTGGTCAATAGGAACCTATATGCTTGCTGGGTGACGCACTCAGAATTCGGATCCGCTCCTGCCGCGTTGGTCAACATCGCCTCGCGTGCGCTGTCCAGGATCAACGACCGGCGACTGCGTCCGCTGGGGCTGACGTTCGCGCAGATGCCCGTGCTTGCGGCGCTCAGCAAGTCCGACGCGCTCTCCCAGAAGGAACTGGCGGCGCTGGCCCGGATCGAGCAGCCGTCCATGGCCCAGCTGCTCGCCCGGATGGACCGCGACGGTCTCATTCGGCGCACCCCTGATCAGCATGATCGACGAGTAAGCCTGATCTCACTGAGCGAGACGGGACTGGCAAAGCTCACACAGGTGCGGTCGGCACTGTTTGAGACCAATGATCAGGCCTTGCGAGGCTTCAGTGCCGAAGAAGTCGACCTTTTGGTGGCCTTGCTGGGAAGGCTGGTCACCAATCTTGAGGAGGATCAGGCCTGACGGCGTGTCGGGGGAGTGGCGGGGGCCGGCCCCCGGCGACCGGCCCCCGCTTCAGCGAAGACCGCGTGCTCGACCGCGGATGTATTGCTGGGGTTGCGGGCCGAGCGGCAGGTTCTGATCAACGCGCATTCGACGTCGGGTGCATTGAGCGCTTGCGCGCCCATTTCGCCATCGCGCCCCGGGTCCGTGAGAGTGCGTGGCAGGCAGCGTTTGACGGCGCCGCCGGCTATATGCGGCAGCCTGTGCCGTCACTTCACTGTTCCAGGGGCCTTCTTGCGCCTGCGTGGAACGCCTGTTTCCGACGCGCCAGGGTCCGGCGATGCGATGCCGGCCCGGTGACACTGAGTGCGGACATCCGTCCAGGACGCCGGGGAGATGCAGGCGGCGGTCGATCACCATCTTGCCGCGGTCGGTGACAGAGTCAGCCGTCGGCGAGGAGCTGGATCACCGTACTCAGCCAGGCTTCGAGTTCAGCGGGGTTGCCGAGTTCGGACCGCAGTACGCGACGGCGGGTCGAGACACCGAGCACGAAGGCGTCGATCGCGGCGGCGCGGCGGCGGGCCTCCGCGTCGTCGAGGCCGCTCTCGCGCAGGTAACGGTGCAATGGTTCCAGCGAGTTCGTGTCGAGGAAGGCAGCGAGGGTTTCCGCCGCCTCCGGGCGTTCGCCCGACGCGCGTTGCAGCACCAGCAGCGGGTCCTCGCCCCGGTCGCCGGACCATCGCCGGACGATGCTCGCCGCGAGCCGCGCACCCAGCTCGGACCGGTCGCCGCCGAAGGAGTCCTCGACCGGGATTTCCACCCGGGTCGCGGCGACGAACAGACCTTCCTTGCCACCGAAGTAACGGGTGATGAGGTTGGGTGACACGCCGGCCGCGTCGGCCACGCCCTTGACCGTGATCGCCGTGTAGCCGTGACGGGCGAACTGGCGCCGGGCCTGCTCGAGGATCCGCTGCCGGGTGGCGGCGGCGTTGCGCGAAGTCATGTGTACGACGATACACATGATGTGTATCGTCGTACACATGATGGACGAATTGAGGGAACGACTGCGGCGCACCCGGCGGGTCGCGACCCCCTGGAGCGCCGACGAAACGCGCGGAATCACCGGCGCCTGGCTGGACGAACTGCTCGCGCACTGGACCAGCGACTACGACTGGGACGTGCACGAGCGGCGTATCCGGGCGCTCCCGTGGGCCACGGTGGGCACCGACCTGCGGGTGATCCACCAGCGGTCCGCGGATCCCGGGGCTCCGGTCGTCGTGCTGCTGCACGGCTGGCCGGATTCGGTGCTGCGCTTCGAACGCGTCCTACCGCTGCTCACGGACGTGCACGTGGTGGTGCCGGCGCTGCCGGGCTTCCCGTTCGCGGGGCCGCTCACCGAGTCCGGGATGTCGGCCGGCCGGATCTCGGAGATCGTCGCGTCCGGTCTCGCCGAACTCGGCTACTCGCGCTACACGCTGTCGGGCGGCGACGTGGGGGGCACGGTCGCGGAAGTCCTCGCGGGCCGCCATCCGGACCGGGTAGCCGCCCTGCACCTTACGAACGTCGCCCCACAGCGGGCGCTGACGGCGGACCCGACGACGCTCGCCCCGGACGCCGTCGCGTATCTGAGCCGGGCGGCGCAGTGGTTCCGGAGCGAGGGCGGTTACATCGTCGAGCAGACAACGCGGCCGAACACCCTCGCCGTGGCGCTCGGCGACTCGCCGGCCGGCCTTGCGGCGTGGCTCGGTGAGAAGCTGGAGTCCTGGTCCGGTGCCCAGGCGTTCACCCTGGACGAGTTGCTGACCTGGATCACGGCGTACTGGGTCACGGGCACGATCGGCACCTCGTTCACGACGTACACCGAACCGGTCACCCTCCCGGACCGGATCGAGACGCCGACTGTGCTGTCGATTTTTTCGGACGATACCAAGCCGGAGCCACGAAGCTACGCGGAAGCGTTCTTGAACGTGCGCGAGTACGTGGAGCACCCGGTCGGAGGCCACTTCGCGGCGTGGGAACAGCCGGAAGCCTATGCCCGCGACCTGCACCGCGCGGTCGAGCTGGGCAACTAGATCGTGTCTTGGGCAGCGGCCCGCCACAGCTGTTGAGCCGCGACGAATCGCGGTGTGGGACGTGGGTATCTCATCTCGCGGACGAGCAGCGGTCGGTGGGTGTTGGAGTCGGTGTTGCCTGCTGCGGGTGTTCGTGCCGGCGCCTGAAGCGATCCGGGTACCCAGGGTCGGCGCAGGCCGTCCCAGGCGAACGTTGCTGCGACTGCGGGCCGACAAGGCGTATTCGTCCAAGGCGTATTCGTCCGCCGTCAACCGTGCACATCTGCGCAGGCGTGGGATCCGGTGCACGATCGCCGAGGCGGCCGCCCAGGTCCGCAACCGCGCGCGGCGGGGCCGTTTCGGTGGCTGTCGGCAGGCCTTCGATCGACAGACTCCAAGGCTCGTCATGCGGTGGAGCGGGGTATAGGCCGTTTCAAGCAGCACCAGGCTGTCGCCACGCGCTATGTGAAGTTGGCCTGTGACTTGAGGCAACTGTCCAAGCCGCGGCGGTGTACCAGTAGCTCTGAACTTGAGTACTCCGAGTCAAGGCCGCCTGGGCACGTCCGAGGGGGCGCGGCCGGTCGGCTCACTGACCCGCAGTTCGGTGTAGATGCTGGTCAGGAGCATGGCGTGGTCACCGGCCCGTCCCAGATTCGCCAGGTTCGAGCCGGTGCGGGATGGGAGGACGCAGCTGCGCCGGTTTCGCGCGTGCTCCTCTCGAACCACAGCACCTCACGGTGCAACCGGGTTCCCGGTAGTGATCAGACACTCATGGGTGAGCCCGCACGTGCTCAGTGAATCTCCATACGCGTCCTGTACAGCGACCGAATCGGGCCTGACGGCCGTGCCGAGTGGATATCGGCTTGGTGGGCCATCTGACCCTCCGGCAGCGGGGGCGCCGGCTCGAAGTGTGAGGTTGGGTGCTGCTCCGGGAGACGGTCGAAGAAGGCCGGTGGCAGGGGGCTGAACGTAGCGGGCTGTTCCAGAGGCGCGAGGTGCCACGCGCCGGGGATGACTACGGCCTGGTCGGCGTCGAGGTCTGAGACACCCCTGCCTCTCGAATGAGTCGGGCGGGTCGGGCATGTCGTGTTCACTGACTCCGATCAGGGCGGGAACGGCCAACGTGCCCAGCGCCGCCGTCCCTTCACCGAGCGGGGGCGCCCCCGGCAGACCGCTACGCAGCGACCGCTCGAAACGCTGCCCGATGGGCGCAGCCCACAGACATTGCCCCGCCCATCACCCCGGCGAACCGTGCCCGTCACGGCACTGGTTATAGCGGGTTGCCGATGCACCGCACAGCTCGGGTTAACGGTTGGACACCCCCAGAAACCGGGCACCCCTTCGTGCATCCCACGCCCGAGCACGGGAACGACGTCCTGCACGAGGACGCCGGACTTCCCGGTCCGGCACGTGAGGGGTTCGCCGAGTCCGCAGGCGACCATCGTGGGCGCCCAGGGCCGAGAAGGCGGCCCGGCGCTGGACCGAGCCGCGCGCGGCCGGCTGACGGGCAGGCCGCTGATCACCAGGGTGCCGTTCGGGCCGGAGTGCTTGCGGAACCGTCGTATCTGGCGACGGAGCGGTAGCGGAAGGTCGTACCCGTCCCGGCCCGCTCCATCCGTTCGGGGCTGCCGTCCTGATCGTTCCCGCCGCCGCATAGGGCGTCGGTCGGCTGCTCCACGCGGCGGTGTCGGCCGGATCGAGTTCAGGCTGGTGACGCCGTCGAGTTCCCTGCTGGTGACGTTGGTGCTGGGGGTGGGGGTGCTGTTGGGCGTCACTTCTGGTGTCGCTTCAGGTGGCCAATTTGCCGTGGCCAGCCGCTTGTTGACCGGACAGCTCTTCCTCGCAGGCTCGTCGACGGAACTTGAACTTGCTCTCAACTTGCCCGTAAAGTTGAGGGCAAGTTCAAGTTACCTGCTGCGCTCCTCCCACCACCTACGGCGGGTGGGACCGCACGCCCCGCCCCCCTTCGGAGTTGCATCATGGCGACACTGCTGCACATCGACTCGTCCGCGTTTGCGGGCCAGGCGTCCACCTCTCGGGCTGTCACCGAGGTCTTCCGTCGTACGTGGCTGGAGGAGCACCCGGGTGGTGAGGTGATCTACCGCGACCTGGCCGCCGAGCCGGTCCCGCACATCACCGCGGACGCCCACACCGCCGGGTTGCTCGATCCGGCGGAGCACACCGAGGAGCAGGCTCGGGCCTTCGCTGAGCGCCTGGTCCTGATAGCGGAGCTGGAGGCGGCCGACGCGGTGGTCATCGGCGCGCCGATGTACAACTTCTCGGTGCCCTCCAGCCTCAAGGCGTGGCTCGACCAGGTGATTCTGATGGGCCGCACCGCCGGCTCGCCGGAGTCGAAGGTGAAGGGCACGCCGGTGACAGTGGTGACCAGTCGCGGCGGCTCCTACGCCCCCGGCACGCCCCGGGCGCCGCACGAGCACGTGCTGAACTACCTGGAGTCGGTACTGTCGGTGATCTTCGAGATGGAGGCGACCTTCATCGTCGCGGACCTGACGCTGGCCGCTCACATCCCGGCCCTGGAGCATTTGATCCCACTCGGCGAGCGGTCGCTGGCCGATGCGTTCGAGGCCGCGGAGAAGGCGGCTCGCGCCGCGTAGCCGCGCGCGACGACGGTGTCGGTCCTGCCTCGGCGGGGCCGACGCCGTCGCGTTCCCGCTCGTGCCCAGGCCGCCGTTCCTGGCCGGGCTCAGCCGGGTAGCGGGCGACTGCCGGTGCGGGCGCGCAGGCCTTCGAAGAGCAGGGCCAGGACGCGGCGGCGGCCGGCGTCGTCGCCGGCCCGCACGAGGTCACCGTTGACCTGGAAGAAGCGGGTGATGTCGTCCATCCGGGCGTCCTCGCGCAGGGCCCCTTCGGCGCGGGCGCCGGCGGCCAGATCGGTGGCGAAGGCCAGGGACCGGTCGCAGACGGCCTTGAGGGCTGGGGCGTTGGGGTAGCGGCGGGAGAGCGCGTCGTTGAATGCCGGGTCGTCGGCCTGCGCCTGGCAGATGGCCTCGACGTAGGCCTTCAGCTTGTCCCAGGCGCTGCCCACCGTGCCGTCCGCGATGGCCATCGCCGCACGTACCTGCCGGTCGGCGAGTTCGTTGACGACCTGGTCCAGCAGCGCGTCACGGCTTCCGAAGCGGTTGTAGATCGTGCCGACGCTCACCCCTGCCAGCTTCGCGATCGTCTCCAGCGGTGTGTCGAGCCCGTGCTCGGAGAAGGCGTCCGCCGCGGCCTGGCGCAGCTTCTCGACGTTGCGGCGGGCGTCGGCGCGCAGCGGCGGCCGCTGGGGTGCCTCGGGCACGGTGCTCGTCCCTCCCTGAATTGAGGAATCCATCATGGTGTGGCCCCGTTGGGGGCAGTAAAGTTGAGACTACCTTCACCTTGTGGCCACCGCCCCCGTGAGGTTCGGGGAAGACGCCGCACCGCGTGCCCAGGCGTCCGCCGGGCATGCCGCCATGTCGGCCGGGCCCTTGCAGGAGCGGTCGGTGACATGGGCCGTGAGCGCGGCGGGTGTCGCGTCAACCGTCTTGCGCCCGGTGGCCCACGCCGCGGCGCCGGCTGCGGAGTCGGTGACGTAGTCGGGGTGGCCCCGCTCGTCCACCGCGGAGGTCAGGGACGATCCGGTCATCGGCAGCCGGTCCATCGTGAGCCGGCCCTCGGCACCGACGGCGTAGTTGCGCGCGACGGTGATCTCCGAGTCACCCATGCCGTCGCCTATGAGGAGGATTACGTTCCGAGCCGGGGAGGGCCTGAAATCTCCGGAAACCGGGTCCGGACGGAGGCGCTGCGGAGGAGACGGTCACCGATGCCAGCAGGACAGCGGTGACCGCGCCCCACCACCGCACCCGTCGCTTTCCCTGCCGCACCGCATGGGCCGGCCCTCCGCCTCGTCGGTCCGGAAAGGCTGCCGTCAGCGCTCAACTCCCTTGTGCAAGAGGCCTGGTGAACGGCGGCGACGGTATCGGCCCGTACGGGTGGACGCACCGGCGTGCCCGAAGGCTGGGCACCTGTCGATGTCGGGTAACTTGCATGGTCCCTCCTCGAACACCATCTGCCAACGCAATTTGTCCGCAATGGACTCCTCCGGGCAGTACGACACGGCCCCTGACAGGTGCCGCAGTTGGGATCGTCCTGGCGGCCGTCGACAGCGCGACAGTCTTCGTGCTGACGGCGGCCGCTCCCACCGCCGGCGTCTGCTCGCTGAAGCCGTCGGCACCTCGCTCTTGTCGTGCACGGCCGCCTGGCGCGTGCTACAGAAGATCCGCCGGTGTAGCACCAACCGGAGCCCCGATCTCGTCAAAGCGGCTCTTCGCAGTTGAGGGTGTAGCACCGAGAGCACAGAGTTGGTGGACGGTCGTCAGGAGGTGCGAGCGTCGTGGTTCTCACGGTTTGCGATGACTTCGGTCATGTGTGTTTGTGCCCAGTTTCTGAGCCCGCGCGTCATGTGGTGGAGCGAGAGGCCGAGGTCGGTCAGCTCGTAGGAGACGGTGACGGGGACGGTTGGTGTCACGGTACGGGTGAGCAGGCCATCGTGCTCCAGCGACCGTAGCGTCTGGGTCAGCATCTTCTGGCTGACCCCTGCCAGAAGACGAGAGATCTCGGAGTAACGCATCGCCTTCGGGGCGTCTGCGGGTGCTGTATCGGGCTGGCCGGAGCTGGTGTCGCCGCCCAGCGCACAGAGGATCAGGACGACCCACTTGTTCGAGATGCGGTCGAGCAGCTGCCGGCTGGGGCACTCTGCCAGGAACGCGTCGTACTCCACCTTGGCCTGGGCTCTCTTCTGGGCCGCCTTCGTCGTCGTCACTGATCGAACCTCTTACCGATGGGTGGGTTACG
This sequence comes from Streptomyces sp. NPDC006711, assembly GCF_042869775.1. Classification (NCBI taxonomy): domain Bacteria; kingdom Bacillati; phylum Actinomycetota; class Actinomycetes; order Kitasatosporales; family Streptomycetaceae; genus Streptomyces; species Streptomyces sp. NPDC006711. The sequence goes on from NZ_JBIAGO010000014.1 coordinate 207,140, forward strand.
CACTCTGAAGTGCCTACTTCCCGACAGGAAGTTTCTCTCCAATGCTGATGCAGGGAGGCAGCAGGCGCCACCCCCAGTGCACGACGAAAGGCAACAGGATGAGCACACCTTCCCTCTCTCTTCCCGGCGGCACCTGGACTCTGGGTGACTTGACCGTCACCCGGTTCGGCTACGGCGCCATGCAACTGGCCGGCCCGTGGGTCATGGGGCCGCCCACCGATCGCGAGGGTGCCCTGGCCGTTCTGCGTGAAGCGGTCGACCTCGGTATCACCCACATCGACACCAGCGACGCCTACGGGCCGCGCGTCACCAACGAGTTGATCCGCGAGGCGCTGCACCCCTATCCCGAGTCGCTGCACATCGTGACCAAGGTGGGCGCGACCCGCGACGAACAGGGTGGCTGGCCCACGGCCCGGCGACCCGAAGATCTGCGCCGCCAGGTCCACGACAACCTCAAGTCCCTCCGGGTCGACGTACTCGACGTGGTCAACCTCCGACTCGGCAACGCCGAAGGTCCCCAGCCCGGCTCGCTCGCCGAGGCGTTCGAGACGCTCGTGGAACTCCAGCAGCAGGGCCTGATCCGGCATCTCGGGGTCAGCAACGCCACCGAGGAGCAGGTCACCGAGGCACAGAGCATCGCGCCGATCGTGTGCGTGCAGAACATGTACAACCTCGCCCACCGCCACGACGACAAGCTCATCGACCGGCTCGCCACCGAAGGCGTCGCATACGTGCCCTTCTTCCCTCTCGGGGGCTTTACCCCGCTTCAGTCCTCGGCGCTCTCGGCAGTCGCCGCTCGATTGAAGGCGACACGGATGTCCGTCGCACTGGCCTGGCTGCTGCAGCGGTCCCCGAACATCCTGCTCATCCCCGGCACGTCATCGACAGCGCACCTGCGCGAGAACATCGCCGGCGCGGGACTCTCCCTCTCGCATGAGGACGTGACCGAGCTGGACGACATCGGCCGCTGAATCCCTCGTAGCTGAACGGCCTGCAAGCCGCGGCCGAAGCCGCCGTTCAGGTTTCGGTCCCGGTCGCCTTCACGCGACCGGGACCGAAGCGGGACGATTTACCCTCACCTGGTTGACTTCAGATCATCATGCTTCGGCCACGCTGGATCCGGCTCACACACGGGTGCTCAGAGATCCTGAGTTCGGGTGGCTACGCTGGTCGGCACGGTGGAGGAGGTCGCGATCGGTATGGGTGACGGGCACGCGTCCGGACGGTCTGAGCGGGAGGATGCGCTCGGGGCCGGTTGGGAGAGTCACCGGCCTGCGGTGTTCGGTGTGGCCTACCGGCTGCTGGGGAGTGTGGCCGATGCCGAGGACGTGGCCCAGGACGTGTGGTTGCGGGCAGCCGGAGCGGATCTGCGGGACGTCACCGACCTGGGGGCCTGGCTGGTGACGGTGGCCGCGCGGCGCTCGTACGACATTCTCAAAAGTGCCCGTTACCGTCGGGAGAGCTATGTCGGGCCGTGGCTGCCGGAGCCGCTGCTGACGGGGCCGGACGCCTCACAGCCGGTGCTCGTCGATGAGTCCGTCGGTTCGGCAATGCTGCTGATCATGGAAGAGCTGAGCCCGCCGGAGCGGGTGGCTTTCGTCCTGCACGATGTCTTCGGTGTCGAGTTCGCCAGGATCGCCGACGTGCTGGACGTCTCGGTGCCGGCGGCCAGGCAGCACGCCTCGCGGGCGCGACGACGGGTCGCCAAGGCCAAGCAGTCCGTGCCGCAGGCGTCGAAGGCGGAGCGCGAACGTGTTCTTGAGGTTTTCCGCGCCGCGTACGAGGCCGGGGACCTGGCCGGCCTGATCAGGCTCCTGCACCCGGACGCGGTCTTCGTCACCGACGGTGGCGGCAAGGTTTTCGCGGCGCGCAAGCCCATTCACGGCGGTGAGCGTGTCGCCGAGGTCATGGCGCGGGTGGGGCGCCAGTGGCATCTGGACCGCATCGCCTTCGCCGAGGTCGGCGGCGAGCTCGCCATGGTGTTCTACCGCGAGGACCGGGTCCACTGCGTGGACACGGTCCAGATCACCGACGGTCTGATCACCGCCTTCCACAGGGTCATCAATCCCGACAAACTCGCGCGGCTCTGAGCTGTCACACCCACGGGGGCTGCCTCGTCTTCCTGATGAGAAGGCACACGAGCGACGAATCGAAGGAACGATGAACGACCCCCGGCGCGTGATCATCAGCAAGCAGCACCCGGCCTCCTACAAGGCCCTCATCATCCTGTCCCAGGAGGTGGAAGAGTCCGCGGCCGCGGCGGGCCTCGGTCCTCTCCTGATCGAGCTGCCGAAGATCCGCGCCTCCCAGATCAACGGCTGCGCGTTCTGCCTGCGCATGCACACCCGCGACGCCCTCAAGAAGGGCGAGAACCCCGACCGGATCGCCGTCCTGCCCGGATGGGAGGAGACCGGCTGCTTCTCCGAGACCGAGCGCGCCGCCCTCCGTCTCACCGAGGCGGTCACCCGGGTGTCGGACGGACACGTCAGCGACGAGGACTACAACGCCGCCGCAGCCCTACTCACCGAAGACCAGATCTCCGCCGTCTCCTGGCTGGCCATCCTGATGAACGCGTTCAACCGCGTCGCGGTCACCAGCCGGTACCCCGTCAACGGCTGACCTCGACGCTGACACCGACGGTGATACAGGCCGGCGAGGAGCCTTCACCGTCATGGTCATGAAATCGACCGCCTCGCGCCAACGATCTGAAGGGCCCTTCCAACATGACCACGCCTGCCCCCGCCCCAGTTGCTTCGTCTGCCGCCGCCGTCCCGCCGCTTGTCGCCATCGCCTATCACTCAGGCTTCGGCCACACCGCCGTGCTGGCCGAAGCGGTGCGCGAGGGCGCCGCCGGCCACGGAGCGGATGCCCACCTGGTCAAGGTCGACGAGATCACCCAGGAGCAGTGGGCGCTGCTCGACGCCGCCGACGCGATCGTCTTCGGCTCGCCGACCTACATGGGCACCGCGTCCGGCGCCTTCCACGTCTTCGCCGAGGCCACCTCGAAACGCTGGGCGACCCAAGCCTGGCAGGACAAGCTGGCGGCGGGCTTCACCAACTCCGGTGCGAAGAGCGGCGACAAGCTGAACACCCTGCAGTTCTTCTCCGTGCTGGCCGCCCAGCACGGCATGCACTGGATCAACCTCGGCCTGATGTCCGGCTGGCACTCCACCACCGCCTCCGAGAACGACCTCAACCGCCTCGGCATCTACCTGGGCGCCGGCGCGCAGACCGACACCGACCGGGGCCCGGACGGCGTCCACAAGGCCGACATAGCCACCGCCGAACACCTCGGCCGGCGAGTCGCCGCTCAGGCCGCGGTGTACGCCGCCGGCCGACGTGTGATGTGACGAGTTCCCAAACGGCCAGAAGCACTGGGTCGGCAACCCGGCTGCCCCGTTTGGGATCAGCTGCGCATCCCCCATCTGCGTCACGGCCCCGCGCCGCTCGTATCCGCTCCAGGCCAGGCTCGACGGCGGCGCTGCCCGAGGCCGTCGTCTGGGGCGCCACGAGCGTGGTCCTGCGCCTGGAACCGGTCATGGGGCCGGGGGGTGGCTCGGCGGTGGCGGATATGGGGGCGTCCGGTCGGGCTTGGACAGCGCCAGCCGCAGCAAGGCGGCGACAGCCCCAGGTCCCACGATTATCGCCGCGAAGACGACGGGCATCCACCGAGGCGGGATCGCATCGTTGTTGCTGTACGCCTCGGCGGCGTTGCTTGTGATGACCCCCGGGGGTCGCTCGGCATCCGATGCGAAATCCTCGGCGTGCTGCACTCCGTAGTAGGCCGCGAACGCGACGGTCAGGATCGAGACGCACAGTACGATCCCGAGCCAAAGGCGTCGCGCGGACGGGTTCCGCATGGGAATCAGGGCAAGCAACAACCATGGGACAGTCAGAAAGACAACAGCGGTCAGGGCCATGGGTTCCCCAAATGGTCATAGCCGTAAAGGAGTTGGCTACCCCATACTGAGGCAGTGGCCGTCCTGAGTCACCGCGTTGGGGGATACCGCATGTGGAGCAGCAGGTAGGGCTTCGCTGTGCTCCCTTCGCCCTCCCCCTCCTCCGCATCGACGCGCCCCCGAGGCGGGCCTGGAGGTCCTCGGCCCATCCGGCGGATCCTGCGCGAAGGACCCGCGCTGCACCGCCATGGCCGAGGTCCTCGTGCCCTTGCTGGCCCGCGTCTACCCGGGGGCGCCGGCGGGTTCGGCGGCTCGTACCAGATGGATTTGGGTGACGAAGAAGGTGGTCGGGCTGGGCGGGGTGGAGCTGATCCGCGCCGCGATCCGCAAAGCGGCCCGGCAGTACGGCCGGAGGGTCAGCACGATCGGAATGATCGGCACCCGCCGGTACCACGGTCGTGGTCCAGGACGTGCGCGAGGTGCCCGAGGAACATCAGGGCGTCATCAATGACGCCCTGAACGACCGGATGGAAGCCGCGCTGCACAAGGTAGTTGTACTGCGGTGGCTGCGCGCGGTGCCCACTGGGTGGTCGTCGTCACCGCTGCCGCGGCGCCTCTGGACGCTGGCTGACCGCGCCGCAGCGGCCTTAACGGCCGGCGGTGGCCCCGCCCATTGCATGCCCAGCGCGGCGAGTGCGGAGCGTTGCTCCCAGCTTGTCGTACCTCGTTTTGGTGTCCGAGACCCATACCCCCAGTCGTACCGGCACCGGCTCCGCCTCGCCGTCGACGGTGATCTCCACGACCGCCCCACGAGGCACTGGCCGCGGCCCCTCCCGCTCCACCCACTGGGTGAGGGCCGCCAGGTCACGTTGGAACGCCGCCTCCTCTTTGCTCCCGGCCTTCAACCGTCCGACTACGGTCGTCCTTCCCCGGCGGCGATCGCCCGCGCCGACTGCGGCCACGCCCGCTTCGTCGCCGTCCAGGCCCCGGTCGCCGAAACCGGCTACCCGCGACCAGGGCGACGAAGCGGCGGGCATCCGATGAGTGACACTCACGCCGTGCTCTACGGCCCCCAGGGCCTGATCGAGGCCGAACTCCCCTGGAGCGCGCCCCGCAGGCACTCGTCACCGCCGTCCTCGCGTGGAAGGACCCGGACCTCGCCCCCCCCTCGCGACTACGAGCGGATTGCCCTCCAGCTCACCGGCGCCGCTGACCACATCGAGGGCGTTCGCGAGCGGCTTCCTGCCTTGGCTGCCGCCCGCGACATCCTCGGCCTCGATGGTTCTCCTGGAGTTCAGGGCGTCATCCGCAACAGAAATGGGCAGGGTGGTGACCCTGGTCCGTCAAAGCCCCGAGGGGCTGCTGGAGAGCCAGTGGGTATGCCGCTCGCGCGTGAGACCTCGTTCCTCAGACGTGGCGAGGAAGACGTCAGCGCCCCCGTCGTAAGGGTGGCAGATGCGTCGCATCTGAACGTCGGTGACGAGGACTCCCGCCACCTTGTCGTCCGCAATGTCACGGAGCAGCGCGTCAGGGCAGCCATGTCGCCAGGGCCGGCGGGCGGCGAAGAAATGGCAGTAGGTGCGGAACTGGGGGTCAGGATCGTCCTGCACCAGCAGGCTCTGCCAGTACGCAGCGTCAGGCCGCACCGGCGGAACGTCGGCTTCGGCCGTCCAGACCGGCGTGATCACGTACACATCCCCACCAGCGAACAACTCATCGAGGACTGTGTTGTACCGCTCCAGGGCGACGGCGTACTCGCCCTCGTCCTCTGCGTATCGCTTCGACTCCGGCAGGCTATGGAAGCGCACCCAGGCATTGCGGTACGGGTCGCGGAGCTTGTAACCAACCGGCGGGCAGCGGCCAATGCCGCTGCCACAGGTCCGTCAAGACCGTCCGTACGTCCCCGAACACCTGCCGCACTCGTCCTCTCGGGCATGGGCTGCCGTCGATGACCATGATGCCCGGCACCAGTAGTCCGGAAAAGCTCAGTCGCGGTCGCTGAGGAGGTGACCGAAGGGCTGCGCGCCGCCAGATGCGGAGTGGAGTGCGAGCACCGGCACATCGACTGGCCCCCTCCTGCCATGAGGTGGCGGCCGTCCCTCACCGCGCACGAGCTGGCCGCACCTGCGGCTGCTCGCATGGGGGCTACACCATGCGGAGATCGCCACGGTGCTCGGCGTGCGTCCGCAGACAGCGGGCCAAGTGCAGCGCACCGTCGCCGCCCGGCCGTAGTGGGGCAGGCCCCAGTGCCTGGGTGAAGAGGTGGCTACCTGCTCCCCGATGATGGTGAAGGGGCCCACCACCACTCTCTCCGGAGCCCCCCCCTGGCTCCCTCCGCTTCCTGGGAGCTCTTGCGGGATAGTGGTGGGGGGGTGTCTCTATGTCCTTCGTCAAGGACGTGGTGCCGGGTATGGGGCTGTTTGGGGTGGTTATGCGGCGATGGTGATGGCGGGGGTTCGGG
>NZ_JBIAGO010000015.1:0-208899 GCF_042869775.1 Streptomyces sp. NPDC006711
CCCGACACCCCCATCATCGTCACCGACGCCCGCCACCGCGCCGACGCCAAGAGCGCCCTCATCACCCTCGTCGAACACGCCCTCATGGCACGCCTGCGCTGACGCCGCGCGGCCGGGGCGAGCGATACCGACGCGGGCCCACACCGGATGCCCAGGAGCGCGGGGGACCGCGCGGGAAGACCTGAGCCGCCGGTGGGGGCCCGCCTCACTGTCCTTTACGCAGCAACTCGTCTAGTTTCAGGGCGAATTCGTCGGGGTGCGTCACCACACCCACGTGGCCGCCCGGGAACTCCCCGAGCGCGACCCCGTACCGCTCGGCGAGCGCGGCCGCCGGCCGGTAGAGCCGAAGCCCGTACGACGCCCACCCCGCGGCCGGCACCAACTTGCCCGCGTGCGCGTCCAGTCGCTCCAGATCCGGGACGTGCGCGCTGAACTGTCCCAGGACGCGCCCCAGGAAGAACTCCGAGTTCTTCCGCACCCGCGCGAACGTGGCGAGCATGCCCGGTGACAGCCCGGACAGGTCCGGCTTCTCACCCCGCTCCTCACCGCACCCCGCACTCATCTCGGCCATGGCCGCGCCCTCCCCCTCGCGGTGGAAGGTCGCCACCACGTGGCTGAAAAAGGCGTGCTGCTCTGCGGCGTCCGGCAGCAGGGAGACCAGGACGGGCTCATGCGCGACGACCCGGGCCAGCCGCTCGGGGTGGCGGATCAGCAGCTCCACCGCCACGATCGCACCCGAGCTGGTGCCGAAGACGTACGCGGGCGCCCCGTCCGGCGCCACCCGGTCGAGCAGCCGGCGGGCGTCGTCGGCCTGGGTCGCCACGCACTGGTCGTCGTCCGGCCCGTCCAGCGGGCTGCGCGAGTGGCCGCGCGGATCGTAGGTCACCACCGTGTAGCGGTCGGCGAGCGCGTCGGCGACCGGTTCGAAGATTCCGGCGTCCCCGCCGCCACCCACGATGAGCAGCAGCACGGGCCCCGCTCCGCGCACCTCGTAGCGCAACGTCGCGCCGGGCACCTTCAAGGTGCCGATGGCCGGTTCGTTCACGGCCCTCTCCCCCCTCTTTCTTTCCCGTTCTCTGCACTCCCGGGCCGGCGCGGTGCGCATGGCCCGGGGCCCCAACGTACCCAGCGCTCGGGCGCGGGCCCAGCGAAAAAAAGCCCCCGCCCAGATGGGCGGGGGCGGGGCGCGTGGCGTTTCCCGGGAGGTCAGCCCTGCCAGGAGTGCGGGGCGCGGAAGCCGGGGGTGCGCTCAAGGCGGCGCCAGCCGGCGGTGGAGCGGCCGCGCTTGGGCGCGGGGGCGGGCTGGGCGGCGGCGCGCGCCAGCAGGATCGCGGTGATCGCGGCGAGCTCTTCGGGGGCGGCGTCGCCCTTCTCCACGCGGAGCAGGGACTCGGACGAGTTGGACTTCGGGGTGTTCACGTGCGTCTCCTCTGGCTGAGTTCCTACTGGGGCGGATTGCCGTGCTTGCGGGACGGCAGGTCCGCGTGCTTCGACTTGAGCATCGCCAGGGAGGCGATCAGAACGGACCGCGTCTCGGCCGGGTCGATCACGTCGTCGACCAGGCCCCGCTCCGCCGCGTAGTACGGATGCATGAGCTCGGCCTTGTACTCCTTGACCATGCGCGCCCGCATCGCCTCGGGGTCCTCAGCGTCCGCGATCTGCCGGCGGAAGATGACGTTCGCCGCGCCCTCCGCGCCCATCACCGCGATCTCGTTCGTCGGCCACGCGTACGTAAGGTCCGCGCCGATCGACTGCGAATCCATCACGATGTACGCCCCGCCGTACGCCTTGCGCAGGATCAGCGAGATGCGCGGCACCGTCGCGTTGCAGTACGCGTACAGCAGCTTCGCGCCGTGCCGGATGATTCCACCGTGCTCCTGCGAGACACCCGGCAGGAACCCGGGCACGTCCAACAGGGTGATGATCGGGATGTTGAACGCGTCGCACATCTGCACGAAGCGAGCCGCCTTCTCCGACGCCTCGATGTCCAGCACACCCGCCAGCGACTGCGGCTGGTTGGCGACCACACCCACCACCTGGCCGTCCAGGCGGGCCAGCGCGCAGATGATGTTCCGCGCCCACCGCTCGTGGACCTCGAGGAAGTCGCCGTCGTCGACCAGCTCCTCGATCACCTTGCGCATGTCGTAGGGACGGTTCCCGTCCGCCGGCACCAGGTCGAGCAGGACCTCCGAGCGACGGTCGGCGGGATCGTCACTGGCGTGGACCGGCGGGTTCTCCCGGTTGTTCGACGGCAGCATCGAGATCAGATACCGCACCTCCGCCAGGCACGTCTCCTCGTCGTCGTAGGCGAAGTGCGCCACACCCGAGGTCTCCGCGTGCACATCCGCGCCGCCCAGACCGTTCTGGGTGATCTCCTCGCCCGTCACCGCCCGCACCACGTCCGGGCCCGTGATGAACATCTGCGACGTCTCGCGCACCATGAACACGAAGTCGGTGAGCGCCGGGCTGTAGGCGGCGCCGCCCGCGCACGGGCCCAGCATCACGCTGATCTGCGGGATCACACCCGAAGCGCGCGTATTGCGCTGGAAGATCCCCCCGTACCCCGCGAGCGCGGAGACGCCCTCCTGGATACGGGCGCCCGCGCCGTCGTTCAGCGACACCAGCGGGGCGCCCGCCGAGATCGCCATGTCCATGATCTTGTGGATCTTCGTCGCGTGCGCCTCGCCCAGCGCGCCGCCGAAGATCCGGAAGTCGTGCGCGTACACGAAGACCGTCCGGCCCTCCACCGTGCCCCACCCGGTGATCACACCGTCGGTGTACGGCTTCTTCGCCTCCAGGCCGAAGCCCACGGCCCGGTGCCGGCGCAACTGCTCCACCTCGTGGAACGAGTCCGGGTCGAGCAGCAGGTCGATCCGCTCCCGCGCCGTCAGCTTGCCCTTGGCGTGCTGCGCCTCGGTCGCGCGCTCACTGGGCCCGCGACGGGCCTCCTCGCGCAGGGCGAGGAGTTCTGCCACGCGTCCACGCGTGTCGGTCGGCTCACCCTGGGTCTCGTCCACAACGGTCATGTACCGACCCTACGAAAGGGACCAAGGATTTCCTCCGTCGACTCCAGACAGTCTCAGGACCCCTTTCCTAGTGGGGGCTGACAGTAGACCTGCGCCAGGCGGCCGACTCGACAGCGTGGAGGCCCTGAGATCTGTTGGGTTCCGACAACCAAGCGGAACCGGTGCGTCAGCGTCGCGTCGCCTGCGCGTACGCCGCCGGTCGCCCCGGCGTCAGCCGAGTACGACCTCCGTGCGCACCGTCTCGCAGGCGGTGCCCGGGGCGATCCGCAGGCGGAGCGCGCGGCCGGTGCCCAGGACCTCCACCCTCGGGTCCCGGGTGGTCACCGAGCGTACCGGCCGGTCCCAGGTCAGTTCGACCGGTGACCCGCCGCGCTCGGGCGCCGCGAGCGAGAGGGTCGCCGTCCGGCGCGCCGCGTGGACGAGGACGCTCGCCGGGCCGTCGGCGCCCAGGCCCCCCACCGTGCCCGCCGTCCAGAAGTTGGCGGCGAGCAGCCCGAGCCGGGCGGCCGAAATGGCTTGCGTGGAGGCCGAGTTGGCCAGCACACGTACCCGGTCGCGGTCGGCGGCCCGCACCGCGGTCTCCCCCTGCCGGGCCCCGGGCAGCACGACATAGGCGTACCCGGCGCCGGTGGGGTCGGTGCCGTGGTCGAACCAGAGGGTGAGGTAGCGGCGGACCACGGGGTCGGTGGTGCCGCCGGTGTTGATGGCGCGCCAGGTGCCGGTGCGCTCCTCGCGCAGGGTCTCCAGGCGGGCGCCGCCGGGAAAGACATAGCCGCCCTGGCCCGCGATGTGCGCCCAGCGGGCCCGGGGGAAGGTGTCGCGGCGGCCGAGGGCCCCGGGCAGCCGGCGGCCGTCGACGGTCAGGGCGTGGGTGCCGGCGGCGCCGAGGTTGCGCTGGTCGACGACGGTCTCCACCGGCCGGCCGTCGCTCGCGGCGATGCCGGCGCCGAGGCAGACGATCTCGTCACCCACGAAGAACCACGATGCGCGGGCGACCAGGGTCGAGGAGAGCCCCTTGAGGTGCTGGCCGACGGCCGCGTACGTTCCGTCGCTCGCGCCGCCCACCCAGGTGACGGCGGGCCGGGCCGCGCCCCACGCGCCGCCTTCGCCGTCCACGAGCGGCTTGCGCGAGACGGTGGTGCCGGGCATGCGGTACGGGTCGGCGGTGGGCCAGAACCCGTCGCTGTACTGATCACCCGCGAAACCCGCACCCCACCAGGCGAGCATGCCGGATCCGGTGCTCCAGCCGCGCAGGTTCTCGCCGTTGCCGTTCTCGTAGTACGCGATCCGGTTCGAGGACATGCTCAGGGACGCGGCGAAGCGGGTGCCCCGGTGCACGGCGCGGTCCATGGCGGGAAAGAGGCGGGGGCCCAGGGGCGCCGGGGCGACGCTCGGCGCGGCGTCCACGGCGGCGCGCAGCAGGGCGAGGTTGGCGACCGACAGGCGCTGGTCGGTGAGGACAGGGGTGGTCTGGGCGCGCTGTGTCCAGCCCTTGATCAGGGCGCGCCAGCGGTCGCGTTCGGCCGGTGAGGCGCCGAGGGCCAGCATGGCGATGTGGGCCATGATCGTGCGGCCCATGAGCTGGTCGTCGGTCGTCTGACGGGAGATCGCGCGGCCGTTGACGCAGTCCATCATCAGTCCGTCGTGGATGAAGGGCGCGTAGCAGCGCTCGACGGAGTCGAGGATGATCTGCCGGTGGGGGTCGGTGACCGCCCAGGTGGAGCCGGCGAGCAGCGCGAACAGCCGGGACAGGCCGTCGATCTGCACCTCGCCGTACGAGCCGGTGTAGGCGATCCAGGTGTGCTGGACGAAGGAGCCGTCGGCGTACAGGCCGTCCCCGCCGGTGACGTAGGGGAAGACGGGCGAGAGCGCGTCGCGGGCCAGGGCGATCTTCGCGGCGTTCCTGCCGAGCACTCCGCGGGTGGCGAGGACCCGGCACAGGTCGGTGCGGTTGGCGCCGGTGGAGGTGCCGGCGTAGACGGCGACGGCGCTGTCGGGGACGAAGTGGTCGACGGCGGCGGTGTACTGGCCGATCTGGGCGGCGGTGAGGGTGTCGTACGCGATGACGGCGGTGTCCAGGAGGAGGCGGGGGCTGCCGATCTGCCAGTCCCACCAGTTGCCGAAGGACTTGGTGTTCTCGTTGTAGATCCGCGTGTACAGGTGGTCGAGGCCCCGGCCGACGGCGGCGATCAGGGCGGGGTCGCCGGTGGTTCCGGTGCCGGGCTGCGCCCAGGCCTGCGCCATGGTGTTGAGCCGGGTGTAGCTCGCGCTCATGTTGGCGGAGCCGGTGGCGGGGCTGGTGAGCGGCTGGTCGGGCCAGAGGGATCCGCTTGCCGGGGCCATGGTGGCGAGCGCCGTGCGGGCGGCGGCGCCGAGGGTGGCCAGTTTGGTGGCGTAGGGTTCGGCGGTCGCGTCGAAGCCGGTGCCGAGCGTGAGGTCGCGCCAGCGCAGGCGCAGAGTGTCGAACTCGTCCGCCGCATACGGACGTTGGGGCTTCATCGGGGCGGCCGCCGTGGCCGGGGTGGCGGGGAGGGTGAGGCCAAGGGCGACGGCGGCGGCGCCGGTGCCGGACGCGGCGAGGAAGGTGCGGCGTGAACTGCCCGAGGGGGATGGCATGGTGGCGGGACCTCCGGAACGTGGGCGAACAAGGAGGGGCACGGGGTGGGCGCGAAGGCCCGGGCGAGCGCGGCGCGATGGAGCGGTTTCTCTCATGACATCGAAAGAACGCGCAATACTTCGCACATTCATCACGAGAATTGATCGTTCGCTCAGAAACACGCACGAACGATCCAACGAGGGTTACGCTCCTGGTCAGCGGTTGACGGCGGTCGGCGGGAGCCGGCGGGGAGGGGCGGGGCCACGTGCATGCCGAGGACAGGCACCAGGCGATACTGCGGCGGCTGCGGGAGCGCGGTTCGCTGCGCGTGACCGATTTCGCCGAGGAGTTGAGGGTGTCGGCGGTGACGGTGCGCCGGGACGTGGAGGCGCTGGCCGAGCGCGGTCTGGTGGCCCGGGTGCACGGGGGCGCGCTGCTCCCCGACCCGGCGCCGACGGGCCCCGCGCCCCGGCCGGACGGGCCGGGCCCGGTCTTCGGCCTCGTCGTGCCGGCGGCCGACTACTACTATCCCGAGGTCATCCAGGGGGCAAGGGAGGCCGCCGCCGCCCGGGGCATCCGGCTCGTGCTCGGCATCTCGCAGTACCGGGCCGACGAAGAGCGGGCGCAGGTGCGCCAGTTGCTGTCGCACGGCATCGACGGGCTGCTCATCGCGCCGTGCGGGCCGCCCGGCGACCAGGACTGGCTCGCGGCGCTCGGCGTGCCCTTCGTGCTGGTTGAGCGGCGCTCGGGGGACGACGTGCCGGGCGCCGAGCAGGTGGTCACCGACCACGCCCACGGCGCGCGCCTTGCCGTACGCCATCTCGCGCGCTCGGGCCGCGAAAGGATCGGGCTCCTGGTGCGCGCGGACAGCCCGCACAGCGCGCTGGTCAAGGAGGGCTACCTCGACGGGCTCGCCTCCCTCGGCCTGCCCGCGCCGCAGTCACTGCGCTTCACCATCACGGCGCCGGAGGCCGACCCGCTGCGCCGGGACGCCCAGCTCGACGAGTTCACCGGGGCGGTCGGGGACGGGCTGCTCGACGCGGTCCTCGTCCACAACGACCACGACGCGATCGTGCTGCTCCCCCGGCTGCGGACGCGGGGCCTTTCCGTGCCGGGCGACCTCGCGATCGTGGCGTACGACGACGAGGTCGCGGCGCTGGCCGACATCCCGCTCACGGCCGTGGCGCCGCCCAAGCGGGCGGTGGGGGTCGCGGCGGTGGACCTGCTCGCCCTGCGCGTGGCCGACCCCGGGCGGGCCAGGCACCGCCTGTCGATCCTGCCGGAACTGCGACAGCGCGCTTCCAGCGGGTGACGCGGGCGCGCGGGTCCGTGGGCGGTGTTTCCGTTCTGCCCTCGACCCCTCAGCCGCCGTCGCGGAAGACGAGCAGATAGCGGAGGGGTCGATCGCGTCCACCTCCATCCCCAGCCGCGCGAGCGCCCTCAAGGCGCGAACGGGGTCTGGGGCGGAGCCCCAGGGGCCCCGGCCGCGGACCGTGGGCGCTCCTCGCGCAGTTCCCCGCGCCCCCGGCGGGGTTCGTGCTGGCCCGCGCGGGCCAACCCCGGGGCAGGGCTCATGCTGGCCCATACAAGCAACCTCAGCCCGTCCGGCGTTTGAGGACGAGCGCCCTCAAGGCGCGAACGGGGTCTGGGGCGGAGCCCCCGGGGGCTCGGGTGCGGACCGTGGGCGCTCCTCGCACAGTTCCCCGCGCCCCTGGCAGGGCTCGTGCTGGCCAGCACAGGCATCCCCAGCCCGTAGTGGGGGTCCCCCTGGCCCTTAAGGCCTTGGGGGAGATTGAGGACGAGGCCGTTCAGGCCGGACGGGGTCTGGGGCGGAGCCCCGGCAACCGGGGTGCGGGGCGTGTTGGGCGGGCGTTCGGGCACTCGGCGCCGGCCCCGCCGGCCTCAGCGGTGGAGTTGCCAGCGCAGCGAACCCCGCAGGCCCGCCGCGATCCCGGGATCACGAACCGAGGGCGTACGGTCGACCACCTGGACCGTGAGGTCATGGGACCCCCGCCCAAGCCCGAGCTCCCGCACCGGCACCGCGCCCCGCCCCGCGTACCGCCGAAGCTCCCGCCCGTCCAGATACCACCGCACCGTCAACTGCCGCGCCCCGGCCAGCCGGGGAACCGTCACCCGGGCCGTGTCACCCGGCCGCAACGTACGCGCCGTGGACGTCGCGGGCGTCGCGATCGACGCGTGCCGGTAGAACCCCGCGATCATCGCCTCCACCCCCGGCAGGCTGAACGGCTTGCCGAGCACCCGCATGATCGAGGCGTCGGTGGGCCGGTTGAGGCCGGTGACGTAGTAGCCGCCGCCCTCGTACGCGCCCACCGTCCCCCCGTCCGGCGACGTCTCGCCGAGCCAGCGGTACCACTTGAGGCGCTGGGCCGCCATCTGGTCGGCGGACAGGGTCGAGATGTCGGACTGGGCGGGCTCGGGCCCCGTGTAGTGCTCGTAGCCCGGGGTGCCGGGGTAGAAGTATTCGTCCGCCAGCTTCCCGAGCGAGTGCCCGGTCTCGTGGATGGCGACCTGCCCGGACTTGGCGTTCCCGGCGGACGCGGTGGATATGCCCTCGTAACCGAGCGTCTTCGACGGCTCGTTGTAGCCCGCCCCGCCGTACTTGGCGCTGTTGGCGAGCACCACGACCAGATCGGCCTGGGGCGCCTTGGCCACGTAGGAGTCGACCTTGTCCTGGTCGACGCAGAGCAGCCGCTCGACGCCGTCGCACCAGAAGTACGAGCCGAGCGCGGTGTTCTTCACGTCGCCCTGCGCCGGGTCACCGGAGACCCCGCTCTGGGCGGACACCGCGTCCACCGTCCAGACGTTGAACAGGTTCTGGTACGTCGTGTACGGCTCGACGCCGGCGATCTCGCCCCACTTCTCCTTGGCGTCGGCGTGGAACTGGTCCAGCTGACCGGCGGTGTAGCCGTCGCCGACGATGACGACGTCCAGGCGGTCGGCGGTCGAGCCGTTGTCGATCATCTTGGTCACCTGGCCGTCGGCGGCGGTGGCCGCGGGCGCCGACAGGTGCGGCGCGGGCCTGCCCTGCCCGTTCACCGGGACCATGGCGTGGCCCGAGCCCGCCGGGGTCTGCCCGGAGCCGGCTTCGGGTCCGGGTATCTCGACCTGCACCTGGGGCCGTGGCGGTGGTGGCGGCGGTCCGGCGGCGGCCGCGGTGCCGGGTCCCGAGGCGAGCGCGGCCAGGACGGTGACGCCGGCAAGCGTGGCCGCCGCGATACCGGTGCGCCGGGCGCCACCGCGATGCCTGACGGCGCCCCTGCGCAGGGGTGAGCGCATGAAGTCCTCCTTGAGTGAGGGGAGTTAAGTAGCCGCGTAAATATGGTGAACGGCCTGCTTAAATTAGGGGGCGCACGGGGCGTGCGCAATGCTTTGGGGCCAAGGGGACGCCATGGACGCACCTGCCGTGATCGGCCGCCGAGTTCAGCGGCTGCGCGCACAACTGGGCCTGACCCAGCGCCAACTGGCCGAGCCCGCCTATACGCCGGCGTATGTGTCCACCCTGGAGTCGGGCAAGGTCCGCCCGTCGGAGGCGGCTCTGCGCCATCTCGCGGGGCGGCTCGGCACGACGTACGAGGAGCTGGCCACGGGCCGCCCGGCCCACCTCGCCACCGAGCTGCGGCTCGCTCTGACCGACGCCCAGCGCGTGCTGGCGACCGGCGAGGCCGACGAGGCGGCCCTCGCCTATCGCGGTCTGTTGACGCGGGCCGAACTGCACGGCCTGGACCAGGAGCGCGCCGAGGCGCTGCTCGGGCTCGGCGAGTGCGCCCTTGAGCTGGGCGAACTCGCCGACGCCGCGCGGCACTTCGAGGCCAGCGAACAGATCCTGGCCGCCGAACCGCTGCCGCGCAGGGCCCGGGCGATCCGGGGCCGCGCGGTCGTCCACATCCTGGCGGGCGAGCTGCGGTACGCCTGCTACCTCCTGGAGTCGGCCATCGACGAGCTGACCACCAGCGGCCTGGCCGACCCCGAGGCGCTGGTGCTCCTGTACGCGGCGGTCATCAGCCCCTATCTGGACATGGGCGCCCAGGCCCGGGCCGCGCGCGCCGCCGAACTGGCGCTCGCGCTGGCCCCGCGGGTCGCCGACCCCGCTCTGGTCGCGGGGATGCACCGGCAGGTGGCGCGGACCTTCCTGGCGGAGGGGCGCCTCGCCGACGCGGACGCCTCGCTCGCCAAGGCGCAGTCCGTCTACCGCCAGCTGAGTCTGCGCACCGATCTGGCGCACTGCCACTGGATGCGCGGTTACGTCCACGCCCAGGAAGGTCAACTCCCGGCAGCCGAGCGGGAGTTGCGTACGGCCCGGGACATGCTCGCGGCCAAGCGGGCCGCCCTGTTCACGGCGCAGGTCGAGGTGGAACTCGCGGACGTGCTGCGGCGTCTCGGCCGGCACGCGGAGGCGATGGCGCTGCTCACTCCGCTCACCGAGCTCGGCGACCAGCACGGCGCGGTGCACGCGGGCGGCGCGCACCGCCTGCTCGGTCTGATCCACGAGGAGCAGGGCGAGAGCGACGCGGCGGAGCGGCACTACGTCACCGCGCTCGGGCTGCTCGAACGGAGCGGGGCGAGCGGCGACCTGGCGGACCTGTGCCGTCTGCTCGGCGACCTGCTGCGCCGCGCCGGGCGCATGGAGGCGGCCATGGACGCCTACCGCACCGGCCTCGGCCACCGCGCCGCGCCGGGCACGACCACCCTGGGGCCGGCCCCGATGCCGCCCGGCGTCCCCGGCGCCTGAGCGGGACCGCGCCACACCGCGCTACACCCGCCTTCCGGAGCCCCGCACACCCGCTTACCAGGCCGCGCCGCACCCGCTTAACGAGGCCCCGCCACACCCGCTCAACGAGGCCGCCCCACACCCGCCTGACGAAGCCGCGCCCCACCCACTCCCCGAAGTAGTTGAAATTCGAACGGAATAGTTCTACCGTGAATCTCGTTGAACATTAAACCGCTTCGGCGCCAGGCCGCGGCGCACAGCGAAGGAGTACGTCATGGGTCTCTTCGGCCGTAAGAACAGCGGCGACACCGCCACGCCCGAGTCGCCCGCGCCCGCCGCCACCCCGGTGGACCCCGCGCTCGCCGCCCTGAGCGGCACCTACACCGTCGACCCGGCTCACAGTGGCATCGGTTTCACCGTGCGCCACGCCATGGTCACCAACGTCCGGGGTTCCTTCACCGAGCACGAGGGCACCCTGACCCTGGATGGCGCGAACCCGGCCGCGTCCGCCGCCGCCATCGACGTCAAGATCGCCAGCGTGGACACCGGCATCGCGGACCGCGACGCCCACCTGCGCAGCGGTGACTTCTTCGACGCCGAGCGGTTCCCGCTGATGCGCTTCCGCTCGACCGGGGCCTCGGCGCTCGGCGGCGACGCCTACCGGATCACCGGCGACCTGACGATCAAGGACGTCACCCGGCCGCTCACCATCGACCTGGAGTTCAACGGCGCGGCCACCGACCCCTACGGCAACGAGCGGGTCGGCTTCGAGGGCAGCGCCGAGATCCTGCGCTCCGACTGGGGCCTGACCTGGAACGCGGCCCTGGAGACGGGCGGCGTGATGGTCAGCGACAAGGTGAAGCTCACCTTCGACATCTCCGCCATCAAGTCCGCCTGACCCCCGGCCCAGCCTGGCCCACCCGGCGACCGGCGGGCGCCACACCCGTACCCGCGACGGCGGCGGCTACCGGCGTGCCGCGTACTGCGTGAAGACCGTCAGCGCCGTCACGACCGCGACCAGGACCAGCACGGCCGCCGTCTTCTCGCGGGTCGTGTACGGCGGCACCTGAGGCAGGGCGGGAAACGCGCTGTGCGAGGACGGCGGCGCGGCCGCCACCTGGGGACGGGCCAGGGCGCGGCGGCGGGCGGAGGCGAGCACCAGATGCAGCAGCGGGACGAGCGCCGGACCGGCCAGTGCGGCGAGACCGGTCCATGCCGGCAGGCCCAGGGCGGCCACCGCGAGCAGCACCCCCACGAACCACGCCCAGCAGCCGACGGCTCCGACCAGCGGGGCCCGCACCAGCAGGCGCAGGGGCGCCCGGCCCCGGTGGGCCAGCGCGGTCAGGGACTCGGCGAGTACGGCGGTACGGTCGTCGGCGGGCCGGGACCGCGCCTGGTCCCACGCCTGGTGTGCGGCGCCCACCGGGTGGCCTATGACCGCGAGCACGAGGCGCGCGTCGTGCCGCTGCACCCGCGCGTCGGAGGGCCGCCCGGTGGCGCCCGGGACCTCGGCCGCGTACTGCGCCTGCGCCGAGTCCGGGTCCAACTCCCTTATCCGGGCGGCCAGTTCGGCGGCCCTGCGGTTGCGTGCGGGGTCGTCGTCGGCGAGGCACAGATCGGTGTAGGCGGCGAGCAGACCGAGGTCGTCGGGGAAGGCGTCAAGGCCCTCACGGAACACCGCTTCGGCCCGGTCGGCGTGCTCGTGTGCGCCCTCGGCGGCATAGGCGCGGCCGAGCAGGGCGTAGAGGCGGGGGTCGGGGCCCTCGGTGTACAGCGCCGCCCGCGCCGCCTTGCGGGCCGCGCTGGTGCGGCCCTCGCGCAGCAGCGCCTCGACGTCGGCGCAGGCCGCGATGGTGTCTTCGTGCCCGGCGTGCAATGTGTCCCCAACCCTGGATGTGCGGCTCGCAACTATCACTCGCTGGGGCGCGACGGGTCAACAGCGCCCGGGCGGGGCGGCCCGCGTCACACCTGTCGCGCCCGGGCCCGCGTATCCCGCGAGGGGGCCCGCGTCACCAGTCGCCGCCGCCGAACCCTCCGCCGTCGCCGCCTCCGCTCCCGCCGCCCCAGTCGCCCCCGAAGTCGGACGGGTTGAAGTCGGAGCCCGACACGTCGCCGCCGTCGTAGCCGCCGCCCATGTCGTAGGAGCCGGCTCCGTAGTCCGAGGCGTACGCCGGGGTCGACAGCATGGAGCCGAGCATCGTGCCCATCAGGAGACCGGGCAGCATGCCGCCGCCGAAGTAGCCGCCCGCCCAGGGGCCGTAGGCCGGGCCCGCGTCGTAGTAGGGGCGCCGGCCCTGGTCGGTGTCGACCTCGCGGACCATCGGGTCCTGGCCGTCGCGCAGCCGGGTCGCGTCCGCGAGGCAGACCGGCACCTGGCGCGGGGCGCCGCCGGCCGGGGTCCAGGTGGCGTCCTCGACGGAGGGGCCGTGGCGCGGGTCGAAGAAGCAGGGGGCGCGGCGCTCGGGCAGCGGGCGGTGCTCGCGGCGGGCGGCGAGGGTCGCCAGGGAGAACCTGCCGTCCTCAAGGGCCTGGGTCACGCCCGTCACGTCGGCGGGCCGCTCGGCCTTGGCCATCAGGGACTTCGCGGTCTCATAGGAGTCAAGGGCGCGCTCGTAGTCGGCGCGCATCGCGTCGTCGGCGCCGGCCTCCGCCGGGTGGAAGTCGAGCCGGTCGAGCTCTTCGCCGAACGCGGTGATGTCCTCGTCCACGACGACCTGGAGGCGCTGGAGCGCGGCCCGCTCCTCCTCGGCCTTCTTCCTGCGCCCGCGCCGCACCAGCGCGTACGCGCCCGCGCCGCCCGCCACGAGGACCGCGCCCACCCCGATGAGCGCGCCGGAGTTCACCCCGCCACCCGAGTGCGAGCCGCCGCCCCAGGAGGCGGGCGCGTGGCCCCTCATCTGCGGCAGGGCCTTGTCGACGAAGGCGTTGAGCTGGGTGGCCGCGTCTTCGCCGGTGCCGGGCGCGCGCACCGCGCTGTTGAGGTTCTTGACGGCCTGCGGGGGCATGACCTTGCGGTCGGCGCCGGAGGTGAAGGCGTCGCCGAGCCGGATCGCGTACAGGCCTGTGACGCCGGTGTCCGTGCGCAGGTAGCCCAGGATCGAATCCTTGGGGTACGCGGCGCTGTTGGGCAGCACGGCCACGAACAGCGGCTTGTCCGCGTCCTTGATCTTCTTGGCCAGGGCGTCGGCCTGGGCGGGACTGAGCTGGCTCGCGGCTCCGGGATCGACGTAAACCGGGCTCTTCTTGAGCTGGTCGGCCACGTCGGACGCGCCGGAGGCGGCCATGGCGGGCGCCGCCGTGACCAGCGCGGCGAGCGCTACGGCGGGGAGTACGGAGATAACCCTGAGCCTCATGGTGCCGACGCTACCCGAGGGGACACGGAAACGGACATACGGGAAGCGGGCGGCCGGGTGCGGGGCGGGCCCCCGGGTGCGGGGCGGGGCGGGCGGCCGGGGTGAGTGGCCCCGGGTCCCCGGCGCGGCCCCGCCCCGGCGCGGCTTCAGCGGCGCGGTTCGGCGCCGGCCCGCAGCAGACCGTAGGTGTACGCGTCCTGGAGCGCTTCCCATGACGCGGCGATCACGTTGGGGCCCGCGCCGACGGTGGTCCACTCGGCCGCGCCGTCCGTGGTGGTGATCAGAACGCGGGTGGTGGACGCGGTGCCGTGCTTGCCCTCGAGGGTGCGCACCTTGTAGTCGACCAGCTCGAACTTGGCGACCTGCGGATAGAACCGCTCCAGGCCCTGGAGCAGCGCCGAGTCGATCGCGTTGACTGGGCCGTTGCCCTCGGCGGAGACGATCAGACGCTCCTGGCCGACCCAGAACTTCACGGTGGCGCCATTGGCGTGGGTGCCGTCCTTTCGGGTCTCGACGATCGCCTGGTACGACTCGATGCGGAAGTAGTCGCGCGGGCCGCCCTCGACCTCGTCGCGAAGCAGCAGCTCGAAGGAGGCGTCGGCGGCCTCGTACGTGTAGCCCTCCAGCTCGCGTGCCTTGACCCGCTCCACGACCCGGGCGACCACCTCGCGGTCGTCACCGAGATCGACGCCGAGCTCCTTGCCCTTGAGCTCGATGGAGGCCCGGCCCGCCATGTCGGAGACCAGCATCCGGATGTGGTTGCCGACCAGACCCGGGTCGATGTGCTGGTAGAGGTCGGGATCGACCTTGATCGCGGAGGCGTGCAGGCCCGCCTTGTGGGCGAAGGCGGAGTATCCGACGTACGGCTGGTGCGTGGAGGGGGCGAGGTTGACCACCTCGGCGATGGCGTGCGAGATGCGGGTCATCTCGGCGAGCGCGCCCTGGGGCAGCACCCGCTTGCCGTACTTGAGCTCAAGGGCGGCGACCACGGGGAAGAGGTTGGCGTTGCCGACGCGCTCGCCGTAGCCGTTGGCGGTGCACTGCACGTGGGTGGCGCCCGCGTCGACGGCGGCCAGGGTGTTGGCGACCGCGCACCCGGTGTCGTCCTGGGCGTGGATGCCGAGCCGGGCGCCGGTGTCGGCGAGGACGGTGGCGACGACCGCGTGGATCTGCGCGGGCAGCATGCCGCCGTTGGTGTCGCACAGGATGACGACGTCGGCGCCGGCCTCGCTCGCGGCCCGCACGACGGCCTTGGCGTACTCGGGGTTGGCCTTGTACCCGTCGAAGAAGTGCTCGCAGTCCAGGAAGACCCGCCGGCCCTGCTCGCGCAGGTGGGAGACGGTGTCGCGGACCATCTCCAGGTTCTCCTCCAACGTGGTGCGCAGAGCCAGCTCGACGTGGCGGTCGTGCGCCTTGGCGACCAGCGTGATCACCGGGGCGCCGGACTCGACCAGGGCCCGCACCTGGGGGTCCTCGGCGGCCTTGCCGCCCGCGCGGCGGGTCGCGCCGAAGGCGACCAACTGGGCGTTGCGGAAGGTGATCTCGTCTCGCGCGCGGGCGAAGAACTCGGTGTCGCGGGGGTTGGCGCCCGGCCAGCCGCCCTCGATGAAGCCCACGCCGAACTCGTCCAGGTGCCGGGCGATCGTCAGCTTGTCCGCGACGGTGAGGTTGATGCCCTCGCGCTGGGCGCCGTCGCGCAGCGTCGTGTCGAAGACGTGAAAACCGTCGTCGACCCGGGGGCCGTGGAGAAGACTCTCCTCGGCGGCTCCGTGCGCCTCGTTGGTCGTCATGCTGATCTGACTCCTGTCGGGTTAGTGGCTCCGAGCTCCTGGCTCCACTTGCCCCCGTCGTCGCGCCGCTCGCCCCGGCCGTGGTGGGGCCGGTAAACGAAAAGACCCCTCGCGGGTGCGAGAGGTCTGCGCGCGGGTCTGGGGCACGATGGCCGCCGCCGCGGGTGGTTCCACGGTTCAGCGATCACTGCGGACCGGCGCGCCGCTGTCCATAATCATGGCGAAAGCGAGCACGCCGGCAGTCTGCCACACCGGTCCGGCTCCCTGAGACGGGGTCTCACCATCCGGGCGCCGCCCGACCTGCGCTAATTCGACGGGACCGACGGGACCGGTGCGGCTGCGGTGTCCGACGACGCCTGCGCGACGCGGTGGAGGTCGATGTCGCGTGTCTCGCGCATGGTGAGGTAGACGACCAGGGAGACGGCCGCGCACCCGGCCACGTACCAGTAGAAGCCGGATTCGGCGCCTGCCTTCTTGAACCAGAGCGCCACATATTCGGCGGTCCCGCCGAACAGGGCGTTCGCCAGGGCGTAGGGCAGGGCGACGCCGAGCGCGCGGATGTTGGTGGGGAAGAGCTCGGCCTTCACACAGGCGTTGATCGAGGTGTAGCCGGTGACGACGACCAGGGCGAGCAGGGCGAGACCGAAGGCGGGCCAGAAGGTCCCGGCGTGCCCCAGCATCGTCATGATCGGTACGGTCAGGAAGGTCGAGCCGACGGCGAAGGTGATCAGGAGCGGGCGGCGTCCGATCCGGTCGGAGAGCGCGCCCGCCAGCGGCTGGAGGCACATGAAGACGAACAGCGCGCAGAAGCTGACGAGGGAGGCGGTGGACTTCTCCATGCCGGCGCTCTTGGACAGGAACTTCGTCAGGTACGTCGTGTACGTGTAGTACGCGACGGTGCCGCCCATGGTGAGGGCCATGACCAGCAGCGCCTCACGCCGGTGCGCCCACAGCGCCTTCAGGGTGCCCCGGTCCTCGTCGCGGGCCGCCTCCGACTCCTCGTACACCTCGGTCTCCAGCATGGAGCGGCGCAGGTAGAAGACGACGGCCGCGCCGAGCGCGCCGACGATGAAGGGGACGCGCCAGCCCCAGCTGTGCAGGGCCGCGTCCGAGAGGCTGCGCTGCATGACGATCTGGAGGCCGAGGCCGACGAGCTGGCCCGCGGTCATCGAGACGTACTGGAAGCTGGAGGCGAAGCCGCGCCGGCCGGGGTCGGACGCCTCGGTCAGGTAGGTGGCGCTGGCGGCGTACTCACCGCCGACGGAGAGCCCCTGGAGCAGCCGGGCGACCAGCAGGACCGCCACTCCCCCGTAGCCCGCGACCGCGTACGTGGGTGCGATCGCGATCAGGATCGCGGAGGCGGACATCAGGGTGACGGTCAGGGTGAGCGCGGCCTTGCGGCCCTTGCGGTCGCCGATCCGGCCCAGCAGCCAGCCGCCGACGGGCCGCATGAAGAAGCCGACCGCGAAGATCCCCATGGTGTTCATGAGGTTGGCGGTCTCGTTGCCCTTCGGGAAGAACGCGTCCGCGAAGTACACGGCGAACGTGGCGTACACGAACCAGTCGAACCACTCGACCATGTTGCCGGCCGAACCGACCCAGATCTTCTTCCAGTGCTCTCGTCCCATGGACGCTCACGGTGACGCAGCGGGGCCCGGGCGACAAGGAGTACGGGCGCAACGATCGGGCCTACTTGCGTGCGTTGCGTTCCCCGCGCCGGGCGCGCGCGGGGCGGCGCGTCAGGATCGCGCGGGGCGGCGCGTCACGTGCGCATCAGCGAATCGTCCACGAACTCCCGTACGTGGCCGAGGACTTGATCGCGTCCGGTGCCGGGCAGGCCGACCGCGACATGGACGCTGAACCCGTCCAGCAGGGCGCGCAGCCGGGAGGCGAAGCGGTCGGCGTCCACCGGGCGGAACTCGCCGCGCGAGACGCCTTCGGCGAGTATCGCCACCAGGTCGCGGTGCCAGGCACCTTCGATGGCGGCCTGCCGCACCCGGGCTCCGGCGTCGGCGTTCTGGGAGCGGTTCCAGACTTCCAGCCACAGGATCCAGTGCGGGTCGCGCGGCCCGTCGGGGACGTACAGGTCGATGTAGGCGTCGAGCCGCTGGCGCGCGGTGCCGGGCCTGGCCAGCAGCCCGCGCCGCTCGTCGCCGAGCCGGCCCTCGCTCCACTCCAGGGTCTGGAGCAGCAGCTCGTCCTTGCTGCGGAAGTAGTAGAGCAGGTGCCCGCTGGACATCCCGACCTCCCGGCCGAGCCCGGCCATGGTGAGCCCATCGAGCCCGCGCTCGGCGATGGTGGCCATGGCGGCGGCGAGCAGTTCCTCGCGGGGCGGGGCGGTGTTGCGGCGGCGCGGTGCGTTCACCCGTATGTTCTACCCGATCGCGTGCCCGGGCCCGGCCACACGGGCGTCCGCCCAACAGCGACGCTCAGGCCCGCACCGCCGCCTCGACCGCGTCGAGGGCGAGCCGCCACGGGTACCCCTCCGGGGCCCGCTCGCCGTGCTGGTCCGGTACGGGCCCGGCGCCGGCGCCGTGGAGCACCGTCACCCCGGCGGAGCGCAGCACCTCGATGGACCGCTCGAACTGCGGGTGCCGCGCGAGGCCGGCGTTCACGCAGGGCATGGCGAGGACCGGTATCCGCCTGCCGATCGCCTCGGCGGCCACGCCGGTCACATAGGACGACGTCAGCCCTAACGCCCAGGAGTTGAGGGAGTTGAACGTGGCGGGCGCGAACAGAAGGGCGTCCGCCCCCGGCCAGGCATCGGCCTCCCCCGGCCGCTCGTACCGCGACCGCACCGGATGCCCGGTCAGCGTGGCGAGCCCCGACAACGACTCCTGCACCCAGGAGGCAGCGGTAGGCGTAAGCCCAAGACACACGTCCCAGCCCCCCGCTTGCAGCGACTCGACCACGGCGGCGACGTCGAAAACGGGCGGGGCGGCGGAGCAGAGGAGGTAGATGGTGCGTGAAGTCATACGGACCAGTCGATCACACCGGCCCTGAGCCGACCCCGAGTTGGCGGCACCTGGCCGCCTGGCCCGACCCGACGCCTGGGTCGCGCTCGGCACGCCGGCTCTCGACGGATATACGCCCCGCGCAGGCACGCCGCATAGAGGTCACAGACCGCCGGTCTACACCGGCCCGATCAAGCGCGGCTTTCCTTGCTCCACGGTGTACTGGCTCCGCCGATACAAAAGTGCACATCGGCGAACGGAGCCCGCCCGGCATCGCGGACAACGCATTAGCCGGTGCTGGACGAGATCCAATCGTCGTTGTTCCGGTGACGGTCCAGTCCCACGGCCTTGAACTCGTCTTCGCCCAGGTTCCCTCGTGCGCCAAGCTGGTGCAACGCCTGTGAGATCGGGCTGATCGCTCGCGAGAACCGCTTTTCCCCGGGCTCGACCAGTGGGCCCAGTGCCAGCGCGCCGCCGGCCCAGACGGCGGCGCGTTGCTCGCCGACTCCGCCGAAATACTCGGCCTCCACAAAGGCCACCGGTCCTGCTGAGGACCACCGGGCGAGCAGCGTCTCAAAGCCTCCCGGCAGCTTCCAGAACGCCAAATCCCCTCTGCCACCGCCGTCAGTGACCGCTTCGAAGACGTGATCGGTCATCGGCATCAGCGACAGGCCCTGTCGAAGAGGCACCACTCGGGCTCCAGGAACCTCCCGCGACGCAACACGCAGCAACTCGTCTGCCGCGATCACTGCCTGCAATTCGTAACCCACCCCGCAGCCTCCCCAACGGATCGGAGCCCTATCTTGCCCAACCACGTCCAGCGTCTTCTGGAACAGCCCAGCGTCTTCAGCGAGACTTGGCCCGGGTCCCAGCCATTTCTTGATGACCTGGACCGGTCACGATCCGCGTTGCTCAGGACGTCCGCCGTCTTCTTACGTTGTAGTGGGTGACGCGGTGACGGTGCTTCGACCCGAGGGAGCTGTCAAGACCGGGACGGCTGGGTGTCGGCGCCCCGGCCATCGTGGCCCGCGCCACCGCCAGCAGCGAGACCGTGCCATCCTCGTCCGCAGCCCAGTCCAGCCCGCATGCTCGGTTTCTTCCTGGTCGGCGCCGTAGTCACTCGTGGGTGCGACAACGCCGGCGCCCTGCGTCTGCTCAAGCCCGGCATCGACCTCCCGGCGGCCTACGCGGCGAGGGAGGCGGCCGGCCACGGCTAATACCTGGACGAGACGGATCTGTACGACGACGTCCGGCCCGCTCCAGGCGCCCTTCGCGAACTCGGCGTCCGCGTCATGATCGCCTGGAACCAGACGGCCCAGGCCGGCGAACCTGTACGTCGGCGACCATTCGCAGAACGACATCATCCTGGCGAAGGAGGCCGGCCTACTGACGGCGCACTTGCGGCGCGGGCCGTGGCGTCACTGGTGGGCGGACCAGCCAGACGTTGTTGCGGCTGCGGACTGGCGCATCGACTTACTACCCAGCCGGCGGCGATCGTCTCCGTTTGATCGCAACAGAGCGCCGCCCTTTCGGTGAGCCGGGCACCGAGTGTGACCATCCTGGTCAGATCGAGATCCGGTAGAACACCTTGCCCGTGTGCTGCGGTGCACCAAGCGCTTCGTACAGGGCCAGGGCAGGCGGGTTGTCGGTGTCTGCCGTCCACTCGACACGCGAGCACCCGGCTTCGGCCGCCGCTGCCTTGATCCCATCCATGAGCGCCCGAGCAACACCCTGGCGGCGAGCGTCGCCGCGCACGTACAGCTCCTTGAGGTACAGGGAGGTGTCCGCGCCGGCTGCCGGCCACAACAGCGAGTACGAGGCGAGGCCGAGAACACGGTCGCCGTCACGAGCCAGCAGGCAGTGCGCGGCCGGGTGCTCGCCGAACAGCGCGGCGCGGATTTCGTTGGCGGCCGGGCGGACGTTGTCGCCGCCGTAGTACGCCTCGGCTTCACCCAGGATCTCGGCGATCACGTCGGTGTCATACTCCGTCGCGGGACTGATCTGCACCATTGCCGGCCCTTTCGCCCTGGGGCAGCGTCAACACGTCGCGCAGCGCCCGCACCTCTGGCACGGTCCGCGCCTCGGGCACCCTAGCGACCCCAGAGCTCCAGTGGGCCTACAACTCCGTTGCCTCTCAGCGCCGTTCACATGGTGGGAGTGGGACAGATCGGGGCGGCTGCAGGCGATCACCGCGCGCCGGGGCCGGCGAAGGCGGCGCCGAGGAGCGCCCGGCGCCCTCTGACTCGCCGGGGCCGATGCCCGTCGTGACCGGGTCGAAGCGGCGTACCGCGCGGGCCACCGGAGTCCACTCGGCAGGCTCGGGGCCCGTATCGTGGCCCCGATGATTGAGACCATCGTCCTCGATGTCGGCGAAACCCTCGTCCGCGACGACCGGTACTGGGCTTCCTGGGCCGACTGGCTCGGCTTCCCCCGGCACACCGTCTCCGCGCTGGTCGGCGCCGTCGTCACCCGTGGGTGCGACAACGCCGACGCCCTGCGTCTCCTCAAGCCCGGTATCGATGTGCGTGCTTCCTACGCGGCAAGGGAGGCGGCCGGCCGCGGCGAATACCTGGACGAGACGGACCTGTACGACGACGTCCGGCCGGCTCTCGGCACCCTTCGCGAACTCGGCGTCCGCGTGGTGATCGCCGGGAACCAGACGGCCCGGGCCGGCGAACTCCTGCGCGGTCTCGACCTGCCCGCCGACCTGATCGCCACCTCCGAGGAATGGGGCGTCGCCAAGCCCGAACGAGCCTTCTTCGAAAGGGTGCTTGAGGTGGCGCGGGCCGGGCCGCACGCCACGCTGTACGTCGGCGACCATCCACAGAACGACGTCTTCCCCGCGAAGGACGCGGGCCTGCTGACGGCGCACCTGCGGCGCGGACCGTGGGGCCACTGGTGGGCGGACCAGCAGGACGTCATCGCGGCGGCGGACTGGCGCATCGAATCGCTCACCCAGTTGGCGACGATCGTCACCGCTTGATGCTCAACCGCTCCTTCTCGCTTGCTCGTTACTGGGTAGGGGCGACTGTGCGACCGGAGCGTGCCCGCACGAGTACGGTTCGGAGCGCAGCCCCGAACGGAGTTCACTATGCCCGCCGGCCCCATGCGCGAGGTAGGCCACCGCATCGCCGCGACCAGACGCGCCAGACGCCTCACTCAGCCCCAGCTGGCCGACGCCGCCCACCTGTCCCTCAGCATGCTGAGAAAGATCGAACAAGGCAGCCGACTGCCCAGCGCGGACACTCTCGGTGCCATCGCTGTCGCCCTCAGGGCAGACCCGTCACGGCTCCTCACCGGCGACGCACAACACGGCAATCGGGTACGCGCCATGCTGCCGCCACTGTCGGCGGTCATCGCGACCCACGACATGCCCAGCGACGGTCCCGTCCGCTCGGCCGACGAGTTGGCCACGCAGGTCAGGACCGCCGCCCAGTGGCGGCTCGGCGCCCAATACCTGCGCCTCGCCCACCACCTGCCTCCACTTCTCGACGACCTCGCACGTGCCCTGTCGGCGGCTTCAGCGGCCCAGCGGCCGGGGATCGCCGAACTGCTCATCTCCGCCTACCGCGCGGCTGACGCCGTCGCCTACAAATACGGCGCCCGCGACCTCTCCGCCCGCCTGATCGACCTCATGCGCTGGGCGGCTACGCACGCGGAGAACGAACTCGTCCACGCATCCGTCGCCTACGTCCGCACAGAGACGTTCTTCGCGGCCCGCGCCCACACCAACGGTTTACGCCACCTCGAACAAGCCATCGACGACGCCCCAGCCGCCATTGACCCTCAACGGACAGCGGCGCGCGGCGCCCTCCATATGAGGGCCGCTGTCATCGCGGGCCGGGCCGGTGATCTGGACGCCGCCGACACGCACCTCGCTGAGGCCAGAACGTTGGGTAGCGGCATCACCGAAGGTATCTATCGCGGCACCGCCTTCGGACCGGACAGCGTCCGCATCCATGAAGTAGCCGTGGCCGTGAGCCTCGGCAGCGATCAGGTGGCCCGTGCCCTCGACATGTCCCGCTCCTGGACGCCGCCCGCCGCGATGCCGGCAGAACGGCGCTCCGGCTTCTACATCGACCTGGCCCGGATCCAGCTCTGGGCCGGGATGAGGGACGACTCCTTCGAGTCGCTGAAAGCCGCCCGCCGCATCGCTCCCCAGCACACCCGCGAACACCCTTGGGCACGTGAAGACACCGCGACCCTACGTCGCTTGAAGCGCGCGGATTCCGATTCGCTGACCCGCTTCGCCGAGTGGATCGGCGCCGTCTGAGCCGACACCGGGTGACACAGGGTGTGTCACTTGCGGGCCTTCCCGAAGCGCATGATCTCTTCGTCCTCGGCAAACAGGCAGACGGGAGCGGTCATGGCCGACGGAGACGTGTCGCCGACCCTGGCCGCCGCAAGAGTCCACGCCCCGTGGCTGCCCCCGAGAGGCACTGTCTGGCACGTTGCCGGAGGCGAGCACTGGGATGTCGTTCGTGCGCCGCTCAGCCTTGGCCTCGTCGCGCTGGAACTTCTCGGCGACGACTGCGGAGCCGTGATCTGCGACCCGTGGGCCCGCACGCTTTACTTCCTGGTCGAGCCCTCCAGCACCGCCGACTGGCAGGTGCCGAGGACGACCGCCGGCAGCACCGCGACCTACCTGACCGTGCCGCCGCTCGACGGACGCGACCCCCAGCTGCACTGGAAACGGTCTCCGACCCAGGACCGCGTCATCACCAACACCGAACTACTTCGCACGGCCCTCGCAGGGGTTGTCGCGCACCAACTCGGGCCCAGAACGGACAAGCCATGACCATCAGCCGCCACATCAGGTTCTGCCTCTACTGCGACCGCCCCATCGAAGGCGTAGCCATCAAAGTCAGCGACGCCAGCCGGATCGCCGCGCCCAGTGGGGCTCGGGGGGACGACTTTCGGCACGTCAAGGGGGATCCAGCGTGCCGGCCGCGTCGGTGACTGCGCGCCGGCCGATCGCACCCCGTAGGGCTACACCCTGGGCTGTTGCTGCGTGATGCAGTGGATCCCGCCTCCGCCCGCGAAAATCGTCCGCGCATCCACAAGCGTCACCGTGCGCTCGGGGAAGAGGCGGCGGAAGATCCCCGCCGCGTTCTCGTCGCGCGGGTCGTCGAAGGCGCACAGGATCACGCCGCCGTTGCACAGGTAGTGGTTGATGTAGGAGTAGTCGACCCAGCCGTGGTCGTCCTGGACGACGGTCGGGGCGGGGATTTCGACGACCTCCAGGGAGCGGCCGCGCGCGTCCCTCTGGGCGCGCAGCAGCGCCACGTTCTCCTTGCAGAGTTCGTGGTCGGGGTGGGACGGGTCGGGCTGGGTGTGGGCGACCACCACGCCGGGGCGGGCGAAGGCGGCCACGATGTCGACGTGGCCGAGCGTGCCGTAGCCGTGCGGAGGGTAGTCGGCGGTCAGGCCGCGCCGCAGCCAGATCGCCTTGCGGGTGCCGAGCATGGTGTGGATCTCCGTCTCGACCTCCTCGCGGGTCCAGTCGGGGTTGCGCTCGGGGCCGAGCTGCACGGTCTCGGTGAGCAGCACCGTGCCCTCGCCGTCGACGTGGATGGCGCCGCCCTCGTTGACCAGGCGCGAGGTGTACGTCCGCGCCCCCGCCAGATCCGAGACGTGCGCGCCGATCTTCGCGTCGTGCTCCCAGGTCGCCCAGTCCTGCGCGCCCCACCCGTTGAACGTCCAGTCCACGGCGGCAAGTTGACCCTTGCTGTCGGTGAGGAAGGTGGGCCCGATGTCCCGCATCCACGCGTCGTCGAGTTCGCGCTCAACGAGGTCGATGTCGGGTCCGAGCAGCGCGCGGGCGCCCTCGGCCTGGCCGGGGCCGACCACCATGGTGACCGGCTCGAAGCGGCGTACCGCGCGGGCGACCGACGCCCAGGCGGCGCGGGACTGGGCGAGTTCGGCCTCGTTGGGGAAGGTGACGTTGGGGCCGGGCCACGCCATCCAGGTCCGCTCGTGCGGAGTCCACTCGGCGGGCATGCGGAAGCCGTCGGCGGCAGCAGACATCAGGGTGGTCCTTACAGGAAGTAGAGGCGGTTGAGGGAGACGGAGTCGGCCGGTTCGGAGCGCAGCGGGTCGCCGTCGAGGGTGACGAGCCCGGTGGCGCCGTCCACTCCCACCGCTCCGGTACGGGAGTTGAGGAGGAGGTCGGCGGGGCCGATGCCCCGGGTGCCGTGTACGGCGACCCGGCGGCGGCGGGTGGGCAGCGTGTCGCCACCCTGGTCGAGCGCGGCCTTCGCCACGAAGGCGACGGACAGCTCGGCCGGTGTGCCGCCGTGCGCGCCGAACAGCGGGCCGAGCACGAGCGGTTCGCAGGTGTCGGTGGCGGCGTTGGGGTCGCCGGTGACGCCCCAGGCGGGGAAGCCGGACTTGAGGACCATCTGGGGCTTGGCGCCGAAGTAGGCCGGGCGCCACAGCACGATGTCGGCCATCTTGCCGGGCTCGATGGAGCCGATCTCGTGCGAGAGGCCGTGCGCGACGGCCGGGTTGATGGTGAGCTTGGCGATGTAGCGCAGGACGCGCGCGTTGTCGTCGTCGGGCCCGTCGCCCTCCAGGGGGCCGAGCTCGGCCTTCATCTTGCCGGCCATCGCGAACGTACGCCGTACGGTCTCGCCCGCGCGGCCCATGCCCTGCGCGTCGGACGAGGTGATGCCGATCGCGCCCAGGTCGTGCAGCACGTCCTCGGCGCCCATCGTCCCCGCGCGGATGCGGTCGCGGGCCATCGCCGCGTCGCCCGGCAGGTCGGTCTTGAGGTCGTGGACCGAGACGATCATCCCGTAGTGCTCGGCGACCGCGTCCCGGCCGAAGGGGAGGGTGGGGTTGGTCGAGGAGCCGATGACGTTCGGGACGCCCGCCATCTTCAGGACGTTCGGGACGTGGCCGCCGCCGCAGCCCTCGATGTGGAAGGCGTGGATGGTGCGGCCTTCGAGGACTCTCAGGGTGTCCTCGACGGTGAGGCATTCGTTCAACCCGTCGCTGTGCAGGGCGACTTGGACGTCGTGGTCCTCCGCGACGCGCAGCGCCGTGTCGAGCGCCCTGGTGTGCGCGCCCATGTCCTCGTGGACCTTGAAGCCGCAGGCGCCGCCCTCGGCCAGCGCCTCCACCAGCGGGGCGCCGTGGGAGGACGAGCCCCGGCCGAGGAAGCCGATGTTGACCGGCCACGCGTCGAACGCGGCGAAGGCGCCCCGCAGCGCCCAGGGCGAGTTGACGCCGACGCCCCAGACCGGGCCGAACTCCTGGCCGATGATCGTGGTGACGCCGGAGGCGAGCGAGGCCTCCATGATGCGCGGGGACAACAGGTGCACATGGGGGTCGACGGCTCCGGCGGTCGCGATCAGCCCCTCGCCGGAGACGATCGAGGTGCCGGTGCCGACGACCACGTCCACGCCGTCGAGCGTGTCGGGGTTGCCGGCCCGCCCGACCGAGCAGATCCGGCCCTCGCGGATGCCGATGGACGCCTTGCGGATGCCCTGCACCGCGTCGATCACGACGACGTTGCTGATGACGACGTCGCACGTGTCGCGCACGGCGGCGGCCTTCAGGTGCAGTCCGTCGCGGGCCGTCTTGCCGAAGCCGGCCAGGA
The DNA here is from genome assembly GCF_042869775.1 of Streptomyces sp. NPDC006711. Classification (NCBI taxonomy): domain Bacteria; kingdom Bacillati; phylum Actinomycetota; class Actinomycetes; order Kitasatosporales; family Streptomycetaceae; genus Streptomyces; species Streptomyces sp. NPDC006711. The sequence continues at coordinate 26,052 of NZ_JBIAGO010000015.1, forward strand.
ACTCGTTCCCCGGCGCCTGGGAGTCGGACTCGACCCGGACGGTCAGGCCCGAGTCCCCGAGCCGGATCCGGTCCCCGGTGCGGGGGCCGTGCACGGAGGCGTACTCGTACGGGTCCATCACTTCTCTCCCTCTCGCGGCTCGCGCGCGCCGGCTCCCAAATATCCGCAGGCGGCGGCCCTGCGCAGGGCTTCCGCCTTGGCGCCCGGCGCGTCCAGCGGTCCGTCGACCAGGCCGGCGAAGCCGATCGCGATCCGGTCGCCGCCGATGGGCACGAGCCCGGCCTCGGCGCTCTCGCCGGGCCCGAACCGCACCGAGGAGCCGGCCGGGACGCACAGCCGCATGCCGTAGGCGGCGGCGCGGTCGAAGTCGAGCCGGGGGTTGGCCTCGAAGAAGTGGAAGTGCGAGGTGACCGAGATCGGCACGGTGGCCGTGTTGGTCACGCGCACCAGCACCTCGGGGGCGGTCTCGGGGTATCCCGCGCCGGGCAGCAGCGCGCCGGGGGCGTCCGCGCCGGCCGTGCCGCCGATGGGGTCGGGGACCACCGCGAGCCGGGAGCCGTCGTCGAAGACGGCCTCGACGTGGACCTCGGTGACCACGTCGGACACGCCGGGCAGCACGTCGTCGGGGCCGAGCACGGACCGGGCCGCCTCGATGGCCTCGGCGAGCCGCCTGCCGTCCCTGGCCGCCTCGCAGACGGCGTCCGCGATCAGCGCGGTCGCCTCCGGCACGTTCAGCCGCAGCCCACGGGCCCTGCGGGATCGGGCCAGCTCGGCGGCACCGAACAGCAGCAGCCGGTCACGCTCCGTCGGGGTCAGTCGCACAGCACCACACCTCCTGTTTGAACGTCACTCTAACCAGAGATTTCCGTGACGGGAAGGATTGACGGCACCGCTTGGCATGGGTCACATTGAGCGCCACTCAAACCCCCCGAGAGTGAGAGGCCCCGGCATGCCCATAGAACAGCGCGGAGTCGATACGGTCCCGGAAGCGGAACGCACCAGCGGGCCCCGCGATCTCGTATCGATCCTGCTCGGCTCGAACCTCTGTCTCGGGGTGATCATCTTCGGCTGGCTGCCGGTCTCCTTCGGCCTCGGCTGGTGGGCCTCGGTCAGCGCCGTGATCGCGGGAACGGTGGCCGGCACCCTGCTCACCGCGCCGCTCGCGCTGGTGTCCCTGCGGACGGCCACCAACCTGTCGACCTCGTCGGGCGCCCAATTCGGCGTACGGGGACGGCTGGTGGGATCGGTCGTGGGGCTGCTGCTCTCGCTCGGCTACACCGCCCTGACCGTGTGGATCGGCGGGGACGCCATGACCGGCGTCCTGCACCGCCTGTTCGGCCTGCCCACCGGCGGCGTCTCGTACGGCATCGTGTACGCGCTGCTCGCCGGGGCCACCGTCATCGGCGCGGTGTACGGCTACCGGGTACTGCTACGCCTCTCGCGCGTCCTGGCCGTGGTCATGACGGCGCTGCTCGTGCTCGGAATCGCCGCGTACGCACCGCACTTCACCACCGCCGCGCTGCCGGGCGCCGGGGGTTATCTGCTCGGCTCGTTCTGGCCGACCTGGCTGTTCGCGCTGGTGGCGGCGGGGCTGAGCGGCCCGATCGCGTTCATCACGCTGCTGGGTGACTACACGCGCTACATCTCACCGAACCGCCACCGCCCGCGCCGCGTCCTGCACGCCACCTGGCTCGGCCTGACGGCGGGGCTCCTCGTACCGCAACTCTTCGGCACGTTCACCGCGTACGCGGCCCGCGCGGCCACCGACTACGCGGGGCCGCTGGTCTCGGCCGCCCCCGGCTGGTACCTGGTGCCGCTGCTGCTCTCCGCATCGGCGGGCTCGGTCGGCAACGCGGGTCTGATGCTCTACTCGATGGGCCTGGACCTCGACGCGATCCTGCCGCGCGCCTCGCGCACCCAGGCGACGTTCGCGGTGGCGGGCGTGGCCACGGTGTGCGTCTTCGCGGGGCACTTCGCGTGGGACGCGCAGGCCGCGATGACCTCGTTCGTGCTGCTGCTCACGGCGATCGGCACGCCCTGGGCGGTGATCACGTTGATCGGCTTCGTACGCTGTCGCGGCGTCTACGACGCGGACGCCCTCCAGGTCTTCAACCGCCGATCACGGGGCGGCGTCTACTGGTACCGGGCCGGCTGGAACACGCGCGCGGTGGTGTCCTGGGCGCTCGGCGCGGGCGTCGGCCTGCTGGCGGTGTCCCTGCCCAACTACCAGGGGCCGATCCTGAGTTGGACCGGTGGCGTCGATTGCAGCTTCCTACTGTCGGGCGTGGTCGGCGGCCTGGCCTACCTGGGCCTGACGGTGCGTCAATCGAAAGCCGAAAAGGCCGCCCCGGATCTGGAGTCCGAGGCGGCCCTGGCCGAGAGCTGAGCGCCCAGAGCTGAGCGCCGAGCGCCCAGGGCCCCCTAGCCCAGCGGGTGCATCCAGCCGTGGGGGTCCGGGGCCGCGCCGGTCTGGAGGTCGAGCAGCGCCTTGCGGAGCTTCATCGTGACCTCGCCCGGCTCACCGTCGCCCTGCGTCCAGTTGTGGCGGGTGGACTTCACCGAGCCGACGGGGGTGATGACCGCGGCCGTGCCGCAGGCGAACACCTCGGTCAGGGTGCCGTTCTCGTTGTCCCGCTTCCAGTCCTCCGTGGAGATCCGGCCCTCGACGGCCTCGTACCCGAGGTCGCGGGCGATCTTCAGAAGCGAGTCGCGGGTGATGCCGGGCAGCAGCGAACCGGTCAGCTCCGGCGTCACGATCTTGTCCCCGTACACGAAGTACAGGTTCATGCCGCCCATTTCCTCGATCCAGCGGTGCTCGACGGCGTCGAGCCAGACCACCTGGTCGCAGCCGTGCTGGGCGGCCTCGGCCTGGGCGACCAGGGAGGCCGCGTAGTTGCCGCCGGTCTTCGCGGCGCCGGTGCCGCCCTTGACGGCCCGCACGTACTCCTCCGACAGCCAGACCGAGACGGGCTTGACGCCGCCGGGGAAGTAGGCGCCGGCCGGGGAGGCGATGACGAGGAACAGGTACTCGTTGGCGGGCTTCACGCCGAGGCCGACCTCGGTCGCGATCATGAAGGGGCGCAGGTAGAGCGAGGCCTCGCCGGAGGACGGGACCCACGCCTTGTCCTGCTGGATCAGCGCGTCACAGGCGGCGATGAACAAGTCGGTGGGGAGCGCGGGCATCGCGATGCGGCGGGCGGAGTCCTGGAAGCGCTCGGCGTTGGCCTCGGGGCGGAACGTGGCGACCGTGCCGTCGGGCTGGCGGTAGGCCTTGAGTCCTTCGAAAATCGTCTGCGCGTAGTGCAGCGTCATGTTGGCCGGGTCCATCGACAGCGGGGCGTACGGCACGAGCTGGGCGTCGTGCCAGCCACGCCCCTCGGTCCAGCGGACCGTCACCATGTTGTCGGTGAAGTGGCGGCCGAAACCGGGGCTGGCCAGGATCGCCTCGCGCTCCGCGTCGGACAGCGGATGCGAGGTGGGCTTGAGCTCGATCGTGGGCGTCGTCATGAGTGCTGTGTCCTTCACCGGTGGATAGTGACGGACCGCGCTCACGCCGCTGCCTGCGCTGGACGACTGAGCTGCTCCGCATGTCGCGGCCCTCGTCCGATTATCGCTCTTGGCCGGGCTTGGACATAACGGTGTGAGGTGCGGTCCGGGGTCGATGGTGTCACCCGGTGGCCGCATGCGAAAAGCCGCCGGGTGCGAAAGGCGCCCGGCGGCTGTCGTGTGGTACGCCGGGGCTAGCCGGCTACGCGCGCGGCGAGCGCGTCGCCGATCTCGTCCGTCGTGCGCGCGCGGGTGCCCCTCTCGGCCAGGTCGGCCGAGACGGCGCTCTCGATGCGGGCCGCCTCGTCCTCGTACCCGAGGTGACGCAGGAGCAGCGCGACGGACAGGATCGTGGCCGAGGGGTCGGCCTTGCCCTGGCCCGCGATGTCCGGCGCGGAGCCGTGGACCGGCTCGAACATCGAAGGGAAGGCGCCGCTCGGGTTGATGTTGCCCGAGGCGGCGACGCCGATGCCGCCGGAGACGGCCGCCGCGAGGTCGGTGATGATGTCGCCGAAGAGGTTGTCGGTGACGATCACGTCGAAGCGTCCGGGGTCGGTGACGAGGAAGATCGTCGCCGCGTCGACGTGCAGGTAGTCGGTGGTGACGTCGGGGAACTCCTTGGCCACCTCGTTGAAGATGTTGGTCCACAGGTGACCGGCGTAGGCCAGGACGTTGTTCTTGTGGACCAGCGTCAGCTTCTTGCGCGGGCGGGCCTGGGCGCGGGCGAAGGCGTCGCGCACCACGCGCTCGACACCGAAGGCGGTGTTGACCGAGACCTCGGTGGCGACCTCGTGCGGGGTGCCCGTGCGGATGGAGCCGCCGTTGCCCGTGTAGGGGCCCTCGGTGCCCTCGCGCACGACGACGAAGTCGATCTCGGGCTGGCCGGCGAGCGGGGTCGCGACGCCGGGGAGCAGCCTGCTGGGGCGGAGGTTGACGTAGTGGTCGAAGAGGAAGCGGAGCTTCAGCAGGAAGCCGCGCTCCAGGACGCCGGAGGGGACCGTGGGGTCGCCGATCGCGCCGAGGAGGATCGCGTCGTGCTGCTTGAGGGCGGCGACATCGGCGTCGGTGAGGGTTTCACCGGTGGCGTGGTAGCGCCGCGCGCCGAAGTCGAACTCCTTGGTCTCCAGCTTCACGTCCTGCGGAAGGACGGCTCGGAGAACCTTCAGGCCCTGGGCCACGACCTCTTGGCCGATGCCGTCACCGGGGATCACTGCGAGATTGATGCTGCGAGAACTTGCCGACATGGGGGAACCCTACTGGCCGTCCCAAGCTTTGACACCCGTATGTCCACAGTGTGGACAGGCCCGGTGGCTGCCGAGCTCGGTGGACGGCAGGGCGGGCGTTTCGGCGGGGGCGTACGGCTGGGGACGTACGGCGGGGGGTGACGTGCGCTCGCCCGGCCGCCGTACGGGGCGGTCGGGCGGGCACGCGAACCGGGTGACCAGGGGGCCGGGCGCGGAGGGCGGGCTCAGTGGCCCGTCGCGCCGCCGTTGTCCCGGCGGTCGAGCGCGCGCTGGAGGGCGGCTGCCGCGTTCTTGCGGTCGGACTCGCTGCTGCGCGACGAGTGGCGGACTCGGCGGGTGGACTGCTTGACCATGGGGATTCGACTCCTCTGCTGGGAGGTCCGGGGCAGGCCCGGGGGATGCAGTGAGGTGCCGGAAGGGGCGGGGAGCACGGCCACAGGGGTTGCCTGTCTGGGGGCACTGCGCTCACGACCGCCCTTCGCTTGATCAGCGAGACGTTCGGCTCCTACAAAGCTAAGCCGTCCACCGGAGTCTGTCTGCACAATTACTCGGACTTCCTACTATCTGAGACGGTCACGTTCGACGACGCCGGCCGGGACGGCCGTCCGGGCCGGGTACGCACCGCGTCCCCGGCGTCCCCGCGCAGCCGCAGCGCGCCGGCGGCGGGGGCCAGACAGACCGCGCCGAGCAGGCAGAACGCCGTCGCGTAGGCGCCCGAGGGGGTGTCGAAGAGCGCGCCGCCCAGGCGCAGCGCGACGGTCGCGACGGCCACCGCGAGGCCCCCGGCGAGCTGGTTGGCCGTCGCGGACAGCGCGTTGGCGTCCCGCAGCCGTTCGGGTGCCATGTCACTGAACGCGATGGTGGAGTAGCAGGTCAGACCGAGCGAGCGGGCGGCGCCGCCGAGCATGACGAGGGCGGCGGTCGCGGGGAGCGGGGTGGTGGCGCCGAGCAGGGCGCAGCCGGCGACGGCGAGGGCGAGCCCGACGGTCGAGACGAGCAGCAGCGGGCGGAATCCGAAGCGGTTGAGCAGCGGCGTGGTCGCGGGCTTGATGCCGATGTTGCCGACGAAGACGAACAGCACCACCGCGCCGGACTTCACCGCGCTCCAGCCGAACGCCTCCTGGAAGAGCAGGGGCAGCAGGAACGGCATGGAGCCGACGACGATCCAGAAGAGCGAGCCGCCGCTCACACTGGCCCGGAACGTCACCACGTCCAGGGTGCGCAGGTTCACCAACGGGTGGGCGGTGCGCAGCAGATGGCGTCCGGCGGCGGCGAGGACGAGGAGGGCGAGCGCGGCGAGCGCGGCGGGCGTCACCCAGCCGCTGTCCGGCTCGGCGACCAGGTGGGCGGCCCAGGTCAGGGCGGCGAGCCCGGTGCAGCCGAGCAGCACGCCCGGCAGGTCGAGCGGCGGCGGGGCGGTGGTGGGCCCGGCCGTCACCAGGCGCCGGGCGAACGCGAACGCGAGAGCCCCGAGCGGGATGTTGACCAGGAAGATCCAGTGCCAGGTGGCGTACGTGGTGAGCACTCCGCCGAGCAGCGGCGCGACCACGGGCGCGAGCAGCCCCGGCCACACGATGTACGCCATGATCCTGGGGAGGTCGGTCCTCGCGGTGGTGCCGAGGACAAGCAGCCGGCCGACCGGGACCATCATCGCGCCGCCCGCGCCCTGCGCGACCCGCATCGCCACCAGCATCCCAAGGCTCCCGCTCAGGGCGCAGCCGACCGAGGCCAGGGTGAACAGGGCGATGGCGCTCAGGAAGATCCGCCGGGCACCGTAGCGGGCGGTGAGCCAGCCGCTGAGCGGTATGAGCACGGCGAGGGTCAGCAGATAGACGGTGATGACCAGGCCCACGGAGGTGGGCGTGGTGGCGAGGGAGGCCGCCATCTGCGGGGCGGCGGTGGCCACGATGGTGCCGTCCAGCATCTCCATGAAGAAGCAGCCGGCGACGAGCAGGGCGGTGGCGCGCTGTCGGGTGTCAACCATGGGTTCAGCGTGGTGGGAGCCATTGCTGCACACAAGGTCCGATTACGCACCCGAGGCGTGCGTCAGGTGCATCAGTGGCCCATACTCGCGGCATGCCTCAGCTGCCCGACATGAATCTGCTGCCCTCCCTCGACGCCCTGCTGCGGGCCGGCAGCGTGGCGGGGGCCGCCGCCGAGATGCGCGTCTCGCCGTCCGCGATGAGCCGGACCCTGGGGCGGCTGCGCCGGGTGGTGGGCGACGACCTGCTCGTGCCGTCCGGGCGCGGCCTGGCCCTGACGCCGCGCGCCCACGAGCTGCGACCCCGCGTCGAGGCGGCCCTCGCGTCGGCCGTGGCCGCCCTGCGCCCGCCGCCCCCGCTCGAACTGGCCACGCTGTCGCGGGAGTTCACCATCCGCACCAATGACGGGGTGGCCGTGATCTTCGGCCCGGCCCTGACGGCGCGGGTGCTGCGGGACGCGCCCGGGGTACGCCTTCGCATCCTGCCCGAGGGCGACGAGAACCCGGCGGACCTGCGGGACTTCATCGATCTGGACGTCGGACAGATGGGCGAGCTGCCGCACGACATCCGCAGCGCGCCGCTGGGCGCGTACGGCTACGCGGCGGTGGTGCGCGCGGACGGGCCCTACGCGCGGGAGCGGTTGACGCCCGAGCGGTTCGCCGCGCTCCCCCACATCACCGTCACCCGGCGCGGCCGCGTGCGCGGCGTGGTCGACCAGCATCTCGCCCGGCTCGGCCTGACCCGCGACGTGCTGGCCACCGCTCCCACGTACACGGCGGCCTGCTTCTTCGCTCTGCGCTCCGACGCGCTCGCCCTTGTGCCCCGCCTCTTCGCCCTGGAGGCGGCCCGGGCGATGCCGCTCGCCGTCCTCGACATCCCTCTCGACCTTCCGGCCAGCCGGTTCACGCAGGCCTGGCACCTGCGGGTGGACGCGGACCCGGCGCAGCGGTGGCTGCGAGGAGTGCTCACGGAGATCGTCGCCGACCTGGACCGGGACGGCCCGGCTCCCGCGTCCGGGCCGGCCACCGGCGCGGCATAACGTCTGGTCCATGACCGTATCGATCACCGTTCAGCAGACCGCCCGCCCCCAAGGGCTTCCCACCCCGGCCGACTTCGAGTTCGTCCACGGGCCCGTCCCGGATCCGGCGCCGGGCTCCGCGCTGGTGGAGAACCTGTATCTCTCCGTCGACCCCTACCACCGCGAGCTGATGGATGAGGAACCGCTGCGCACCCCGCTGGAGGGTCGCGCCATCGGCCGGGTGGTCCTCTCGCGCGACCCGGCGCTGGCCGAGGGCGACCTCGTCCTGCACCGGCAGGGCTGGCGCACGCACGCGGTGGTCACCGCCGGAGCCGCGGGGACGCGCCGGATACGCCATTACGAGGGCGTTCCGCTCTCTGCCCACCTCGGCATACTCGGCGGCACCGGCCTCACCGCCTATGTGGCCCTCACCCGGATCCTGAAGCTGCGGGCCGGCGAAGACCTCTTCGTCACGGCGGCCGCCGGGGGCGTCGGCACGGCCGCAGGGCGCATCGCGCGGCTGCTCGGGGCGGGCCGGATCATCGGCAGCGCGGGATCGCGCAAGAAGGTCGAGTACCTGACGGACGCGGTCGGTTACGACGCGGCGTTCGACTACCACGACGGACCGGTGGGCGATTCTCTCGCCAAGGCCGCGCCCGACGGCGTGCACGCGGTGGTCGAGAACGTCGGCGGGGACCATCTGGAGGGCGCGATCGCGGGCCTGCGCGACTTCGGCCGGATCGCCTGGGTCGGCGCGGTCTCCCAGTACAACAACCTCGCCCAGCCGCCCGCCGCGCCGCGCAACCTCTTCGACATCGTCGCCAAGAGCATCCGCCTGGAGGGCGTCCTGGTCCGCGACCACCGCGACGCGCAGGAGGAGCTGGAGGACTTTCTGGTGCCGCATCTGCGCTCGGGGCGGGTGACGTCGGACGAGACGGTGATCGAGGGCTTCGAGGGGATCCTGGACGGTTTCATCGGCATGCTGAGCGGATCCAACACCGGAAAGCTCCTGATCCACATCGGAGACTGACCGCACCCCACCCTTCCAGCCAACATTCCCACCTAGGTTGCATTCCTACCTAGGTGGTGCTGGAATACAGGCATGGCCGCAGACCGCAGATCCAGCTGGCTCAAGGGCGTCCTCGACCTCCTCGTCCTGTCCTGCCTCGTCGATGGCGAGAGCTACGGGTATGAGATCTCCAAGGCGCTCACCGCCGCGGGGCTCGGGGAGATCAAGGGCGGCACCCTCTACCCCGTGCTCAACCGCCTCGAAGAAGCCGGCCTCGCCGTCGGCGAGTTCAGGGCGGCCGAGCGCGGGCCCGGGCGCCGCTACTACCGCCTGACCGACGACGGACGCCGGGCACTCGCCGAACAGGGCGCTTCCTGGCGGGAGTTCCACGCGGCCGTCACGACCATGCTCACCAGCACGCTTCCAGGGGGATCCGCGTGACCACCGCCTACTTCACCGAACTGAGCCGCCTCCTCACCGAGCGCGGGATGCCCGCGCCGCAGGTGGCGGCGACGGTCGCCGATCTGGAGGGCTACCTCGCGGAGTCCGGATCGGCCGACGCCCACGAGGAGTTCGGGGCGCCGGACGTCTTCGCCGACCGCCTCACCCGCGGCCGCGCCGCCGAGCCGCCCGTGACCGGGCAGGAGACGTGGAGGTGGACCGCCGACATCTACACCGACCGGCGCCTGCTGAATGAGCACGGGGCGCAGGGCTGGGAGGTGGAGAGGGTCGATCCCCTGGGGCGTTTCGTGTGCCGCAGGCCCGACGCCGCGATGCGCTGGGAGTACCGGCGCGAGACCGCGCGGGGCGCCAAGGAGCGCGAGGCCCAGCTCGCCGGGCTCGCGCCGGACGGCTGGGAGCCGTGCGGCCGCTGGCTGCACATCACGTACTACAAGCGCCCGGCCTCGGCCAGTGCGGGCCCGGCCGCCGCGCTGGCCGCGCCCCCGCCGGCGCCCGCACGGACCATGTTCTTCAGCGCCAAGTTCCGCGCGCTGGCAGCGGTGTTCGTGGTGTGCGTGACGCTGCTGGTGATTCTCTTCGGCTTCGGCCTGGTCGACCTGGACGGCCCCTGGGCCTGCGTCCGTCTGCTCGGCGGGGCCGTGGTGGGCCTCGCGCTCGGCTGGTTCGGCGTCAACCGGGACCTCGCCCGGGGGACGGAGAGCCGCTGACCGCCGGGAGTCACCGGCGGCCCATGGGCGCTCGCGCCGCGCCGCGGTCCTTTCAAGTCACGTACGCGCCGGGGGACTTGGACCGGACCAAGTCCTTGGTCAGACTCTGACCATGCCGACACCTACCGAGCAGCACTGGACCCCGGTCCACGGCGAGCCCTACCAGCCCGTCCCCTATCGCCCGGCGCGGATGGCGACCGCCGAGACCCTGGCCCGGGCCGCCGAATTGCGCGCGCGCATGGACGAGCGCCGTACCGTACGCAGCTTCTCGCCCGACCCCGTCCCCGAGCAGGCCGTCCGCGACGCAGTCGCCTGCGCCGCGACCGCGCCGTCCGGCGCCCACCAGCAGCCCTGGACGTTCGTCCTGGTCAAGGACGCCGAGGTACGGCGCCGGATCCGGGCGGCGGCCGAGGAGGAGGAACGCCTCTCCTACGACGGGCGGCTCGGCGAGGAGTGGCTTGCGGCGCTCCGGCCGATCGGCACGGACGCGGTGAAGACCCATCTGACCGACGCGCCGGTGCTGCTCGTGGTCTTCCAGCAGCGCTACTGGCTGGCCGACGACGGCACCAAGCACAAGCACTACTACGTCGACGAGTCGGTCGGCATCGCGGTGGGGATGCTGCTCTCGGCCCTGCACCAGTCGGGCCTCGCCGCACTGGTCCACACGCCGAGCCCGATGCGCTTCCTGTCGCAGGTGCTGGACCGGCCGGCGAACGAGAAGGCGTTCGCGGTCATCCCGGTCGGCTATCCGGCCGACGACTGCGAGGTGCCGGACCTGGTGCGCAAGTCGCTCGGCCAGGTGCTCGTGGAGATCTGAGGTCCCTGGAGATCCGAGGCCCATGCAAACCGCCCCCGTCCTCGGTTGGGGGACCAAGGACGGGGGCGGGGATGGGGTGCGACTACGGGTCAGCCCATGTGCGGGTAGGTGTAGTCGGTCGGCGGGACCAGCGTCTCCTTGATGGCGCGGGTCAGCGTCCAGCGCATCAGGTTCTGCGGGGCGCCCGCCTTGTCGTTGGTGCCGGACGCGCGGCCGCCGCCGAAGGGCTGCTGGCCGACGACGGCGCCGGTCGACTTGTCGTTGATGTAGAAGTTGCCCGCCGCGTAGCGGAGCTTGTCCATCGTGTACGCGGCCGCCGCGCGGTCGTTGGAGATGACGGCGCCGGTCAGGGCGTAGTCGGAGGCCGACTCCATCTGCTCCAGCATCTCGTCGTACTTGGCGTCGTCGTAGACGTGCACGGCGAGGATCGGGCCGAAGTACTCGGTCGTGAAGACCTCGTTGGCCGGGTCCGTGCACTCGATGACGGTCGGGCGCACGAAGTAGCCCACCGAGTCGTCGTAGGTGCCGCCCGCGACGATCGTGCAGGAGGCGTCGGCCTTCGCGCGGTCGATCGCGGCCTTGTTCTTGGCGAAGGAGCGCTCGTCGATGACCGCGCCGATGAAGTTCGACAGGTCGGTGACGTCACCCATGGTGATGCCGTCGACCTCGGCCGCGAACTCCTCCTTGAAGCCGTCGTTCCAGATGGACGCCGGGACGTAGGCGCGCGAGGACGCGGAGCACTTCTGACCCTGGTACTCGAAGGAGCCACGGGTCAGGGCGGTCTTCAGGACCGCGCGGTCGGCGCTGGGGTGCGCGACGACGAAGTCCTTGCCGCCGGTCTCGCCGACCAGACGCGGGTAGGTGCGGTACTTCTCGATGTTGGTGCCGACCGTCTTCCACAGGTGCTGGAAGGTCTTGGTGGAACCCGTGAAGTGGATGCCCGCGAGGTCGCGGTGGTTCAGGGCGACCTCGGAGACGGCCAGGCCGTCTCCGGTGACGAGGTTGATGACGCCCTTGGGCAGCCCCGCCTCCTCCAGGAGCCGCATGAGCAGCACGGCGGCGTGGGTCTGCGTCGGGGACGGCTTCCACACCACGACGTTGCCCATCAGGGCCGGGGCGGTCGGCAGGTTGCCCGCGATGGCCGTGAAGTTGAACGGCGTGATCGCGTACACGAAGCCTTCGAGCGGGCGGTGGTCCATGCGGTTCCACACGCCCGGGGAGTTCGCCGGGGGCTGCTCGGCGAGCAGGTTGCGCGCGTAGTGCACGTTGAAGCGCCAGAAGTCGACGAGCTCGCAGGGGGTGTCGATCTCGGCCTGCTGCGCGGTCTTGGACTGGCCCAGCATGGTGGAGGCGGCCAGCGTCTCGCGCCAGGGGCCCGACAGGAGCTCGGCGGCGCGCAGGATGATCGCGGCGCGGTCGTCGAAGGACATCGCGCGCCAGGCCGGGGCGGCGGCGAGGGCGGCGTCGATGGCGTCCTTGGCGTCCTGCTCGGTGGCGTTGGCGTAGGTGCCGATGACCGCCTTGTGGTTGTGCGGCTGCACCACGTCGAAGCGCTCACCGCCGCCCATCCGCTTCTCGCCGTTGATGGTCATCGGCAGGTCGACGGGGTTCTCGGCCAGCTCCTTGAGCTTGGCTTCCAGACGGGCGCGCTCCGGGGAACCAGGGGCGTAGCCGTGCACCGGCTCGTTGACCGGGGTGGGGACCTGGGTCACAGCGTCCATGAGTTCCTTGACTCCTTTGTGAGGGGTGTTCGGGCGACCGGAGGGTTCTTGGGGCCTGTCCGACATCTAGTTCTTTGTGATCATCGAGCGGACGAAGAAGAGCAGGTTGGCCGGCTTCTCCGCGAGGCGCCGCATGAAGTAGCCGTACCAGTCGGTGCCGTACGCGGTGTAGACACGCATCCGGTGGCCCTCGGCGGCGAGCCGCAGGTGCTCCTCGCTGCGGATCCCGTAGAGCATCTGGAACTCGTACTCATCCAGCTTGCGCCCCGCACGCCGCGCGAGCTCCTGTCCGATGGCTATCAGACGCGGGTCGTGGGACCCGATCATCGGGTAGCCATCGCCCTCCATCAGGATCTTCAGGATGCGGACGTACGCCTTGTCGGTCTCGCTCTTGTTCTGGTAGGCGACCTCGGCGGGCTCCTTGTAGGCGCCCTTCACGATACGCACCCGGCTGCCCGCGGCGGCAAGGCGGCGGGCGTCGGCCTCGGTGCGGAAGAGGTAGGCCTGGATGACGCAGCCGGTCTCCGGGAAGTCCTTGCGCAGCTCCTCGTGGATGGCGAACATCGAGTCGAGGGTGGTGTGGTCCTCGGCGTCCAGGGTGACCGTGGTGCCGATCGCGGCGGCGGCCTCGACGACCGGGCGCACATTGGCCAGGGCCAGCTCGTGGCCGCCTTCGAGTGCCTGGCCGAACATGGAGAGCTTCACGGACATCTCGGCCTTGGGGCCGTGGCCGAGCTCCTTGAGCCGTTCGATGAGCTCCAGGTAGGCGTCGCGCGCGTGGGCGGCCTGCTCGGGGGTGGTGATGTCCTCGCCCACCACGTCCAGGGTCAGCTCAAGGCCCTTGGCGACGGTCTCCTCGATGATCGGCACGACCTGCCCGACCGTCTCACCGGGGATGAACCGGTTCACCACGGGCTTGGTCATCGGGGCAGCCGAAACAAGCCTGCGCATCTTGTCGCTGCGCGACGCGGCGAGGATCACGGGACCCAGCACGGGGCACCTCCACGGAAAGAAACAGGGCGGGGCCGCGACCAGGGCCGGAGGGCCCACAGGGCGCCTTCCCGGCGTGCCGGCGACGGCACGGAGAACCACCGTGAAACCTAAGGATCTCCACGATCCTCTGCCATCGACAGCTGTCACGCATCCGTGGTCCCGATCTCATACATCTGTCTGAAGCAGCGCGCGCGATGAGCGAGAATGGCTCCCGTGAAGGGCGATTACCAGGATCTGGTCGATGAAATCTCGGCGCTGCTCGGCGCTCCAGCGACGCTGGAGAACCGGGATTTCGGGCTGATCGCCTTCGGCGCGCACGACTCCGACAGCGGTTTCGGCGAGCTCACACTCGACCCGGTGCGCACCCGCTCCATCCTGACCAGGAAGTCCACCCCGGCCGTCCGCGCCTGGTTCGAGGGGTTCGGCATCACCCGCGCCACCGCCCCCGTCCGCATCCCGGCCGCGCCCGACGCCGGGGTCCTGCGCGCCCGCATCTGTCTTCCGGTACGCCACCGGGGCGTCGCGCTCGGATACGTCTGGCTGCTCGACGACGAGCCGGGGCCCGGCGAGGACAAGCTGGCCGCCGCGATGGAGGTGGCCGCGCGGATCGGGGTGCTGCTCGCGGACGAGGCACAGGCGGGCGCCGACCTCTCGCGCGAGTTCCGGGCGGCCCTGACCGCCGAGCGCGGCTGGCAGCGCGACACCGCGACGGCCGCCCTGACGGCGGCGCTCGGGCCCGACGCCGAGGGCCTGCACGCCCTGGTGTGTGTCGCGCCCTGGGGTGCGGGCGATGCCCCTTCGGCGCGTACGGTGCCGGGCGCGGCAGCGGTGTGCGCGCTGCCGTGGGACGTGGCCGCACGGGACGGCGGGCAGTGGCTGGCCGCGCTGGTGCGGCTGCGCTCGGCGGACGCGCTCGCCCCGGCGAGGACGGCGGCGGAGCGGCTGCGCGGCGAGGCGGGGGCCGACGCGGCGGCCGGGGTGGCGCCGGCCCGCAGGGGCCTGGCCGACCTCGCCCTGTCCTGCCGCGAGGCAACCTCCGCCGTGCGCGCGGCACTTGCCGAGCCCCGGCTCGGGCCGGTCGCCCAGTGGTCGGCGATCGGACCGTACCGGATGCTGACCGCGCTGCCCCCCGCCCACGAGCAGGACCCGGCGGTGCGCGCGCTGTTGACCGCGTCGCACGCCGAACTCGCCCACACCGCCGAGGTGTTCCTCGACTGCGCGGGCCAGGCGGGCCGCGCGGCGGCCGCGCTCGGCATCCACCGCCAGACCCTCTACTACCGCCTCTCGCGCGTCGAGCACCTGACCGGCCTCGACCTGGACCAGGGCGAGGACCGGCTGCTGCTGCACATGGCCCTGAAGGCCGCCCGGCTCTGAGCCGCCGCAGGTCCCGCGATGGGCCGCGCGCCGCACCCGCGAGATATGCCGACGCTCCGGCCGGTCAGCGGGGCGAAGGGGTCAAGGTGCGTCCCCGCGTCTGTCCCATGACCACCTCGACGTAGGCGTGGGCGACGTCTCTCACCGGCGTGCCTCCCTTGGGGTCCATGCCCAGCTCTTCGAGCGTCTCCTGCACCCATCCCGGGCTGACGGCGTTCACTCTCAGCCCGCGGGGCATCTCGATGGCCGCGGCCCGGACGAACGCCTCCAGTCCGGCGTTGACCAGAGCGCCGAACGAGCTGCCCGGCGTGGGCTCCTGAAAGGTACCGCTGGTGAGGGTGATGGACCCCCCGTCCCTGACGTGATCCACTGCCCGGCGGACCAACGCCACCTGCCCCAGCAGTTTGCCTTTCAGGCCGAGAGTGAATGCGTCGTCCGAAGGAGACGAGAGGGGGGTCAGCCGACCGCCGGCCGCACAGCAGATGACCGCGTCCACGGTGCCGACGGAGCCGAAAAGGGCGTCAATGGAGGCCGGTATTTCCAGGTCGACCCGCGTGCTGGCGTCGCGTGAAGCCCGTATCACCTCATGCTCGGTGGCCAGCGCGTCCGCGACCGCGCGGCCGATGGTGCCGGTCGCCCCGATCACGAGGATCTTCATGCCGATTCCTTCTGTCCACGGGCGAGGCGGGCCGGAAGGGGGGCCAACGGGAAGTTGGCCCAGACGTAGGTGTCCATCTGGTGTTGGTCTCCGCTGAGGTTGTCCACTCGGTCGACCTGGCCGTCGGCGTCGAAGTGCCACACCAGCGCCCACATCGTGTCGACTCGGCCCACGCCCTGGGTCGTCCAGCCTCGGTGGACGTCCACGACGTACTCGCCGTCGCCGCCGAGGAATACGGCTTCGGCCTGGAAGCCCGCCTTGCCGAGCTGGTCGAAGAAGCTGACCACTTCGTCGACTCCGTGTTTGGTCCCTGACAACGGGTGGTGGCCCGGAATGGTCCACTCGATGTCCGGAGCCAGGACCGCGCTCATCGCCGTGACGTCGTGGGCGGCGTAGGCGGAGAAGAAGCGGTTGATGGCCTCGATCTTCGGTTGGGGCACGGCTTCACTCGTCGTCATCCGGATGCTCTCCGCAGGTTCGGTACCGGGCCGTCCCGGTCGCGTGGTCAACGCTCTCGCCGGCCCACCGCCGTCGTCCAATACCTGCTTCCATAACCTGGCGGCATGGATGTCGACACCCGCTTGTTGCGGTACTTCGCCACGGTGGTCGAGGAAGGCAACCTCACCCGGGCCGCCGGACGGCTCTACCTCTCCCAGCCCGCGCTGACGAAACAGATACGGCGGCTGGAAGCCCAGCTGGGAGTGGACCTGTTCATCCGTTCCCGTGCGGGCATGACCCCCACCGAGGCCGGTGAGGCTCTGGCCGCCCACGCCGGCGCCGTGCTGACCGCTTGGGAGAACGCGCTGCGCGTCACCCGGGCAGCCACGGCCCGGGCCGCACGGGCGCTACGGGTCGGCTTCGTGGCCAGCGCCGCCAACGAGCACACCCAGCTGATCATCGCCGACTTCGCCCGACGGCGCCCCGGCTGGCGGGTCCAGATGCGACAGACCGAGTGGACCGACCCCACCGCCGGACTGGCCACCGGCGACGTCGACGTGGCGCTGCTGCGCCTGCCAGTGCCCGCGCAGGGCGACTTCGACGTCGAGGTGCTGCTGACCGAGCCGCGCTGGATCGCCCTGCCCGCAGGGCATCGCCTCGCGGGCGACGATCGGATCCGGTTCCGGGATCTGTACGACGAACCCTTCGTGGCGACCCCCGCCGAGTCGGGGGAATGGCGCGACTACTGGCTCGCGACCGATGAGCGCGAGGGGCACCCGGTGCGCATCGGCGCGGTCGCGCACCACCCCGATGAATGGCTCAACGCGATCGCCCACGGCCAGGGCGTCAGCCTCACCCCCGAGGCGACCGCCCGCTTCTACCAGCGCCCGGACATCGTCTACCGGCCCGTTACGGGCGTCAGCCCCAGCCGGATCGCCGTCGCCAGACCCCGTACCCCACGGGACGACGCCGTCGACGCCTTCGTCCGCAGCTGCCGTGCCGTATGCGCGGACGGCAGCCCCGCGGGGGGCCTGACCATGGACAGGTGATCGAGACCGGGCCGGCATCACCCCTTCACGTTCAGTACGGGCAGCGAGCAGGCACGGATTCGCGGAACCTGAGGCCGCCTATGGGCGCCGGTCGGTGCCGGCCGGCGTCCGTAGGCGGGTTGTCGGTGGTCTGTCGGCGGGCGCCGCGACATTGGTGTCCGCCGGCCCCGCACCCGTGGCGCCGGCTCCCAGCACCGCACCGGCCCCCCGGTTCGGCGCGCCCGGCCCGGTGGGCCAGGCGCCCGGCGGCGGCCCACGATCCGAAGGAAGTCCCATGCTCACCGACGTCACGATCATCGGCGCCGGGCTCGGCGGCCTCACGCTCGCCCGCGTCCTGCACGTCCACGGAATAACGTCCACGGTCTACGAGGCCGAGCCGTCGCCGACCTCGCGCTCCCAGGGCGGGATGCTCGACATCCACGACTACAACGGCCAACTCGCCTTGGAAGAGGCGCGGTTGATGGACGGCTTCCATGAGCTCGTCCTGGAAGGCCGCCAAGCGATGCGCGTGCTCGACCCGGACGGCACCGTCCTGTACGACAAGGCCGACGACGGCACCGGCGGCCGCCCCGAGGTGCAGCGCGGCGACCTGCGGCAGCTTCTGCTCGACTCGCTCCCGGCCGGCACGGTGCGCTGGGGCCGCAAGGTCCGCGCCACCCGCACTCTCGGCGACGGGCGGCACGAGGTCACCTTCGACGACGGCGCGAGCGTCGTCACTGGCCTCCTGGTCGGCGCGGACGGCGCGTGGTCGCGGGTGCGGCCGCTGCTGTCATCGGCCACCCCCGCGTACACCGGCAGGTCCGTCATCGAGACCTATCTCTTCGACGCCAAGGCCCGCCACCCGGCCACGGCAGCCGCGGTCGGCGACGGATCGATGATCGCCACCAAGCCGACCAGGGAGATCTTCGCCCACCGGGAGAAGGACGACACCCTGCACGCCTATGTGGGGGTGATCGAACCTCAGGAGTGGTTCAGCGACATCGACTTCACCGACGCCGCGGGCGCCGCCGCACGCATCGCGCGGGAATTCGACGACTGGGCCCCCGAGCTCACCGCGCTGATCACCGAGAGCGACGTCCCGCCGGTCCTGCGCCACCTCCACGCCCTGCCGACCGGGCACCGCTGGGACCGGGTGCCGGGCGTGACCCTGATCGGCGACGCCGCGCATCTGGCCGCGCCGAACGGCGAGGGAGCCAACCTGGCCATGCTGGACGGCGCCGAACTGGGCAGGGCGCTGGCCGGGCACCCCGGCGACGTCGAGACGGCGCTCGCCGCCTACGAGCGGGTCATGTTCCCCCGCAGCGCGCGGGCGGCCGCCCTGGAGGGGGGCGAGGAGCTGGGGCCCGACTCGGGCGACCCCACCCCGCACGACCTGATCGCCACGCTCACCGGCTCCGATGCGTCCTGAGCGCACGGGCACGGGACCACGAGGGCCATGGTTCAGGACGGGCCCGATCACGGGACCGCGAGGGCCACGGTTCAGGACGGACCCGGGCGCGAGGCCACGGCTCAGGCCGGGCCCGGGTCCTGCTCGCCGTCGGTCCCCATGACGATCTTCAAGCCCTCGGTGAGGTCGCGGGCCGAGGGAGCCGTCGCCGGGTCGACCATCCACTGGACCATCACCCCGGCGAGCAGCGCCTGGTAGAAGGTTCCGGCCAGGCGCGCCCGCTCGGGGTCGGCGTCCTGGTCGAGGCCGAGGAGGCTTTCCGCGAGCCCCTTGCGGCCCTCCAACTGCGGGCCCGCCAGGGCCTTTTGGAGGTCGGGGTCGCTGTCGAGCCGGGAGACGATCTCCATCTGGAGCTTCCAGACGGGCCGGCTCTCCTCACAGGAGTCGATGATCTTGGCCCAGACCCGCTCGAAGCGCTCCAGCGGAGGCAGACCCTCGACGCTCTCGTCGCCCTCGCGGCCCTCCCCCAGCGCGTCGCCCCACTCCTCGGTCAGCTTCAGGAAGGCCAGGTTGAGCAGCGCTTCCTTGGAGCCGTAGTGGTAGCCGATGGAGGCCAGATTGGTGCCGGACTCGGCCACGATGTCGCGGGCGGTGGTGCGGGCGTATCCCTTGTCCAGCAGGCAGCGCTTGGCGCCTTCGAGCAGATCGTCGCGGTGTCCCATGACAGCAGCGTACCCGCCCCACAGACATCCGTCTAAGACAAGCGTCTACGGGATGTGCGGGGGCCGGGTACGGCGCTGGGTACGGGGACTGTGGGCGTGCGGGTCAGTCGGTGAGGTTCACCGAGCGGGCCGAGTTGGCGCCGATCTCGGCCGCGACCTCGGCCAGCACGTTCCCCGGGATGGTGTCATCGACGGTCAGCACGGCAAGCGCCTCGCCGCCCTCCTCCGCGCGGGCCACCTGCATGCCCGCGATGTTGAGCCCCGCCTCGCCCAGGACCCGGCCGACGGTGCCGACGATGCCGGGGCGGTCCTCGTAACGGAGCACGATCATGTGGTCGGCGAGCGCCAGGTCCACGTCGAAATCGCCGATGGCCACGACCTTCTGGAGGTGCTTGGGGCCGGCCAGGGTGCCGGAGACGGAGATCTCCTCGCCGTCCGACAGGGTGCCGCGCACGGTCACCACGTTGCGGTGGTTGGGGGACTCGCTCGACGTCGTCAGACGCACCTCGACGCCGCGCTCCTGCGCGAACAGCGGCGCGTTGACATAGGAGACCGTCTCGTCCACCACGTCCTCGAACACGCCCTTGAGCGCGCTGAGTTCGAGGACCTTGACGTCGTGCTGGGTCAGCTCGCCGTAGACCTCGACGTCCAGGCGGACCGCGACCTCGCCGGCGAGCGCGGTGAAGATGCGGCCAAGGCGCTCGGCGAGCGGCAGGCCCGGCTTGACGTCCTCGGCGATCACTCCGCCCTGGACGTTGACCGCGTCGGGCACCAACTCGCCCGCGAGCGCGAGGCGTACGGACTTGGCGACGGCGATGCCGGCCTTCTCCTGGGCCTCGTCGGTGGACGCGCCCAGGTGCGGGGTGCAGACGACCTGGTCGAGCTCGAACAGCGGGGAGTCCACGCAGGGCTCCTTCGCGTACACGTCGAGACCGGCGCCGGCGACGCGGCCCTCCTTGAGGGCGGAGTACAGCGCGGCCTCGTCCACGATGCCGCCGCGCGCGGCGTTCACGATCCGCACGTGCGGCTGCACCTTGTGCAGCGCCTCGTCGCCGATCAGGCCCAGCGTCTCGGGCGTCTTGGGCAGGTGCACGGTGATGAAGTCGGAGACTTCGAGCAGTTCGTCGAGGGAGAGGAGCTTGACGCCCATCTGCGCGGCGCGGGCCGGCTGCACATAGGGGTCGTACGCCACGATCTTCATGCCGAAGGCGGACATGCGCTGGGCGACCAGGACACCGATGCGGCCGAGGCCGACGACGCCGAGGGTCTTCTCGCTCAGCTCGACGCCGGTGTACTTGCTCCGCTTCCACTCGCCGTTCTTCAGGGCGGTGTTGGCCTGCGGGATGTTGCGCGCGGTGGCCACCAGGAGACCGCAGGCGAGCTCAGCGGCGGTGACGATGTTGGAGGTCGGGGCGTTCACGACCATCACGCCGGCCTTGGTGGCGGCGGACACGTCCACGTTGTCCAGGCCCACGCCGGCGCGGGCGACGACGCGCAGCTTGCGGGCGGCGGCCACGGCCTCCGCGTCGACCTTGGTGGCGGAGCGGATCAGGATCGCGTCGACGTCGGCGATGGCGGGCAGCAGTTCGGCGCGGTCGGCTCCGTTGCAGTGCCGGATCTCGAAGTCCGGGCCGAGGGCGTCGACGGTGGCGGGCGACAGCTCTTCAGCGATGAGTACGACAGGTTTCGAGCTCACGTGGGTCCTCACTGAATCCTTTGCGGACGGCCGTTCCGACGGCCGCAGGCGGTGGAGTGGCCGCGTGGAAGACGCACGACGCTGTGGGCCTGACGCGTTGGTGTTGCTGGAAAGTGTAGTGCCGGTTCCCCATCGGGTTTGTGCCGTTGCGGCAGGATCACCCGATGGGGGTTGGACTCGGTGTCCACAGCTGTCGCGACGGGTCGCGACGGGCGGCGGGGGGGGGGCCCCCCACCGGGCCCCGCCCCCCCCCCCCCCCCGGGCCCCCCCCCCGGGGGGCCCCCCCCCCAAAACCACCCCCCCCCCCCCCCCCGGGGGGGCCGGGGGGGGGGGGGGGGGGGGGGGGGGGGGGCCCGGGGGGGGGGGGGGGGGGGGGGGCCCCGGGGGGGGGGGGGGGGGGGGGGGGGGGGGGGGGGGGGGCCCGCCGGGGGGGCCGGCCCCCGCCGGCGCCGGCTTACGCCTCGTCGTTCTGCACCCAGCTCATGAGCTTGCGCAGCTCCTTGCCGGTGGTCTCCAGGAGGTGGTTCTCGTCCTGGGTCTTGTACTCGTTGTACTTCTTCAGACCGCCGTGGTACTCGTCCATCCAGTTCTTGGCGAACGTGCCGTCCTGGATCTCCGCGAGGACCTTCTTCATCTCGGCCTTGGTGTCGGCCGTGATGATGCGCGGGCCGGTGACGTAGTCGCCCCACTCGGCGGTCTCCGAGATCGACCAGCGCATCTTCTCCAGGCCGCCCTCGTACATGAGGTCCACGATGAGCTTCAGCTCGTGCAGGCACTCGAAGTAGGCGATCTCCGGCTGGTAGCCGGCCTCGGTCAGCGTCTCGAAGCCCGCCTTGACCAGCGCCGCGGTGCCACCGCACAGCACGGCCTGCTCGCCGAACAGGTCGGTCTCGGTCTCCTCGGTGAACGTCGTCTTGATGACGCCCGCGCGGGTGCCGCCGATGCCCTTGGCGTACGAGAGCGCCAGCGCCAGGCCGTTGCCCTGCGGGTCCTGCTCGACGGCGACGATGCACGGAACGCCGCGGCCCTCCTCGTACTGGCGGCGCACCAGGTGGCCCGGGCCCTTGGGCGCGACCATCGCGACGGTCACATTGGCCGGCGGCTTGATGAAACCGAAGCGGATGTTGAGGCCGTGGCCGAAGAACAGCGCGTCGCCGTCCTTCAGGTTGTCCTTGATGGACTCCTCGTAGACCTGGGCCTGGATCGGGTCCGGGACCAGGATCATGATGACGTCGGCCTCGGCGGCCGCCTCGGACGGCGTGACCACGCGCAGGCCCTGCTCCTCGGCCTTCGCCTTGGACTTGGAGCCCTCGTGCAGGCCGACGCGGACGTCGACACCCGAGTCACGGAGCGACAGCGCGTGGGCGTGGCCCTGGCTGCCGTACCCGATCACCGCGACCTTGCGGCCCTGGATGATGGACAGGTCGGCATCGTCGTCGTAGAACAGCTCGGCCACTGGGAAATCTCCTTGGTGTGCTGGTGTTGCGTCCACCGTATCGGTGGGGGTGAGTGAGGAACGGGCGAGTCTCGCCATACGGGCGCACCGGGCCCCGCGCGGCGGGACTCAGGCGCTGCGGTCCAGGGCGCGCAGCGAGCGGTCCGTGATGGACCGGGCACCGCGCCCTATGGCGATCGTGCCGGACTGCACGAGCTCCTTGATGCCGAACTGCTCCAGCATCTTCAGCATCGCCTCCAGCTTGTCCGCGCCGCCGGTGGCCTCGATGGTCACGGCCTCGGGCGAGACGTCCACGGTCTTGGCGCGGAACAGCTGGACGATCTCGACGATCTGGGAGCGCGTTTCGTTGTCGGCACGCACCTTCACCAGGACGAGCTCGCGCTGGATCGCGGCGCTGGGCTCGAGTTCGACGATCTTCAGGACGTTGACCAGCTTGTTGAGCTGCTTGGTGACCTGTTCGAGAGGCAGGTCCTCGACACTGACCACAATGGTGATGCGGGAGATGTCGGGGTGTTCGGTGACACCGACCGCGAGCGAGTCGATGTTGAAGCCGCGGCGGGAGAACAGGGCGGCGATCCGGGCCAGGATGCCGGGGGTGTTCTCGACCAGGACCGAGAGCGTGTGCTTGGTGGACATGAGCCTCTTACCTCTTCCTACAGCTCTCAGTCGTCTTCGTTGTCGCCGAAGTCGGGGCGGACGCCCCGGGCGGCCATGACCTCGTCGTTGGAGGTGCCGGCGGCGACCATCGGCCACACCTGCGCGTCCTCGTGGACGATGAAGTCGATCACGACGGGCCGGTCGTTGATCGAGTTGGCCTCCTCGATGACCTTGTCCAGGTCCTCGGGGCGCTCGCAGCGGATCGCGTGGCAGCCCATCGCCTCGGACAGCTTGACGAAGTCCGGGACGCGGGTGCCGCCGCTGGGCCTGCCCTCCTCGGCGATGCCGTCACCGGGGCCTGAGTGCAGCACGGTGTTGGAGTAGCGCTGGTTGTAGAACAGGGTCTGCCACTGGCGGACCATGCCGAGGGCGCCGTTGTTGATGATGGCGACCTTGATCGGGATGTTGTTGAGCGCGCAGGTGGTCAGTTCCTGATTGGTCATCTGGAAGCAGCCGTCGCCGTCGATCGCCCAGACCATGCGGTCGGGCTGCCCTGCCTTGGCGCCCATGGCGGCGGGGATCGCGTAGCCCATGGTTCCGGCGCCGCCGGAGTTGAGCCAGGTGGCGGGCAGTTCGTAATTCACGAAGTGGGCGGCCCACATCTGGTGCTGGCCGACGCCGGCCGCGTAGATGGTGTCCGCGTCCGCGAGTTCGCCGATGCGCTGGATGACGCGCTGGGGGGAGAGCGTGCCGTCGTCCGGCTCGTCGTAACCGAGCGGGTAGGTCTCGCGCCAGCGGTTGAGGTCCTTCCACCAGGCGCTGTAGTCGCCCTTGTGGCCCTCGGAGTACTCCGCCTGGACGGCCTGGACCAGATCGGCGATGACCTCGCGCGCGTCGCCCACGATCGGGACGTCGACCTCGCGGTTCTTGCCGATCTCGGCGGGGTCGATGTCCGCGTGGATGACCTTGGCCAGCGGCGCGAAGCTGTCCAGCTTGCCGGTGACGCGGTCGTCGAAGCGGGTGCCGAGCGCGATGAGCAGGTCCGACTTCTGGAGCGCGGTGACGGCGGTGACCGCACCGTGCATGCCGGGCATTCCCACGTGCAGCGGGTGGCTGTCGGGGAAGGCGCCGAGCGCCATCAGGGTGGTGGTGACGGGCGCTCCGGTCAGCTCCGCGAGGACCTTCAGCTCGGCGGTCGCACCGGACTTCAGGACGCCGCCGCCGACGTAGAGGACCGGGCGCTTGGCCGACACGATCAGCTTGGCGGCCTCGCGGATCTGCTTGGCGTGCGGCTTGGTGACGGGGCGGTAGCCGGGCAGATCGGTGTGCGGGGGCCAGGAGAAGGTGGTCTTCGCCTGGAGGGCGTCCTTGGCGATGTCCACCAGGACCGGGCCGGGGCGGCCGGTGGAGGCGATGTGGAACGCCTCGGCGATGGTGCGCGGGATGTCCTCGGCCTTGGTGACCAGGAAGTTGTGCTTGGTGATCGGCATCGTGATGCCGACGATGTCCGCCTCCTGGAAGGCGTCCGTGCCGATCGCCTTGGAGGAGACCTGGCCGGTGATCGCGACCAGCGGCACCGAGTCCATGTGGGCGTCGGCGATCGGGGTGACCAGGTTCGTGGCGCCGGGCCCCGAGGTCGCCATGCACACGCCGACCTTCCCCGTGGCCTGGGCGTAACCGGTGGCCGCGTGGCCCGCGCCCTGCTCGTGGCGGACCAGGACGTGGCGGACCCGCGTGGAGTCCATCATCGGGTCGTACGCCGGCAGGATCGCGCCGCCGGGGATGCCGAACACGACCTCGGCCCCGACTTCCTCGAGAGAGCGGATGAGGGACTTCGCGCCCGTGACGTGCTCAACGGTCGCGGACTGGGGTCCGCCGTTACGGGGCCGCGGCTGCGGATGGTGGGCCCCGGTGGCCTGCTCGGTCATCGGCATTCTCTTCTCGAAGCTGAGGGTTTTTGCGGGGGTTCGATCAAGACTTCGGTGGTGCTTGAGGGGTGCCAGTGCAACAAAAAACCCCTCGTGCCGTGAGGCAAGCGAGGGGAGCGCGTCGGGTGCGGTCTGCGGAGTCCGCAGGGGACTCCGCTTCAGCCGACGCGCTTTCCAAGTACGAGAATTCGGGTGCGCATGGCATTGACCCTCCCCCCGGCGCGCAGGTGGTGTCAAGTAGGTGGGACGGGCGTCTCATTATGTGAGCCGAGCAGGGGTCCGCTCCGGCCACTGAGCACCGGCAGCGCCGCCCCGCCGGGCACCGGGAAGTCGCCGCGCAGCAGGGACCGCCGCAGCCGGAACTCGTCGAGCGGTCCCGAGAACGCCATGCCCTGCCCGTGGGTGCACCCCATGGCGCGCAGCGCGAGGACCTGCTCCGGCGCGTCCACCCCGTCGGCCACCGATTGCATCCCGAGGTCGCAGGCGATCCGGAGAAGCCCTGCGGTGATCTTGTGGAGGCGGGCCGATTCGACCACGCCCTCCACCAGGCCCCGGTCCAGCTTCAGCAGGTCGATGGGGAGCCGGCGCAGGGTGTTGACCGCCGCGTAGCCGCTGCCGAACCCGTCGAGCGCGATCCGTACGCCCAGCCTGCGCAGGCCCACCAGGCGCCGCTCCAGCTCGTCGAAGGAGATCCTGGGGTCGCTGTCGGCGAGCTCGATGATCAGGGCGCCGGGCGGCAGCCCGTGCCGGGCGAGCAGGGCCTCTACGGCGCCGGGCGGCAGTGTCTTGTCGAGCAGCCGCCGGGCCGAGAGGCGGACCGCCACGGGCACGGCGAGGCCCGCGCGCCCGCGTTCGGCGGCCAGCTCCACGGCCTCTTCGAGCAGCCGTCGCCCCAGCTCCCCCGCGCGCTCGCTCTCGTCGGCGACGCGCAGGAATTCCGCCGGCGTGAACAGGATGCCCTGGGCCGAGCGCCAGCGGGCCTTGGCGGCGACGGCGGCGACCTCGCCGGTGGTGAGGTCGACGACGGGCTGGTGCAGCACGACGAGGTCGCCGTCGCTCAGCGCCGTACGCAGCCGGGTGGCGAGCTCGGTGGTGCGGACCACCTCGGCCTGCATCTGCGGGGCGTACAGCTCGACCCGGTTCTTGCCGCCCTTCTTGGCGCGGTACATCGCGAGGTCGGCGTTGCGCAGCAGTTCCCCGGCGCCGACGCCCGGCTCGGCGAAGGCGACGCCGATGGAGGCGGCGACGCGGACGTCGTGGCCGTCGATCAGATAGGGCTGCGAGAGGGTCAGGCGCAGCCGGTCGGCGATCTCCTTGACCTGGTATTCGCGGGCCGCCCGGTCGCGGGTGCCGTCGCCGAGGATCAGCGCGGCGAACTCGTCGCCGCCGAGCCGGGCGGCGGTGTCGCCCGCGCGCACGGACTCATGGAGCCTGCGGGCGGCCTGGATGAGCAGTTCGTCGCCGGCCTGGTGGCCGATGGTGTCGTTGACCTGCTTGAACCCGTCGAGGTCGATGAAGAGCACGGCGGTGCCGGGGTCGGTGGTGCGCCGGCCGCCAAGCGCCTTGCGCACCCGCTTGGTGAACAGGGCCCGGTTGGGCAGGTCGGTGAGCGGGTCGTGCTCGGCGTTGTGCTCCAACTGGGCTTGCAGGCGCACCCGTTCGGTCACGTCGCGGCTGTTCAGGATGAGGCCGCCCTGATGGCGGTTGACGGTCGACTCCACGTTCAGCCACTCGCCGGTGCCCGACTTGAAGCGGCATTCGATCCGCGTCGTGGGCTCGTCGGCGGGTGGCGCCGCCAGAAACCGCCGCACCTCGTGCACCACCCGGCCCAGGTCCTCGGGGTGGATGAGCGAGGCCAGCTCGGAGCCGACCAGCTCCTCGGCGTCCCGGCCGTAGACGCCGGCGGCTGCGGGGCTGACGTAGCGCAGTATGCCGGTGGGGGCGGCGATCATGATGACGTCGCTCGATCCCTGCACCAGGGAGCGGAAGTGGTTCTCCTTCTGGGCCAGTTCGTGGGTGAGGGCGATGTTGTCAAGCAGCATGATGCCCTGGCGCACCACCAGGGCGAGCACGACGGTGCAGCCCGTGAAGACGACCGTCCGGTCGACCCGGTGCCCTTCGGTCACGTTGTAGAGGATCCCCAGCGTGCAGACGGCGGCCGCGAGGTAGGGCGTGAGCGCGGCGAGCGAGCTGGCGAGCGGCCTGGTCGCGACGGGGGCGGCCGGGCGGGGGCGCACGGCCGTGCCGGGCGCGCCACGGGGCGCCACGACCGGCCTGCGCGGCGCCGCCGCGGACATCCGGCGGGCGCCCCAGGGGGCGTAGGCAAGCAGCAGGGAGCCGGCGAACCAGCCGGCGTCGAGGAGCTGGCCCGAGCGGTAGTGCTCGCGCAGCAGCGGCGAGGTGAACAGGGCGTCGCACAGCACGGTCAGGGCGAGCGCCGCGATCGCGGTGTTCACCGCCGAGCGGTTGGCCGATGAGCGCCGGAAGTGCAGCGCGAGCACCATGCTGACCAGCACGATGTCCAGCAGCGGATAGGCGAGGGTCAAGGTGGCGTGGGCGACGCCCTCGCCTTGGCCCTCGTGGGCGGTGCGCGCCAGCGCCAGAGTCCAGGACAGGGTGAGCAGGGAGCCGCCGATGAGCCAGGCGTCCAGGGCGAGGCAGACCCAGCCGGCCTTGGTCACCGGGCGTTTGGCCAGGACGAGCAGGCCCACGATGGCGGGCGGCGCGAAGCACAGGAAGAAGAAGTCGGCGGCCGACGGGTTGGGCACGCCGCGCCGCAGCACCACCTCGTACCAGCCCCAGACGCCGTTGCCGCAGGCGGCCATGGCGGAGGAGAAGGAGAAGAGCAGCCACGCCGGGCGGAAGCTGGTCTCGCCCTCCCTCAGGTCGCCTTGTGCGTACAGGAAGCAGGAGACGGCGGCGATCACGGCCGCGCAGGAGAGGCCGAAGTCGCCCATGATCAGGGCGAGTTCTTCGGAACCCCAGCCCAGGAATGCGCCGGTGGCATATCCCGCACAGATCAGTGCCAGGACAAGTTGGGACACCATGCCCGTCCCGCCGCCTCCCGTCATCGGCGGCCGGGCCAGGACCGCGCCCGGCGCGCTCACCGGACCGCTCCCCGCCACGGGGCCCGCTCCCGGCCCGGCCGGCTCCGGGGGCCGGGGCCAAGGCCCCATGGCAGGACCCGCGGGGCGTGCTCCCGGGGGCCGTTCGCGCCCGTACCGCCGATCGCCCGCGCGGCCGCCGCCGTGGTGGCGACTGCCATGGCGGCCGCCGCCCCGCCGAGATGCGCTGTCGCGCGACGCGCGCGGCGGGCCCGCCGCGCGCGGCTCCACCGTGTCGGATCGTTCGTCCATTGGCCGTGCATCGCCCGTCGCCCCCCTCGCAGTGATCGCTCGCCCGCGCCGTAGACGCACGGCGCCGGCCCCCGGTCGGGACGATACACCAGTCTCGTCACTCAGGGACATAGCTCCTCTACGCTCAGTGACGGCACATCGGGGGGCGGGCAAGGGGCGCGTCCGGACCGGCGCGAGGGCTCAACTCCCGGTGGTGAGCACGACGTTGGCGAGCTCTTCCCCGGCGGCGTAGCGGGTGAGCTGAGCGGCCAGCAGGCGCTTGGCCCGGGGCTCGAAAGCGGAGGTGGAGCCGCCCACGTGCGGGCTGATGAGGACGTTCGGGGCGCTCCACAGCGGGTGGCCGGCCGGCAGCGGTTCGGGGTCGGTGACATCGAGGGCCGCGTGGACGCGGCCCGAGGTGAGGGCGGCGAGCAGCGCCCCGGTGTCCACGACGGGACCCCACGCGACGTTCACCAGCAGCGCCCCGTCCTTGAGCCGGTCCAGGAACGCGGCGTCCACCAGGCCCTTCGTCTGGTCGGTGAGCGGGGTGGTGAGGATGACGACGTCCGCCTGAGGGAGCAGGGCGGGCAGATCGCTCAACGCGTGCACTTCACCGCGCTCCGTGGTGCGCGAGGAGCGCGCGACGCGCGCCACCCGCGCGCATTCGAACGGCGCGAGCCGGTCCTCGACGGCGGCGCCGATCGCGCCGTACCCCACGATCAGGACCGACTTGTCGGCGAGCGCGGGATAGAACCCCGCGCGCCACTCCTGCCGCTCCTGGCCCCGGACGAATCCGGGGATCCCGCGCAGCGAGGCGAGCACCAGGGCCAGGGCCAGCTCGGCGGTGGACGCCTCGTGGACCCCGCGCGCGTTGCACAGGCGTACGCCCGCGGGCAGCAGGCCGATGCCCGGCTGTACGTGGTCGATGCCGGCGGTCAGCGTCTGGACGACCCGCAGGCCCGTCATGGCGGCGAGCGGGCGGACAGCGGTCTCGGAGGGCTTCATGTACGGGACCACGTAGACGGCGCAGTCGGCGGGGTCGGCCGGGAAGTCGGGGCCGCCGTCCCAGACCCGGTAGTCCAGGGTGTCGGGAAGGCCCGGCAGGCCGGCCGGGTCGAAGGGGATCCACACGTCTGCGCTCATGGTCAGGAGGCTATGCGAAGGGCTCCTGGGGCCAGAGGTTAGTTTGGGGAGCGACGAGGGAGGGATCCGGCCAGGTGGAGCGCAGGACAATCGGGGCGGGGGCCCTGCGGGCGGGTGCGATCGGGCTCGGCTGCATGCCGATGAGCTGGGGCTACACCCGCTCGCAACAGGACCTGGAACGCTCCGTGCGGGCGCTGCACGCCGCGCTCGACACCGGCTCGAACCTGCTGGACACCGCCGACATGTACGGCCCGTTCACCAACGAGCTCCTGATCGGCCGGGTCCTCAAGGAGCGCAGGGACGAGGCGTTCGTCACCACCAAGTGCGGGCTCCTGGTGGGCGGCGACCAGCATGTGGTCGCCAACGGCCGCCCCGGGTACGTGCGTCGGGCCTGCGACGCGTCGCTGCGGCGCCTGGGGACCGAGGTCATCGACCTGTACCTGCTGCACCGCGCCGACCCCGAGGTCCCCGTCGAGGAGACCTGGGGGGCGATGGCGGAGCTGGTGACGGCGGGGAAGGTACGGGCGCTCGGGCTGAGCGCGATGGGCGCGCGGGCGGTGCGGCGCACGGCGCCGGCGGCCGGGGTGCACGGGCTGCACGTGGGCCGGTACGAGTCGACGGTGCGCCTGCTCGGGCGGGTGCAGCAGGTGTTCCCGGTCGCGGCCGTGCAGGCGGAGCTGTCCGTGTGGTCGCGGGAGGCGCTGGACGCGCTGCTGCCGTGGTGCACACCACGCGGCGTCGCGCTGCTCGCCGCGATGCCGCTCGGCAACGGCTTCCTGACCGGCACCCTCACCCCGGGCCAGGGCTTCGAACCGGACGACATCCGGGCCCGCCACCCCCGCTTCACGGCGGAGATGATGGCCGCCAACCAGCCCGTGGTGGCGGGCCTGCGCCGGATAGCCGAGCGGCACGGGGCGACGCCGGGACAGGTGGCGCTCGCCTGGCTGCTGCGCGTCGGCGCCCAGGTCATACCCGTGCCCGGGGCCAAGCGCGAGGAGTGGGTGCGCGAGAACGCCCGCGCGGCAGAGCTCTCCCTCACGCCCCGCGACCTCGGTGACCTCGCGGCACTGCCGGCGGCCCGCGACTGACCGGGGCCCGCCGGCCCGGGTTGACGAGTACCGCTCGCGGTTCGTCATCGAGCCCCTGGAGCCCGGCTGACCGGCCCGCCGCACGGACCGGGACCGCACAATGGACCCCAGCGCATCGACTCCGCCGATCGACTCCGTCGAAGGGACTCACCACCGTGCGAGGAACCACCGCGGCCGCGGCCCTTGCGGCGGCCGCTCTCGTGCTCGCGGCCGGCTGCTCCTCCGGGTCCCCGCGGCCGCACGGCCCGGGCGCGGCCTCCGGGCGCGCGGCGTCCCCGAGCGCGACGCCCACCGTCCAACTCCCGCCCGCCAAGGGCTCGGTGCACGTGGTCAGGACCCTCACCCAGGACCTGAAGTCGCCCTGGGGTCTGGTGGCCCTGCCCGAGGGCGGGCTGCTCGTCGGTTCGCGTGACGACGGATCCGTGCTGCGTGTGGACACCACCGACGGCGCCAAGACCGCCGTGGGCAGCGTGCCCGGCGTCGCCCACCAGGGCGAGGGCGGCCTCCTCGGGCTCGCCCTGTCCCCCACGTACGCATCGGACCACCTGGTCTACGCGTACTTCACCACCGAGTCCGACAACCGCATCGCGCGGATGATCTACGATCCGAAGCGGCCGGCGGGCGAGCAGCTGGGGGCGCCGGACACGATCCTGCGGGGCATCCCCAGGGGCGCGATCCACAACGGCGGCCGGATCGCCTTCGGGCCCGACCGGATGCTGTATGCCGGGACCGGCGAGACGGGCGAGCGCGGCCTCGCCCAGGACGCCACGTCACTCGCCGGCAAGATCCTGCGGATGACGCCCGACGGCGGACCCGCCTACGGCAACCCGGACGCGGACTCCGTCGTCTACTCCCCGGGGCACCGCAATGTGCAGGGCCTGGCCTGGGACGGCCAGAACCGGCTGTGGGCCTCGGAGTTCGGGCAGGACACCTTCGACGAGCTCAACTTCATCGAACCGGGCAAGAACTATGGCTGGCCCGTGGTGGAGGGCCGGGGCGGCAAGCCCGGATACACCGACCCGGTCGTCCAGTGGAAGACCTCCGAGGCCTCGCCCAGCGGCATCGCCGTCTCGGGCGGCTCGGTGTGGCTTGCCGCGCTCAAGGGCGAACGCCTGTGGCGCGTCCCGCTGGACGGCACCAGGCCGCTCGCCGCGCCCGAGGCCTTCCTGACCGGCCGGTACGGGCGGCTGCGCACCGTGCTCGCGGCCGGGACCGGAAAGCTGTGGGTGCTCACCGACAACACCGACTCGCGCGGCACACCCCGGCCAGGCGACGACCGCATCCTCGAACTCGACGTCACATAAGGCTCTCACCCTAAGGCTCGGCCCGCACCGCCTCGTTCTGGAAGAGGTTGAGGCGGTGGGCGAGCGCCGCCGCCTCGCCCCGGCCCGAAACCCCCAGCTTGGCCAGGATGTTGGAGACGTGCACGCTCGCCGTCTTCGGCGCTATGTACAGGTCCTCGGCGATCTGGCGGTTGCTGAGGCCCGCCGCGACCAGGCGCAGGACGTCCCGCTCGCGGCTGGTGAGACCGAGCGCTTCCACCGGGTCCTGGACGGCCGGACCGTCCGGCACCCCCGGGTCCGGGACGGTCAGCGGCACGCGGGCCCTGCGGGCCAGCAGCTCAAGCTGCTCGCGCAGCGGGCGGGCGCCCAGGCGCCCGGCCTCGGCGTGCGTCTGGCGCAGCAGCGCGGCCACCCGCTCGCGGTCCCCGCCATCGGCCAGCAGGGCCGAGGCCCAGCGGTGGCACACCAGGGCGAGCTCGTAGGGCCGGTCGAGCGGCCGCAGCGCGTGGGCGGCCGCTTCCCAGTGGGCCGCCGCGTCCCGGCCGTCGGCCCGGTCGAGTTCGGCGGCGACGACCAGGGACAGCGCCTCGCACGACGGGGCGCCGGCCGGCAGCCGCTTGACCGCCGTACGGATCAGCGCGAGGGCGGCGGCGCGGCCCGCCTCTGCCGTGGGCAGACCCCGTACGTCGCCCTCCATGGCGGCGGCCGCCATGAGCAGCGGCCAGCCGTAGCGCTGGGTGCCGGGCGGGAAGCCGTGCTCCACGGCGCGGGCCAGCTCGGCGCGGGCCTCCTCGACGTGGCCGTGGGCGGCCGCGCCGCTCAGGGTGATCCGGGCGAGCGGAAGGATGTGCTGGGCCATCGGGTCGTAACTGCCGAAGGCGGCGCGGGCATCGGCCAGAAAGGCCGACGCCTGTTCCAACTCGCCCCGGTTCAGGGCGAGATCGGCCAGGAGCATGAAGGCGTTGCCGAGCGGCTTGGCACTCAGCGCGGTGCGCAGGACCCGCTCCGCGGCCTCTTGTGCCTCCTCCCAGCGGCCGAGACTGAAGAGGGATTCGGCGCGGTTGGCCTGCACCCAGGCCTCGTTGTCGAGCAGACCGTACTTCCGGGCCAGCCGTACGCCCTCGTCGGCGACATCCACGGCCCGCGCCGAGCGGCCCACGGCCTCAAGGCCCGAGCAGAGGTTCACATGGCCACGCAGCGCCTCGCCGATCAGACCGATCTCAAGCGAGCGTTCGATCACCGCGCGCATCGCCGCGAGCCCTTCCTCCACGGAGCCGGAGTGGAGCAGCAGGGTGCCGAGCGTGAGCTCGACGTTGAGCTCGATCTCCTCGTTGCCGACCAACCGGGCGTAGGCAACGGCCTGTTCGGCCGAGGCGAGCGATTCGGGTCCCGGCGTGTGCAGCATGCCCCAACTGGCGGCGGCGGCCAGCACCTCGGCGTGCACGGCCGACGGCGGAAGGCCGCGCACCAGCTCCTGGGCGGTGGCGATCTCGGCCCAGCCGTCGCCGCGCCCCAGGCTCTGGGTCAGCCGGGAGAGCTGGATCCAGAACCAGGCCGCGCGCAGCGGGTCCTTCCCCGGCGACTGGCAGGCGTCCGCGTCGATGAGCCGCAGTGCCTTCTTGGCGAGCTTGAGGGCGCGCTCCCGGTCGCCGCACAGCCGGGCCGCCTCGACGGACTCGGCGAGCAGGTCGAGGTAGCGCGGCGGCGCGCCGCTCTCGCGGGTGCTGCCGCAGGCCGGGTAGGAGCCCGCCCGGTCGAGGAAGCCGAGCCCGTCGCGCACCTCGTCGGGGACCGCGTCCCACAGTTCCATCGCGCGGGAGAGCAGGCCCAGTTGCTCGGCGTAGGCGTGCCGGCGACGGGCCTCCGCGCAGGCGCGCAGCACCGCGGGCAGCGCCTTGGCCGCGTCGTGCGCGTGGTACCAGTAGGTGGCAAGACGGGTGGTCTGTTCGTCGGCCCGTACGAGCGAGGGGTCGGCTTCCAGCGCCTCGGCGTAGCGACGGTGCAGACGCGAGCACTCGCCCGGCAGCAGGTCCTCGCTGACGGCCTCGCGGACCAGGGAGTGGCGGAAGCGGTAGCCGCCGCCGTCCCCCGCCGGCAGCAGGATGTTCGCGCCGACGGCGGCCCGCAGGGCCTCGATGAGTTTGTCCTCGGAGAGCTGGGCGACGGCGGCGAGCAGCGGATACTCCACGGTCGAGCCGCCCTCGGCGGCGATCCGCACCACGTGCTGCGCGTCGTCGGGCAGGCTCTCGACGCGGACGAGCAGCAGGTCGCGCAGGGAATCGCTCAGGTCGGGGCACGCGGTGGCGGCGCCGCCGCACACGACGAGCTCTTCGACGAAGAAGGCGTTGCCGTCCGAGCGCCTGAATATCGCGTCCACCACGCGCTGTTCGGGCTCGGCCGCGAGGATCCCGGTCAGCTGGCGCCGGACTTCGGCCCGGGTGAAGCGGGCCAGTTCGACGCGGCGCACGCTGCGCAGCCGGTCGAGTTCGGCGAGCAGCGGGCGCAGCGGGTGGCGGCGGTGGATGTCGTCGGAGCGGTAGGTGGCGACGACCACGAGCCGGCCGCGCCGCAGGGTGCGGAAGAGGTAGGCGAGCAGATGGCGGGTGGAGGCGTCCGCCCAGTGCAGGTCTTCCAGGACCAGGACCACGGTGCGCTCGGCGGCGATCCGCTCCAGCATCCGTACGGTGAGCTCGAAGAGGCGGGCGGTGCCGTCCTCGCGCGTGGGCGCGCGGCCGGGACCGGCGAGCTCGGGAAGGAGCAGGCCCAGCTCCTCCTCCTGCCCGTCGGCAGCGGCGGCCAGCTCGTCGGGCAACTGCCGGCGCAGGGCGCGCAGCGCGGACGAGAAGGGCGCGAACGGCAGCCCGTCGGCGCCGACTTCGACGCAGCCGCCGATCGCGATCACGGCGCCGGCGGTGCGGGCGGCGCCGGTGAACTCCTCGACGAGCCTGCTCTTTCCGACGCCGGCCTCGCCGCCGACGAGCAGCGCCTGCGGCTCCCCCTGGGGGGCCGCGGCCCGGGCGAGTGCTTCGTTCAATACCCGCAGCTCACCGGCGCGGCCGACGAACACGGGGCTGACTGACCTGGTCTCCACGTCGCCGAGCATCGCACAGGCCTGCGACAACGCGCCGGACGGCCCGCCCCCGGGCGGGCAGGCGACCGGGGAGGAGGCCGGGGGCGGGGTCCGGACGGCGGCACGGGGGCGGGCCGCGATGCCGGTCATCGCGGTCTCCTGGCGGGCCGGAAACGGTGTCATCACGACGGCCGGGCGGGGTCAGGCGGCCCGTACGAAGCGGTCCCTGGGCCAACTCACCGGCCCTTTCGGCCCGTTGTCGCCCCCGCGAGCGGCCTGGCGGCGCCCGGCGCGGCGGGCCTGGCCCACCAGCCGCTCGTGGTCGGCGCGGCGCAGCAGCTCGGCCTCGTGGGTCTTGTACGTCTCGTAGTCGAACATCTCGGCACTCCTGAGGTGGGACGCGGTCGGGCGGTCCGCTCGGGCCCGGTGCTCCGGGCTCCTCGCGATGTCTCGACTCTCGTCCCCCAGGGGGCCCCGCCGCATGGGGCAGGTGCCGCATCTGTGCGGGCGTCCCGCCTTAGCCGGTCCGGATGGCGGACCGGATCCGCCCGGGGCGGGGGCCCGGGTGCCTTAGACCGCCGGTGGCCTCACCCCTTGGTGCTGGGCATCGCCGCGAACAGGTCCAGGTACATGCCCACCGAGATCAGCAGGCCGATGACGCCGAGGACCACCCCGGCCAGCGCGACGGCCTTGACCCACACCGGCTGCTCGGAGCGGCCCGGCGTCCCGAAGGCGGGACGGGCGAGTACGGCGGCGCCGACGATCAGGGCGAGCACCGCGAAGACCCCGTTGACCAGGGCGGTGGTGTGCCAGGAGTTGCCGTAGATCTCCTGGATCTGCTGGGCGGCGGTGCCGCTCTGGGACGTCTTGATCTGCCCGATGAGGGTGGCCCGCTCCGAGAGCGTCCTGCCCATCCAGGTGCCGCTGAGCGACACCGCGCCGAGCGCGCCGGCGACGACGGCGGCCGCGCCCGCGCCGAACCCGGGCCGGGCGGTGCCCGCCGCGCCGTCGAGGTCGTCGTCCTGGACGGTGTCGTCGTGCGGGTTACGGCCGTCGGCGTCGGCGTCGGCGTCAAAAACCGTCCCGTCGGCCGCGGGGTCCTTCTCGGCGGACGCGAGGGCCTTGTCGCCGGCCGCTCCCCCGGTCGTGGACGCTTCCTCGGTGGTGGAGGCGCCCTTGAGGGTGGACGCGCCCTCGGTCTCGGCGTCCGTCGTGGGCTCGGTGTCGGCGTCGGTCTTCGTCGTGGCGGGGGTGGCGTTCATGCCGGGCACGCTAGGGGCCGATTCTGAGAGCCCGCTGAGAGCTTCCTTAACGCCCCGCCCGCCACTCGTCCGCGAGCACCGCCCAGATCTCGCTGTCGTGACGCACCCCCCGGTAGAGGTAGCTCTCGCGGAGCACCGCCTCCCTGGTCATGCCGAGCCGCCGGGCCACGTTGACGCTGGGGGTGTTCTCGGCCGAGACCAGCCACTCGATCCGGTGCGTGCCGCGTACGTCCACCGCCCAGTCGATCAGGACGGTGACCGCGCGCGTGGCCAGGCCGCGCCCGGTCGCCGCCTCCTCCAGCCAGCAGCCCACCTCACAGGCGCCCCGTGCCGCGTCGAACAGACGGAACATGACGCCGCCGACGAGGGTGGCGCCGAGCCAGACGCCGTACAGCCGCCCGGCGTCCTGGGCCGCCTTGTCCGCGTAACTCTGGAGGTAGGCGCGCGCGGACGCCAGGTCGGTGACGGCGTCGGGCAGCGCGATGTGGGTGCCGATGAACGCGCGGCCCCGCTCCATGTGGGCGAGGAATTCCCCGGCCTGCCAGGGTTCAAGCGGCCGGAGCTCGGCCCCGTCGTCCCCCAGCGGTACTGCGAACATCCACGCGCCTCCATCCACGTACGCGACCGCGTACGCCCTCGGGCGCCAGGGTGTTCTGCCAGCTCACGGGGCTGCTCCGGCGCCCGGGAATCCTCGCACGGCGGCGCCCGGCGCCACGTCACCCGCCGGTCGCCCCGGCATCGGTGTCGCGGCCCCGGGCGCCCGGCGACGGCGCGGGACGCGGTGGGTCAGCCCGAGACGCTGGGCCGACCGTTCTCTATGTGGCCCATGAGCCGCCTGCGGAACGCGGCCCCCTGCACCGTCACTTCGAGGTCGTACCAGCCGTGCGCGTCGGCGGCGGAGTGCACCAGGGTGCGGCTGCGGCCGGGCTTGACGGTGACGGTCCGCCGCCAGTCCCGCAGGTCGGCCTCGTCCGCGTAGCCGATCGGGCGGACCACGAAGGTGACGGGCGCCCGGCCCCGGTTGCGCAGCGTCAGATGGACGTCGCGGTCGTGGTGGTCCAGGTACGTGGTGAGCTCGGCGGCGTCCGTGGTGGCGGCGCCCTCGAACTCCCGCCGGAACCCGTTGGGGCCGGTCACGGTGAACCGGTAGGCGCCGCCCGCGCCACCGGCCACGGGCACGCTCCAGTGCGCGGTGCCCAGGACGTCCATGTGCTGCGGCGCGGCGAACTCCTTGGCGTACGGGAAGAGCGCGAAGTGGGCGCTGGCCCGGCCGTTGTTGCTGAGCTGCACCTGGAGCGCGCCCTGGGTGACACGCGCGTAGGCGTCCGGCTGGTAGGGCAGCGGCCTGGCCGGCCGGGTGCCCTCCTCCTGTACGGGCATGCGCTGCTGGGCGGGCGGCACCGGGCTCCAGCGTCCGCTGAGCGGCGGGATGGGACCCGGACGCGTCACGGCGGGCTGTGAGCGGCCGCGCTTGAAGTCGAAGGCCGAGGTCAGATCGCCGGTGACGGTGCGGCGCCACTTGCTGATGTTGGGCTCACGCACCCCGGTCCAGCGTTCGAGGAAACGGATCACCGAGGTGTGGTCGAACACCTCGGAACAGACGTAGCCGCCCACGCTCCAGGGCGACACGACGAGCATCGGCACGCGCGCGCCGAGCCCGGTCGGCTTGCCCTGCCACTGCTCGTCGCTCACCTCGGGCGGGGCGACGGGCGGCGGGACGTGGTCGAAGAACCCGTCGTTCTCGTCGTAGTTGACGAGCACGACGGTGTGCCGCCAGACGTCGGGGTGCTTGCCGAGCGCGTCGAGCACCTTGTAGACGATGGTGGCGCTGTGCACGGGCGAGGAGACGCTGGGGTGCTCGGAGTCCAGCGCGGACGGCACCAGGTAGGAGACCTCCGGCAGGGTCCCGTCGGCGACGTCCTTGCCGAAGGCGTCGGCGAGCGTGCCGGTGGGCACTCGCCTCAACGCCCGCTCGAACAGGCTGCGTTCGGCCTTGGTGAGGGTCGCTACGCCCTGTTCGAGCAGCCCGAGCAGCCGCTGGCGCTCGGCGTCGTTCGGAGCGTCCCGCACGGCGCCGTAGAACGACTCCATGAAGGTGTGGCCGCCGGTCTTGGCGAGCGCCTTGCGGGCGATGGCCTTGAAGGTGGTGAAGAACTCGATCTGGTTGTCGGTGAAGTTCTCCCACTCGGTGTACGTCCGCCAGCTGCGCCCGGCCTTCTCAAGCCGCTCGGCGTACGTCCCCCAGTCGTACCCGGGATGCGTGCCCTCGTCGTAGGCGTCATTGCCCACGGCCCGCTGCCCGTTCGGCTCGAAGCCCGTCTTCCCGCTCCACAAATGGTTGCGGTTGGGGCTGGTGGAGCTGTGGATGGAGGAGTGGTAGGCGTCGCAGACGGTGAAGGTGTCGGCGAGCTCGTAGTGCAGCGGGATGTCCTGGCGGTCGTAGTACGCCATCGTCGCCGACGTCTTGGCGGACACCCAGTTGTCCATCCAGCCGCCGTTCCAGGCCTTGGCGCCGCCGCTCCAGGAGTGGTCGAGGGCGCCGATGTACTGGAGGTCCTTGTGCTGGGCGGCGGCCGCGCCGCGCACGGGGAAGGGCAGGACGGTCTTGCCGAGCGGTCCGGGCTGCTCGAACACGGGCCTCCCGGAGGGGAGTTGGAGGGCGTTGCGGTCACCGAAGCCGCGTACGCCGCGCAGGGTGCCGAAGTAGTGGTCGAAGGACCGGTTCTCCTGCATGAGGATCACGACGTGCTTGACGGCGCTCATCCCGCCGGCGGGTGGTCCCGAGGCCATCGCGCTCTGCAACGAGGGCGGCAGCAGCGAGCCGGCGGCGGCGACGCCGAGGGCGCCTCCGCCCAGCGCGAAGAGCTGTCGCCGTGAGATGCCGCCTGCGTTGTCCGTGGCCAAGTGACCCTCCCGAGCCGTGTGTAGGTGGTACGGGGGGAACAGTAGTGACCCGGGGTGTCCACCAGAAGACCCCACCCGAACCCGCGGATGAACGCCCGTCCCACGCCCCGCGTGGCTGGTCGCGCAGTTCCCCGCGCCCCTGACGGGGTCGGTGCTGGCCCGCATGGGCATACCTAGCCCGTCCGGCGATTGAGGACGAGCGCCCTTGAGGCGCGACACGGGGTCTGGGGCGGAGCCCCAGGGGTCTCGACTGCCGACCGTGCTGGGCTGAGCGCGCAGTTCCCCGCGCCCCTGGCGGGGTCGGTGCTGGCCCGCGCCGGCAACCTCAGGCTGCCCCCGTGCCCCCAGCGGGGTCGATGCTGGCCCACACCGGCAACCCCAGCCCGTCCGGCGTTTGAGGACGAGCGCCCTTGAGGCGCGACACGGGGTCTGGGGCGGAGCCCGAGGGACCTCGGCTGCGGACCGTGCGCGCTCCTCGCGCAGTTCCCCGCGCCCCTGACGGGGTCGGTGCTGGCCCACCCGGCATACCTCAGCCCGTCCGGCGTTTGAGGACGAGGCCGTTCAGGCCGGACGGGGTCCGGGGCGGAGCCCCAGGGGGTGCCCGCCCCCCTGGTGGGGTCGGTGCCGGCCCGCATGGAAGCAGAAGGGCGGCCGCTCCGGCAAGTTGCCGGGGGCAGCCGCCCCTTGGGGGAGGCGAGGGGGTCAGCCCTCGACGCCCAGGCGTTCCAGGATGAGCTCCTTGACGCGCGCCGCGTCGGCCTGACCCCGCGTGGTCTTCATGACCGCACCGACGAGCGCCCCAACGGCCGCAACCTTGCCCCCGCGGATCTTGTCCGCGACCGCCGCGTTGGACGCGATCGCCTCGTCGACGGCCGCACCCAGCGCACCCTCGTCGGAGACGACCTTCAGGCCGCGCTTCTCGACGACCGCGTCGGGATCGCCCTCACCCGCGAGGACACCCTCGATGACCTGACGGGCCAGCTTGTCGTTGAGGTCACCCGCGGCGACCAGCGCCACGACCCGCGCGACCTGCGCCGGCGTGACGGGCAGCTCGTCCAGGGCGACACCGCGCTCGTTGGCGTTACGGGCGAGCTCGCCCATCCACCACTTGCGCGCACCCGCCGCGTCCGCCCCCGCCTCGATCGTCGCGACGATCGGGTCGACGGCGCCCGCGTTGAGCATCGACTGCATGTCGTGCTCGGACACACCCCACTCCTCGCGGAGCCGGTTGCGCCGCGCCCGCGGCATCTCCGGCAGGCCCGCCCGCAGCTCCTCGACCCACGCGCGCGTGGGAGCCACCGGCACCAGGTCCGGCTCGGGGAAGTAGCGGTAGTCCTCGGCGTTGTCCTTGATGCGCCCGGCGGTGGTGGACCCGTCCTCCTCGTGGAAGTGCCGGGTCTCCTGCACGATCGTGCCGCCCGAGGACAGCACGGCCGCGTGCCGCTGGATCTCGAAGCGGGCCGCCCGCTCCACCGACCGGAGCGAGTTGACGTTCTTCGTCTCCGAACGGGTGCCGAACTTCTCGACGCCGTGCGGGCGCAGCGACAGGTTCACGTCGCAGCGCATCTGGCCCTTGTCCATCCGGGCCTCGGAGACGCCGAGCGCCTTGATGAGCTCACGCAGCTCGGCGACGTACGCCTTGGCGACCTCGGGGGCCCGCTCGCCCGCGCCCTCGATCGGCTTGGTGACGATCTCGATGAGCGGGATGCCGGCGCGGTTGTAGTCGAGCAGCGAGTGCGAGGCGCCGTGGATGCGGCCGGTGGCGCCACCGACGTGCAGCGACTTGCCGGTGTCCTCCTCCATGTGGGCGCGCTCGATCTCCACGCGGAAGATCTCGCCGTCCTCCAGCTGGACGTCCAGATAGCCGTTGAAGGCGATCGGCTCGTCGTACTGCGAGGTCTGGAAGTTCTTCGGCATGTCCGGATAGAAGTAGTTCTTCCGGGCGAAGCGGCACCACTCGGCGATCTCGCAGTTCAGCGCGAGACCGATCTTGATGGCCGACTCGACGCCGATCGCGTTGACGACCGGCAGCGAGCCGGGCAGGCCGAGGCAGGTGGGGCAGGTCTGCGCGTTGGGCTCGGCGCCCAGCTCGGTCGAGCAGCCGCAGAACATCTTGGTCTTGGTGCCGAGTTCGACATGGACCTCAAGGCCCATGACGGGGTCGTACGACGCGAGGGCGTCCTCGTACGAGACCAGATCAGTGACGGTCACGGTGAAAAACTTCCCTCTCAGCCCAGCAGGACGTCGTCGTCACCGATGCGCTTGAGCTCGCGCAGCAGGATGGCGACGCCGGTGGCGATGGCGGCGGCGGAGACGACGGCGTCCAGCAGCTTCAGCGTGTCGTTCTCGGTGCGGGCCTTCTTGGCCTGCTTGACGACGCTGATCGCGCCGAAGGCGGTGGTGCCGATGGACAGGTAGGTGCCGGCCTTGGACTTCTTGAAGCCTTTGGCCTTGGTCAGTGCACTCACAGCGACGGAGCCTCCTCGAGCAGCGGGTGTCCCCACTTTTCCACGAAGGCGGCCTCGACGGCGGCGCCCACCTTGTACAGGCGGTCGTCCTTCATGGCGGGGGCGATGATCTGGAGCCCGACCGGCAGGTCGTCCTCGGGCGCGAGGCCGCAGGGCAGCGACATGGCGGCGTTGCCCGCCATGTTGGTCGGGATGGTGCACAGGTCCGCGAGGTACATCGCCATCGGGTCGTCGGCGCGCTCGCCGATCGGGAAGGCGGTGGTGGGCGTGGTCGGCGAGACGATCACGTCGACCTGCTCGAAGGCCTTCTCGAAGTCGCGCGTGATGAGCGTGCGGACCTTCTGGGCGGAGCCGTAGTACGCGTCGTAGTAGCCGGAGCTCAGCGCGTACGTACCGAGGATGATGCGGCGCTTGACCTCGTCGCCGAAGCCGGCCTCGCGGGTCAGGGCGGTGACGTCCTCGGCGGACTTCGTGCCGTCGTCGCCGACCCGCAGGCCGTAGCGCATGGCGTCGAAGCGGGCCAGGTTGGAGGAGCACTCCGACGGCGCGATCAGGTAGTACGCGGAGAGCGCCAGGTCGAAGGAGGGGCAGTCCAGTTCGACGATCTCGGCGCCGAGCGACTTCAGGAGCTCGACGGACTCGTTGAAGCGCTGGACGACACCGGCCTGGTAGCCCTCGCCGGAGAACTGCTTGACGACGCCGACGCGCATCCCGGCCACCGAGCCGTTGCGGGCGGCCTCGACGACCGGCGGGACCGGCGCGTCGATGGATGTCGAGTCGAGCGGGTCGTGCCCGGCGATGACCTCGTGCAGCAGCGCCGCGTCCAGGACCGTACGGGCGCAGGGGCCGCCCTGGTCGAAGGAGGAGGAGAAGGCGACCATGCCGTAGCGGGAGACCGCGCCGTAGGTCGGCTTGACGCCGACGGTGCCGGTGACGGCGGCGGGCTGGCGGATCGAGCCACCGGTGTCCGTGCCGATGGCGAGCGGGGCCTCGTAGGAGGCGAGGGCCGCGGAGGAGCCGCCGCCGGAGCCGCCGGGGATGCGGGTCAGGTCCCACGGGTTGCCCGTCGGGCCGTACGCGCTGTTCTCGGTGGAGGACCCCATGGCGAACTCGTCCATGTTGGTCTTGCCGAGGATGACGACGTCGGCGTCCTTGAGACGCTTGGTGAGCGTCGCGTCGTACGGCGGGATCCAGCCTTCGAGGATCTTGGAGCCGGCGGTGGTCGGGACGCCCTCGGTGGTGAAGATGTCCTTCAGGGCCAGCGGGACGCCGGCCAGCGGGCCCAGCTTCTCGCCGGCCGCGCGCTTGGCGTCGACGGCGCGGGCCTGCGCGAGCGCGCCCTCGCGGTCGACGTGCAGGAAGGCGTGGACCTTCTCGTCGACGGCCTCGATGCGCGCCAGGTGGGCCTCGGTGACCTCGACGGCGGTGAGTTCGCCGGACGCGATCTTCGCGGCGGTGTCGGCCGCGGTGAGCTTGATGATGTCCGTCATGGTGATTAGTCCTCCCCCAGGATCTGCGGCACCTTGAAACGCTGCTGCTCCTGGGCCGGGGCGCCGGAGAGCGCCTGCGCGGGGGTGAGCGACGGACGGACCTCGTCCGCGCGCATGACGTTGGTCAGCGGCAGCGGGTGGGAGGTCGGGGGTACGTCTTGGTCGGCGACCTCGGAGACGCGGGCGACCGCGCCGATGATGTCGTCGAGCTGTCCGGCGAAGTGGTCGAGCTCTTCGCCCTTCAGCTCCAGACGCGCCAGCCGGGCGAGGTGGGCGACCTCCTCGCGCGTAATGCCAGGCATGCAGCGATCCTCAGGGGTGAGTGCGTGTGGTGTGGGCCCAATCCTATGGGGCGGGCCACCCGGACCACGAAACGGATTCCCTCCCGGGCCCCTGAGCATCCGATCCCAGCCCGCGCCTCAGCCCGTCCGGCGTTTGAGGACGAGGGACCTTCAGGCCCGAACGGGGTCTGGGGCAGAGCCCCAGGATCTTTCCCCTTCACCCCCGGAGGGTTTAGGGAAGGGGCGGGGAGGGGCCCCGGGGTCTGGGGCGGAGCCCCAGCGGCCCGGCTCGCACGTGCGGACCGTGCGTGGCTGAGCGCGCAGTTCGCCGCGCCCCTGGCAGGGCTGGGGCCGGCCCGCGCATCACCGCACACCCCCACACTCCTTGACAGGGTCGGCGCCGGCCGGCATCGGTATCGGCGGCGGGGTCACTGGACGGGCTGGCCCGAGGCCCGGCCCGCTTCCGCCTCGGCCTGCGCGGCCGCCGTGTCGGCCGGCCGGTGCCAACCCGTGTCCCCCCGCGCCAGCAGCCACGCCGTCGCCTCGGCCGGTGGCATCGCGGCGGCGACCAGCCACCCCTGCACCGCGTCACAGCCGAGCCCCCGCAGCCGCTCCCACGTCTCGTCGTCCTCGACCCCCTCGGCGACGACGAGCAGCCCGAGCGAGTGGGCGAGGTCGACGGTGCAGCGCACGATCTCCGCGTCCTCGTGGTCGACGGCGAGCCGGGCCACGAAGGACCGGTCGATCTTCAGCTCGCTGACCGGCAGCCGCCGCAGGTGGACCAGGGAGGAGTAGCCCGTGCCGAAGTCGTCCAGGGACATCTTCACGCCGTGGCTGGTCAGCCCGGCGAGGGTGTCGGCGGCCCGCTGCGGGTCCTCCAGCAGGACGTGTTCCGTGATCTCCAGTTGCAGCGCCCCGGCCGGCACCCCGTGCCGGGCCAGCCGCGCGGCGACGGCCCCCGCGAACCCGGGGGTGTGGACGTCGCGAGGAGAGACGTTGACGGCGACCGGCACGAACAGGCCCTGGGCGCGCCAGCGCGCGACCTGCGCGAGCGCGGTGTCCAGGACGTACTCCGTGAGGTGCGGCATGAGCCCGCTCGACTCGGCGATGGCGATGAACTCGTCCGGAGCGACCCGCCCGCGCTCGGGATGCACCCAGCGCACCAGCGCCTCAAGTCCCGCCACCTGCCCGT
Organism: Streptomyces sp. NPDC006711; assembly: GCF_042869775.1. Taxonomy (NCBI): domain Bacteria; kingdom Bacillati; phylum Actinomycetota; class Actinomycetes; order Kitasatosporales; family Streptomycetaceae; genus Streptomyces; species Streptomyces sp. NPDC006711. Next base: position 70,372 of record NZ_JBIAGO010000015.1, read on the forward strand.
CGAACCGCACCTTGGGCTGGTAGTGCAGCTCCACGTCCCCGGCGTCGAGCGCGCGCCGCAGATCCCCCAACAGGCCGAGCCGGTCAGGGGTGTTGGAGTCCCGCTTGGACTCGTAGACCTCCACGCCCGTACGGTCGCGCTTGGCCTGGTACATCGCGATGTCGGCCCGGCGCAGCAGTCCTTCCGCGTCGAGGGCGTGGTCGGGGTAGAGGGCGACGCCGGCGCTGGCCTCAAGGACGAGGGTCAGCCCGTCGAGGTCGAGCGGCGATGACAGCTCGGCCACCAGGGCCCGGGCGGTGCGCATGGCCCCGGTGGCGGACTCGCACACGGGCAGCAGCACGGCGAACTCGTCGCCGCCCAGCCTCGCGGCCTCCGCGCCACGCGGCAGAGCGGTCTTGAGCCGTTCGGCTATCTGGAGGAGGAGGCGGTCCCCGGCGAGGTGGCCGAGGGTGTCGTTGACCGAACGGAAACGGTCGAGGTCGATCAGGACGAGGGCCGAACGGGTGGCACTGTTCTCGGCCTGCTCCAGCGCCGCCCAGGTGCGCTCCAGGAGCCACTGCCGGTTGGGCAGCCCGGTCAGCGGGTCGCGCAGCTGTTCCTCGGCGCGGGCGCGGGCGATCCAGAGCGTGGAGTCCAGGGCGACGAGCGGCACCGCGAACAGGGGCAGCAGGATGGGTACGGCCATGGCGACGACGCAGATCAGCGGGGCGATGCCGAGCAGGGCGATCGCGACGAGACCCTGGCGGAGCAGAGCGGTGCGGGCCACCGTCGGCAGACCGCCGCGGGGGGCGAGCGCGTACCAGAGCAGGGTCCTGGTGCACAGCAGATAGGCCCCGGCGGCCAGGACGATCTCGGGGACGGTGGTGACGCTCCACTGGGTGGGCCACCACGGCTCGGCGACGGAGGGGACGACGCCGAACACGGCGAGCACCAGGCCCGCCGCGCCCGCTCCCAGCACGTCCACGGCGCCGTGCAGCACGCCTTGGCGCCAGCGGTCGCGGCGCGCGGCGCCGACCAGGACCACCACGGCCAGGCTGACCAGCGCGGCCGGCAGCCAGCCGTACAGGAGCAGGACGGCGATGGTGAGGGCGGCTCCGGAGCCGGTGCCGCCCCACCAGCGCTCACGGCCGAGCGCGACGAGATGGCCGACGATGACGCCGCTGAGGACGACGAGCGACCAGCCCGTCGTCGCGCCGGGGAACAGCGCGTCGCCCCGCTGGAGCGCGCGGGAGAAGCCGGTGGCGAGGGCCACGCCCGCGAGGCCGGTGACGACGGCCGTCAGCCTGGACGAAAAGCCCGTGAACCCGCGCAGCCTCACGGCCGGGGCGGTGCTCTCGGTCGGTTTCATGCCCGTCCCTCTCACAGCCGGCGGTGCCCGTGCGCGCGATGGCCCCCCTGCCATGCCACCACGACTGGTGTCGCACCCCAAGCGCTCCCCGGGCAGGGGCAGTCGGCCGTGCTCGACGGGCGCGCCTCTCAACAGTAGGCCGCTGAAGGCTCCGTGGGGCAGCGGTCTACAGCTCTTGCCCGAATGCGCCCCGGCCTCCCGCATCGGTCTGCTATGCGCCGAACGGGTGACTTGGCGCGGCCTCCGGGCTCTCGGTTACTACCCTGCTTTCTTGACTATTCCCCCTCCGGGGCGTTCGGCATCGCGACTTCCCGTGCGGCTTCCGGCCCTTGTTCCAGCAGAATGGCGAATCCGTCCTCGTCGAGAACCGGGACCTTCACCTGCATTGCCTTGTCGTATTTCGAACCCGGGTTGTCGCCCACGACAACAAACGATGTCTTCTTGGAAACGGACCCGGTGACTTTCGCGCCCCGGCTCTGGAGGGCTTCTTTCGCGCCATCCCTGGTGTGCCGCTCGAGCGTTCCGGTCACGACCACGGTGAGACCCGCCAGGGGACGCGGCCCCTCGTCCTCGCCGGTCCTCTCGTCCTCCATGCGGACACCGGCGGCCTTCCACTTGCGCAGGATCTCCTGGTGCCACTCCTCGGTGAACCACTGCTTGAGGGAGGCGGCGATGATCCCCCCGACGCCTTCGACCGCGGCCAGTTCCTCCTCGGTCGCCTGCTGGATGCGGTCGATGGAGCGGAATTCCCGGGCCAGTGCTTCGGCGGCGACCGGGCCGACGTGACGAATGGAGAGCCCGGTCAGGACACGGGCCAGCGGGCGCTGCTTGGCGGCCGCGATGTTCTCCAGCATCGAGACGGCGTTCTTGCGCGGCTCCCCGTTCATATTGGCGAAGACGAGCGCGGTCTTCTCCTCGCCGGTCTTGGGATCGCGCTTGGGCAGCCCGCTGTCCTGGTCCAGGACGTACGCCCTGATGGGGAGCAGCTGTTCCATGGTCAGGTCGAAGAGGTCGCCCTCGTCACGCAGGGGCGGGGCGGCCGGTTCGAGGGGTTTGGTGAGGGCGGCGGCCGCGACGTATCCGAAGTTCTCGATGTCCAGGCTCTTGCGGCCGGCGAGGTAGAACAGCCGCTCCCTCAACTGGGCGGGGCAGGACCGCGCGTTGGGGCAGCGCAGGTCGATGTCGCCCTCCTTCATCGGACGCAGCGCGGTGCCGCACTCCGGGCACTGGGCGGGCATCTCGAAGGGGTACTCGCTGCCGTCCCTGAGGTCGGCCACGGGGCCCAGGATTTCCGGGATGACGTCGCCGGCCTTGCGCAGCACCACGGTGTCGCCGATGAGGACGCCCTTGGCCTTGACCACGTCCTGGTTGTGAAGGGTGGCGAACTCGACCTCGGAGCCGGCCACGGTGACCGGCTCGACCTGGGCGTAGGGCGTGACGCGGCCGGTGCGGCCCACGCCCACGCGGATGTTGATGAGTTTGGTGTTGACCTCTTCGGGCGCGTACTTCCAGGCGATGGCCCAGCGCGGGGCGCGCGCGGTGGAGCCGAGGCGGCCCTGGAGGGGGATCTCGTCGAGCTTGACGACGACGCCGTCGATCTCGTGCTCCACCACCGAGTGCCGGTTCTCGCCCATGTAGGCGATGAACTCCCGTACTTCTTCGAGGGAGTTGACCACCTTGTTGTGCTGGGCGGTGGGCAGGCCCCACTCGCGCAGCAGGCCGTAGGCCTGGGAGAGGCGGTCGATGTCGAAGCCCTCGCGTGCGCCGATGCCGTGCACCACCATGTGCAGCGGCCGGGTCGCGGTGATCTTGGGGTCCTTCTGGCGCAGGGAACCGGCCGCCGCGTTGCGGGGGTTGGCGAACGGCTTGTCGCCCGCTTCGACCAGACGCGCGTTGAGGCCTTCGAAGGCCTCCATCGGGAAGTACACCTCGCCCCGGATCTCGACGAGGGCGGGCACGCGGTCGCCCCGCAGCCGGGACGGGACGTCGGCGATGGTGCGCACGTTGGGCGTGATGTCCTCGCCGGTGCGGCCGTCGCCCCGGGTGGCGGCGCGGGTGAGTCTGCCGTGCTCGTACGTCAGGTTCACGGCGAGGCCGTCGACCTTCAGCTCGCACAGGTAGTGGAACGAGGGCGTGCCCACGTCCTTGGCGACGCGCTCGGACCAGGCCGCCAGCTCCTCGTCGTCGAAGGCGTTGTCCAGGGACAGCATCCGCTCGCGGTGCTCGACCGAGGCGAAGTCCGTCTCGTAGGCCCCGGCCACCTTCTGCGTCGGCGAGTCGGGCGTGCGCAGCTCGGGGTACTCCTCCTCCAGGGCTTCGAGGGAGCGGAGCAGCCGGTCGAAGTCGCCGTCGCTGATGACCGGCTGGTCGCGGACGTAATACCGGAAGCGGTGCTCCTCGATCTGCTCGGAGAGGAGCGCGTGCTGCTCCCGTGCCTCCGCCGGCACCGCCGCGTTCTGTTCGCCAGCCACCGTCATGTCCTCCCGTTTCCCGTTGTCCCCGTCACTCAGGGTTGTCCGCGAGCGATCTCGCCGCCCGGACGCAGTGGGCGAGCGCGGCCCGTGCGTAGGACGGGGACGCGCCTGCCATGCCGCATGCGGGAGTGATCACCACGGACTCGCCCAGAGTCCCCGGATTCAGCCCCAGCCTGCGCCACAGCGTCCTGACACCCATGACGCTACCGGCAGGGTCTGACAATGGGCCGTCGGTGCCCGCCACCACTCCGGCGAACAGCTTGACGCCGCTCTCGGCCGCTTCACCGATCTGTTCGTCGTCACGCTCGGTGAGCAGGTCGAAATCGAACGACACTCCCGCAGCGCCGGCCCTCCGCAGCAGCGCGAACGGGACGTCGGGGGCGCAGGAGTGGACGACGACGGGGCCGTCGTGGACGGCCATGACATCGCGCAGGGCGGACTCCACGACCTGGCGGTCGACGGCCCGGTGGGTGCGGTATCCGCTGGCGGTACGGATCTGGCCGCGCAGCACCGACGTGAGGGAGGGTTCGTCGAGTTGCAGCACCAGGTGCGCGCCGGGCACGCGGCGGCGTACGTCGGCGAGGTGGTCGCGCAGTCCTTCGGCGAGCGATCCGGCCAGGTCGCGGCAGGCGCCGGGGTCGCCGAGCGAGAGCTCGCCGCTCCTCAATTCCAGGGCGGCGGCCAGCGTCCAGGGCCCGACGGCCTGCACCTTCAGCGGGCCGGTGTAGCCCTGGGTGAACTCCTCAAGGGCGTCCAGGTCCTCGCCGAGCCAGGACCTGGCCCGCCGGGTGTCCCGGCCGGGCCGGTCGCTGACCCGCCAGCCGCTGGGCTCGACGTGTCCGTACATCTCGACGAGGAGACCGATGGTCCGCCCGATCATGTCGGCGCCGGGGCCGCGCGCGGGCAGCTCCGCGAGGTGCGGGAAGTCGCCGCGCGCGCCTTCGGCGCCGATCAGCGAGCCGGTGACGGTCTTGGCGGTCTCCCGCGCGTCGCCGCCCGGCATCGAACCGATCCCGGTGGCGGGCCCCCAGGGGAAATTGCTCTGTTCGCTCACCCCGGAAGCCTACGCAACCGGGCGCACGGCCCGGCCCCGGCTACTTGCCGGGGCGCACGGTGAGGTCGTTGACCTCGGCGTCGGCCGGCAGGTCGATGGCCATGATGATGGTGGTGGCCACCGACTCGGGGTCGATGTACCTGGCCGGGTCGTACTCCTTGCCCTCCTGCGAGTGCACCTTGGCCTGCATGGGGCTCGCGGTGCGGCCGGGGTAGACCGAGGTAACGCGGACACCGCTCGCGTGCTCCTCGTGGCGCAGCGCGTCCGCGAGCGCCTTGAGGCCGTGCTTGGAGGCCGCGTACGCGCCCCATTCGGCGTGCGCGCTGAGCCCGGCGCCGGAGTTCACGAAGACCACGTGGCCGCGTGAGGCGCGCAGTTGGGGCAGCAGGTGGCGGGTGATCTCGGCGGGGGCGATCAGGTTGACGTTGAGCTGCTGGTGCCAGGTCTTGGGCCGCAGATCGCCGACGGGGCCGAGGTCGACGACGCCCGCGATGTGCAGCAGCGAGTCGAGGTGGTCCGGCATGGACTGCTTGTCGAAGGCCCAGGAGAGGCGGTCGGGGTCGGCGAGGTCGCCGACGAGGGTGCGGGCGCCCGGGTGGCGGGCGGCGAGCTCCTTGGCGCGTGCGGCGTCGCGGGCGAGCAGGATGAGCTCGTCGCCGCGCGCGTGCAGTCGGCGCGCGACGGCGGCGCCGATGCCGGAACCGGCGCCGGTGATCAGGTGAGTAGCCATACCCGCCATGCTCGCACTCCTCCTCGCCCTACTGGATGCCGCGGGACTCCTCCAGGTAGGCGAGCGCGGCGACGGCGTCCTCGGCGAAGAAGACGAGCTCGGTGAGGGGCACGGGAAGGAAGCCCTCCTGCTCCATGCGGCGGAACTGCTCCTTGAGGCCGTCGTAGAAGCCGGCGGTGTTCAGCAGGACGACGGGCTTGGTGGTCTTGCCGTGCTTCTTGAGCTCCAGGATCTCGGTGGCCTCGTCCAGAGTGCCGGTACCGCCCACCATGATCACCACGGCGTCCGACTTGGCGAGGAGCAGCGCCTTGCGCTCGGCGAGGTCCTTGGTGATGACCATCTCGTCGGCGTTCTGGCGGGCCTTGGCCGCGAGGAAGTCGACCGACACCCCCACGAGCCGGCCGCCCGCCTCCTGCACGCCGTCGGCGACGACCTTCATGAGGCCGCTCTCGGAGCCGCCCCACACCAGGGTGTGCCCGCCCTTGCCGAGGAGTTCGGCGAATTCGCGCGCCGGTCGGGTGTAGCGCTCGTCGAGGTCGGCCGCAGACAGGAAGACGCAGATATTCATGCGCCCACCCTACGAGGCGGTTCCTTGTCGTTCTTGTCGTTCTTGTCGTTCTTCTCGTTCTTCCCGTTCTTGCCGCGCGGGAAGAAGCGGAGCACCCCGGGCGCTGCACCTGGTATGACGACAGGACATCGCATCACCATCGAGCGCGGCAGCGAGCATGTGCGGGTCGTTCACGACGGGCAGGTGCTGGCCGAGAGCCGGCGCCCGCTGCTCCTGTGCGAGACCGGGCTCCCCGTGCGCTACTACCTTCCGCCCGAGGACGTACGGACCGACCTCTTGACCGCGTCGGACACCCACACCTATTGCCCGTTCAAGGGAACGGCCTCCTATTGGTCGCTGCCCGAGGCGCCCGACCTGGTCTGGTACTACCCCGAACCCAAGGCGGAGGTGGCCGAGATCAAGGACCATCTCTGTTTCTACGAGGTCGAGAAGGTCACCGAGTAGGAGCGCGGTTCAGGCGGGCGCGCCGACCTGGAAGGTGCGCCGGTAGGCGACCGGTGAGACGCCGAGCACGGAACGCATGTGCTGGCGCAGCGAGTTGGCGGTGCCGAAGCCAGCCCTGTGGGCCACCAGGTCCACCGGCAGGTCGCTCGACTCCAGAAGCTGGCGGGCCAGTTCGAGCCGCTGGGCGGTGAGCCAGGTGCCCGGTGTCATGCCCGCCTCCTCGCGGAAGCGGCGCGTGAAGGTGCGCAGACTCATGCGGGCGTGGGCGGCCATCTCGCCCAGCGAGAGCGGTTCCTGAAGGCGCTCCAGGGCCCACGCGCGGGTGGCGGCGGTGCTGGCGAGGGTGGGCTCGGGGACGGGGCGTTCGATGTACTGGGCCTGGCCGCCGTCGCGCCAGGGCGGGACCACGCAGTGCCGGGCGGCGCGGTTGGCGACCGCGCTGCCGTGGTCGCGGCGCACCAGGTGCAGGCACAGGTCGATGCCGGCGGCCGCGCCCGCCGAGGTCAGGACGTCGCCGTCGTCGACGAAGAGGACGCCCGGGTCCACGTCGACGCCGGGAAAGACGCGCGCGAAGGCGGCGGCGTCGCACCAGTGCGTGGTGGCGGGCCGCCCGTCGAGCAGCCCGGCGGCGCCCAGCACGTAGGACGCGGTGCAGATGGAGACCATGCGGGTGCCGGGCCTGATCCGCCCGAAGGCGCGGACCAGCGGCTCGGGCAGCGGGCCGCCCTTCGCCATGGCGCCGAGATTGTGGGTGGGCGGGATGACCACGGTGTCGGCGGTCGCGAGCGCTTCGGGCCCGTGGTCGACCGCGACCGAGAACCCGGCCTCGGTGCGCACCGGCCGCCCGTCCGCGGTGCAGACGGTCACCTCGTACAGGGGCGTGCCGTCCGGCCCCTTGGCGCTGTTGAAGATCCGGGGCGCGATGCCCAGCTCGAAGGAGACCACTCCGTCGAGGGCGAGCACCGCCACCTGATGCGTGTTCGGTCGGGCAGGCATGGCCAGATTCTGTCACATCATGGCCAAACGGTCAGCACCATACGGGGCCGCCAGACCGCAGGCTGGTCTCCGTTGGTGGCTCCCACCAGCCGAAACCCCTCGACAGTCGTTGCAAAGGATCACTCATGTCCCAGACCATGCGCGCCATCAGCTACGCCCGGTACGGCGGCCCCGAGGTGCTGGCCGAGATCGAGACCGCGCGCCCCGAGCCGGGCACGGGCGAGGTCCTGGTGCGCGTCCACGCGGCGGGGGTCAACCCGGCCGACTGGAAGATCCGCACACACGGCGGGTTCACGCCGATGGGCGACCCCGCGATCCTCGGCCACGACGTGTCCGGCACCGTCGAGGCGGTGGGCGTCGGCGTCACGCTGTACCAGCCGGGCGACGCGGTCTTCGGCATGCCGCTCTTCCCGCGCCAGGCCGGCGCCTACGCCGAGTACGTCGTCGCCCCCGCCCGGCACTTCGTCCCCAAGCCGGACGGCATCGACCACATCCAGGCGGCCGCCCTGCCGCTGGCCGCGCTGACGGCGTGGCAGTCGCTCGTCGACACGGCCCGCCTCGCCCCGGGGCAGCGGGTGCTGGTCCACGCGGCGGCCGGCGGGGTCGGACACCTCGCCGTACAGATCGCCAAGGCGCTCGGCGCGTACGTCATCGGCACGGCGAGCGCGGCCAAGCACGCCTTTGTCCGGGGGCTCGGCGCGGACGAGGTGATCGACTACACCGCCGTCGACTTCACCGAGGCCGTAGGAAACATCGACGTCGTCTTCGACGCCGTGGGCGGCGACTACAGCGCGCGCTCCCTCACGGTGCTGCGCCCCGGCGGCACGCTGGTCTCGATCAACACGCCGGACGAGCCCGAGCTGCTTGCCGAGGCGGCGCGGCGGGGCCTGCGGGCCGGCTTCACCATCGTGGAGCCGGACCAGGCGGGCATGCGCGCGATCGCCGCGCTCGTGACGGAGGGCAAGCTCCGCGTGGAGATCGACTCGGTGTTCGACCTGGCCGACGCCGCGAAGGCGCACGAGTACGGCGAGCGCGGACGCACCCAGGGGAAGATCGTCCTTCGCGTCGCCCAGTAGCGCCTTCGGGTGCGGCCCGCTACACGCGGGCTGCGGCCCGCTCGGTCGTGGCGATGGTGGCGGAGCCCACTACGCGTGTGCCGTCGTACAGGACGATGGCCTGGCCGGGGGCCACACCTCGGACCGGTTCGGCGAACGTCACCTTCAGGACGTCGTCGACCAGTTCCGCCGTCACCTCGGTCTCGCCGCCGTGGGCGCGCAGCTGCGCCGTGTACGTGCCCGCTCCGGCCGGGGCGGTGCCGCACCAGCGGGGCTTGATCGCGCCCAGGGCGGTGACGTCGAGCGCTTCGACGGGGCCGACGGTGACCGTGTTGTTGACCGGCGAGATGTCCAGGACGTAGCGCGGCTTGCCGTCGGCGGCCGGGTGCCCGATGCGCAGGCCCTTGCGCTGGCCGATGGTGAAGCCGAAGGCGCCCTCGTGGCTGCCGATCTTGGCGCCGGACTCGTCCACGATGTCGCCCTCCGCCTTGCCGAGGCGGTTCGCGAGGAAGCCCTGGGTGTCGCCGTCGGCGATGAAGCAGATGTCGTGGCTGTCGGGCTTCTTGGCGACGGCCAGGCCCCGGCGCTCGGCCTCGGCGCGGATCTCGTCCTTGGTGGTGAGGGTGTCGCCGAGCGGGAACATCGCGTGGGCGAGCTGGCGCTCGTCGAGCACGCCGAGCACATAGGACTGGTCCTTGGCCATGTCGGACGCGCGGTGCAGCTCGCGGGTGCCGTCCTCGTTCAGGACGACGGTCGCGTAGTGGCCGGTGCAGACCGCGTCGAAGCCGAGCGCGAGGGCCTTGTCGAGCAGCGCCGCGAACTTGATCTTCTCGTTGCAGCGCAGGCACGGGTTGGGCGTGCGGCCCGCCTCGTACTCCGCGATGAAGTCCTCCACGACGTCCTCACGGAAGCGTTCGGCCAGGTCCCAGACGTAGAAGGGGATGCCGATGACGTCCGCCGCGCGGCGGGCGTCGCGGGAGTCCTCGATGGTGCAGCAGCCGCGGGCCCCGGTGCGGAAGGACTGGGGGTTCGCGGAGAGCGCCAGGTGCACGCCGGTGACGTCGTGGCCGGCTTCGGCGGCCCGGGCGGCGGCGACGGCGGAGTCCACACCGCCGGACATGGCGGCCAGGACGCGCAGGGGGCGCGGGGAGGTCATCGACGGGGGCTGCGGCGAAGTCTGAGTCATAGCACTCGTAAGGGTACGTGGGATCGGGAACCGGGGGCGCGGGAGTATCCGTTGTGCCTGTCAGAGGGGGTCCGATCCGGGATTCCGGGGCCCGCCGGGTGCGGCGCGGCCTGCTGGGGAGGTACGGGAGCGACGGGGGCGGGGCGTATGGCGACCAGCCGCAGGGGGCTGCTGATCGGGGGCGCGGTGGTGGCGCTCGGGACCATCGGATATCTGAACGCGCCGCACGCGCGCCCGCACAGACCGCGCAAGGCCGGAGAGCTGGACTACGCGGGGGCGCGGTGGGTGGCGGCCGCCCCGGGGAACTGGCGGATGGCGGACCGGCCGGAGGACTACGCGGTGGACCGGGTGGTGATCCATGTCGTCCAGGGCAGTTTCGACAGCGCGCTCAAGACGTTCCAGGACCCGAGCAACAAGGTCGCGGCGCACTATGTGGTGTCCGGGGACGGGCACATAGCGCAGACGGTCCGTGAGCTGGACGTGGCGTACCACGCGGGCAATCGCGCTTATAACGAGCGCAGCGTCGGCATAGAGCACGAGGGCTTCATCGAGGAGGCGTCCTCCTTCACCGACGCCATGTACGCGGCGTCGGCGCGGCTGACGGCGGCGATATGCGCCCGCTACCGCATAGCCGTCGACCGCAAGCACATCATCGGGCACGTGGAGGTGCCGGGCACCGACCACACCGACCCCGGTCCGCACTGGGACTGGCCGCGCTACCTGACGATGGTGGGCGCGGCCACCGGGGCCTGAGCCGCGCGCCGGGGTGGCGGTGTCAGACGAGTCCGGCGGTGCGGGCGCGCTCCACCGCGGGACCGATGGCGCCCGCGACGGCCTCGACATCCGCCTCCGTGGAGGTGTGGCCCAGGGAGAAACGCAGGGTGCCGCGGGCCAGGTCGGGGTCGGTGCCGGTGGCGAGCAGGACATGACTGGGCTGGGCGACGCCCGCGGTGCAGGCGGAGCCGGTGGAGCACTCGATGCCCTGCGCGTCGAGCAGCAGCAGGAGGGAGTCGCCTTCGCAGCCGGGGAAGGTGAAGTGGGCGTTGGCGGGGAGCCGGCCCGCCGGGTCCGGGTCGCCGCCGAGGATCGCGTCGGGCACGGTCCGGTACACGGCCTCCACGAGCCGGTCCCGCAGCCCCCCGGTGTCCCGGGCGAACGCGCCGCGCCGCTCGGCGGCGAGCCGCCCGGCGACCGCGAACGCGGCGATGGCCGGGACGTCGAGGGTGCCGGAGCGCACATGCCGCTCCTGCCCGCCACCGTGGAGCACGGGCACGGGGGTGTACTCACGGCCGAGCAGCAGGGCGCCGATGCCGTACGGGCCGCCGATCTTGTGGCCGGAGACGGTCATGGCGGCGAGACCTGAGGCGGCGAAGTCGACGTCGAGCTGACCGAAGGCCTGCACCGCGTCGGCGTGCAGCGGGACGTCGAACTCCCGGGCCACGGCGGCCAGTTCGGCCACCGGCATGATGGTGCCGATCTCGTTGTTGGCCCACATGACGGTGGCGAGGGCGACGTCGTCGGGGTCGCGCTCGATGGCGTCGCGCAGCGCCTGGGGGTGCACTCTGCCGTACGCGTCGACGGGCAGGTATTCGACGGCGGCGCCCTCGTGTTCGGCGAGCCAGTGCACCGCGTCGAGCACGGCGTGGTGCTCGACGGGGCTGGCGAGGACGCGCACGCGGCGCGGGTCGGCGTCCCTGCGGGCCCAGTACAGGCCCTTGACGGCGAGGTTGTCGGCCTCGGTGCCGCCGGCCGTGAAGACGACCTCGCTGGGGCGGGCGCCGAGCGCGTCGGCGAGTTCTTCCCGGGCCTCCTCGGCGGTGCGGCGGGCCCGCCGTCCGGCGGCGTGCAGCGAGGACGCGTTGCCGGTAGCGGTCAGCTGGGCGGTCATCGCCTGGACCGCCTCCGGGAGCATCGGAGTGGTCGCGGCGTGGTCGAGGTAAGCCATGGTGGGCCCGATTCTACGAGCCGCGCGGGGTGGACCGTGCCGCGGTTCCGGCCAGGGGCGTGGCCCGGGATCAGCCGCTCAGGCCCCAGGACACGGTGTGGTCGGCCATGACGAGGACGGCGAGAACCACGAGGTCGGCGACGCCGAGGGCGAGTCCGAGCAGGGCCCGGCCGCGGCGGCGCGTCCGGTACAGGAGGGAGAGCGAGGCCAGGACGATGGCGATGGGGCCGAGGACGACGTTCATGACGAGCAGCCCGAGCAGGCCGAGAACGAAGGCCGCGACGGCCATTCCGTCGGCGTCACGGTCCCGGCTGCGGCGGCGGATCGCGGCGAGTTCCATGGTCAGCCCTTCCGGTGCGAGAAGCGTTCACGGGCGGAGAAGACGAGCAGCCAGACGGCGATGACGCCGGCGACGGCGAGCGTGACCGGGAGCGGGAGGTGCGCCGCTGAGCCCAGCACGACCCCCAGCAGGAGGAGGGCTGCGACGAGGAAGAACATGAGATCCCTTTCCGTGTGCGGTTCTTCGACAGTCCGGTGTCTGGCATCCGGCATCAGGTATCCGATGTCCCGTATTCGGCACCGGGCCGGTGTCCTGGGTGGTGCTCCGGATGAGCCGGTTGGGGCTCCGGATGCCCTGGTCGTGTTCCGTGTACCTCCGATCAGCGGGGCCAATCGCCTTTCGGAGTACGACTGTTCACTGACTGATGAGTCTAGTGTTCCCAACTTCGGCGAACAGCTGTTTACTGAGTGGTATGAGCCACACTCTCGGAATCCGGCAGGCCCAGAAGCAGAAGACGCGCCAGGCCCTCATGGACTCGGCGCTCCAGCTCCTGGAGCACCAGAGCCTGAGCAGCCTCGGGCTCCGGGAGGTCACCCGGGCCGTGGGCGTGGCACCGGCCGCGTTCTACCGCCACTTCAAAGACACCGCCGACCTCGGCGTCGCCCTGGTCGAGCAGGCACTCGGATCGCTCCATGGCACGATCCGGGCGGCGATCGTCACCACCGGGGCCAGCGACGAACGCATCGACCGGGCGGTCGCGTTGATCGCCGCCCACGTCCGCGCCTACCCCGCGCACGTCCGCTTCATCGCCCGCGAACGGCACGGCGGGGTGGCGCCGGTCCGCGACGCGATCGGCGTGCAACTGCGGTCCTTCGCGGACGAGGTGGCCGAGGCGCTGGGTGCGGACCCGCAGTCGAAGGGGTGGCCCCCGGCGGATCTGCGCATGCTGGGTGGCCTGTACGTCGACCACATGGTGATGACGGCGTCGACGCTCCTGGAGGACGGCGAGGGAGCGGACGCGGTCCTCACGACCGCCCGCGCGCAGCTGCGTTTGGTCGCGCTGGGGCGGCGGCACTGGCTGGACTGAGCGGGGGCCACGGGGTGGCGGGCGGCGGTTGCCCACGCCGCGGGGGCCCGGGCTCCGCTGTGCGGCTGGGCCGGCCTTGGAGCGCCCGGTGACCCCGGCCCCGCCGCCGGGGCTTCGCCCCGGACCCCGGTGAGGCCCCACCCCACCCCTTCCCGAAACCCTCCGGGGGTGAACGCGCGGCCACAGCTCATAGCGGGGCACGGCACGAACGCCGGGGTGCGATGTGCCCTCATGGGCCAAACCCCCGGGGTGCAGGGGCGCAGCCCCGCATGGGGTCTGGGGCGCAGCCCCAGGGGCCGGGCCCAACCAACCCCGCACAACGGGCGGGCGGGCAAACCCCCCGGGGCGCACGGGCGCAGCCCCACGTGGAGTCTGGGGCACAGCCCCAGGGGCCGGGCCCAACCAACCCCGCACAACGGGCGGGCGGGCAAACCCCCCGGGGCGCACGGGCGCAGCCCCGCATGGGGTCTGGGGCACAGCCCCAGGGGCCGGGCCCAACCAACCCCGCACAACGGGCGGGCCGGTGGGCAAACCCCTCGGGGCGCAGGGGCGCAGCCCCGCATGGGGTCTGGGGCGCAGCCCCAGGGGCCGGGCTCACCAACCCCGCACAACGGGCGGGCGGGTGGGCGAACCCCCCGCCTCAGCCCCGCGGCGCCCGCGCCAACTGGCGGGACTGGGCGACCAGCCGATCGGCCGAGTCCCAGACCTCCGCGTCCTCCTCCAGAAAACCCCCGGCCAGATTCCGCGTGGTGATCGACACCCGCAGCGGCCCCGGCGCCGGCCGGCAGCGGATGTGCGTGGTCAGCTCGACCGTCGGCGTCCACCCCTTGAGCCCGAGCTCGAAGGACGTCGGGGGCAGCGCGTCCACGGTGAGGAGCAGCGAGACCGGGTCCGCGTCACGCCCGTCCGCGAGCCCGAACCACGCCCGCATCTCGCCCTTGCCGGACGGCGCCCCCACCGCCCAGCCGAGCGTGGTCGGATCGAGCTTGAGCATCAGCCGGTCGGTGATGGCCGAACTGCCGGGGATGGGCGGACGGGAGCCGTCGGGCGCGTCCGTCGCGCCGATGCAGTGCGACAGCGGCGGCATCGCGGGCGGCTGCGCGGTGGTGCGCACCTCGTCGGTGAGCGCGTCGAGGTCCCCGTACGAGCCGAGGACCCGGATGCGCTCGATCTCCGCGCCCGCCTCGTCGTACTGGAACAGCGAGGCCTGACCGGTGGAGAGGGTGCGCCCGGTGCGTACGACCTGGGTGCGGATGACCGCGGGACCCGGCACGGACGGCGTGAGGTAGTGCGCCGAGACGCTGAACGGGTCCGGGTGCGGCAGCGCGTCGCCGAGCGCCCGGCCCAGGAGGGCCAGCAGATAACCGCCGTTGACGGCGTTGATGATGGTCCAGCCCGCCGAGAGCTCGGCGTCATAGACTCCCGCTTCCCGCAGGGTGATCGCGGTGTCGCGGTCGAACTCGCTGTCCCCGATCGCGGCGGGGAGTACCGGTGACGTTGCCTGTGCCATGCGCAGCACCGTACACCGATAAATTACTGAGCGGTAGCTTTCCTGCCGCTCGCACTCCTCACATCCGCGCCCACCGCCTCACACCCACGCCCTCACACCCAATCCCCCCTCACACCTCCTCCAGCGTCGAGCTGCGCCGGTGCCACGCGCGCGGTGCCCGCCAGTGGTACTTCAGGGCCGCGATGCGCAGCAGGAAGGCCGTGACCACCGCGAGCCCGCTGGTCCCCGCGCTCAGGAGGTCGAAGCGGATGAAGAGCACGACCATCGTGGAGCCGACGATCGCGGGCACCGCGTACAGATCGCGGTCCCAGCGCAGCAGGGAGGGCACCTCGTTGGCGAGGACGTCACGCAGCACACCGCCGCCCACCGCCGTGGCGAGGCCGAGCGCCGCCGACGAGGTGAGCCCGAGCCCGTAGTCGTACGCCTTGGTCGTGCCCGTGACGCAGAACAGGCCGAGCCCCGCCGCGTCGAAGACGTTGACCGCGAGCTGGGTGCGCTCGACCTCGGGATGCAGGAAGAAGACCAGCACGGCGGCGAGCAGCGGGGTCACGAAGTACCCGAGGTCGGTGAAGGCGGCCGGCGGGACCGCCCCGATCATGAGGTCGCGGAACAGCCCTCCGCCCAGCGCGGTGACCTCGGCGAGCACCGCGATGCCGAACACGTCGAAGTTCTTGCGCACGGCGAGCAGGGCGCCGGAAATCGCGAAGACGAAGATTCCGACGAGGTCCAGCACATGCTGGACGGAGGGGCTGAACAATGAGTGGAGCACCCCGCATTTTTACTCATCGCGGGGCGCCCCTCGGCACCGCCTGGCTCAGAGCGCGGGCTTGCCCGTGTCGTAGATCCACTTCTGGAACAGTCCGTCGAGCGACTCGCCCGATATCTCCTCGGCGAGGCTGATGAAGTCCTCGGTGTCGGCGTTGTGGTAGCGGTGGGCCTTGGTCCAGGCCGGGAGCAGCTTGAAGAAGGCCTGGTCACCGATGCGTTCGCGCAGTTCCTGGAGCATCATCGCGCCGCGTTCGTAGACCGCGTCGGCGAACATCGTGTCGCGCTGCGGGTCGGCCACCTCGATCTTCCAGAAGTCGTCGTCGGCCGGGATCGAGTTGTAGGCGGCGAGGAAGGAGTCGTGCGCGGTTTTCGTGCCGCGGTGCTCGGCCCACAGCCACTGGGCGTAGGTCGCGAACCCCTCGTTGAGCCAGATGTCGTCCCAGTGGGCCACCGAGACGGAGTCGCCGAACCACTGGTGGGCGAGCTCGTGCACGATGGTCGACTCGGAACGTACCGCCGAATAGCTGGGCTTGGACTGGGTCTCCAGGGAGAACCCGGCCTGCGGCATGTCGTCCACGACGGCCCCGGTCTCCTCGAAGGGGTACGGGCCGAAGAGCTTGGACCAGTAGTCGGTGGCCTCGGCGGTCACCGCGTACACGTCGACCTTGTTCTGGTTGGCGAGTACGGGGTCGATGGCCACGTAGATGGGCGTACCGCCGGGCGTGCGGCCGGTCTTCACGTCGAACTTGCCGATGGACGCCGTGGCCAGGTAGGTCGCCATCGGCTTGCTCTCGCGCCAGTGGTAGTACGAGCGTCCCCCTCGGTCGTAGGAGTCCACCAGGCGCCCGTTGGACACGCCCGTCAGCCCCTTCGGCGCGTCGATGCGGATGTCGTACGTGGCCTTGTCGGAGGGGTGGTCGCTGGAGGGGAACCAGGTGGAGGCGGCGTTGGGCTCGCAGGCCACGAAGACGCCGTCCTTGGTCTTCATCCAGCCGTAGTCGGAGCCGAAGACGATGGGTCCGTTCAGCGCGTGCGGCACTCCGCCGTAGACGACGGTGACCTCGAACTGCTCACCCCGGGAGAGCCGGTGGCGCGGGGTGATGACGATCTCGTCACCGTTTCTGCTGAAGTCGGCCGGCCTGCCGTTCACCCGGACCGAGTCGACCGTCAGCTTCTGGAGGTCCAGGTCGAAGCGGGAGAGGTTCTGGGTGGCGCGGGCGGTGACCGTGGTACGCCCGTCCAGGCGCCCGGAATCGGGGTTGTAGCTCACCCCGAGGTCGTAATGCAGTGCGTCGAAACCACCGTTGCCCATCAAGGGGAAGTACGGATCACCGATGCCCGGGGCGCCGGGTGAGGCGGCGGGCGCTGCGGCGATGGTGAATCCGGCGGCCACCGCGGTGGCGAGGGCGAGCAGCCGGGAGCCGTGACGTGCCGAACGGGAGAGTGCCATGAGTCTGCCCTTCGAGCGTGTGCCGTTGGTACGGACACGCAGACTCTGCACTCTCCCGTCTCGTCATGAACATGACTTTACTGAACTGTCATGCCCTACTTGCCGGTTGACTCCTGCGTCCCGGCCTCCGGCTTGCCTGCTCCCGGCTTGCGGCCCCCCGTCTTGCGAGCCGCCGACTTACGGGCCCCCGCCTTGCCGGCCGCGGACTTGCCGGCCCCCGGCTTGCCGGCGTCGGTTCCGGCCGCGCCGGCGTCGGTCGCCTCGGCTTCGGAGCCGGCCGCGCTCGCGTCGGACGCGGCGGAGTCGGACACTGCCGCGCCAGATGCGCCCCCTCCAGGCGCCTCGGTCTCGGACGCGCCGGCTTCGGACGCGCCGACTTCGGACGCCCCCGCCTCAGACGCGGCCGCTTCCGGTGCCTCCGTCTCGGACGCCTCCGCTTCGGACGCCTCTGCCGGCTCGGAGTGCTCGACCGTCTCCGCCGCCTCCGCCGATGCCACCGACTCGGGCGCCTCCACCGATGCCGCCGCCTCCGGCGATGTCGCCGCCTCCGGCGATGTCGCCGCGTCCGTTCCGCCGATCGTCACGACCTCGATCGACTCCCGGGCCTCCGCGAGAACCGTCTCGCCCGGCGCCTGGTCCGGCGCGTTCTCCGGGTGGTGGCAAGCCACGCGCTGGCCCGGCTTCAGCTCGACCAGCACCGGCTCCTTGGTCGTGCAGATCTCCGTCGCCTTCCAGCACCGGGTGTGGAACCGGCATCCGCTCGGCGGCGAGATGGGCGAGGGAACGTCACCCTTGAGCAGGATCCGCTCGCTCTTCATGCCGCGCCGCCGCGGATCCGGCACCGGCACCGCGGACATCAAGGCCTTGGTGTACGGGTGCATCGGCGCCGAGTACAGCGACTTGCGGTCGGCCAGCTCGACGATCTTGCCCAGGTACATGACCGCGATCCGGTCCGACACGTGCCGGATGACCGACAGGTCGTGCGCGATGATCACGTAGGTGAGACCGAGCTCCTGCTGGAGGTCGTCGAGGAGGTTGACCACCTGCGCCTGGATCGAGACGTCGAGGGCCGAGACCGGCTCGTCCGCGACGACCAGCTTCGGCTTGAGCGCGAGCGCGCGGGCGATGCCGATGCGCTGGCGCTGACCGCCGGAGAATTCGTGCGGATAGCGGTTGTAGTGCTCGGGGTTGAGCCCCACGACCTCCAGGAGCCGCTGGACCTCCTTCTTGACCCCGCCCTCGGGCTGGACGCCCTGGAGCTTGAAGGGGGCCGAGATGATGCCGCCGACCGTGTGCCGGGGGTTCAGCGAGGAGTACGGGTCCTGGAAGATCATCTGGACGTCGCGGCGCATCGGCCGCATGCCGCGCACCCCGAGGTGGGTGATGTCCCGGCCCTCGAACTCCACGGTCCCGCCGCTCGGTTCGAGCAGCCGGGTGATCAGCCGGCCCATCGTCGACTTGCCGCAGCCGGACTCACCGACCACGCCGAGCGTTTCGCCGGAGCGCACGTCGAAGTCGAGGCCGTCGACGGCCTTGACCGAACCCGTCTGCCGCTTCAGCAGGCCGCTGCGGATCGGGAAGTGCTTCTGGAGGCCGCTGACCTTGAGCAGGACCTCGCCGGGAGCCACCTCGCCGGACGCCTTGGTCCCGGCCGGGACGGCGCCCTTGCTCTGGGCGGGAATCGTCACGTCGTTGTCCGTCACGCCTTTGTCCTCGCTCACAGCTTGGGCGCAATCTCTTCGGTCCAGATGCGCTCCCGCTCGCCGGACGACATGTGGCAGGCGGTCCAGTGACCGCTCCCGCCGTCGGCCAGTTCGGGGCGCACGGTCCGGGTGATGTTGTCCTTGGGCACATCGGCGTACGGGCAGCGCGGGTTGAAGGCGCAGCCGGACGGGATGTTGATCAGGGACGGCGGGGAGCCCTTCACGGGGATGAGCCGTTCGGTCTCCTCCCGGTCGATGCGCGGCATCGAACCGAGCAGCCCCCAGGTGTAGGGGTGGCGGGGCTCATAGAAGACCTTCTCGGCCGGTCCGCGCTCCACGCAGCGGCCGCCGTACATCACCAGGATGTCGTCGGCGAGCTCGGCGACGACGCCCAGGTCGTGGGTGATGATGATGACCGCGGAGCCGAACTCCTTCTGCAAGTCCCGGATCAGGTCCAGGATCTGCGCCTGCACGGTGACGTCCAGGGCGGTCGTCGGCTCGTCCGCGATCAGGAGGTCGGGGTTGTTCACCAGCGACATCGCGATCATCGCGCGCTGGCGCATGCCGCCGGAGAACTCGTGCGGGTAGGAGTCGACGCGCTTGTCGGGCTGGGGGATGCCGACCCGGTCGAGCATCTCGATCGCCCGGGTGCGGGCGGTCTTCTTGTCGACGTCGTGGTGGACCCGGTAGGCCTCGATGATCTGCTTGCCGATGGTGAAGTACGGGTGCAGCGCGGACAGCGGGTCCTGGAAGATCATCGCCATGTCGCGGCCGCGCAGCTTGCGCACCTCGTCCGGGTCGGCCGACAGCAGTTCCTTGCCGTTGAGCCAGATCTCCCCGGAGATCTGGGCCCTGCGCTTGCCGTACTGGCCGGCCGTGTGCAGCCCCATGATGCCCATCGAGGTGACGGACTTGCCGGAGCCGGACTCGCCGACGATGCCGAGGGTCTTGCCCTTCTCCAGCGAGAAGGTGAGCCCGTCGACGGACTTGACCAGGCCGTCGTCGGTCGGGAAGTGCACCTTGAGGTCGCGCACGTCGAGGAAGGCGTCCGAGGGCCGCTCACCCGCGACCGGTTCGCCGACGGCGGCGCCGGTCTTGTTCAGGTCGGTCATGCGAGCCTCACTCGGGGGTCGATCACGGCGTACAGGAGGTCCACGACCAGGTTCGCGAAGATCACCGCCGCCGAGGTGATCAGCGTGACACCGAGGATCACCGGAAGGTCGCGGTCGTTGATGGCCTGGAGCACGGCCCGGCCCAGACCCGGAATGCTGTAGGTGGTCTCGGTGAGGATCGCGCCGCCGATGAGGGCGCCGATGTCCATGCCGAGGACCGTGAGGATGGGCGCCATCGTGGAGCGCATGGCGTGCTTGCCGATGACGGTGGATTCCTTGAGGCCCTTGGCCCGGGCGGTTCTGACGTAGTCCTCGCCCATCACTTCGAGCATGGTCGCCCGGGTGAGACGGGCGTACATCGCCGCCTGGAGGAAGGCGAGCGTGATCCAGGGCAGCAGGAGGCCGCTGAACCAGCCCGTTGGTGACTGGCTGAAGGGCACGTACTCCCCGTTGAGCCAGTGCAGTTGGTAGGTGAAGATCGCCAGCGAGAGCAGACCGGTGAAGTAGATGGGCAGCGACACGCCCGCCAGAGCCACCGTCATGGAGAACCGGTCCCACAGCGAGCCGCGCTTGAGGGCGGAGACGACGCCGGTCAGGACGCCGAAGATGACCCACAGGATGGCCGCGCCGATGACCAGCGACAGGGTGACGGGGAAACGGTCCTTGAGGACGGGCCAGATCGCCTGCTCGTTCTTGAACGAGTAGCCGAAGCACGGGGCGTCACAGTGGATCGTCGTACCGCCGCCGGTGTAGTCGCGGCCGGCCACGATGCCCTTCACGAAGTCGAAGAGCTGGACGAAGATCGGGTCGCCGAGACCCAGCTTGGAGCGGACCGCTTCGAGAGCAGCGGCGTCGGACTGCTTGCCGACGTACATGGTGGCCGGGTCGACGCCCGTCCACTTGGGGACCAGGAAGAAGATGCCGAACGTCACGAGCATGACGATCAGCAGCATCACGATGGCGGCGGCGAACCGCCTGATGAGATATGCGAGCACTGCTCTCGGCCCGGCGGCGGGCCGGGGGCACCGGATTGCGGTACCCCCGACCCGTCACACGACGGCCTTCACCTGCCCTTCGTGCCTAGCGGCGGGTGCGCCGGCGGAGCGATTGGACGACGGTCACTTCTCGACGCCGAGCGAGGCGTAGTCGTAGAAACCGTTGTTGTTGGTCGTCGTGTAGACGTTGGTGAGGCGGGAGCTGCGCCACTTGACGTTCTTCTCGAAGACGAACGGCAGGTAGACGGCGTGCTCGGAGACCTTCTGGTTGATCTGCTTGTAGATCCCGGCGGCCTCTTCGGGGGTGTTCGCCGCGATGGCGTTGTCGAAGAGCTTGTCGATGTCCGGGTCGTTCAGCATCGAGTAGTTGTTGTTGCCGTTGGGCAGGATGAACTTGGAGTCGACCAGCGGGAGCAGGAAGCCCTGGCCGGACGCGAAGTCCGGGCCCCAGCCCATGATGATGATTCCGTAGTTCTTCTTCTTGACGACGTCGGGGTTGCCGATGATGCCGGTCGTCTGCGCGCCGTCGTACTGGTCGATGTCGGCCTTGATGTTGACCTTGGCGAGCGCGGCCTGGAGCGACTGCGCCGTGGCGACCTCGACCTGCTTGTTGTTGCGGACCGCGATGGTGGTGGAGAAGCCACCGGGGTGGCCGCAGGCGGCGAGCTCTTCCTTGGCCTTCGCGATGTTCGGGGCGCCGTCGTTGGCGGTCGCGCCGTAGGGGTCGTACTTCGGGTCTGAACCGCTGATGATCGGCGGCAGCATGTTGGTGGCGATGTCACCACCGGCCTGCGGGCCGCCGCGGGCGGTCTGGAGCGACTTGTGGTCGGCCGCGTAGATGACGGCCTTGCGGCAGTGCTCGTTGTCGAACGGGGCCACCGTCTGCGGGAAGACCGCGTAACGGATGTAGCCGGTGTCCGGGTTGTCGACGTTGCCCTTGTACTGCTGGAGCGCCTTGGTGCGGCCGGCGGCGCCGAGGCCGGTGCCGTTGATGTCGACGTCGTAGTCGCCGTTGATCAGACGGCTGTCCATCTCGTCGGCGCTGCTCAGCAGGGTGAGGCTGATCTTGTCCGGCAGGGCCTTGCGGACGTTGTCCGTCTTCGGGTCCCACTGGTCGTTGCGGACCAGGACCATGGACTTGTTGGGCGAGTAGGACTCCCACTTGTACGGGCCGAGCGAGAACGGCTTGAGGCCGTACTTCGACTGCGTGTCCTTGTCCTGGCGGACCGGGGTGCCCGAGGGCATGGCCAGCATCTGCTCGAAGTCGACGTTGGGCGCCGGCAGCTTGAAGACGATGGTCTTGTCGTCGGGCGTCTCGATGGCCTTCAGACCCAGCTTGTCGGGCGAGGTGTCCTTGTAGGGACCCTTGTACTCACCGGTGGGGTCGAGGACGTCCTTCAGGTAGACGGGGCCGCCGGAGATGACGTCCTGAGCCCAGATGCGCTCGATGCCGTACTTGACGTCCTTGGAGGTGACGGCCTTGCCGTCCTCCCACTTGACGCCGTCCTTCAGGTGGTACGTGTACGTCTTCTTGTCCGGCGAGACCTCGGCGAGACCGGTCGCGATGTCCGGGACCAGCGTCTCGCTCTCCTTGCCCGGGGCGGCCTTGAACGTGATCAGCGTGCGCGTGTAGTAGCGCGCGTAGTCCCACATGAAGCCGTAGTAGCCACGCTGCGGGTCCCACGAGTCGGCGTCCTGGGTACCGACGAACTTGAGCTCGCCGCCCTTCTTCGTCGACGCGTTCGCCAGCTTGCTGTTGGCGGCGTTGAAACCGGGGGCCTTGCCCTTGCTGTCGCTGCCGCCACCTCCGCCGCAGGCCGCGGTGGACAGCAGAGCCGCAACGACGATCGCGGCGCCGGCGACCGTCTTTCGCCTTGATGAACCTGGGGTTGTCACGATCTCGCTTCCTCCGTAGTGGGCGTCTTGCCTGTCGCGGCCCGTGCGGTGCGCCGGGCCGGAGTCTGTGAATTCCCGCATCAGCGGGTGCCCTTCGGGTCGAGGGCGTCGCGGACGCCGTCGCCGAAGAGGTTGAACGCCATCACGGTGATGAAGATCGCCACACCCGGGATGATCATGAACATCGGATCGGACTGGTAGGTCGCGATCGCCGTCGACAGCATCTGTCCCCAGGAGGACGTGGGCGGCTTGACGCCCGCTCCCAGGAAGCTGAGCGCCGCCTCGGTGAGGATGTTCGTCGGGATCATCAGCGTCATGTAGACGGTGACCGGCGCGATCAGGTTGGGCAGCAGCTCCTTGAACAGGATGTAGCCGCGGCCGGCGCCCAGACTGCGCGCCGCCTCGACGTACTCGCGCTCCCTCAGCGACAGCGTCTGGCCGCGCACGATGCGCCCCACGTACGGCCATCCGAAGAAGCCGATGACGAGGATCATCACGAGCAGCCGCACTCCGGTGCCGCTGAGGCCGAAGAGCTGGCTGGGGACCACGGAGATCAGGGCGATGATGAAGAGCAGCTGCGGGAAGGAGAGCAGCATGTCCATCACCCGGCTGATGATCGCGTCGAGCCAGCCGCCGAAGTAACCGGCGATCACGCCGAGCACGGTGCCGACCACGACGGCGAAGACCGCCGCGAGGAAGCCCACGAGCAGCGAGACGCGCGCGCCGTAGACGATCCGGCTGAACACGTCGCGGCCGTTGACCGGCTCAACTCCCAGCAGGAAGTGGGAGTTGATGCCGCCCCAGCTGCCGGTCGGCGTGGAGAGCAGCGGGTCGATCTGGTCCTCGTGGAACTCCTCCGGCGGATGGCCGAACGCGTCGACGATCCACGGCGCGAAGATCGCGACGAGGACCAGGAACACGACAACGATGCCACCGGTGAGGGCGAGCTTGTCCTTCTTCAGCCGGTTCCAGGCGATACGGCCCAGCGAACGCCCCTCGACCGCTCTGGTCTCGTCGCTCGGCCTGGCGCCGAGGTCGGCGGTCGGGTCCGCGTCGGCGGGTGTGTCGTGCAATGGTGCCGTCATCGTGGCAAGGACCCCTCTCAACCGGCGGTGACCGGCCCGCACTTGCCGCTGTAGCGGCGCGTTCCCATCAGCAGTGCGAGCGGGGGGCGACACCGGGCAGCGGGTCGGGCTGCTCGCACACGGGCCCGAACGGCCCTGCATGCCGGGAGTCTTCAATGGCGTCGCGATCACCCGCCAGACCTGACGGCGAAAGTATGCGCAAACGTGATGCGGAAAGGGGGTTTCCGTTATGCGGACGCGGGTTAACAGGGGTCGGACATGCGGAAGTTGGGGCGCAGGCGACACGCGGGGCCATTGCGGTCTTCGCCCCATCAGAACGGACATTCCCCGGCACGCGGGGGAAGTTGACCGCGTCCGCCCTGGTGGGAGCCTCGCGCGGCGGAGCCCGGCGCGCGCGCCCGAGGAGCCGCGCGGCCGCCGGCGCGGACTCAGTAGGCGCGCGGGGCGGCCGGCGGGTAGCCGTAGCCGGACGTTCCCGGGGCCGGGGCGGCGCTTGCCTCACGGTCGTAGAACGGGCGCGCGTGGGCTTTCAGCCACATGCAGACCGGGTCGTACGCGTCGGACATGGCGACCGCGGAGACGGCGAGCCCGTCCGGCACGGCGGCGGCCGACTGGCGCATCATCGCCCGCACGGCCTCCACGGACGGGGCGCCGAAGTCGTACAGATCGAGACCGATGGCGAGGTAGGGCGCGCCGAGCGCGGGCTGCACCCAGGCGCGGCGCAGGGAGCGCACGGCCGGGGTGTGGTGCGCGTTCTGCGCGAGCAGGGCGTAGAACTGCGGTACTTCGACGGCCGGTTCGCAGAGCCTGAGCGGTCCCGCGGGCATCCGGTCGAGGCCGGTGGCGATCCGCCGCAGATCGGTCCAGGGGATGCCGACGCCGCCGCCGGGGGCGTGCGGATTGAGCCAGATCCCGTACCGGTCGGGGTAGAGGGCGCGGGCGACGTCGAGGGCGCCGGTCACCTCGTGCGCCCGGTTCCAGCCGCTGGCGGAGAGCTCCTGGGGCGAGGTCACACAGGGCGCGTACGCGACGCCGTCGACCTCCATGGTGCCGTACTGGGCGTCCGGCGAGCCCGGGGTGCCGTTCCACAGGAGCATCCACAGGCGGCCGGACGCGGGGTCGGCGAGCGCGTGCAGCAGCGCCTCGTACACGTCGTAGCGCCCGGGCGTCACCTGGCGCAGCATGTGCTCGACCTGCCCGGCCGCGGCGGTGCCTGACGCGCTCACCCTGGGTTCCGCCCCTCTTCGATCCACCGTGCCGACGTCCTGCGCCACCCCGCAGCCCCGCAGCCCCGGGCACGCGCGAGCGGCTGCGGGGCTGCACGGGTCATGAAACCAGGTTAGGGCCTGTCCGGCGGACCTTGTCGGGGACGCGGGGCCCTGGCGGTTGTTACTGGGCCCGCGTATAGAAGGGGCGTACCCGCTCACGCATCCAGGTGGCGACGGGATCCTGTGTCACATCGAGCAGGACCAGGTGGACCGGCCAGCCGACCGGGGCGCGGCCGAGCGCCCGGCCCAGTGCCTCCATCGGGGCCCCGCGTCCCGCGCCGTCCCAGGTGGAGAACTCCACGCCGATGAAGAGGGTGGGCGCGTCGCCCTCGATGGAGGCGAGCGCGCGGCGGGCGCTGAGCACCACGCCGGTCGCATCGAACTCCTCGGCCGCGACGCCGAGGAATCGCACCGGGTCCTCCTGCCAGTCCGGCTCGAAGAGGCGTACCCGGGCGCCGGACGCGGGTCCGTCGAGTGCGGTACGCCCGGTACGGCACAGCTCGGCCACGGCCGGCGGGGGCAGCGGCATGCCGACGGTGCCCTCGGGGTTGACCACGATGCCGAGCTGCGGCGGGAGCCCGCGCGCGAACTCGACGGCGGGCGCCACCGCGAACGACATATGGGCGCCTACGCACTGCATGAACTGCTGCTCGGAGCTGTAGACGGGGACATAGGGGGCGCCGTTCAGCTCCAGGGTGGGCAGGTCGAGGTCGGTGCTGTCCTGGCTGCCGCCGTTGGGCAGCGGCACCCACACCGCGTTGCGGCCCAGGACCTCTATCAGGCGCGGACCCGCGTCGGGCTGCCCGACGGCCGCGGCCAGCACCTCTTCGAGCTCGTTGCCCGGCCAGCCTCCGCCGCCGTGCGGATGCGCGAACACCTGCTCCGGAAAGTTCATGTGCCGTCCCTCTCCCCCGACTGTCCCCGACCCCCGCCGCGTGCCCGGCTCCTGCGCGGCCGTGCACCTCGACCCTAACGCCGCACCCCTGGCCGGAAGAAAGCCGGCGGGGCCAGGGCCCGGCGCACGCCCGCGCGCCTCACTCGGTGAAGCCGATCCGTCGCAGCACGGAGGCCGACTCCCGGTCGAGCAGGACGGCGCTCGCGCAGCCGGTCGGCAGCCGCCCGGCCTCGACCTGGGCGATCAGGCGGCGGGCGGCGCCGCGGTGCCGGGCGAAGGCGTACGCCGACACCCAGCGGCCCCGCGCGGCCTGACCCTCAAGAGCGGTGCCGGCCGGCACGTCGAGCACGACCAGACGCAGCGCGCGTCCCCTGCGCCGCGCGCCCCGCCCCAGCCAGTGCCGCACCCACGCCTGGGTGCCGCAGTCGTGCACGACGAGGCTGTCGCCCGAGCGCAGCGCCCACCAGGTCCGCGCGAAGTGCGCGGTGCGGGTGAGCGGGCGGTACAGGAGGTAGGGGATGCCGGGCAGTGCGCGCTGCCAGGCGAGCCGGGTGTCCTGGGAGTCGATCCTGCGGTCGGTGACGGCGCGGCGCATCAGGGTCGTCTTGCCGCTGCCGGGCAGGCCGGACACCACGACGACGTCACCCGCGTCGAACAGGAGCTCCGGCGGGGTGAGCCCGGGCCGCCCCCGCAGATCCCATACCGTCCCGAACGCCTCGGGTACTTCCGGCACCTCAGGCACCCCGGGCACACCGGGCACCTCCAGCACCTCCAGCACCCCCGGCACCCTGGGCACACCGGGCACCTCCAGCACCCCCGGCACCCTGGGCACACCGGGCACCTCCAGCACCTCCGGCACCCTGGGCACACCGGGCACCTCCAGCACCCCCGGCACCTCATTCACCTCCGGCACCCCCGGCCCCGGCCGCCCCGAGCGCTCCCGGCGCGCCGCCGGTACCGTCGGCCTCGCCTCCGGGCCGTCCGGCGCGGACACCTCCCGCACCCGCCCGGTCCTGTGCTCCGCCGTCATGGCACTCCCCCCTGTTCGCTCCCGCTTTCCTTGCCCAGGGAGTGTAAAGAGCCGGTAATGGGTCACCGGCGATGTGCCGTCCTCGGGATGCGTGCAATGATGTGCGCGCCAACTGCATACCGGCCGTTCGAATCCGCGCGGGAGAGTCCTCAGCAGCTGTGAGCTGGGGCGCCGAAGGAGCAAGTTCCTCCCTTGAATCTCTCAGGCCCCGTACCGCGCGGGTGAGGCAGATCTGAAAAGCGGGCCGTCCCCTGCCGGGCGGTCCCACCCAAGGTGCAAGCCGAGCCGCGCAGCGCGCGCCGGTGAACCTCTCAGGTTCCGATGACAGATGGGGAGGATGTCCTCGACCGTCATGCCCCGGGACCTTGGAGCACCATCCATGAGCAACGCCCCCCGCCTCACCTCCCTCGATGCCCTGCATCGATCGCTGGGCGCCACGATGACCGACTTCGCGGGCTGGGACATGCCGCTGCGGTACGGGAGCGAGCGCGACGAGCACAACGCCGTACGGACCCGCGCCGGACTCTTCGACCTCTCCCACATGGGCGAGATCACCGTCACGGGCCCCGAGGCCATGAAGGCGCTGAACTACGCGCTCGTCGGCAACATCGCCACCATCGGCGTGGGCCGCGCCCGCTACACGATGATCTGCCAGGAGGACGGCGGCATCGTCGACGACCTGATCGTCTACCGCTTGGGCGAGACCGAGTACATGGTGGTCGCCAACGCGGGCAACGCTCAGATCGTGCTGGACGCGATCACCGAGCGCGCGGCCGGCTTCGACGCCGAGGTCCGCGACGACCGCGACGCCTACGCGCTGATCGCGGTCCAGGGCCCCGAGTCCCCCGGCATCCTGAAGTCCGTGACGGACGCCGACCTGGACGGCCTGAAGTACTACGCGGGCCTGCCCGGCACCGTCGCGGGTGTCCCCGCGCTCATCGCCCGCACCGGCTACACCGGCGAGGACGGCTTCGAGCTGTTCGTGGCGCCCGAGCACGCCGAGCGGCTGTGGCGCGCGCTGACCGAGGCCGGAGCGGACGCGGGCCTTGTGCCGTGCGGCCTGTCCTGCCGCGACACGCTGCGCCTGGAAGCGGGCATGCCGCTGTACGGGCACGAGCTGACGACCGCGCTCACCCCCTTCGACGCCGGTCTCGGCCGGGTCGTGAAGTTCGAGAAGGACGGCGACTTCGTGGGCCGCGCCGCTCTGGAGGCCGCCGCCGAGAAGGCCGGCGCGAACCCGCCGCGCAAGCTGGTCGGCCTGATCGCCGAGGGCCGCCGGGTGCCGCGCGCCGGGTTCGCCGTGGTCGCCGCGGGCGGGGCCGGCGGCGAGACCGTGGGCGAGGTCACCTCGGGCGCGCCGTCGCCGACGCTGGGCAAGCCGATCGCCATGGCCTACGTGGACGCGGCGTACGCCGAGCCGGGCACGGCCGGGGTCGGCATCGACATCCGCGGGACGCACGAGCCCTACGAGGTCGTAGCCCTCCCCTTCTACAAGCGCCAGAAGTGACGCGCGTCCTTCTTCCGCTCCCCCTCTCGCCTCCCGCCTTCCGCGACACGTCACGAGACCCCGTCAGCAGCACTCCCCCGCGTACAGGAGAATTCAGGTCATGAGCAACCCCCAGCAGCTGCGCTACAGCAAGGAGCACGAGTGGCTGTCGGACGCCGAGGACGGCGTCTCGACGGTCGGCATCACGGAGCACGCGGCCAACGCGCTCGGTGACGTCGTGTTCGTACAGCTTCCCGAGGTGGGTGACACGGTGACCGCGGGCGAGACCTGCGGCGAGCTGGAGTCCACCAAGTCGGTCAGCGACCTGTACTCCCCGGTCACGGGCGAGGTCGTCGAGGCCAACCAGGACGTCGTGGACGACCCTTCGCTGGTCAACTCGGCCCCCTTCGAGGGCGGTTGGCTGTTCAAGGTGAAGGTCACGGACGAGCCGGGCGACCTGCTCACCGCCGCCGAGTACACCGACTTCGCCAGCTGACCCGCACCACAGGGATACAGGGAAACAGGGATCGTCTGATGTCGCTTCTGAACCAGCCCCTCCACGAGCTGGACCCGGACGTCGCCGCCGCCGTCGACGCCGAGCTCCACCGTCAGCAGTCCACCCTCGAAATGATCGCCTCGGAGAACTTCGCTCCCATCGCGGTCATGGAGGCCCAGGGCTCGGTCCTCACCAACAAGTACGCCGAGGGCTACCCGGGCCGCCGCTACTACGGCGGCTGCGAGCACGTCGACGTGGTCGAGCAGATCGCGATCGACCGCGTCAAGGCGCTGTTCGGCGCCGAGGCCGCCAACGTGCAGCCGCACTCGGGCGCCCAGGCCAACGCGGCGGCCATGTTCGCGCTGCTCAAGCCGGGCGACACGATCATGGGTCTGAACCTGGCCCACGGCGGTCACCTGACCCACGGCATGAAGATCAACTTCTCCGGCAAGCTCTACAACGTGGTCCCCTACCACGTCGACGAGACCGGCGAGGTCGACATGGCCGAGGTCGAGCGCCTGGCCAAGGAGTCCAAGCCCAAGCTGATCGTGGCCGGCTGGTCCGCCTACCCGCGCCAGCTGGACTTCGCCGCCTTCCGCCGCATCGCGGACGAGGTCGGCGCGTACCTGATGGTCGACATGGCCCACTTCGCGGGACTGGTCGCCGCGGGTCTGCACCCCAACCCCGTGCCGCACGCCCACGTCGTGACCACCACCACGCACAAGACCCTCGGCGGTCCGCGCGGCGGTGTGATCCTCTCGACGCAGGAACTCGCCAAGAAGATCAACTCGGCGGTCTTCCCGGGTCAGCAGGGCGGCCCCCTGGAGCACGTGATCGCGGCGAAGGCGGTGTCCTTCAAGGTCGCGGCGTCCCCCGAGTTCAAGGAGCGCCAGCAGCGCACCCTGGACGGCGCCCGGATCCTGGCCGAGCGCCTGGTCCAGGACGACGTCAAGGCGGTGGGCGTGGACGTCCTGACCGGCGGCACCGACGTGCACCTGGTCCTGGTGGACCTGCGCAACTCGGAGCTGGACGGCCAGCAGGCCGAGGACCGTCTGCACGAGGTCGGCATCACGGTCAACCGCAACGCCATCCCGAACGACCCCCGGCCGCCGATGGTCACCTCGGGTCTGCGCATCGGCACCCCGGCGCTCGCCACCCGCGGCTTCGGTGACGAGGACTTCCGCGAGGTCGCCGACATCATCGCCGAGGCGCTGAAGCCGCAGTTCGACAAGGACGCCCTGTCGGCCCGGGTGTCCGCTCTGGCCGCCAAGCACCCGCTGTACCCCGGCCTGAAGTAATTTCGTACGCTTTCGTTATCGGATCCTTCCGTACGAAAGTCCCGGGGCACCCCGCACACTGGGTAGTGAGCGTGGTGCCCCACCCCATGCTGTGCCAGCTTTGCTCTGCACCACCACGGCAGACAACGGCGTCTACCCACCCCAAGGAGTTCTCCGTGGCCATCTCGGTCTTCGACCTGTTCTCGATCGGCATCGGCCCGTCCAGCTCCCACACCGTCGGCCCGATGCGGGCGGCCCGGATGTTCGCGGCGCGCCTGAAGAACGAGGGTTTGATCGCCCACACCGCCCGCATACGGGCCGAGCTGTACGGCTCGCTCGGCGCGACCGGGCACGGCCACGGCACGCCGAAGGCGGTCCTGCTCGGCCTTGAGGGCGACTCGCCGCGCACGGTCGACGTGGAGACCGCCGACGCCCGCGTGGAGAAGATCAAGGAGTCGGGCCGGCTGAACGTGCTCGGCATGCACGACATCGCCTTCTCCTACGACGACGACCTGGTCCTGCACCGCCGCAAGGCGCTGCCCTACCACGCCAACGGCATGACGGTCTTCGCCTACGACGCCGACGGCGAGCTCGTCCTGGAGAAGACGTACTACTCGGTCGGCGGCGGCTTCGTCGTGGACGAGGATGCCGTGGCGGGCGACGACCCGATCGTGCCGGACG
Organism: Streptomyces sp. NPDC006711; assembly: GCF_042869775.1. Classification (NCBI taxonomy): domain Bacteria; kingdom Bacillati; phylum Actinomycetota; class Actinomycetes; order Kitasatosporales; family Streptomycetaceae; genus Streptomyces; species Streptomyces sp. NPDC006711. The sequence goes on from NZ_JBIAGO010000015.1 coordinate 101,191, forward strand.
ACACGGTCCTCAAGCACCCCTTCCGCACCGGCGACGAGCTGCTGCGGCTCGCGCGGGAGACCGGCCTTTCCATCTCCGCGCTGATGCTGGAGAACGAGAAGGCCTGGCGCACCGAGGAGGAGATCCGCTCCGGGCTCCTGGACATCTGGCGGGTCATGCAGGCGTGTGTCTCGCGCGGCATGTCCCGCGAGGGCATCCTGCCCGGCGGCCTCAAGGTCCGCCGCCGCGCCGCCACCACCGCCCGCCAGCTGCGCGCCGAGGGCAACCCCGACGCGCACGCGATGGAGTGGGCGACGCTGTACGCGATGGCCGTCAACGAGGAGAACGCGGCGGGCGGGCGCGTCGTGACCGCGCCCACCAACGGCGCGGCCGGCATCATCCCGGCGGTCCTGCACTACTACATGAACTTCGTGCCCGGCGGGACCCCGCAGGAGAAGGAGGACGGCGTCGTCCGCTTCCTGCTCGCGGCCGGCGCGATCGGCATGCTGTTCAAGGAGAACGCCTCGATCTCCGGCGCCGAGGTCGGCTGCCAGGGCGAGGTCGGCTCCGCCTGCTCGATGGCGGCCGGCGCCCTCGCCGAGGTCCTGGGCGGCACCCCGGAGCAGGTCGAGAACGCGGCCGAGATCGGCATGGAGCACAACCTGGGTCTGACCTGCGACCCGGTCGGCGGCCTGGTCCAGATCCCGTGCATCGAGCGCAACGGCATGGCCGCCGTGAAGGCCGTCACCGCCGCCAAGATGGCGATGCGCGGCGACGGCAGCCACAAGGTGTCCCTGGACAAGGTCATCAAGACGATGAAGGAGACGGGGGCCGACATGAGCGTCAAGTACAAGGAGACGGCCCGCGGCGGCCTCGCGGTGAACATCATCGAGTGCTAGGCACGCAGGCCCCGATCAGCGGTCTTGCTTCAGCGCTGTTCGGGGCCCTCCTGGCCCAGGATGGGCTCGTCGCCGGTGTGCAGAGCGACGCCTCTGCGGGCTCACGCCGTTACCGGATCCATTCCGTGGCCGACCACCACGGCTCCCCGACCATGGTTGCGGTCAGGTGCGACAGCCAGGTCGTGGAACCCGCGTCAGCCACGACGACGCCCCGATCGGGCGCACCGTTGCGAACAACGACCGACTCCAGGCCGTAGCGGTTGGCGACCACCTCGCCCGGTACCCCCTTCAGCGGGAGGAAGAGCTCCAAGCGCGCCTTCTCCGGAGCCGCTTTCGGCCCGGTGACGGCCGTGCCGACCCGGCGGTTGCCCAGGGCGCCGGTGGTCATGAGTACAACCTCTCCCCCTGGACTTGGCCGCAGGACGCCTGGCGCCTCGGGGAAGAAGACGTCCGTGCGCGCTCCCGACCTCGTATACGCGCCGTAGGTCTTCTGCGTGTACGGCTGGGACTGCGCCAGCACGATCAGCCCGGTAGCAGCCGCAGTGAGTACCGCGAGGCCGCGCAGCGGGTTACGGGCGTGCGTGGACCGGTACAGCCCGAGCAGGCGGTACAGCAGGTAGCCGACGACACCTGTCAGCAGGCACAGCCAGCTGAGGGCTCCCATCGGCCCGTAGGCCATCAGCGCGCCCCTTGCGACGGCCAGAAGATTTCCGATGATGATCCACGGATAGAGGATGCACGCGGCACCGAACACGGCCCAGCCGTCCGGGAGCAGGCGTGTGGGGCGTGGCCCGCCGAAGACTGCCCAGCCGACGACCGCACGGCAGTCGGCCATGCTCTTGTCCCGCAGGTTGGGGATGTTCACCCAGGCCATGAGGGCGATGTAGCCATCCAGCCGGATGAAGGGCAGCAGGTTGAGCACACCGGTGAGGGCCGTCATCAGTGCGCTCAGGCCCAGCACCCGGCCGGTCTGGCCGCCGCACAGCCAGGAGGCGATCGTCAGCAGGCCGGCGGCCGCCAGTTGGCAGATCACCCCGGCGAGCGCGACCAGCACGCGCTGTCGCCGGGTGCGGAGCCGCCAGAGGTCGGTGACGTCGCAGAACATCGCTGGAGCGCAATAGAAGAGCATCACCCCGATGCGGTGCGGACGGCCGCCGAACCGTGCCAGGACGGCACCGTGGGCGAGTTCGTGAATGCCGTTGACCACCACGACGATGGCGAAGGCGATCAGCCAGTGGTGCCACGGCAAAGGCCGCCAGGCGGCGTCCGCGATCGTGGCCGCCCCGAGCCCGGCGGCCATCAGGCCGGCCACGACCGCCAGCAGGCAGCCGCCTGCCACTGCCCGACTCGCCATGACACGCGGCAGCAGGCTGCCCGGAGCGAGGAACTTCGGTCGCCCGAGGAGTGTGAACTGAAGGGACGCAGGCGGCCGGAAGCGAAAGCGTCTCTCCTTGGGTGGCTCTGCCTCGGTCCCCTGGAGGAGCCCCAGGTCGGTGAACTTCCGCAGAGCCGCGTCGAGTTCGCGTTCGGGGACCGCGGGCCCCAGGTCGTTCTTGACCTGTATCAGGTCGCGGGTGCCGTCCAGGCTGCGGAGCAGCGCGGCCGCTCCGCAGCCCACCCGCGTGAAACGGCTGTGCCGTTCGTCCGCGAGCGTCCAAGCACGTTCCCCCTCCTCCGGAGGCAGGAATTCGACGTCGGGACGTACCTGTGGGTGACTGGGGATCTCCAGTCCCGGTGCGCTGGCAGCCATCTCAGAGCGCCTCCGCCCCCTTCTCGCGCCTCAGCGCGCAGACGAGGCCGACCACGGCATACCCCGTCAGCAGCGCCGCTGCTGCCCAGGCGGGCAACGGCATGGTCAGCTCAGGGTCACGCAGCAGGGAGAGCTGGGCACCACCCGGAAGGAAACGCCCGAAGGACGGGGCAACGACGATCAGTACGGCCTCGATGCCGGTGGTGTAGACGACGATGGCCAGCACGGTGGCGACCTGGTTGCGGATCAGGTAGCCCAGCGCCACACCCCACGGCCCAGCGAATGCGCTGATCGCCACGATCATCACGGTGAGCCGGACCATATCGGCGTTGTACGTGGGCGGGTGACCGCCGATCACCGCCACCAGGGTGCTCGCAAGCGCCGACAGGACGCCCACGGGGATCCCCACGAGGAAGGAGACGACCGCCTTGGCGGCCAGCACCCGGCCCCGGCGGGGCGTGGTCAGGTACGTACGGGTCCAGGTGCGATGCCGGTACTCGCCAGTCACCAACAGGGCGCCTGCGACCGTGGCGAAGAGCAGACCGGCGAATCCCTGCCGGACGATGGACTCGGCCGCCTCCGCGCCGGTCGTGCCCTGGTCGGCGACCGTCCCTACGGTGCCGACCCCGGCCATGACGATCAGGGCGAGGCCGGTGCCGACGGTGTACAACAGACCACGCCCCGCCAGCAGTTTGCGGAATTCGCCGGCCAAGTCGTTGTTCACGCCGCCTCCTTGTCGAGAACGCTGTGGAATGCCTCTTCCAGAGACGTCTGGTGTTCCTTCGCCATCAGGGCGCTGATCGGCCCGGCGTAGCGCACGCTGCGGTTCAGCACCACGACGTCGTCGGCCGTCCGCTCGATCTCGTCCATGCTGTGACTCGATACGAGAACCGCCCCGCCGCTGTCGGCGAAGCTCCGGAGGAAGCTCCTGAGCCACCGGATGCCGTCCGGGTCGAGTCCGTTGGCGGGTTCGTCCAGGACCAGCGCGCGAGGGGAACCGAGGAGCGCGCAGGCCAGCGACAGACGCTGACGCATGCCCAGGGACAGCGCGCTGATCCTCCGGCCACGGGCATCGGTGAGATCCACCGTGTCCAGCACGTCGTCCACGGTGGTGAACGGCACCCCGATGGACCGGGCGACCAGCCGTAGTTGGCCGACGACAGTAAGGGCGGGGTGCCCGGGTACATCGGTGACGGCCGCGCCGATGACCCGGGTGGGAGCCGGTAGCTCCTGGTAGGGGACCCCGTCCACGAGTGCGGTCCCGGATGTGGGCGCGGTGAGTCCCAGCAGCATTCTGAGAGTGGTCGACTTGCCCGAACCATTGCGGCCCACCAGGGCCGTGACCGAGCCGGCCGGCACGTCGAAGGACACACCGTCCACGACTCTGCGGGAGTCGTAGACCTTGATCAGGTCTTTGCAAACAATCGTTGGTTCCACACCGTTGACTTTCCGAACGGGGCCGTGGGGCTCAGCTCTTGCGTGCGAGGAGGCCCCATATGGCGGCGATCTCGACGACGACCAGTGCCCACAGGCCGACTTGTAGTGCTCCTTCGCTGCGTCCGGCGAATCCGGCGGTGGCCAACAGAGCGGCACTGAACGCGGCGACGTATGCGTAACGGTTCTTCATGGACCAACTCACTGAAAGAGGAGAGTTTCTGACTTCTCTTCGAGTCTAAGCGGAGCTCTTTGGCGGCCCAGAAGCAGCCTGCCCGGTGGCCGGAAGCGGAGTTCCAGCCGCTCCCGGCCGCCGGGGATTCATCAGGTGATGCTCAGGCCTATGACGAAGGCGGCGCCGCCGGCCGTGGTGACCTGGACCACATCGTTCCAGCTGGGTGCGTCGAGAGAGTCGAGCTCCTCGACGGTGAAGTCCGTGGACTCCATGGCCTCAAAGGTTTCCTGGTTCATTTTGGTTTTCCTCGCGTTGGTGGTGAAAGGGTGGGTCGGATCAGGTGAGCGCGACCGCGCCGGCGATGCCGCCGACAATGCCCACGCCCGCGGCAAACCCGTCCATGAAGCCCGGGGCGTCCAGCTCCTCCATCGCTTCGACCGCGAAGTCGGCGGTAGAAGTGGCGGCGAAATCGTCACATTCGATCTGCATCAATCTCTCCTTGTTGTGCGGCGGAAAAAGTCTTCGCCCAGTGCAACGCCGGGCAGGTCAAGACAGGTCAGGTCAGGTCAGGGCGATGCCGGCGGTCACGCCGCCGCCGATCGCGGCGCCCAGCCAGGTCTCCTTGTCCCAGCCAAGAAAGCCGGGGGCGTCCAGCACCTCAAGCTCCTCGACGGTGAAGTCGAGCGCGAAGGCAGCCTCGGTGTTCGCGACAAGGGAATCGGAAACAGCGTTCATACGGTCCTCCTAGGACTCTTTGATGCGTCCTCATCCTTGCTCGGAGGGAATGACCTGGGAAGGGTTTTCCGCCGACCCTTCGGCCAGGACTGTGTGGCGCGGACCGTACGGATACGGCTGGGCAAAGAAAACCCTACGGTCGGACGCCGCCAACACCGTGGTGCGGCGTCCATGCGCAACTCCCGTCCTACGTCCGGCGACAGAGAAACACTTCGGTTGTTCACCGGCCCGGCCCGGTGTACTCATTGATCAACGCATTTCGTAGAGAAAGGTTGACCGTGGAGGACATCGAAACCAAGGACTCGCGATGCCGGAAGGAAACCGAAAACGCCGTACGGCTGAGTTCCTGGTTCGCCGGCGAGGAAGGAGCGCCGGCGGCGGCCGCGCATTCGATCCTTGTTCAGTCCGGGGGCGATGTCCGTGCCGTACTGAATGCGGGACTGGCGGCCTCCGGTGCTCATGTGTTCTCCGACGCTCCGTCCTGCGCCGTCGAAGGGGCGGACATCCAGCACGTGACGGTCGAGGGGGAGGTCGAGCTCTCCGGTGACGAACTGATCGTGTCGGGCAACCTCTACGTCCAGGTCTTCGACTACGGCTCCCTCCCCTACCTTTCGGTGGCGGGCCCGACGGTTGTCCGAATGACCTGTCCCGAGGACTACGAGGCGTTCCTCGCCGATGCCGACCGTGCCGTGCGGGAGGGCGACTGGGCCGAGGGCCTGGCTCACCCCTCCGTGCAGCTCGCGGACGTGCGCACCCTTGCCGCGCCGGACCAGGACACCGGTCTGGGGCGGCTCTACATCACCTCCGACGGTCAGGTCCGCACCGGCATAGGCGGCGCCGGCCTGGGCGCTGTCGGCGCCGGAGCCACCGCCGTGCAGGCTGCCCTGGACACGTACGCGGGCGATCCGTCGCTCGACTCCGTGGTCCCCCGGCAACTACTGAGTGCCGGTGCCGCCGAGCGCCCGTGGCTGGGGCGCTACGTCCGTGCGCTGGATGTCCGCCGCCGACTGGCCCGCAAGCACGGAACCGACATCCGCGTCTCCGGGTTCGGCGGCCGTTTCACCCCTGAGCTGCCGAGCCGACCCGTAGAGGCCGCCGACCAGCCGCTGCTGCTGGAGATCTCCGGTGACACCTACGCAGTCCGCGCGGGCGACTGCCGGCTGTTCCGGATGGGCAGGGGCTCGGCTCGACTCCTGGAGGTCTTCTCCACGCTCCGCACGGCGGGTACCACGGACGTCACCGCCGAGGCGGCCATGGACGAGGCAGCGGCCCGCGCAGGTCGTCTGCTGGGCATCCCGGCCGACGAGGCACTGCGCGCGTACGCCGCCGTGGCCGCCCACCTGGCCTCCACGGCCCCCATTCCCGGCCTTTCCGACGCGACGGGCGGCCGCGCATGACGACCCGGCCCTCCCCGGCACCCGCGCTCCCCGGCCTCGCCGGCCAGATCGCCGAGGCGCTGGGAAAGTCCCTCACCGTCGCCGAGTTGTACGGACCGGTGGGCGGCCCCGTCTACCACGAGCTCACCGCCGACGACACCAACGAGGTGCGGGACCTCCTCGCCCTGCTGCGCCCCCGGCGCGGACCGGTGCTCGAACTCGCATGCGGCTCGGGCCGGTTGACCGTTCCGTTGCTCGCCGCGGGCCATGAGGTCACCGGGGTCGACACCTCCAAGAGCCTGCTGTCCACACTCCGTGCCCGGATGACCGAACCCGCCGCCCAGCGGCTCAGCCGTCGGCTGACTCTCGTCGAAGCCGACATGTGCACCCTCGACCTGGGCCGCTCCTTCAGTACCGTCCTGCTCGGCACCACCACCATCGGCTTGGTGCCCCCGCACCGGCGGCCTGACTTCTTCCGCCGGGTGCACGACCATCTGGAGCCCGAAGGCGTCTTCGTCCTCAGCGCCCACGCACCGTCCGCCGGGGCGGACGGCGGTCCCGGGGACACCCTCCGGCCGTGGACCACGCCCGGCGCGGTCAACTTCCTCATCGAGCGGGCCGACACCGACCGCGAACAGCGCCATGTAGCCATTCTCCGGGTGTCCGACACGGGATCACCGCTGTTGCTGACGTCCACCGTGCACGTACCGAGCACCAAGGCCCTCACCGGCGAACTCACCGGGGCGGGCTTCGTCGTCGATGCTGTCCAGCCGGCTCGCCCGACGACTGCGGCACCCGCCGAACTGAGCATTGTCATCGCGAGGAGGACCGCATGAGTCCCGAGTCCCCCTACCCCCTCTGGGAGTCCCTGCTGCCGATCAGGGACCAGGGCCGGCTGGAGCGCCGGGCCGTCGGAGCCAAGGGCTCCAGGCTGCGCTTCGCCGACGGGAGCGAGGTTCTTGACGCCACCAGCGGTCTGTGGAACGTCAACATCGGCTACGGCAATGGCGCCATCGCCGAGGCGATAGCCCAGGCCTGCCGGGACGCTTCCTATCTGAACCTGTTCCGCTACTCCCACGCCTACGCCCTCCGGGCGGCCGGGGACCTTGTCACCGCCGCGGGGCCCGCGTCCTACCGGCGCGTCGTCTTCTCGACCTCCGGCGGCTCCGCGAACGACCTCGCCATGAAGATCGCCCGGCAGTACGCGGTGCTGCGGGGCCAGCCCGAACGCCGCCTCGTGGTCGGTCTCAAGGGCAGCTACCACGGTCTGACGTACGGTGCGCACGCACTGACCGGGGAGGCTCTCGGACAGCAGATGTACGGGGTGGACCTGCGAAGTGTCCGGCACGTGGACCCCTCCCGGCCCGAGGAGCTGGAGCGGTTCATGAAACGTCACGGCCCGCAGGTCGCATCGCTGGTGTGCGAGCCGGTCCTCGGATCGGGCACCCACGCCCTGTCCGCCGACTTCATCGAAGCCATGCTGGCGCTGCGGCGGGAGTACGGATTCCTGCTTGTCGCCGATGAGGTGGCCACCGGTTACGGGCGCACGGGCCCGCTGTTCGCCAGCTTCGGGTGGGCCGAGTCCCCGGACCTGCTGCTCACGTCCAAAGGCCTGACCAACGGCACTTCTGCCGCGTCGGCCGTCCTCGTCTCCCACGGGATCGGCGAGGTGTTCGAGGAGCGGGACGCCGTGCTGCTGCACGCCGAGACCCAGGCAGGCACGCCGGCCTCCTGCGCGGCGATCACCACGACCCTGGAGCAGTTCGACGAGCTGGACGCGCTCGAGGCAGGGGCCCGGACCGGGGACCGGCTCGGCCGGCTGCTGGCCGAACTGACCGATCGGGTACCCGCCGTGCACCACACCAGCGGCCTGGGTTGCTTCCGTGCGGTACACCTGCGTGACGCGGACGGCGCACCGTTCGACGAGCAGGCCGTGCAGCACACCGTCGCGGCGATCCGCAGCCATGGGGCACTGGTATATCCAGGCCCCGGCTGCATCCAGCTCGTCCCGATGCTGACCAGTACCGAGCAGGACCTGTACGACCTGGCCGGCGCGCTCTCCCGGGGGCTGAGCGAGGCGAGCAGCCGGGCGGGGCACTGATGACGGTGGGTGAGCGCCCCTCGCTGCCGGCGGTCTGGCAGCGCGTCACCCGGGTGCATCTGGGCGCGGGCGCCGCCGCCGCGGCGCTGGCCGAGGCGCGCCCCGGCCGCACGCTCCTGGTCTTGGACGCCCGGCAACCCGCCTTGCTCGACCTGGTCGCACCGGTGCTGCGGGCCACCGGCACGAGCGTGGTCCGGCTCGACCCCGGGGCGTGCGATCTGGAGACGAGCATCGAGCTGGCCGAGCGGCTGCGGGACAACGACCGCGTGGTGGCGGCGGGTGGTGGCTCCGTAATGGACGCGGCGGCCCTTGCCCGCCTGTTCGCCGCCGCCCCCGACACTCCGGGTCGGATCCGGCTCGGCGGCGGGCGCCCCGGCCTGATCCACGGCGCGGCAACGCCATCGGGCCCGCACCGCGGGCTGATCGCCGTGCCGACGACCGTGGGCACGGCAGCCGAGGTCAGCGCCGCCGCCACCGTCCTCCTCGACGGCCGCCGGAAGCTGGTGATGCATCCGCTGCTGGCCGCCGATGTCGCGGCCCTGGACCCGGCGGCGACCCGCACCCTGCCCCGGTCCGCCGTCCGCGAAGGCGCACTGGAAGCAGTCCTGCGGGTCTGCAACGGCTACCTCTCACGGCCCGTGGGCCACTGTCCGCCGACTGCCGACTCCGAGGCCCGGGACCTGCTGCGGGACCTGGTGCGCGCGACCGTGACAGAGCGGCCGGCCCAGGACATCGCGGAGCTCAGCGTGCGGACCATTCTTGGCTTCGCCATGGTCGGCAGGGACACCTTCGCCGGAAAGGTCTGGTATCTGGCGAACGAGCTGTCGTCCGCCACCGGCGTACGCAAGATGCAAGCGACGGTCGCTGTCGTACCGGCCGTCTGGTCACGCGTGCTGAACGGTGATACGCGGTTCGGCGAAGCGGACCGGCTCCTGGACGGGTGGGCCGCGATCCGTGCGGCCCACCACGAACTCCCCCACGACCCGGTCCAGGGGATCATCGCGCTGGCCCGGTCGTGGGGCGTCACACCTGTCTTTCCCACGGGCCCTGCCCCCGCGGCCCTGGCCGCCCGAGCGGTGCGCGCGTGGGGCGCCGGGCTGCCCATGCTCGACGGCTTCAGCACCCACGAACTCACCGGCCTCTACGCCGAGGCCCTTCAGGGAGTCCTCAAGTGATCGATTTCTCCGCCACGCTCGCTCCTGAGAACGGCCTGGTCAGCTCCCGTGCCATCCGCCCGCCACGGCCTCCGGCCGAGCCGTTGTGGCAGGGCCTCGCGGAACTGCACCGGGACCGCACCGGCGTCCCGGAGGAGCCGGCGGCGGTCCTCAGTCCCCTGGTGGTGGGCGCCTACGGAATCTCACCGTCCGACACCGTGACGCGTGCCGCGGGTGAGGCGGTGGAGCGCTTCGCGCTCTGTCCGGTGCCCGGCGAGGGAACCCTCTCCCGACTCGACGGCCTCGGTGCCGGGGCACTCGACCCGACGACCGCGCATGCGCGGCTCGCCGCGCCGTACACGGCCCGGCGGGCACTTCGCTGGTATGCGGCGGAGCGGCTGTGCGACGGCGTCCCCCTGCACGTTCCGGCCGGGCTTGTCGACTATCCCGCGTCGCCCGAGGACGCCGAGGGGTTCGACCCGTCGCCCTCCGGCGCCGCGTCGGGCGGTTCGCGGGAGAGCGCCCTGCTGTCCGCGCTGCTCGAAGTGGTCGAGCGCGACGCCTTCCTCACCGCGTGGGCGCACCAACTGCCGCTGCACCGCATCGACCCGGACCGGTTCCTCGCCGAGGCGCCGCGCACTCCCGGTATGCGGCGGTTCCGCCAGGCGCTGGCCGCGGCCCGAGCCACGGGGCTCTCCCCTGTCCTCGCCCGGGTTCCCACCGATGTCCCAGGTGTCACCTGCACGGTGGGGATCGTCATCGACGGGGCCGGCGACCAGCAGCTCGCCGCGGTCGGGGCGAGCGCCTCCGGAGATCCCGGCGTCAGTGCGGTCAAAGCGCTCCAGGAAGCTCTCCAGATCCGCTCCGCCCTGCGGCTGGTCCAGGAGCGGAGCCCTGCCACGGCGCCCTCCCCGTATCCGCGCAACGACCTGGAACGCGCCCAGTACTTCGCGTCGGCCCAGGGCGTACGGTCGGTGGAACGCTGGGCCGCCGCCTTCCTCCCGGCCGGGCCCGCCGAGCCGCCGGCCACGGCTGTTGCTCTCACGGCCCGGGGCATCATCGACGCCCTGCACCGACAGGGCGCCTCGCCCGTCGCGGTCGATCTGACACACCGGCTGCCGGACCGGATCAGGGACATGGGGTGGCAGGCCGTCAAGGTGATTCCCGTCGGGCTCCAGTCCCTGCGCATGGACGAAACGCTGGAGTTCACCCGGCACCACGAACGGCTGGGTGCGGTGCGGGCACGGCTCGGGCTCGACGCCGACGCCGGTCCCGAACCGCATCCCCTCATCTGACCGACCGGACGGGCCGAATCAAGCCGCCGCCTCAGTGCCGAGTGTCCGGGTCAGGTCCGTGCGGCAGCTGATGCCCAGCTTCCGGTAGACATGCGTGAGGTGGAACTCGACTGTGCGCTGCGCGACATAGAGCCGGCCCGCGATCTCCTCATTGCTCAGCCCCTGAGCGGCGAGCTCGGCGACCCGCCGCTGGCCAGCGGTCAGGGCTCGCGGCCCGACCTGGGAGAACCTTCGGGGGCGCGCACCCGTCGCGACCAGCCTCTGATACGCCTCCTCCGCGGACCGCCGCGCCGAGGCCTCCTGCGCGAAGCCGAGGGCGCGGCGCAAGGTCTCGCGCGCGGCCTCGGTCCGGCCGGTCTCATGCAGAGCGTTCCCCTGGGCGATGAGCGAGCGGACGAGTTCCAGCCGGCCGGAGGAGCCGTTCAGCAGGGCGACCGACTCCTCCAGGAGTCCTGCGGATCCGGCTCCCGGGCCGATGGTCGCGGCTGCTGGGCCGGTGGTCGCGGCTGCTCTGAGGCTCCTGGCCAGAGTCAGGGGCGCGCCCCACTTCCGGGCCAGGACGAGCTCCTCCGTCGCGAGGCGGTGCGCTTCGTCGTACCGCTGGTGCTGCTGGTGCAACACGGCGGCCTGGGAACGCCAGGGGATGCGGCCCGGGTTGTCGCCCCCGTACTTGGCGAGCATGCGCCCGCACTCCTCCAGGTCGTGCAGCGCGGCCCGGTTCTGTCCCCCGGCGGCGCGGAGCTGACCGCGGGCGGCCAGGTAGTAGGGCCGGAGCCAGTGCTCGGATGCGTACCGGAAGCGGTTGTCGTCAGCGATCCGGGATGCCTCCTCCAACCGGCCGCTCTCCACCAGGGGCGCGATGGCGGCGGCCGCCACAAAAGGCCCGTAGGGGTGTGGGCCGGGCAGCAGGGCCAGCGCCTCTCCGGACTCCCGCACCGCGCCGGGCAGATCGCCTGTGCGATACCGGACGTGAGCGATCTCGGCGTGCAGGACCGCTCGCGTCGCCGGCGGATGGCCGTCGAGTCTGGAGGCAATGACAGCATTGGCCCAGTGGTGGGCGGACTCAAGGCGGTCGGCGTGTCTGAGCACACTGATCGCCAGGGTCGCGGCCCAGATCTGTTCCTCGTCCGGGTCGAAGGTGCGCAGTGCCTGTTCGGCCGATCCGGCCGCCCGGTCCGCGCCGGTCAGCGTCATGGAGGCGTGCAGGGCGCTCGACGCGAGGAGCATCCGCTCCCCGGGGGTGGCTCCGGACACGGCGGCCAGCGACCGCCGCCCGAACACCTCGTTCGTGTGCGGCGGATCCGTCGGTGAAGGCGCTTGCGAGGCGGCCCCGGCGGCCAGCGCCGATACGGCACGTTGTCCCAGCACCCGGTGCAGGGATTCGGTGTCGCCCGGGGGGATCTCAGCGGCAAGACGGTCGAGGAGATCCACCGCCCGTCGGGCCTGTCCGCAACCCACCAGGCCTTCGGCGAGAAGCGGGACGCCGCGCGTGCGCTCGGCCAGGTCCTCTGTGAGCTCCACTCCCTCGGTGAGGTGCCGGACCGAGGAGGTGATGCCGAAATTCGCTTCGATGGCGCCCAACTCGATGAGCAGAGCGGCCCGTTCATGCTGGGAACCTGCTGTCTGCACCGCGCGGCGCAGGCAGGAGACGGCGGTCTCCACCGAGCCGCGGGCCGACGCTTGCCGAGCGGCCGCCCGCAGGACGTCGGTCTGCCACTGTTCACCGGTGGCTTCGCTCGCCATGATGTGCGCGGCCACCCGCTCATGCGGCTCCCCGTCGGCGAAGAGGACATGCGCGGCGCGGGCGTGGATGGCGGAGCGCTCCGCGATGGAGAGGTCAGCGGTGATCGCGTCGCGGACGAGCGGGTGGACGAACCGGCGCGAACGATCGTCGCGCAGCAGTCCGATCCGTTCCAGGACCGTGAGCGAAGAGGTGATCTTCCGGATGCTCAGCCCCGTCAGTCGCCGCAGCAGGTCCGGGTCCGTGTCATCACCGAGCAGGGCGAACATGCCGGCCACGCGGGAGACGTCCGCCGGATAGCGGGCCAGCCACTTCAGGAGCGTGGACACCATCGTGTGGAGGGCCGCGTCGGCCGCACGCGGCAGGTCCTCGGTCGTCGGAGTGATTCCCGACCGTGCGAATTCCCGCAGCATCAGCAACAGGAGTTTCGGGTTCCCCCCGCTCAGGGCGTGGCATTCCCGGACGAAATCCACGTCCGCCGGCGACCCCAGCATGGTGGCCGTCAGGCCGGCAACGGCCGAGACCGGCAGCGGTGCCGGCTCGATCACCCGGCACACCGAGTGGAGAGCGAGTTCGGCGGTCAGCGCCTGATGGCCGGACGCCGCATCCCGGTCCGAGGAGAGCAGCACCAGCATGGGGATATCGATCAAACGCCTGGCAAGGAAATCGATCCATTGCGCCGACTGAGGATCCGCGTGATGAAAATCGTCCACCGCAATAAGGACCGGAGCGCGCTCCGCAATACGAACAGACTGCTGGAACAGCTCGTCGAAAACACCGAAAAGCCCGGCCGGCGAAAGCGGTTCGTCGACACGGTTCGCCGCAGATGCCGTCCGGAACAACTGACGGGCGAGCCCGAGCGTGAACTCTCGTTCCAGCACACTTCCCTGCGCACGCAGCACCGTCATTCCCTGCGCCTGTCCGTGCCGGGCCAGACGGTCCAGCAGGGCAGTTCTACCCATCCCCGAGGCGCCTTCGACCAGGGCGACCCCCGGCCTCCCCGCCTGCGCGTCCTCCAGCATGGACAGCAGCTCCGCCAGCTCTCCATCCCGGCCGGCAAGAGCCGGATCGGAAACCTCACCGATCATCGGTCTCCCCCATGCAATTACCCCCATTGCCCCGTCCCCTTCGGTCAATTTGGGCAGAAAAAATTACTGCAATTTATGGTCGGGATCAAGCCTATTGAGGGCGATCGCGCGAGTCAACTCGGCCACAAAGGAAATGGAGTCCTTGACTTGCGTTGTGAGCCGCTCCTATTTCCACAGCGGCGAGATCACCGCTCAGGTGGTGGAGGGTCTTCGCTTTCTCGCCTCTCCGCCCGCACCGGAGGTGCCGCCGCGTCGGCGCCCAGCGGCGCCCGGGCCGGCAGCCCCTTCCGCCAAGTTGCCCGCCCACGCCCATCGACGTCATGGCGGAGATCAAGCAGAGCGGCCTTCCTCGCGAGGGGACTTCGACGCCCCACCACTGCCCCGCGACCCGACCGGCCACCGAAGGCTCCGGGGGCTCCCCGCCCCGCCTGCCCCTCCAGTACTTCACACTTCTTCACTTGTGTTGGCCGCAGCACCTTTTCCGGAGTTCAACGACCCCGGACACGGGGTACGGCCGGGGCGCCATCTCGTGGCCTCCGACCGGAGCGACCGCCGATCACCCGTCGGCCCAACACGACCCGGCCCCAATTTCCCCAGGGTGTCAGCCGGTGTCGGCACGGGCGCGGCCGTTCACTGTACGGCCGGACCCCGCACCGGAGTTCACCCCCGCGCCGACCCGGCACCGCGACAGCGCCCGGCGCTGGACACCCCCGTTGGCCCAGCCCCGGACACCCGTCGACAGGCACGGTCATTTTCACTCACGTGAATGCCGCTGCACCCAGATCTTCTCACGTCAGTGGAAGCTACGGCCACCATCTCCACTGTGATGAATCTAGCTCGGAGCCCAAAATTCCACTCAGGTACTGTGGAGGGGTACGTCCAGTGGAGAGGGGGAGGCGTGAGCGAGCAGACGCCCCGCAGCCTTGCCGACAAGCTCAACCGGCTGTTCGAGAGCATCAGGCCGCCCGACGGCCACGAGTACAGCAACGAACAGGTGGCGGACGGCATCAGCAGGCAGGGGCTCACCACGATCTCCCAGAGCTACGTCTGGCAGCTGCGCAAGGGGAAGAAGACCAACCCCACCATCAGCCACCTCCGGGCACTGGCGGACTTCTTCGGAGTTCCCGTCGCCTACTTCTTCGACGACGGGGCGGCCGGCGAGGTCGAGGGGAAGCTCAAGGCTCTGGAAGCCCAACAGGCCCGTATGAAAGAGGCCATGGGCGGTGGCGATGTGAAGCTCATGGCAATGCGGGCCGGCGAGCTCTCTCCCGAGCGGCGCAAGCAGGTGATGGACCTCCTGGATGTCGTCTACAAGTTGGAGCAGGTAGAGCGCGGTGACGACATGAGCGGCTGACAGCACCGGAACGAACCGTTGTTGACAGTAAGGCAGGAAAGGGGGATTCATGCCGCATTCAGTCAGGAGAGATCCATTTGAAGGAGCGAGAGCTTCGACGCCGCTGTAAACGGGAACTGCGGGCCCTGAACATACAACCGCCACTCCGAGTGGACGCACTGTGCCAGGAGCTCGGCGAGCAACGAGGGCGCCCCATTCGGCTCGTGCCTCATCCGCTTCCCATGCCGGGCCCGTTCGGCTGCTGGATCGCGACGCCCACGACCGACTACATCCTGTACCAACGGGAAACCAGCAAGACCCACCAGGACCACATCATCCTGCACGAAGTGGGTCACATCCTGGCCGACCACGAAGGCGTCGACACCGACGCCGACTTCCTTCAGACGGCCATGTCCGGGCTCTCGCCGGACACCGTCACCCGCGCTCTGCGACGCACCTCGTACGACGAGGAGCACGAGCGCCAGGCGGAGCTGGTCGCCACGATCATCCTCGAATGGGCCTCGGTCCTGGACCGGGTGACGCCCCGCCCCGTCGCCGATCCATCGGTGAACCGCGTTCAGACCGCCCTGGGCGACCGGTGGGGGTGGCTGTGACCGCCGTGATGTTCCTGACGGCCGGGCTGTTCCTGCTGGCGGTGCTCTGGAAGGTCTACCAGCTCGCCCAAGCCCCCCGCGACCGCACGCTCCAAGCGGTTACCGCCTGTCTCATCTGCGCGGCCGGCTCATTCTCCACGGGGTTTCCGCCCGAGAAGCGCGCCCTCAACGCAGCGCTGGGGGCCGGCGCGGCAAGCCTGTTGTCGAACGTACTGCTCCTCGCCGCGGTGTACTCCCTGCTGACGTTCTACCTGCACTCCGCCGCAAACCGAGGCCGGGCGGCTCGCCGTGCCCGTCTCGAAGCAGTGCCCCTGGTGGTGACCGCGGTCGTCATCACGGTCGCCACCCTCACCACTCCGGCCGAGGTGCGCGGCCTCCCCTACGCACAAGCCGACCTGCGCACACCACAAGTGGCGGTGTTCTTCACCGCCGCCCAGCTGTATCTGGTCTACGCGTTCGCGACCACCGCCCTGTGGACCGCCCGCTATGCACGGATGTCGCAGCGACCCGCCACCATCGGCCTGTGGATGACCGCCGGCTCCCTGGCAGGCATGGCCACAGGGAATGCTCTCCGTGTAGTGATGGACCTGATCGGCCTGGGGGGCAGTTCTGCTCCGGCGGGGCTGTCCCACAGCGCGGCGCTGCTGTTCCTGCTCGCGGTGCCGGCTTTCGTCGCCGGGCTGAGCTACCCCGGCATCGCCATGCGCCTGGCGAATTTCCGGATCTGGCGACAGCACCGCCGGACCTATCGGAACCTTCGCCCGCTGTGGGTCCTGCTGCACGACGCGTTTCCGCAGGACGCCCTGAGCCGGACGCCGGGAGGCAGGTGGCGCGAGGCGATACGCGTGCGGGGGGTGCACCGCAGTTACTACCGACGCGTCATCGAGTGCCGTGACGGTTTGGTCCGGGTGAGCCCGTACCTGGCACAAGTGGGCATCGAGGACGGGGCCACGCCCCGGGCCGTGGCAGCGCACCTGCGCACAGCCCTGAGCGCGCAAGCAGCGGGCATTCCCGCGACGACCGAGGCGCTGGCGGTAGCGCTTCCGGGCGAGGACAGCATCGACGCCGACGCACAACAGCTGGTTGCCGTGGCCGACGCTTTGGTGAAGACGGCTTAGGAGTTCGAAGAGTTCATGAGTGACGTACTGATCACAGCAGCCCGAGTGCTCACCGGCCCCGGTGGAGAGCATGTCGAGGACGGCGCCGTCCTGGTGCGGGCAGGGACCATCACGGCCGTCGGTCCGCGCGCCGCGGTCGAGGCCGTGACACCCAATGGCGTCGCGAGGCAGGACTTCGGGGACGCCACGGTGCTGCCCGGCCTCATCGACTGTCACACCCACCTGGCATTCGACGCGAGTTCGGACCCTGTGGCGGCCTTGCAGGACACCGACGACGAAGCCCTCTTGGAGGGCATGGCCGTACGAGCACGGCAGTTGCTCGGCAGCGGAGTCACGACGGTGCGCGACCTGGGCGACCGGAACGGCCTCGCCCTGCACCTGCGCGACACGATCGCGGAGGGCGCCCTGCCCGGTCCGCGCATCCTCTCGGCAGCGACGCCAGTGACCTCGCCCGGAGGTCACTGCTGGTTCCTCGGCGGCGAGGTCGAAGGGGCGGACGCCATCCGTGCCCTGGTACGGCGCAACGTGGAGGCCGGGGCCGATGTCATCAAGGTGATGGCCACCGGTGGCGGGCACACCCGCGGCGGACCGGCGATCTGGCAGAACCAGTTCAGCCAGGACGAACTCCGGCTCGTCGTCGAGGAGGCCCGCCGGGCCGGGCTGCCCGTCGCCGTCCACGCCCACGGCACCGCGGGCATCGAGGCAGCCGTGGCCGCGGGCGTGAGCACCATCGAGCACTGCACGTGGATGGCCGAGGACGGCGGCTTCGACCTCCGCGAAGAACTTGTGGACAAGATCAAGGCCGCCGGGATCCACGTCTGCACCGCCACGAGCCCCAACTGGCGGGCATTCGCCGAGCGGGTCGGCCACGAACGCGCCGAACAACTCTTCACGTCCATGCGCTGGATGGCGAAGCTCGGCGTGCCGATGATCGCCGGCACGGATGCCGGCGTGACGCGAGCCGTCTTCGACAAGTTCGTCAACAGCCTGGAGTTCTACCAGTACTTGGGCATCCCCGTCGCGAAGATCATCGACATGGCCACGGTCGACGCCGCGCGGGCTCTGGGTATCGGAGCCGAGACCGGCCGACTGGCCGTGGGGTGTCGAGCCGACGTCCTCGTCGTCGACGGCAATCCCCTCGACGAGTTGGACGCCCTCCGGCGCGTACGCCTCGTCCTGGCTGGAGGCCGGCCCTTCCGGAGCTGACGCGCGCGGGAGAGGGTCGGGGTGGGAGTCTGTTGGGCCGATGAGACCACGATGCCGTCTGATCTGCGTGGATGAGGACCCCGGCACGCGTACGACTGTTGCCGCGAGCTGCGGCGACCTGGACCCTCCCCGAGCTGAGCTGCCGCCGGCTCACAGTCCCTCCGGCCTCAGGACCGGATGGCGGCGCCTGATCGCGGCGCGCCGCTGGCGGCCGGTACGGGAAGACGGCCGCCGCGGCCTCGCCGGCAACATCATCGAGCGCTGAGATCCGCCCCACCGCTCACCCCGTTCAGAAGCTGTGAGCGGCCGGCCTCTCCCTGGGGGCCGCCGCCAGGGCCTCGGTGACCTCCTTGACGCCGCCGCGCAGGCCGTAGACCGGGGTCGCGGGCTGCTGGCGCCAGGAGTCGTCGATGCCGCCCGCGTCCACGGAGTCGAAGCCCAGCTCGTCGACGAGTTCGCGTACGAGCTGCTTGGCCGCCGCGTCGTCGCCGGCCACCGGCAGGGCGACGCGCTCGGGGTCGCCCGCAGGGCGCGGGCGCTCCAGGAGGTCCTGCGCGTACGTGCCGTTGAAGACCTTGACGACCGGGTGGCCGAGGTGCTGCTCGGTCCAGCGGCTCTCGGTGAGGCCGTCGGTGTCCTCGATCGCGTCGATCCGGCCGTCGCGCTCCTTCGGGTAGTAGTTCCCGGTGTCGATGACGACGACGTCGTCGGCGGCCTTGTCGAACAGGCCCTTGGGCAGGTCGGGAACGTTCTTGAGCGGGACGGTCACCACGACGACCCGGGCGCCGTCGGCCGCGTCCTCGACGGTGACCGCGGTGGCGCCGGTCTCCTCGGCGAGCGCGGAAAGGGTGTGTGGGCCACGGGAGTTGGCGACGGATACCTGGTGACCGAGCGCGGTGAGGCGGCGGGTGAGGTTGCCGCCGATGTTGCCCGCGCCGATGATGCCGATCTTCATGAGCTGGCCTTTCCGGAGATGTGCGTTGACACGCTCCGGAAACCGGCGGGTACGGCGGGTTATTCCGGCCCGGCACCGGTGGCGCGCCGCACGGGCGGACGTACGCCACCGGAGCCGGTGGGGATCACTTGTTCAGGGACGCCCAGAACTCCTCGAAGGAGAGCTTGCCGTCGCCGTTGGCGTCCTTGGCCTTGATGATGGCCTGGGCCACCGTCTCGGTGACGTGGAAGTCGCCCAGCTGCGCCATGACCGCCTTGTACTCGCTCGCGGTGACGCGTCCGTCGCCGTCGATGTCGAGCTTCGCGAACGCCTTGCGCGCCTCTTCGATGTCCGCCACTGGGTCCACCCCTTTGTTGGTGCTACTGCTTGGTGCGTTTCTAACGCGGGTCAGATTAGCCGCCCATCCGACCGCTCGACGCGGCGGCCGACCCTTGGCGGGCGCCCACCGCGCCGCAAGCCCGCGCGGTGACGCGTGGGAAAGTTGGGTTTCCGGTGGGCGGGGGCTCACCGGTACGAGCAGAGGAACGGGGACGGCGATGCGTGAAGCGCTCGGGGACATTCTGGCGGCGGCGGCCGCTGGCCGGTTCCCGCCTACGGACGGCGGCACGACGCTGGTGGCGCAGCCGGGGCCGCGCGACGCCGGGGTCCTCGCCTTCACCGCCCATTCGGTGATCTTTCTGGACGAGGATCAGATGGGGGTCCCCCCTGCTCCTTAAGAGCTTGGGGGAGGGTCAGGGACACGCTGGCCCGGACGCACGCCGATCCGCTCGGCGCCTCGATGAACCCCGGCTTCCTGGCCGCCCTGATGGCCCGCACCGGCCGGTCGATGAACTGTGTCGACCTGCTGACCTGCGCCCCCGCGCTGCCGGGCGAACCGCCCCTGGCGCTGCGGGAGATCGAGGATCCGGCGCACCCCCGGGTCGCGCGGGCCCTGAAGTTCCGGGACGACGTACGGGTGTGGGCGGCGGACGGCGGCGTCCTGATACTCGGACGCGGGGTCGCGGGCCGCTGGGAGGTCGCCGTCGAGCTGGACGAGCAGGCGCGGGGCCGGGGACTCGGCGTCCAACTCGCCCTCGCCGCACGGCACTTGGTGCCGGACGACGTGCTGTGGGCGCAGCAGTCGCCGGGCAACGCGCGCAGCGTCCGCACCTTCCAGGACGCCGGTTTCCGGCCGGTCGGCTCGGAGGCCCTGCTCCTCGCGCACTGACCGTCCGCGCCGCCCGAGGGGCCCCTGACCTGACTGTTCGCCATACACGGAGGACGGTTTTCCGCCCGTCAAAGAGGAATTCGCGCCAACCTCACATCGCCGCTTCCTCACGCTCCGCCACCACGGGATAACTTCTCGCTGTCGCCGCCACACCGGGAGCACAGGGCTCCCAGGGACTAGCGGCGCTGGGGCGTTACAGCCGTGGCCATCACCACTGAAGCATTCACCGTGCGGCCGTTCACACGAAGTTGCCACCACATATGGGACGAGGGCGATCACGTCCTCATCGGTGTGAGTCCGGGGAACAGCTATTTCAGCGCCGGCCGCATCACCGAACTCGTCCGCTGGGCTTCGGCACGGTTCTCCCGGATCGACGTCGTGTACGCCGACCTCCACGTCGCCGAGCTGTTCGGCGCGCTCGGCTACGAGGAGGACCACGCGGCACGCCGCGCCTCGAAGGAGCTGAAGGCGGTGCGCCGCCGGATCGTGCGCGGCGTCGAGGAGGCCGGCCCGCACGGCACCCCGGTCGGCGTGCACGGGCTCTCGGAGTTCGCGGGGAACCCGGTGTACCAGCTGCTGCACCGCCGGGTGCGGCACGTCCTGGCGACCGAGCCGGCCTTCCGCGCGGCCTGCGAGCGGATGGCGGCGCACTTCCTGTCCACGAAGGCGGGCGGCCCGGGCCCGAGCGAGCGCCAGCTCTCCGCCTGCCTCGATTACATCGCCGCGGAACTCCCCTTCTTCCTGGACACCCCCGGCATCCTCGGCGTCCCCTCGTCGGTGTCGTGCTACCACGCGCCGATCCCGCTGACCGACCTCCTCTACGCCAAGGGCGGCGGCCTCCTCGCCTCCCGCAACCAGGCCTACGCCGTGGTGCGCCCGGAAGGAATCGCCGCATGAGCCCCGAGCCCGTCCTGGACTTCCCGCTCTCTCGGCGCGGCGACGTGCTGCCCGAGGAGTGCGCATGGCTGCGCGACAAGCAGCCGGTGGCCCGGGTACGCACCCTCACCGGCGACCCGGCCTGGCTGGTGAGCAGCCACGCGCTGGCCCGTCAGGTCCTGGAGGACGAACGCTTCAGCCTCAAGGACACCGCGGGCCCCGGGGTCCCGCGCCAGTACGCGCTGACGATCCCGCCCGAGGTCGTCAACAACATGGGCAACATCAACAGCGCCGGGCTGCGCGACGCCGTGATGAAGTCCCTCAGCCCGCGCGCGGATGGCCTGGCCGGGCGGATGCGCGCGCGGGCCGACTCCCTGGCCGACGCGCTGCTGGCCGAGGGACCGCCGGCCGATCTGCGGGCGGGGTTCGCCGACCCCTTCTCCGCGGCCCTGCACTGCGACGTGGTGGGGGTTTCCTTCAGCGACTGGCGCCGGCTCATGTCCGGGCTCGACGTGGCCTTCATGACCAGCGCCCACACCTTCGAGGGCGCGGGCCTGAACTGGTACAAGGACCTCGGCTACATGGTGGAGCGGCTGAACGCGCCCGACGTGCCGCCGGAGAGCCTGCTCGGCCGGCTCGGCGCGCTGCGCGAGGACCGGGAGTCGGCGCACCTGACCGACGAGATGCTGGCCACGGTCGCGGTCTCCCTGTTCGGCGCGGGCGCCGTGTCCACCTCCTCCTTCCTGGTCCTCGCGGTGCTCGCCCTGCTCCAGCACCCGGAGCTGATCGGGTATCTGCGCGAGCACCCCGAGCGCATGGACCGGGCCGTGGAGGAGCTGCTGCGCTGGAACCTGTCGATCGGCGACGGACTGCCCCGGCTCGCGCTCGCGGACGTGCGGCTGGGTGAAGTCCTCGTCAAGAAGGGCGAGTTGGTGCTCGTCCTGGTCGAAGGCGCCAACTTCGACCCGGAGGTCTTCACCGATCCCGGACGCCTCGACCTCGACCGCGCGCACAACCCGCACCTGTCGTTCGGCGCCGGGCGCCACTTCTGCCCGGCCACCGGTCTCGGCCGGCTGCACGCGCGGACGGCGCTCGCGGCCCTGGTGGAGCGGCTGCCGGGGCTGCGCCTCGCGGTCCCGGCCGAGCAGTTGGTGTGGCGCACGGGCTTCATCAAGCGCCTGCCCGAGCGGCTGCCGGTGCTGTGGTGAGCGTGCGGCGCCCCGGGGCTCAGGGACTCCGGGGCGCCGCACGGTCCCGCCGCGCTCAGCGGAAGATGCCGGTGTGGCCGAGCGAGTACCGGCCGGGCTGGGGGTAGACGGCGAGCCCGTGCGGGCCCGAGCCCACCGGGATGCGGGCCAGTTCCTTGCCGGTGGCGGTGTCGATCGCGTACACCTCGGCGTTGTAGCGCCCCGAGAGCCACAGCACCTTGCCGTCGGCCGAGACGCCGCCCATGTCGGGGCTGCCGCCGTCCGGCAGTTCCCACTTCTTGGTCAGCTTGTTCCGGGTGAAGTCGAAGATGGAGATGGTGCCCTCGCCCCGGTTGGAGATGTACATCTCCTTGGAGTCGCGGCTGACGTACAGGCCGTGGCAGCCCTTCCCGGTGGGCAGCAGGGTCGGCTTGGAGAACTTGTCGCCGTCCAGGACCCACATGCCGTGCGCCATCATGTCGGCGACGTAGAACGTTCTGCCGTCCGGGGACATCTTCACGTCCTGCGGCATCGCCCCGTCGAAGGGGAGCTTCTGCTGCCCCACGATCTTCATCTGTTCGGTGTCGACCTTGAGCAGTTCGCCGGAGAACTCGCAGGAGACGATGAAGTACCGCCCGTCCATCGAGAAGTCCGCGTGGTTGACGCCCGCGCAGCTCACCGGGACGGTCTTGACGCGGTTCATGGTGACCGGGTCGCGGAAGACCAGCTCGCGGTCCATCGAGGCCATCACGACGGCGTACTTGCCGTTGGGCGTGAAGTAGAGGTTGTACGGGTCGGAGACCTGCACCGTGCGTCCGGTCTTGCCGGTGGCCGGGTCGATGGCGGTCAGCGAGTCGCCGAGGTCGTTGTTGACCCACAGCGTCTTCATGTCCCAGGACGGCACGACGTGCTGCGGCTGGTGGCCGACGCGAATGGTCTCGATGACCTTGTAGGTGGCCGGGTCGATCACGGAGACCGTGTTCGAGTTGGTGTTGGGCACGTACACGCGCGGCAGGAAGTTCTTGACCGCGGGCTGGAGCGCGTTCGGCCGGTCCGCCGCGTAGGCGTCCTTGGGGTCCAGGACGGGCGGCATCCCGGGCAGGCCCTGCGGCACGGTCTTCTTGGCGACGGCGGGCGGCGGGGCCGCCTTGGTGCTCATCGCCTCGTCCTTGTGGCCCGACCCCGACCCGCAGCCGGCGAGTGCCGCGAGCAGGGCGGCCGCCGAGAGCAGCGCGGTGGTCGTCTTCGTTACGGTCGGCATCAGATCAGCAGCTCCGTGGTCGTGACCGCGCGCAGTCGGCGGCGTTCCAGTTCGGCGAGGAGGACGGGGAGCGCGGCGACCGTGTCCGCATAGCCGAAGTGCAGGCTCACCACCGATCCGTCGCGGATCTGCCCGGTGACGTTGCGGGTGACGGCCGAGGCGCCGGGCGAGGTGAAGTCGAGCGAGTCGACGTCGTACGACAGCACGTGCGGGTAGCCGGCCCGCCGGGCCAGCTTCTGGACGAGCGGCGTCGCGTACTGGGTGCGGGAGGGCCGGAACCAGGTCCCGATGGAGCCGGTGAGGCGGCGCAGCCGGTCCGCGCAGCCGGTGATCTCGGCGTACGCCTCCTCCTCGTCCATGGCGGAGATGTCGGTGTGGTGCAGGGTGTGGTTGCCCAGTTCGTGGCCGCCGTCCAGGATGCGGCGGGCCATCGCGGGCTGCTCGTCGAGCCAGGTGCCGACGGCCAGGACGGTGACCTTGGCGCCGGCCTTCTCGGCCTCGCCGAGCAGGGTGGTGGCGATCTTCGGGTCGCCCTGGCCGTGGAAGGTGAGCGCGACCTGGGGCCGGCCCCTTGGTCCGCTGCTGATCTGGACCGGCTGCCCGGGGAAGGCGCGCGGGGCGGGCGCGGGGCGGGGCGCGTGGGGGCGGGCGGCGGCCGCCGCGGAGGCGGACGGCGGCGTCGGGGAGCCGGACGGCCGACGGCCCTCCGCCTCCCGCGAACAGCCTGCCGTCAGCGCCCCCGCGATGGCCGCGCCCGCCCCGGCGCGCAGGGCGCCGCGGCGGTCGACCGCGCGGGGTGATGGATTCAGCACATGGACATTTAAGTGCGCCGACGTGCGGTTCGTAATGATTGACCCATTTAAGGACCTTTGCGGGTCGCGCCCGCCGGGCCCCGCCCCGAGCCCTGCCACTCGATGATTCACTCATCCCGGTCGATAGTTATTCATGCTTTAGAAGGTGCGTGCTGTAGCTCACCTACGATTCACAGCTAAACTGTGAGGGTTCGTGGGGCTATGTCCGTATACGGACTTTTGATGATGGGCCGCCCATCTGTCATAGTCGGAGCCACGACCCCCATTGACCCGGGCCAGGTCGTCTTCAGCGCCGGTGATCACACCCCCCTTCAGATCGCCGGCGCCCCACAGAAGCCCCCGAGGCGCCGCATCCGGCCGCCAGGGGGCTTCTGTGATGTCCCGCCAGGGGCTTTTCCGTGACGTCAGCGGTCGGCGACCCGCATCTCGAACCAGGTGGTCTTGCCGCGCGGCAGCAGATCCACGCCCCAGCGGTCGGACAGCTTGTCGACGAGGAACAGCCCCCGGCCGCTCACGTCGAGTTCGCGCACCGGCATCAGACAGGGCAGCCCGCGCGAGGGATCGCGCACCTCGATCCGGATCCAGCCCCGGCGGCGCAGCATGCGCAGACCGAAGACGCGGGCCCCGGTGTGGCGCACCGCGTTGCCGACGAGCTCGGAGACCAGGAGCACCGCGTGCTCGGCGAGCGTGGGCGACAGCGCCCACTGGCGCAGCACCACGGACTGGGTGATCCGGCGGGCGCTCGCGGCGGACTCGGGGCGCGAGGGCAGCCGCACCTCGCCCTCCGTCGGATTCCCGAACAACTCCAGCGCCTTGAGCGCCAGTTCGTCGTCGGCGGACGGCATCCATCGCGCCGCGGTCGCGCTCACGCGCTGCGCCGGTTGTTCCACACCCTCCAGCCCCGCCATGCCACCATCATGGCGGCCCGGGGCGGACTCCGGGGGCGTTCCGAGGTAATCGCCCCTGCGGAACGTGACATTCCGCAGGGGCGTCGTGGCATATGACAGAGGCAGCGGAGAGGCGTACGCACCATCGTTGACCTGCGATGACGTGACGCGTTCGCATGATCACGAAGCGTTCCGCAGAGGTTTTCCTTAAGGTTGCCTTAAGGCCGTGCTAATCCCCCCACAGGGTGTACACCCCGCCCTCACATGTACAGCGCCCGTTGACGCCGCCCCTCAACTGCCCCGCGTTCAGAGGAACTTGGCCTTGCCCGGGCCGTCCTCGACGAAGCTGCGCATGCCCCGCTCGCGGTCCTCGGTAGCGAACAGCGCCGCGAACCAGGTGCGTTCGATGGCGAGCCCGGTGCCCAGATCCGTCTCGAGGCCGGCGTCGATCGCCTCCTTGGCCGCGCGCAGCGCGATGGCCGGACCCTTGGCGAGCCGCGCGGCCCAAGCGTGCGCCCGCTCGTAGACCTCGGAGGCGGGCACCACCTGGTCGACCAGGCCGATGGCCAGCGCCTCGTCCGCCTTGACCTGCCGCCCGGTGAAGATGAGGTCCTTGGCCCTGGAGGGGCCCACCAGGCGGGCCAGGCGCTGGGTGCCGCCCGCGCCCGGGATGAGGCCGAGCAGGATCTCGGGCTGGCCCAGCTTGGCGTTGTCGCCCGCGACGCGGATGTCGGCGCAGAGCGCGAGCTCGCAGCCGCCGCCGAGCGCGTAGCCGGTGACGGCCGCCACGACGGGCTTGGGGATGTTCGCCACGGCGGTGAAGGCGTCCTGGAGCGCGCCGCCGCGCGCGACCATGGCCGCGTGGTCCATGGCCTGCATCTCCTTGATGTCCGCGCCCGCCGCGAACAGCTTCTCGCCGCCGTACAGGACCACGGCCCGCACGTCCTCGCGCCGGCCCGCCTCCTCGGCCAGCTCGCGCAGCCGGTCCTGCGTCGCGACGTCCAGGGCGTTCATCGGGGGCCGGTCGATGCGGATCGTGCCGACGCCTTCGGAAACTTCGAGGTTCACAGTCATGCAGGCAGGTTAACGGTCACTAACGGCGGCGGGCCCGGCGCGTGGGCGATCGGGGTTCTCCCCCGGCCACCGCACGCCCCGGGCCCGTGGGCCGCCGCGCGTCGACGGACTACTTGGTCCACTCCGACCACGACAGGTTCCAGCCGTTGAGACCGTTGTCGGGCTGGATGGTCTTGTCCTTGGAGTTCTTCACGACGACCACGTCGCCGATGAGGGAGTTGTTGTAGAACCAGGCCGCCGGGGTGGACGGGTCGCCCGCGCCGCGCGCGTCCCGCAGACCGACGCAGCCGTGGCTGGTGTTGGCCGAGCCGAAGACCGAGGGGTCGCCCCAGTAGTTGCCGTGGATGAAGGTGCCCGAGCTGGACAGGCGCATCGCGTGCGGCACGTCCTTGATGTCGTACTCGCCGCCGAAGCCCACGGTGGCGCCGTTCATCCGGGTCACCTCGAACTTCTCGCTGATGACCATCTGCCCGTTGTACGTGGTGTTCTGCGGGGAGCCCGCGCTGATCGGGATGGTCTTGAGGGTCTTGCCGTCGCGCTCGACCGTCATCGTGTGGGCGCTCGCGTCGACGGTGGAGACCTGGGAGCGGCCGATGGTGAAGTGGATCGTGCGGGTCTGCTTGCCGTAGACCCCGGGGCGGCCCTCGACGCCGTCCAGGTTCATCGTGACGGTGACCTTGGTGCCGGGCGCCCAGTAGTTCTCGGGGCGGAAGTCCAGGCGGTCGTTGCCGAACCAGTGGCCCTGCACCGGCACGGACGGCTCGGCCGTCACGGTGATCGCCTTCTCGACGGCCTCCGGATTGGTGATGCCCCGGCTGAAGTTGAGCGAGACCGGCATGCCGACGCCGACGGTGGAGCCGTCCTCGGGCACGTACTGGCCGATGAAGGTGTTCTTCGGGACGAGCGTGGTGAAGGTGGTGTCCTTGGCGGACTCACGGCCCTTGGCGTCCTTGGCGACCGCGTGGACCTTGTACTGCGTGGCGGAGGCGAGGTGCTGGTCGGGAACCCAGCCGACGCCGTCGGGGGATATCTTCCCCGCGACCGCGTTGCCCTTGCTGTCGGCCACCGCGACGGCGGTCAGCTTCCCCTTGTCGGCGGATATCTTCAGCGCGCCGTTGGTGGCCACGTCCTTGGCGTTGTCGGCCGGAGCGATGGTGACCACGGCCTCCGACGCCTTGGTATCCTCGCCGGCGCCCGCGCTGCCCGCCTTGGACTTGGAGCCGCCGTCACCGCCGCCACAGGCGGTGACGAGCAGCAGCACCGCCCCGAAGATGAGGGCCAGCAGTGCGCTGCCCCGGCGCCCGCGCCGACCGGATCCGGCCGATGCCCCCGAAATAGGCTGCCCGTTCAAGACTGTTCTCCCCTCGCGCGGCGTGGCCTCGCCACCGCCGCACTCACGCACCCCCGTACGCGTCCTCGCGCGCACACGGCGCTAGATAATCACACCGGATGGGACCCGATCTCCCTTCCCATGTCACCGTTCAGTCCCAAATCTTCCTGGAACCCTCAGGTGAAACACAGAAACCGTTCCCGGTTGCTTAACCGGGAACGGTTGCAGGGACCGAGAACGGTCGGGGGCCGTGTGCCGTGGGGGCGATGGATGCGCGGGCGGAATTCAGGAGAGCGCGGAGCCCGCCTTCCACTTCGCCCAGTCCATGTTCCAGCCACCGAGCCCATTGTCCGGAGCGACCTGGCGGTCATGGGAATTGACCACCTCGACGACATCGCCGATGAGGGTCCGGTCGAAGAACCAGCCCGCCGGGGTGTCCGAGCTGCCGCCCTTCACATCGCGCAGCCCCACACAGCCGTGGCTGGTGTTGGTGTTGCCGAACGTGCTGGAGGGAGCCCAGTAGTTGCCGTGCAGGAAGGTGCCGGTGTTGGTCAGCCGGATGGCGTGCGGAACGTCGGGGATGTCGTACTCGCCGCCGAAGCCGACGGTCTGACTGTTCATCCGCGTCACGTCGTACATCTCGCTGACCACCATCTTGCCGTTGTAGGTGGTGTTCTTCGGCGACCCCGCGGAGATGGGCAGCGTGGACACGAGCTCGCCGCCGCGCCGCACCTCCATGGTGTGCGCCTCCGCGTCCACCAGGGACTGCTGGTCGCGGCCCACGGTGAAGCCGATCGTCTTGTCCTGGATGCCGTACACCCCGGGGGCCGCCAGGACGTCGCGCAGGCGCAGGTCGACGGTGACCTTGGTGCCGGGCGCCCAGTACCGCGCGGGCCGGAAGTCGAGCCGGTCCTTGCCGAACCAGTGGCCCCGCACCTCCACCGGCGGCTGCGAGGTGATCCTGATGGCCCGCTCGACGGCCGCCCTGTCCTTGATCGCCTGGTTGAAGTTGAAGGAGACGATCATGCCGACGCCCACCGTGGAGCGGTTCTCGGGTTTGAAGTAACCGATGAACCGGTGCTCCGGCACGAACGTGGTGAAGGTGGTGTGGCGGGCCTGGCGGTGGCCGTGCCCGTCGAGCGCCACGGAGTCCACCGTGTACAGCGCGGCCAGCTGGAGCGCCCCCGCCGTCGGCGTCCACGTCAGCCCGTCCTCGGAGATCTTCCCCGGCACCTCCTCGGGCTGCGCGTCCTCCGTCTTCATCACCTTGACCCGCTCCAGGCGCCCGCTCGGCACCCGCACCCGCACCTTCTGGTCCGCCGCGACGCCCTTGGCGCCGTCGTCCGGGGTCACCAGGATCGCCTCCCGGGGTGTCAGCGGCTTGCCGCCGATGTCACCGATGTCCAGGGTGCCCCCCGAGCACCCGGTCAGCGCGGCCACCAGGACCGCCGTCAGTCCTGCCCATGCCAGGGCGGCGGCCGTGCCCGCCCCTGCCCGCTTCAGTACGTCTGTCACGACCGGCCCAACGACCGCGCCCCGCCCAGGGAAACGTGAGTACGAGGGCTGTTGCGGGAAGAACAGGTGCAGGGACACGCACGGGGAGCCGCAGCCGGGACGCCGCGGCTGCCCTGTGCCGAGCCGCGGGAGGCCGTCAGGTGTCGAGCGCAGCCGAGCAGGAGGCAGTGCGGGGTGGCCCCGAGGGGGTGCCCGATCTCAAGGGCGCGCCCGGCGTGGAGGCGCGCCGGAGGGTGAACGGCCACCGGGGTGAACCGGGGGCCCTGCGCCCCCCTGTGTGGCCGGGCGCGCCCACCCCGCTCGGCGCCCGCTACCGGGTCGGCCCCGACGGGGTGGCGGGCACCAACTTCGCGCTGTGGGCGGGGGGCGCCGAGGCGGTCGAGGTGTGCCTGTTCGACGCGGCGGGCACCGAGATCCGGCTCGCGCTCACCGAGCTGACCCACGAGATCTGGCACGGCTTCGTGCCGGGCGTCCAGCCCGGCCGGCGCTACGGATTTCGGGTGCACGGGCGCTGGGACCCGTGGACGGGCGCGCGCTGGAATCCGGCGAAGCTGCTCCTGGACCCGTACGCGCGGGCCGTGGACGGCGACTTCACGCTGCCGCCCGAGGTGTACGGGCATGTGCGCGACTGGCCGCAGCAGCACGTCGCCGACACCGTGCGCGACGACCGCGACTCGGCGCCGCACGTGCCCAAGGGCGTGGTCGTGCAGGACGACGACGACTGGGCCGACGACCACCGGCCCAAGACGCCCTGGTCCGACTCCGTCATCTACGAGCTGCACGTGCGCGGCTTCACCCGCCTCCATCCGGGCGTCCCCGAGCATCTGCGCGGCACCTACGCGGGCCTGGCCCATCCGGCCGCCGTCGAGCACCTGGTACGGCTCGGCGTGACGGCGGTGGAACTGCTTCCTGTGCACCAGTTCGCCCACGAGGACCATCTGCTGCGGCGGGGCCTGCGCAACTACTGGGGCTACAACTCCATCGGATACTTCGCCCCGCACGCCGCGTACTCGGCGAGCGGGAGCACGGGGCAGCAGGTCGGCGAGTTCAAGCGGATGGTGCGGGCGCTGCACGCCGCCGGCATCGAGGTCATTCTCGACGTGGTCTACAACCACACCGCCGAGGCCGGCGAGCTGGGGCCCACCTTGTCGCTGCGCGGCATCGACAACCGCGGCTACTACCGCCTCCAGGCCGACGCCCGCCGCTACGCCGACTACACGGGCTGCGGCAACACCCT
The DNA here is from genome assembly GCF_042869775.1 of Streptomyces sp. NPDC006711. Taxonomy (NCBI): domain Bacteria; kingdom Bacillati; phylum Actinomycetota; class Actinomycetes; order Kitasatosporales; family Streptomycetaceae; genus Streptomyces; species Streptomyces sp. NPDC006711. Next base: position 131,530 of record NZ_JBIAGO010000015.1, read on the forward strand.
GCACGTGGTCCAGCCCCAGGTGCTGCGGCTGATCACGGACTCGCTGCGCTACTGGGTGACCGAGATGGGCGTGGACGGTTTCCGCTTCGATCTGGCGGCCGCGCTCGCCCGCTCGATGCACGACGTCGACATGCTCTCCCCCTTTCTCGCCGTGATCGCCCAGGACCCGGTCCTGCGCCGGGTGAAACTGATCGCCGAGCCGTGGGACGTGGGCAACGGCGGCTATCAGGTGGGCTCCTTCCCGCCGCTGTGGACGGAGTGGAACGACCGCTACCGCGATGCCGTACGCGACTTCTGGCGCGGCGCGCTGCCGGACGTGCGCGACCTCGGCTACCGGCTCTCGGGCTCCAGCGACCTGTACGCCTGGGGCGGCCGGCGCCCGTACGCGTCGATCAACTTCATCACCGCACACGACGGTTTCACCCTGCGCGACCTCGTCACGTACGAACGCAAGCACAACGAGGCCAACGGCGAGGGCAACCGGGACGGCACCCACGACAACCGGGCCTGGAACTGCGGGGCGGAGGGCGAGAGCGACGACCCCGATGTCACCGCGCTGCGCCGCCGCCAGCTGCGCAACCTCCTCACCACGCTGCTGGTCTCCACGGGCGTGCCGATGCTGGTCGCGGGCGACGAGATGGGCCGCACCCAGGGCGGCAACAACAACGCCTACTGCCAGGACAACGAGGTGAGTTGGGTCGACTGGTCGCTCCTGGACGAGCCCGGCCCCCGCGCGCTGCTCGAACTGACCACGCGGCTGGTGGAGTTGCGCCACCGCCACCCCGTCCTGCGCCGCCGCGCCTTCTTCTCGGGGCGCTCGCGGGGCGCCGACGGGCTGCGGGACCTGGCCTGGTTCACCCCGCTCGGCGAGGAGATGACGGAGCGGGACTGGTACGCGCCGGCCGCCACCATCGGCCTGTACCTGTCCGGCCGTGACATCCCCGGGCGCGACGCCAGGGGCGCCCCCGTGGTCGACGACAGCTTCCTGATCCTGCTGCACTCCGGGGACCGCCCGCGCGAGTGTGTGCTGCCGGGCCCGCCCTGGGCCGCCTCCTACGAGCTGGTCGTGGACACCTCGCTGGAGCGGCAGGACCGGGCACCCGGACAGGTGCACCGGGGCGGCCGGACGGTGACGCTGCCGGCCCGGTCGCTCCTTGTCCTCAAAGTGGTGGAGTAGATCCCGGGCGCTGGGGCTGGGGCAGGGCCTGGCCGAGGATCTTGCGCTCGTACGCCACCGCGACCGCCGCGGCCCGGTCCTTGACGCCCAACTTGCCGTAGATGTGCGTCAGATGGGTCTTCACGGTGGCCTCGCTGATGAACAGGGCCCGGGCGATCTCCCGGTTGGAGGTGCCCCTCGCGACCAGCTGGAGCACTTCGCGCTCACGGGCCGAGAGCGGTTCGCCGACCGGGACCGGGGGCGTGCGCACCGCCGTGACCAGCCGGGAGGCGACGGCCGGCGAGAGCACGGTGCGTCCCTCCGCGGCGGCCCGCACCGCGGTGAACAGCTCCTCGCGTGGGGCGTCCTTGAGCAGATACCCGGTGGCGCCCGCCTCGATCGCGGGCAGCGTGTCGGAGTCGGTGTCGTACGTGGTCAGGACGAGGACCTTGGAGCGAAGACCGCGCCGGGTGAGCTCGGCGATCGCGGCCACTCCCCCGCCGCCGGGCATCCGCAGATCCATCAGGACGACGTCCGGGTCGAGTTCCTGCGCGAGGTCGACGCCCTGGACGCCGTCGGATGCCTCGCCGAGGACGTCGAAGCCGTCGGCCGAGGCGAACATGCCGCGCAGACCGTCCCGCACCACGGGATGGTCGTCGCAGATCAGGAGGGTGATGGTGACGTCAGTGGTCATGGGGGACCAACGGTACGCGGGCCGAGACGGCGGTGCCATGGCCGGGCTCGGATTCCACGGTGAGGGCGCCCGCGATGCGTTCGGCGCGGGCCCGCATGCCGTCGAGGCCGAAACCGCCGGCGCCGGAACGGGCCGGCAGGCCGAGCGGGTCGAAGCCCTGGCCATCGTCGCGGATGTCGAGGGAGACCTCATCGCCCATGAAGGAGAGGGTGACGCCGACGCGGGAGGCGTGGGCGTGCCGGCTCGCGTTGGCCAGGGCCTCCTGGGCGATGCGCAGCAAGGTGGCCTCGATCTCGTCGTGGAGCTGGACGGCGGTGCCGGTCACGGTGAAGTCGGCGCGCGCTCCGTGCCGGGCGCCCCATTCGGCGACGGTCTTCTTCAGCGCCTCGTGCAGGGCGTCGTGTTCGAGGTCGAGGGGGCTGAGGTTCTGCACCGAGCGGCGGGCCTCGCCCAGACTGTGCCGGGCCAGTGACTGGGCGCTGGCGAGGTGGCCCCGCACGAGGGCGGGGTCGGTGGCGGCCGCGACCACCTGGAGCTGGGCGATGATGCCGGCCAGGCCCTGGGCGATGGTGTCGTGGATCTCGGCGGCGAGCCTGCGCCGTTCGTCGGCGACGCCCGCCTCCCTTGCCTGGAGCAGGAGTTGGGCGTGCAGGGCGGCGTTCTCGTCGAGGGCCTGCTGGAGGCGGGCGTTGGTGGTCTCCAGCTCGGCGATGGTCTCGCCCTGCACGCGGGCCCGCTCGTCCTCCTGGGCGGCGAGATGGCTGAACACGGTGAGCAGGACGCAGTTGATGACGAGCACCGCGCCGAACACCACCCACCCCATGGTCCCCTTGGGCGGCAGCCCACCGGACTGCGAGCCGGCCATGATGACGGCGGTCGAGAACAGGCCGACCCGCACCAGGCGGCGGGGCAGCAGCGCCTGCGCCCCGAAGTAGCCGCACACGGCGTAGAAGGCGAAGAACGGGTTGAGCCAGGTAAGGGCGAAGGCGAAGGCCCAGCGCAGGAAGTAGTAGACGGCGCCCGCGGCGCTCGGCCCCGGCCGCGTCCTGCGCACCCGGTCCCAGCCGGTCTGGAGCAGCAGGGCGCCGCCGGCCAGGGCGACGGCGGCCCAGCGGGTGGCGGGGCTCATCAGCAGGTCGGCCGTGGCGGCGGCGGCGAGGCAGCCGATGAACAGGAGTCCATGGGGACCCCAGCGGTGGAACGTCTCCCAGCGTTCCTCCACCGTGTCCCGCTTCGCCGTGCTCGCCCCGTCGTTCATGGCCCCAGTCTCGTCCACGGCGGGCCCGGCCACCGCCTCGCCCCATCCGGGCGCCGCCGTCACTGCCACCGGAACCAGCGGGTCGCGGCCACCGAGAGCAGCACGCTCCACAGGGCCAGGATGCCGAGGTGGTCCCAGCCGGGCCAGCCGCCGGCCGCGGCCTCGGTCAGCGCCTGGGCGGCGGCGCCGAAGGGCAGCAGTTCCACGATCCGGCCCAGGGTGTCGGGCATGGCCTGGACGGGCAGCCAGACGCCCGCGCTGAACATCATCGGGAAGAACACCGCGGAGCCGACCGCGTTGGCGATCTTGGAGGTACGGGAGAGCGCGGCGACGAGGGCGCCGAAGGCGAGCGCGCTCAGGACGGCGAGCAGCAGCGCGAGGGCGTACCCGAAGAGCTGGCGGGGCAGCGCCACGTCGAAGGCGAGCCTGCCGACCGTGAGGGACAGGACGGCGGAGACCAGGGCGGCCGCTCCGTGCAGCCCCACCTGCGCGCCGAGCACGGCGGAGGGACGTACGGGGGTGGCCGACATCCGGCGCAGGATGCCGCGTTCGCGGTAGCCGGTGATGACCGGCGGCATCGCCTGGAGCCCGGCCATGATCATGGACAGGAGGACGGCGACGGGTACGTAGGCGTCGACGAAGCGGATGCCGCCGAGCGCCTTGTCGGGGTCGCGGAAGCCCGGGATCGAGCCGAGGACCACCAACAGGACGGTCGGGAAGACCATGATCCAGAAGAGGCCGGCGGGCTCGCGCCTGAAGAGCGTGGCCTCGGTCCGCAGCACGGCCGCGGCGGCCGGGCGGGCGGGGCGCGGCGGGGTGAGGGTGCTGCTGGTCATGCCGGGGCCTCCGTCAGGTCGAGGAACGCGTCGTCGAGGGTGGCCTCGGACACGCGCAGTTGGTGGGCGGTGATGTGGTGCCGGGCGAGCAGGGTGATCACGGCGTTGACGGTGTCGTCGGTGCCGTGGATGGTCACCCGGCCGTGCTTCTCCTCCACGGCGGCGGCCCCCGGCAGCGCGGGCAGCGCGAGGTCGTCCAGGGGCGCGGAGGGCGTGAAGGAGATGACGGTGGAGCCGGCCGCGCGCCGGATCAGACCCGAGGGCGTGTCAAGCGCGGCGATCCGCCCCTGGTCGATGACGGCGACCCGGTCGCACAGCCGCTGGGCCTCCTCCATGAAGTGGGTCACGAGCAGGACGGTGACCCCGCCGCGCCTCACGTCCTCGATCAGCTCCCAGGTGTCGCGCCGGGCCCGGGGGTCGAGGCCGGTGGTCAGCTCGTCGAGCACCACCACGCGCGGGTTGCCGATCAGGGCGAGCGCGATGGACAGACGCTGCTTCTGGCCGCCCGACAGCTTGGCGAAGCGGGTGGACAACTTCTCGGTGAGCCCCAGCCGTTCGGCGAGCGGGCGCCAGTCGGCCGGGCGGGGATAGAAGGCGGCGTACAGCTCCAGCGCCTCGCGCACGGTGAGCTTGGGCTGGAGCTCGCTCTCCTGGAGCTGGGCGCCGAGGACTCGGGTCACCTCGTCGTGGTCGGCGACCGGGTCGTACCCGGCCACCTTGACCGCCCCGGCGTCCGGGACGCGCAGCCCCTCGACGCACTCGACGGTGGTCGTCTTGCCGGCACCGTTGGGGCCGAGGATCCCGAAGATCTCGCCCTCCTCGACGGTGAAGCTGACGCTGTCGACCGCGGCCCTGCGGCCGTACGCCTTGCGCAGCTCGTTGACTTCGATGATTGCCATGCCTTGAGAATCCCGGTCGGCCGGGGCCCACCGCATCGGCCATCGCGCTCGACCCGCGATCAACCGATCGGTTGACGGCCGCTACGACCCCGGCGCGGCGCCCGGTCCCAGGACCGGACCAGCGGCGTCCGTCCCAGGACCGGCGGACCGTCGGCGTCGGTCCTAGGACCAGCGGACCAGCGGCGCCCGTCCGAAACTCGGTGGGCACTGTCCGTGCCCGTCCGTAGGCTCAGCCCTGATGTCCGAAACACACGCAGCCACCCAAGACCAGTCGGCCACGCGCTCGCTCCTGAGGCTCTGGCCGTACGTGCGACCTGTGCGAACGCGCTGGTTCTGCGCGGCCTTCATCGCCGTCGTCGCCTCCTGCCTCGGCCTGGTGATCCCGCTCGTCCTGAAATGGATCGTCGACGGGCCGGTCGCGGAGCGCGACCCCGGTGGCGTGTGGCTCGGCGCGCTGTATCTGCTGCTGCTCGGGCTCGCCGAGGCGCTTCTGTTCGGCTTGCGGCGCTGGCTGGTGGCGCGGCCGCTCGCGGGGGTCGAGGCGGACATGCGGGCCGATCTGTACCGGCGCGTGCAGCGCCTGCCGGTCTCCTTCCACGACCGCTGGTCCTCGGGCCAGCTCCTGTCGCGCGGCACCACGGACCTCATGCTGCTGCGGATGTTCCTGGCCTTCCCGTTGACGTTCCTGATCGTCAACGGGGTCACGATCCTGGCCGGGTTCGCGATCCTCATCTCCCAGGACTGGACCCTCGGCCTGGTGCTGCTGGTCCCAGTCGTCCCGCTGGTGGTCGTCTGCTCGCTCTTCGAGACGCGGTACGCCCTGGTCGCCCGGCAGGCGCAGGACCAGGTGGGCGACGTGACGACGGTGGTCGAGGAGAGCGTGCTCGGCATCCGGATCATCAAGGGGTTCGGCCGGCACCGCGCCCAGGCCGTGGCCTTCGGCGAACTCGCCCGGCGGCTGCGCGGCACCGAGCTCGCCAAGGCGCGGCTGCTGGCCGGGATCTGGGGCGTGATCACCGCGATCCCCGAACTGGCCATCGGAGCGGCGCTGGTGCTGGGCACGGTGCGGGTGGCGGACGGGGAGCTTTCGGCGGGCACGCTGGTGGCGTTCCTGTCCACGGCACTGGCCCTGCGCTGGCCGGTGGAGTCGATCGGCTTCCTGCTGGCGATGAGCCAGGAGGCGGCGACGGCGACGGCGCGGTTCTTCGAGGCGATGGACGAGGACGGGGAGGAGGCCGAGGAATCCGAGGAAGCGGAGGAAGCGGAGGAATCCGAGGGAGCGGCTGAAGGAGCCCCGCAGGAAGTCCCACAGGGAGCCGCGTCGGGGCCGGACTGCGCCGCGGCGGCATCGGACGGGGTCCGGTTCGAAGGGGTGGTGTTCTCGTATCCCGACGCGCCGCCGGGCAGCGTGCCCGTGCTCGACGGGGTCGATCTGCACATACGGCCCGGCGAGACCATGGCGCTGGTCGGGGGGACCGGATCGGGCAAGACCACGCTCACCGCGCTCGTGCCCCGGCTCTACGAGGTCTGCGGCGGCCGGATCACGCTGGACGGGCAGGACATCGCCACGATGCCACGCGAGCGGCTGCGGGGGCTCGTCTCCGTGGCGTTCGAGGAACCCACCCTGTTCTCGGCGTCCGTTGGCGCCAACGTCGCGATGGGCGGCGGGAGTTCACCCGATGTGGAGCGGGCCATCGACATCGCGCAGGCCCAGTTCGTACGGCGGCTGCCGCAGGGCCTCGACACCCAGGTCGGCGAGCAGGGGCTGAGCCTGTCGGGCGGGCAGCGCCAGCGGCTCGCGCTGGCGCGGGCGGTCGTGGGGCGGCCCAGGTTCCTGATCCTGGACGACCCGCTCTCCGCGCTCGACGTCCACACGGAGGCCCTGGTCGAAGCCGCGCTGCGCCGCGTGCTCCAGGACACCACCGCGCTGGTCGTCGCCCACCGCCCCTCGACGGTGATGCTGGCCGACCGGGTGGCGCTCCTTTCGCGAGGACGCGTCGCGGCCGTCGGAACCCACCAGGAACTGCTGCGCGACAACGCCGAATACGCCTGGCTGATGTCGGGCGCGGACGACCACCACCACGACGAGCCGAAGGACACCCGATGACCACGACGGTCGGCAAGGAGGTGGCCACCGGCGACGAGGCGGTGGCCGAACCGGGCGCGCGCACCGACCCGTTCGACCGGGACGAGCTGCCCGCGCCGCCCGGCGCGACCGGCGCGCTGCTGCGGTCCCTGCTGGCGCCGCTGCGCCGGCGCGTGGTGCTCGCGACGCTGACGCTCGTGGTGCAGCAGGCGGCGGCCCAGGCGGGCCCGCTGCTCGTGGCGTACGCCATCGACCGGGGCGTACCGGCATTGCGCGCGCACGACTACGGCCCGCTCGTCGGCGTGGGCGCCGGCTATCTGCTGTGCGCGCTGGCCTCGGGGTTCTTCCAGTACGCCTTCATCCGGATCTCCGCCGGCGTCAACCAGGACGTGCTGCTCGACCTGCGCGGGCGCATCTTCCGGCACGCGCAGGCGCTGAGCGTGGACTTCCACGAGCGCTACACATCGGGCCGGCTGATATCGCGCTCCACCACGGACGTCGAATCGCTGCGGGAACTGCTCAGCGAGGGGCTTCAGGAGCTGATCGGGGTGGTCCTCTCCTCGGTCTACATCTGCGCGATGCTGCTCTGGCTCGACTGGGGCATCGGCGCGCTCGCCGTCGCCTCCTACCTGCCGCTGCACTTCCTGATCCGGAGCTACCGGCGCCGGGCCGGGGAGATCTACGGGGTCCGGTCCACGGCGATGGCCGCGGTGATCGTCAAGTTCGCGGAGACCCTGAACGGCATCCGTCCGGTGCGGGCCTTCCGGCGCGAGCGGGCCAACGACGCCGAGTTCCAGGAGCTGAACCGGCGGCACGAACGCAGCAACGGTGACGCGCTCCTTGAGATGGCGCGCTATGTGGTGGGCTCACGGCTCGTCGCCAACACCGCGGTCGCGGCGATGGTGCTGTGGGGCGCGACGCGGGTCGCGGACGGCACCCTCGCCCTGGGTGTGCTCGCGGCGGCGGTCCTGTACCTGCGCCGTCTGTACGACCCCATCGACCGGCTCGGCATGTTCCTCAACTCCTACGAGTCGGCCGCCGCCTCCCTGGCGAAAGTGGCCGGCCTGCTCTCGCAGGTGCCGTCCGTCCCCGAGCCGGAGCGGCCGACGGCACTGCCGGAGCCGGCGGGCCATCTGCCGGGCCGGCGCGTCGACTTCGAGGGGGTCGGCTTCTCCTACCGCACCGGCGGCGAGGTGCTGCCCCGGTTCGATCTGACCATCCCGGCCGGCCAGACCGTGGCGGTGGTCGGCTCGACGGGCGCGGGCAAGTCCACCCTCGCCAAACTCCTGGCCCGCTTCTACGACCCCACCACCGGCCGCGTCCTGCTCGACGGCACGGACCTGCGCGAGCTGTCCGTGCGCGAGCTGCGGCGCGGGGTGGTCATGGTCACCCAGGAGGCGTTCCTGTTCTCCGGCACGGTCGCCGAGAACATCGCCATCGGCCGCCCGGACGCCTCCCGCGAGGAGATCGAGCAGGCCGCGAAGGCGATCGGCGCGCACGACTTCATCGCGGGGCTGCCGCAGGGGTACGACACGGACGTACGCAAGCGGGGTGGCCGGATCTCCGCCGGGCAGCGCCAACTGGTCGCGTTCGCGCGGGCGTTGCTCGCCGACCCGGCGGTGCTGATCCTCGACGAGGCGACCAGCTCGCTCGACGTCCCGGGCGAGCGCGCGGTGCAGCGCGCCATGCACACGGTCCTGGGCGGCCGGACGGCGGTGGTGATCGCGCACCGGCTGTCCACGGTCGAGATCGCCGACCGGGTCCTGGTGATGGAGCACGGCCGCGTCGTGGAGGACGGCGCCCCCGCCGACCTGATCACCGGCACGGGCCGCTTCGCCGATCTGCACCGGGCCTGGCGGGACAGCCTGGCCTGACACCCCCCGGGACGCGGGTCCGCGGCTTCGTGCGCACTGTCGGCGGATCATGAGCACGGTCCGGGTAGCTCCGGACGATCATGGGCAACGGTCCGTGACGACGGCTGGGGCTAGGGGGTGTCTGGTGGATCAGGGTCGGCCCCCGGCCATGGTCCACCAGACACCCCCTAGCCTGGCGGCATGCAAGCAATCCTGGTCAGCGCGTGTCTGCGCGGGGTGCCATGCCGATTCGACGGGCGGCACAAGGCGTCTTCGGAGATCGAGGAAGTGGTGGCAGGTCGCGAAGTCGTCTCCTTCTGCCCCGAAGTGGCGGGTGGGCTCGCGACGCCTCGGCGGCCCGCGGAGCTGGTGGGCGGCGACGGGCACGACGTGCTCGACGGGGCGGCACGGGTCGTTGAGGACACGGGACGTGACGTGACAGCGGAGTTCGTGGACGGAGCGCGGCGCGCACTGGCGGCAGCACGGCACGGAGGCTGCACGGAGGCGCTGTTGATGCCGCGCAGTCCGTCGTGCGGACGTGGCGCGGTCCACGACGGCTCGTTCGCGGGGGAGCTGGTGCCAGGAGACGGGGTGACGGCGGCGCTGCTCGAGCGGAACGGGATCACCGTGCGGCCCGCACCCGGGGTGTGAAGCGATCACGAGCCGGCCCTACCTCAACCAGCCACTGACCGTGAGCGGCAGCGGGAACGACGGTGCCTTCCGGAACGCTCGGCCTTCGGACGGGTTGCCGCCCCGCACCCACCTGCCGCCGCGCCGGCCGGGAGCGGTTTCGTAGGATCGGGGCGTGGCAACGGCAACGGGGATCAGCTGGGCGGCACCGACGGAGACGGAGTGGCTGCTGCACTCCGCGGGGCTGCGCGGCGACATGGAGGCGCAGCTGCGGGTGCTGGCCCGCGAGGTGCTGTACATCGCCGCGCCGAAGGCCGAGGTCGACGCGAGCCCCGACCGGGTCCGTTGGCCCGCCTACCGGGACGCGGCGGGGCGCCCCTGCAAGCCGGTGCTCACCCGAGGCATGCTCCCTCCGTGGCACCCGGACTGGGTCTTCCACGGGGTCACGCTCGGGTGGATCGCCGGGTCGGGTCTGCTCGGCGGACGTACGCTGCTCGCGGTCAACGCGGGCACCCCGGCCCAGTTGTTCCTGCCGACCGGCGCCGACCAGCTGGCCCGGTGGCGCCGGCTCCACGCGGAGGCCGAGCGCCCCGAGCGGCTGACCGGCCTGCGGCACGGCGCGCTGCACGGCCCGCTCGCTTACGGGCTGGCCTGCGGCGCGCATCTGGCGGTCACCCACGACGTGCCGTGGAACGAGGTGGGCTCCCTCTACCAGGAGTACACCGCCGAGGTCCGGATGCTCCGCGACTCCTGGGGCATCACCGACCCGGCGAGCTGGCGCCGGCAGGTGGACGCCCTGCTCGACGCGCGCAACAGCCCGCCCGAGCACGGTTTCGTGCTGCGCGTGCGCGAGGAGCTGCGGGCCGGGCTCGGTGAGGCGCCGCCGCCCGAGCTGTGGCGCGAGACGGCCGCCGGGCACGCCCAGGACATCGGGGTGGGGCACGCCGCCGTCATGGAGATCGAGGAGCTGGTGCGGCGCGTCATGCGCTACGAGGCCCGGTTCCGCGCGGACGGCCTGCTCCCGCCGGACGGCCGGGTCACCTCGGCCGTCGCCTACGACTACGGGCGCGCGGTGAACCTGGCGCGCTGGGGGCTGTCGGCCCGGCTGTGCACACCGCACGAGGCGGAGCAGGTGATCGTGCACGCGGGCGCCCTGAGCAAGGCGGCCTACCGCTCCTGGGAGGACTTCTCGGCGGGGTACGCGCTCGGGCGCGTGCTGCGCTTCGATGAGGAGTCGTACGGGAGTTACTACCACCAGAACGTAACCGCGCACCGCATCCTCACCGACCACGAGGGCAGCCCCTGGCGCAACCTCCCCTGGCGCTGACCCGGGCCACCGCGCCGCGTGGAGGTCGGCCCCGGTCCGCTCGCGCGGTGCCCCGCGCCCCTCCAGAACCCGAAGCTGCGCTCCGACGGCTCGGGGCCCGCCCCAGGACCCTCTACCCGCAGGTGATCCGTGGCTGGTCGCGCCGTTCCCCGCGCCCCTGACGGGACCACCACCCCCAGCACACAAGCGCCCCCAACCGGAGCGCGGACCAACACACCACAGCCCCCCAGGGGCGCGAGGAACTGCGCGAGCAACCCACAACCACCCGCACCCGAACGCACCCCCTCACCCCTGTCGCACCCTCAACGACAGCACCGCCGCCCCGGCCATCAGCGCCGCCGCCCCCACCGCCGCCGCATCCAGGCCCCGCGTGAACGACGCGAACGCGACCGTCAGGTCGGCGCCCCGGAGTGACGCCACCGCACCCCCCAGCGTCTCGCGCGCCGACGCCGGCGCGTGGGCCATGCCGTGGCGGTAGACCGCCGCGCCGAGGGAGCCGAGCAGCGCCATGCCGAGCGCGCCGCCCAGTTCCTGGCCGGATTCCAGGACCGCCGCCGCCGATCCGGCCCGCTCGGGCGGCGCCGCGCCGAGGGCGAGTTCGTTGGCCAGGGCCATCGCCGCGACGAGCCCACAGGTGTAGACGGCGCAGGCGGTGAGCGTGAACCACAGCGGCGTGTGGGTGCGGACCTGGGACAGCGCGAGGAACCCGCAGGCGGAGACGGCGAAGCCGGCCGCCATGACGTAACCCCGCTCGAAGCGCCGCGCGAGCGCCGCCCCGCCGGGCGCCCCCGCGAACGCCCCCACCGCGGGCACCAGGCTCCACAGCGCCGCGCGCAGGGGGCTGTTGGCGAGCACCGTCTGGAGGTACTGGGTGAGGAAGACCGCCATGCCGACCGTCGCCGCGATGGCGAAGAGGTTGGCCAGCACCGCGCCACCGAAGGCACGCCGGCGCAGCAGCACCAGGTCGACCAGCGGGTGGGCGAGGCGCGACTGGCGGCGTACGAAGACGTACAGGAGGGCGAGCCCGCCGAGGACGAAGACGGCGGGCAGCAACTCAAGGCCGTCGCGGGCGAGTTCCTTGACGCCCTGGATCACGGGCAGCAGCCCGGCGAGCGACAGCACCGCGCTCGGCCAGTCGAAGCGGCCCGGCACCGGCTGCTTCACCTCGGGCAGCAGGAACGGCGCGAGGACGAGCAGCAGGAGCATGGCGGGCAGGTTGATGAGGAACACCGAGCCCCACCAGAAGTGTTCGAGCAGCGCGCCGCTGACGACCGGACCGAACGAGATGCCCACGGTCATGACGCCGGTCCAGGCGGTGACCGCCTTGGCGCGCTGGCGCTCGTCGTGGAAGAGGTTGCGGATCAGCGCGAGCGTGGAGGGCATGAGCGCGGCCCCACCGAGGCCGAGCAACGCCCGCGCTGCGATGAGGAGTTGGACCGAGTCCGCGTAGGCGGCGGCGACCGAGGCGAGGCCGAAGACGGCGGCGCCCGCGAGCACGAGCCTGCGCCGCCCCACCCGGTCGCCGAGCGCGCCCATCGTGATGAGCAGTCCGGCCAGCACGAAGCCGTACATGTCGAGGATCCACAGCTGCCCGGTGGAGCTGGGCGCGAGGTCCTGGCTGATGAAGGGGATGGCGAAGTAGAGGACGGAGACGTCCATGGAGACGAGGAGCAGCGGCAGCATGAGGACGGCGAACGCGGTCCATTCCCGGCGCCCGGCACGCGACGGGGCGGGGTCGGCGCGGCCCGTGACGGGGCCGAGGGTGGTGTCCATGCGGGGAGCGAAGCAGGGGCCCGCGTACGCCGCTACCGGCGGCCTAGTGCACCGGCCCCGTACTCCGGGTGACGGGCCAGGACGGCGTACGGCGCACTAGTACACTGCCCGCCGTGACCGTGGATCCGCCCTACCTGTCCATCGCCGCCGGCATCCGGCGCCGCATCGCCTCGGGCGAGCTCGCCCCGGGCGACCGGGTGCCCTCGACGCGGGCCATCGTGCGGGAGTCGGGCGTGGCGATGGCGACCGCGACCAAGGCGCTCGCCGTGCTCGCGCGGGAGGGCGTGGTGCGGGCGGTGCCGGGGGTGGGCACGGTGGTCGCGGAGGCCGGCTCGGCGCGCGGGCCGCAGGGGGCGGCGCTCAGCCGCGAGGCCGTCGTGGCCGCCGCGCTCAGGATCGCGGACGCCGAGGGGCTTGCCGGGCTCTCGATGCGCCGGGTCGCCGGGGACCTCGGCACGTCCACGATGGCCCTGTACCGGCATGTGCCGAGCAAGGGCGAGCTCGTACGGCTGATGACGGACGTGGCCTTCGACGAGGCGGACCTGCGGCGCCCCGCCGGCGACTGGCGGGCCCAACTCACCCATGCCTCGCACCAGTTGTGGGGCGTCTACCGCCGCCACCCCTGGATGGCCCGCGCGATGGCCTCCTTCATCCGGCCGGAGCCGATGCCGGAGGCGATGACGTACACCGAGTGGGTGCTGCGGGCCCTGCGCGGTACGCCGTTGAGCGTGCACCAGGTGATGCTCACGCATCTCACCCTCATCGCCTTCGTCCAGGGCCTCGGCATGGCCATGGAGATGGAGGGCCACGCCCTTGAGGACACCGGCGTGTCCAACGACGAGTGGATGGACCGCAACGGGGGGCGGTTTGCGGCCATCGTGTCGAGCGGCCGCTACCCCGTCCTTGCGACCATTTTCGAACACGAGCCGTTCGGCATGGACTTGGACTCGCTCTTCGCCTTCGGGCTCGGCCGTCTCCTCGACGGTATCGCGGTGAGCATCCGCGAAACGTCCGCTTAACGAACGACGACCTTCGGACAACGGACGTTTTTCGGCCAACTTGTTGACGCGCTCCTGACAGACGTTCTCCGCTGCTGGCACTCTTCCCCCGTTCCACGCACACAGTTTTCCCGCACAACATCTCGTTGCCGCACCTGCTCCGCTTTGCTCTGCCCGGCCGACCCCACCCAGTCGGACCGGATCCCCCTCGCAGAAGGAGTTCGCGTGAGATCCACGCATCGTCGTCGCGCCACCGCCACCGGCGCCCTGTTCGCCGCGGCCGCCATGCTCAGCGTCGGCTTCCAGGCCGGGTCGGCCAGCGCACAGCCCGACGACTCCGCGGCCACCGCGGCCCTCAAGGCCCAGGCGGTACGCAATCCGGGCGCCCTGCCCGTGAGCCTCACCCCGTCCCAGCGGGCCGACCTCATACGCAAGGCCACGGCGACCACGGCGGACACCGCCAAGACGCTCGGCCTCAGCGCGCAGGAGAAGCTCGTCGTCCACGACGTGTCCCAGGACAAGGACGGCACGGTCCACACCCGCTACGAGCGGACCTACCAGGGCCTGCCCGTGCTCGGCGGCGACCTGATGGTCGACTCCGCGGCCGGCAAGACCAAGGACGTCATCAAGGCGAACAGCGCCCAGCTCAAGGGCGTCTCCACCGCCGCGCCGTCCGACGCCGCCGCCACCGCCGGCGCCCAGGCCCTCAAGGCCGCCAAGGCCGCCGGCTCCAAGGCGGACAAGGCCGACAGCGCCCGCAAGGTCATCTGGATGGTCAAGGGCGCGCCGACCCTCGCGTACGAGACGGTCGTGGGCGGGCTCCAGGACGACGGCACGCCCAACCAGCTGCACGTCATCACGGACGCCAAGACGGGCGCCAAGCTGCACCAGTGGCAGGGCATCGAGACCGGCGTGGGCAACACCCGCTACAGCGGGCAGGTCACCCTCGGCACCTCGCAGTCCGGTTCCAGCTACACGCTGAACGACACCGGCCGCGGCGGGCACAAGACGTACAACCTCAACCACGGCACGTCCGGCACGGGTTCGCTGTTCACCCAGTCCACGGACACCTGGGGTGACGGCACCAACACCAACGCCGCGACCGCGGGCGCCGACGCCGCCTACGGCGCCGGGGTCACCTGGGACTTCTACAAGAACGTCTTCGGCCGCTCCGGCATCCGGGGCGACGGCGTCGCGGCGTACTCCCGCGTCCACTACGGCAACTCGTACGTGAACGCGTTCTGGGACGACAGCTGCTTCTGCATGACGTACGGCGACGGGTCCAACAACAACGACCCGCTGACCGCGCTCGACGTGGCCGGCCACGAGATGTCGCACGGCGTCACGGCCGCCACCGCGGGCCTGAACTACGCGGACGAGTCGGGCGGCCTCAACGAGGCGACCTCCGACATCATGGGCACGTCGGTGGAGTTCTACGCCAACAACGCCTCCGACCCCGGTGACTACCTCATCGGCGAGAAGATCGACATCAACGGCGACGGCACCCCGCTGCGCTACATGGACAAGCCGAGCAAGGACGGCGGCTCCGCCGACAGCTGGTACTCCGGCGTCGGCAACCTCGACGTCCACTACTCCTCGGGCCCGGCCAACCACTGGTTCTACCTGGCGTCCGAGGGCAGCGGCGCCAAGGTCATCAACGGCGTGAGCTACAACTCGCCGACCTCCGACGGCCTGCCGGTCACCGGCATCGGCCGCGACAAGGCCCAGCTCATCTGGTACAAGGCCCTCACCACCAAGTTCAACTCCAGTACGGACTACGCCGGGGCCCGCGCGGGCACCATCGCGGCGGCGACCGAGCTGTACGGCGCGAACAGCGCCGAGGTCAACAACATCACCGACGCGTGGGCGGCCATCAACGTCGGCGCCCGGCACGGCGGCGGCACCGACCCCGGCGGCAAGGTCTTCGAGAACACCGCGAGCGTGGCCATCCCGGACTACCCGGGCAACGCCATCACCGACCCGGTCACCGTCTCCGGCATCTCGGGCAACGCGCCGAGCGCCCTCAAGGTCGGGGTGAAGATCACCCACACCTACATCGGTGACCTCCAGATCGACCTGGTGGCCCCGAACGGCAAGTCGTTCCGCCTTCAGAACTCGTCCTCGGACTCGACGGCGAACATGGACAAGACGTTCACCGTCAACGCCTCCAGTGTCGCGGCCAACGGCGTCTGGAAGCTGAAGGTCCAGGACATGGGCCGGTACGACACCGGCACCGTCACGGACTTCAAGCTCAGCTTCTGAGCCCGTCCGTGACCGCACCGCCCCGAAGGCTCACCTTCTGACCAGGCGGCTGGCCGGAAAGTGAAGGTGCCCGGAGCCCTTGAGGCTCCGGGCACCGCCCATGTCCGCGTCCGCGCGGAGCGGACTCAGCGCATCAGCACGCCCGCGCCCTCCCCCGTGGCCTCCGTCGGGCCGGCGACCAGGCCGAGCTCCGCGTGGGTCGCGAGCCGCGGGTGCGCCGGCAGGATCCGGACGGTGTAGCCGAACGGGCCGGTGCGGTCCAGGGCGAGCGGACCCTCGTAGATCCAGCGGCCCTCCAGGTCGGGGCCGCCCGCCGGTTTCAGCGCGAAGGCCGCCGCGTCCGCGATGGCGTCGGCCGCGTCCACCCGGCCGGCCACCGCCTGCACCTCGACGTCCTCGGGGCCGAGCTCGCCCAGGGCGACCCGCACCCGGAGCGCCAGCGTGGAGCCGAGCTCCGCGGTGCCGTTCGGGGCCGCCGCGTCGGGCGCCACCGCCTCCACGTGGTCGACGGCCACCCGTGGCCAGGCACCCCGCACCCGCGCCTTCCACTGCGCGAGCTCCCGCGCCGTGCCGGCGTCCATGGCGCGATGGGCGGCGGCGGCCGGCGCGTACAGGCGGGTGACGTACTCCCGCACCATCCGCCCCGCGAGCACCTTGGGCCCCAGCGTGGTCAGCGTCCGGCGGACCATCTCGATCCAGCGGTCGGGAAGCCCGGAGGGACCCCGGTCGTAGAAGCGCGGGGCCACCCGGTCCTCGATGAGGTCGTACAGGGCGTTGGCCTCCAGCTCGTCGCGGCGGTCCTCGTCGGTGGCCGCGCCGTCCGCGGTGGGGATGGCCCAGCCGAAGTCCGGCTCGAACCATTCGTCCCACCAGCCGTCCAGGACCGACAGGTTGAGGCAGCCGTTGAGCGCCGCCTTCATCCCGCTCGTCCCGCACGCCTCCAGGGGGCGCAGCGGGTTGTTGAGCCACACGTCGCAGCCGGGGTAGAGCTTCTGCGCCATCCTCATGCCGTAGTCCGGCAGGAACACGATGCGGTGGCGCACCCGGGGGTCGTCGGCGAACTTCACCAGCTCCTGCACGAGCCGCTTGCCGCCGTCGTCGGCGGGGTGCGCCTTGCCCGCCACCACGATCTGCACCGGCCGGGTCGGGTGCAGCAGCAGCTCCATCAGGCGCTCGCGGTCGCGCAGCATCAAAGTGAGCCGCTTGTAGGAGGGCACCCGGCGGGCGAAGCCGATGGTGAGCACGTCGGGACTCAACACCGAGTCGATCCAGCCCAGTTCGGCCGAACCGGCGCCGCGCTGGCGCCAGGAGGCGCGCAGACGTTCCCGGGTCTCGGTGACCAGCTGCTCGCGCAGTTCCCTGCGCAGCTCCCAGATCTCCGCGTCCGCGACGCCGCGCACCACGTCCCAGCGATCGGAGGCGCCGACGGTCAGCGCGTCCTCGGTGCGGCCCGCGCCGATCTGGCGGGCGCCGAGCCGGAAGACCTCGGGCGCCACCCAGGTGGGCGCGTGCACGCCGTTGGTGACGGAGGTGATCGGCACCTCCTGGGCGTCGAAACCGGGCCACAGACCGGCGAACATCTCCCGGCTGACGGCGCCGTGCAGGGTGGAGACGCCGTTGGCGCGCTGGGCGAGGCGCAGGCCCATCACGGCCATGTTGAACAGGTTCGGCTCGCCGCCGGGGTAGGTCTCCATGCCGAGCCGCAGGATCTTCTCGACGTCCACGCCGGGCAATTCGCCGTCGTCGCCCAGATGGCGGGCGACCAGCTCGCGGTCGAAGCGGTCGATGCCGGCCGGTACGGGGGTGTGGGTGGTGAAGACGGTGCCGGCCCGCACCGATTCGAGCGCGGCGTCGAATTCGAGCCCCTCGCCCGCGAGTTCACGGATGCGCTCAAGGCCGAGGAATCCGGCGTGGCCCTCGTTGGTGTGGAACACCTCGGGCGCGGGGTGGCCGGTGAGGCGGCAGTACGTCCGCACCGCGCGCACCCCGCCGATGCCGAGCAGCATCTCCTGGAGCAGGCGGTGTTCGCTGCCGCCGCCGTAGAGGCGGTCGGTGACGTCGCGTTCGCCGGGGCCGTTGTCCTCGACGTCCGAGTCGAGCATGAGCAGCGGCACCCTGCCGACCCGTGCCTGCCAGATGGCGGCGTGCAGGGCCCGGCCCCCGGGCAGCGCGAGCGCGACCTTGGCGGGGGCGCCGTCCGGCTCGCGCAGCAGCTGGACCGGCAGCTCGTTGGGGTCGAGCAGGGGGTAGTGCTCCTGCTGCCAGCCCTCGCGCGAGAGCGACTGGCGGAAGTAGCCGTGCCGGTAGAGCAGGCCGACCCCGATGAGGGGTACGCCGAGGTCGCTGGCGGATTTCAGATGGTCGCCGGCGAGGATGCCGAGGCCGCCGGAGTACTGCGGAAGGGCGGCGGTGACACCGAACTCGGGCGAGAAGTAGGCGATGGCGGACGGGAGTTCACCGCCGTGGTCCTGGTACCAGCGGTGGCCGTGCAGATAGTCGTCGAGGTCGTCGGCGGCCGCGGTGAGGCGGCGCAGGAAGCGGCGGTCCTGGGCGAGCGAGTCGAGCCGGGCGGCGCTGACGGCGCCGAGCAGCCGGACGGGGTCCTCGCCCGCCGCCCGCCAGCCGTCGGGGTCCAGGGACTGGAAGAGGTCTCGGGTCTCCGGGTGCCAGGACCAGCGCAGGTTGCGCGCGAGGTCGCTGAGCGGACGAAGGGCGTCGGGCAGGACGGGGCGTACGGTGAATCGACGGATTGCCTTCACGCTTCCACCTTCGCAGGGGACGTACAGAGCGGGGCGGCCACACCGCGATGTGCGCCCCTCCTTCACTCCCGAAGGTAGTGCCGGTGCGCCCCCTGCCACGACTGTGCCCCGCGGTCGGGCGCGGTCGGAATGTCCGGGCGCCCCCGCGTCGCGCCTTTCCCTGATACGGCGTCACCTCACCTTGGGGGAGGCAAAGTTTGCGCCGTTGTCGGCCCAAGGACGGGCGGATTCCTTGTCTCAACCGTTACGCGCAGGTAGTTAACAACCTGCCGGAATGCCCACCCGTACACCGTGGAAGGCTCACTCGGTAACACCTTCCCGCAGTGTTTCCCGCACGCCATTCGAGTGAACGCGGACAGGAGCGGCCATGCCCGCAGCCGGTCAGTCGCCAAGGGAGCAGCTAAAAAGGACAGACTCCCGCAAACGCGGCAAACCATACCAATCATCCGCAGGTGAACCCGTGAACCCGAACCCGTCCATCGGACGCATCCCCGTTCTCGACGTGCGCCCCGCCGTCGAGTGCGGCACCAGGCCGGCGAAGGCGGTGGTCGGGGAGACGTTCCAGGTGACCGCCAC
The DNA here is from genome assembly GCF_042869775.1 of Streptomyces sp. NPDC006711. Classification (NCBI taxonomy): domain Bacteria; kingdom Bacillati; phylum Actinomycetota; class Actinomycetes; order Kitasatosporales; family Streptomycetaceae; genus Streptomyces; species Streptomyces sp. NPDC006711. The sequence goes on from NZ_JBIAGO010000015.1 coordinate 150,637, forward strand.
CGTCTTTCGCGAAGGCCATGACGCCGTGGCCGCCAATGTCGTCCTGCGTGACCCCGGGGGCCGCCGGCGCCCCTTCACCCCGATGCGCGAACTGGCTCCCGGCACCGACCGCTGGGGCGCCGAGGTCACCCCGACCTCCGAGGGCCGCTGGACGTACACGGTCGAGGCGTGGGGCGATCCGCTCACGACCTGGCGCCACCACGCCCACATCAAGATCCCGGCCGGGCTGGAGACCGAGCTCGTCCTGACCGAGGGCGCGGCGCTGTACGAGCGGGCGGCGGCCGGGGTGCCCAAGGCCAAGGGGCGGCGCGAGGCGGTCCTCGCGGTGGCGGACGCCCTGCGCGACACCTCCCGCTCCCCCGGTGACCGCCTCGCCGCCGCCGCGTCGCCCGAGGCGGACGCTGCCCTCGCGGCGTATCCGCTGCGCGATCTGGTGACCGCGTCGGCGCCGATGCCGTTGCTGGTGGAGCGCCAGCGGGCCCTGTACGGGTCGTGGTACGAGCTGTTCCCGCGCTCGGAGGGCGCCGTCCTGGCCGAGGGCAGGCCGCCGGTCTCCGGCACCTTCCGCACGGCCGCCGCGCGTCTGCCCGCCGTCGCCGCCATGGGTTTCGACGTTGTCTACCTGCCACCCATCCACCCCATCGGCACCACCTACCGCAAAGGCCCCAACAACAGCCTGGAGGCCGGGCCTTGGGACGTGGGCGTGCCCTGGGCGATCGGCTCCGCCGAGGGCGGACACGACGCCGTCCACCCCGATCTGGGAACCCTGGACGACTTCGACGACTTCGTGGCCGCCGCCCGCGACCTGCGCCTGGAGGTGGCCCTCGACTTCGCCCTCCAGTGCTCCCCCGACCACCCCTGGGTCGACAAGCACCCCGAGTGGTTCCACCACCGGGCGGACGGGACGATCGCGTACGCCGAGAACCCGCCGAAGAAGTACCAGGACATCTACCCCATCGCCTTCGACCGGGACATGCCGGGCCTGATCGAGGAGACCGTGCGGCTGCTGCGGTTCTGGATGGGGCACGGCGTACGGATCTTCCGCGTCGACAATCCGCACACCAAGCCGGTCGCCTTCTGGGAGCGGGTCATCGCCGAGATCAACGGCGCCGACCCGGACGTGATCTTCCTGGCCGAGGCGTTCACCCGGCCCGCGATGATGCGCACCCTGGGCACCATCGGTTTTCAGCAGTCCTACACCTACTTCACCTGGCGTACCACCAAGCACGAGCTCACCGACTACGTCACCGAGCTGGCCACCGAGACCGCGCCCTACATGCGGCCCAATTTTTTCGTGAACACCCCGGACATCCTGCACGGCTACCTCCAGGAGGGCGGCCGCCCCGCCTTCGAGGTGCGCGCCGTGCTCGCCGCGACGCTCTCCCCCTCCTGGGGTGTCTACGCCGGATACGAGCTGTGCGAGAACACCCCGGTCAGGCCGGGCAGCGAGGAGTACCTGCACTCCGAGAAGTACCAGCTGCGCCCCCGCGACTGGGAGGCGGCCGAGCGCGAGGGCCGCTCCATCGCCCCGCTGATCACCACGCTCAACCGCGTCCGGCGCCGCCATCCGGCGCTGCGCCAGCTGCGCTCGGTCCACTTCCACGACACCGACAACGACGCGTTGATCGCGTACAGCAAACGCTCGGGATCGAACACCGTTGTGGTGGTCGCCAACCTCGACCCCCACCACACCCAGGAGGCCACGGTCTCGTTGGACATGCCGGCGCTCGGCCTCGCCCGGGACGAGTCCTTCCCGGTGCGCGACGAGCTCACCGGAGAGACCTACCACTGGGGCAGGGCCAACTACGTGCGCCTGGAACCGGGCCGAGCGCCCGCGCACATCCTGGTCCTGCGACCGTCCCCGCCGATCGGAGGGTCACCCACACCATGATCGTCAATGAGCCCGTCCACGACACCTTCGAGGACACCCCGGCCAAGGACCGCGACCCCGAGTGGTTCAAGCGCGCGGTGTTCTACGAGGTGCTGGTGCGGTCCTTCCAGGACAGCAACGGCGACGGCGTCGGGGATCTCAAGGGCATCACCGCCAAGCTGGACTACCTGCAATGGCTGGGTGTCGACTGTCTCTGGCTCCCGCCGTTCTTCAAATCCCCTCTGCGCGACGGCGGTTACGACGTCTCGGACTACACCGCGGTGCTGCCCGAGTTCGGCGACCTCGCCGACTTCGTGGAGTTCGTGGACGCCGCCCACCAGCGCGGCATGCGCGTGATCATCGACTTCGTGATGAACCACACCAGCGACCAGCACGAGTGGTTCCAGGAGTCGCGCCGGGACCCGGAGGGCCCCTACGGCGACTACTACGTCTGGGCCGACGACGACAAGCAGTACCAGGACGCCCGGATCATCTTCGTGGACACCGAGACGTCCAACTGGACCTTCGACCCGGTCCGCAAGCAGTACTACTGGCACCGCTTCTTCTCCCACCAGCCCGACCTCAACTACGAGAACCCGGCCGTGCAGGAGGAGATCGTCTCCGCGCTGCGCTTCTGGCTCGACCTCGGCATCGACGGCTTCCGGCTCGACGCGGTGCCCTACCTGTACCAGGAGGAGGGAACCAACTGCGAAAACCTTCCGGCAACGCATGAATTCCTCAAGCGGGTGCGGGCCGAGATCGACGCGAGCTACCCGGACACCGTGCTGCTCGCCGAGGCCAACCAGTGGCCGGAGGACGTCGTCGACTACTTCGGCGACTACGCCAAGGGCGGCGACGAGTGCCACATGGCGTTCCACTTCCCGGTCATGCCGCGCATCTTCATGGCGGTGCGCCGCGAGTCCCGCTACCCCGTCTCGGAAATCCTCGCCAAGACCCCGGCCATCCCGAAGAACGCCCAGTGGGGCATCTTCCTGCGCAACCACGACGAGCTCACCCTCGAAATGGTCACGGACGAAGAGCGCGACTACATGTACGCCGAGTACGCCAAGGACCCCCGGATGCGGGCCAACATCGGCATCCGGCGCCGCCTCGCCTCGCTCCTGGACAACGACCGCAACCAGATCGAGCTGTTCACCGCGCTGCTGCTCTCGCTGCCCGGCTCGCCGATCCTGTACTACGGCGACGAGATCGGGATGGGCGACAACATCTGGCTCGGCGACCGTGACGCGGTGCGCACCCCGATGCAGTGGACCCCCGACCGCAACGCCGGGTTCTCCTCCTGCGACCCGGGCCGGCTCTTCCTGCCCACGATCATGGACCCCGTCTACGGCTACCAGGTGACCAACGTCGAGGCGTCCATGGCCTCGCCGTCCTCGCTGCTCCACTGGACCCGGCGAATGATCGAGATCCGCAAGCAGAACCACGCCTTCGGACTCGGCTCCTACACCGAGCTCGCCTCCTCCAACCCGGCCGTCCTGGCCTTCCTGCGCGAACACGGCGACGACCTCGTCCTGTGCGTGCACAACTTCTCGCGCTTCCCCCAGCCCACCGAGCTGGACCTGCGGGCGTTCAGCGGGATGCACCCGGTGGAGCTGATCGGCGGGGTGCGCTTCCCCGCCATCGGCGAACTGCCGTATCTGCTCACCCTGGCGGGGCACGGTTTCTACTGGTTCCGGCTGCGGAAGGACCCCACCCCTCCCGTCACCGTCTGACCGGAGCCCGGGCGGAGCGGTTTCCAGCGCTCCGCCCGGGGCACTCTGAACCCCGACCCCCGCGCGCCGCCGGACAGCTTCTGTTGCAATCCGGGACACTCTGCGCAACTTGATTGTGTGCCCGGGGAAAGGACGCGCCGCCATGCCGAAGGCCGCACCGCCCCGTACCACCGGCCTCCCCCTCACCAGGCTGTTGACCTCGCTCGCCCCGCTGCTGCACGAATGGCTGCCCCGGCAGCGCTGGTTCGCCGGCAAGGGGCGCCCCGTCGCCGACTTCGCGCTGCTCACCGCGACGGAGCTGTTGCCGGGCTTCCTCCATCTGCTCCTGCGCACCGAACACTCCGCGCCCCCGCCACCCCACGACGGCGCCGCGCCGCCCGCCGACTGCTACCAGCTCCTCATCGGCGTCCGCGACCAGCTGCCGCCCCGCCTCGCGCCCGCCCTGATCGGCCGCGCGAGCCAGGGCCCGCTCGCCGGACGCACGGTGTACGACGCGCTCCAGGACCCCCAGTCCGCCGGGCTGCTCCTGGAGCGGCTGCGCAACCCCGGCGCCGTGGGCCCGCTGTGCTTCGAGCGCGACCCGAAGGTGACGGTGCCGCCGGGCCTCGTGCCGCGGCTGCTCGGCGTGGAGCAGTCCAACTCCTCGCTGGTGTACGGAGATACGTTCATTCTCAAGGTGTTCCGGCGGGTGCAGCCGGGCGTCAACCCTGACCTGGAGCTGCCCTGGGCGCTGGCCCGGCAGGGCTGCGACCGGGTGCCCGCGCCGGCCGCCTGGTTCAGGACCGCCGAGCCCCAGGAGACCACGCTCGGCGTGCTCCAGCCGTATCTGCGCGGCGCCGACGACGGCTGGACGCTCGCGCTCGCCTCGCTCGCCGACAAGCGCGCCTTCACCGACGAGGCGTACGAACTGGGTCGGGCCACCGCCGATGTGCACCTCGCCCTCGCCGACGCCTTCCCCACCGTCTCGCTCGGCCGCCCCCAGACCGCGCTGATCGCGGCCGCGATGACCGAGCGCCTTGACGCCACCGCCCAGGCGGTGCCCGCGCTCGCGCCCTACGTGCCGGGGCTGCGGGCCGCCTTCGACGCGGTCGCCGGGCTCGATTCGGCCGGCACGGCGCAGCGCGTCCACGGCGATCTCCATCTGGGCCAGGCCCTGCGGGCCGGTACGGGTCCCTGGTCGGTGATCGACTTCGAGGGGGAACCGAGCCGCCCGCTCGCCGAGCGCCGCCGTCCGCAGCCGCCGGTGCGCGATGTCGCCGGCATGCTGCGCTCCTTCGACTACGCGTCCTGTTCCGCCCGTCCGGTCAACCCCGCCTGGGCCGGGGAGTGCCGGGCCGCGTACTGCGCGGGCTACGCGGCGCGCTCGGGCCGCGACCCCCGCGAATCGCCCGAGCTGCTGCGCGCGTACGAGACCGACAAGGCGGTCTACGAAGTGCTCTACGAGGCCCGGCACCGTCCCGACTGGCTGCCCGTGCCGATGGCGGCGATCGACCGCCTGGCCGGCGCCTGAACCCACCCGCGCACGACGCCCTCGAGGAGGCAGTCCCCGTGACCCCCCGCTCCGCCCGCAACTCCTCCGAACCCGCCCCGCGCGCCGGGGCCCCCGCGGCCACGGCGGCCAAGCCGGCCAAGGCGCCCCCCGCGCCGCGCCGGGCCGCGAGTCGCGGCGTACGGCCCGCTCCCGCCCTCACCTCGGCGGACCGGGGGCGTCTGCTCTCGGGCGGCCACCACGATCCGCACTCCCTGCTCGGCGCGCACCTGGTGCGCGGCGGTGTGGCGATCCGCGCCCTGCGCCCCTACGCGCAGGCGGTGACCGTGCTCGGCAAGGGGCTGCGGGCCGAGCTGCACGACGACGGGGACGGCCTGTTCTCCGGGGTGCTGCCGCTGCGCACGGTCCCGGACTACACGCTGCTCGTCACCTATGACGACAACGAGATCGAGGTCCACGACCCCTACCGCTTCCTGCCCTCGCTCGGCGACCTCGATCTGCATCTGATCGGCGAGGGCCGCCACGAGGAGCTGTGGAAGGCGCTGGGGGCCCGCCCGATGACGCACCAGGGCGTGAGCGGCACCCGCTTCACGGTGTGGGCGCCCAACGCCCAGGGGGTCAGGGTCACCGGCGACTTCACCTACTGGGACGGCGCCGCGCACCCCATGCGCTCGCTGGGCTCGACCGGTGTGTGGGAGCTGTTCCTGCCCGGCGTCGGCGACGGCGCACTCTACAAGTTCGACATCATGCGCCCCGACGGCAGCCACACCCTGCGCTCCGACCCGATGGCCCGGCGCACCGAGGTGCCGCCGGCCAACGCCTCCATCGTCACCGAGTCCCACCACGTCTGGCGCGACGAGGCGTGGATGGCGCGCCACGGCGCGCGCCCGGTGCACGAGGCGCCCTTCTCGGTCTACGAGGTCCACCTCGCGTCCTGGCGCCCCCGCCTGACCTACCGTCAGCTGGCCGACCAACTCCCTGCCTATGTCAAGGACTTGGGCTTCACGCACGTGGAGTTCCTGCCGGTGTCCGAGCACCCCTTCGGCGGCTCCTGGGGCTATCAGGTCACCGGTTTCTACGCGCCCACCTCCCGCATGGGCACCCCCGACGACTTCCGCCACCTGGTCGACGCGCTGCACGAGGCGGGCATCGGTGTGATCGTGGACTGGGTGCCGGCGCACTTCCCCAAGGACGACTGGGCGCTCGCGGAATTCGACGGGCGCACCCTGTACGAACACCAGGATCCCACCCGCGCCGAGCACCCCGACTGGGGCACCCTCGAATTCGACTACGGCCGCAAGGAGGTGCGCAACTTCCTGGTGGCGAACGCGACGTACTGGTGCGAGGAGTTCCACGTCGACGGCCTGCGCGTGGACGCGGTCGCCTCGATGCTGTATCTGGACTACTCGCGCGAGGACGGCGAGTGGAGCCCCAATGAGCACGGCGGCCGCGAGAACCTGGACGCGGTGGCCTTCCTCCAGGAGATGAACGCGACGGTCTACCGGCGCTGCCCCGGCGTCGTGACCATCGCGGAGGAGTCCACCGCGTGGGACGGCGTGACCCGGCCCACCGACCACGGCGGTCTCGGCTTCGGCCTGAAGTGGAACATGGGCTGGATGCACGATTCGCTCGGCTACGTCCAGCACGAGCCGGTGCACCGCAAGTACCACCACAGCGAGATGACCTTCTCCATGGTGTACGCGTACAGCGAGAACTACGTGCTGCCGATCTCGCACGACGAGGTGGTCCACGGCAAGCGGGCCCTGGTGTCGAAGATGCCGGGCGACTGGTGGCAGCAGCGCGCCACCCACCGCGCCTACCTGGGCTTCATGTGGGCCCACCCCGGCAAGCAACTCCTGTTCATGGGGCAGGAGTTCGCGCAGGGGGCGGAGTGGTCCGAGGAGCACGGCCCCGACTGGTGGCTGCTCGACCCGTCCTACGGCGCCGAGCCCGACCACCGCGGCGTACGGGATCTGGTGCGCGACCTGAACCGGGTGTACGCGGACCTGCCCGCGCTGTGGGAGCGCGACACCGACCCTGCGGGCTTCTCCTGGATCGCGGGCGACGCGGCGGAGGACAACGTCTTCGCCTTCCTGCGCCACGACGCGGCGGGCTCGCCGCTGCTGTCGGTGTCCAACTTCTCGCCCGTGGTCCGGGCGGAGTACCGCCTGGGTGTGCCGGACACGGTCTCCGCCTGGCAGGAGCTGCTGAACACCGACGAGGCCCGCTACGGCGGGGGCGGCGTCGGCAACCCGGGGCCGCTGAAGCCCGAGCCGACGCCGTCCCACGGCCGCCCGGTCTCCCTCGGCCTGACCCTGCCACCGCTCGCCACGGTGTGGTTCCGGCCGGCGTGAGACCGGCTGACACCGCGCGCCCGGCCGGCCCTTTTCGGGCGGGCCGGGGCGCGGTGGACACCCCCTAGGCCCGCCGCAGCCGCAGCGTGCGCAGCTCGAACGGCCTCAGCTCGACCTCGACGGCGCCGTCCTTCAACTCGCCCTGGGACAGGGGGCGTTCCAGGAGGTCCGTGACCGTGACGCTCGCGGCGGCGAAGCCGGGTGTCAGCGCCGCCCGGGCCCGGCCGCCGTGTGCCTCGTGGAAGCGGACCACCACGTCGCCGCTCCCGTCGTCCGCGAGCTTGACCGCCGTCACCACCACCGCGTCGTTGTCGACGGTGACCAGCGGCGCGACCGGGCCGGCCCCGGGCACGGTCCGCTCGGGCAGGTTCACCCCGTACCCCTCGCGCACGGCGTCACCGATCGTCGCGCCCGGCACCAGGGCGTGCCGGAAGCGGTGCGGGCCCTGGTCGGTCTCGGGGTCGGGGAAGCGGGGGGCCCGCAGGAGCGAGACGCGCAGGGTGGTGGTCGTGCCCGCGTCGGGCCGTACCGTACGCGTCACGTCGTGGCCGTAGGTCGAGTCGGTGACCAGGGCGACGCCCCAGCCGGGCTCCTCCAGGTGCACGAAACGGTGGTTGCAGGCCTCGAACTTGGCCGACTCCCAGCTCGTGTTGGTGTGCGTGGCCCGGTGGAAGTGGCCGAACTGGGTCTCCGAGGCGTACCGCTCGGCGTGCACGTCCAGCGGGAAGGCCAGTTTCAGGAACTTCTCCGTCTCGTGCCAGTCCACCTCGGTCACGATGTCCAGGCGCGCGGAATCCGGCTCCAGGGTCAGGGTCTGGGTGACCTTCGAGGACCCGAAGGAGCGCGTCACCCGCACCGACGCGCCCTCGCCCACCACCACCTCGTCCGCCTCGACGAGGTCCGTCACGGTGTTGCGGTAGAACGCGTCGACGTCCCACGCGTCCCACATGTTGGGGAAGTCGGGGTGGATCTGGAGCAGGTTCGCGGGGCGGTCCGGCGGAATCGTCTCGCGTCCTGCGGCCAGGTCGTACGCCGAGACGACCAGGCCACGCCCGTCGATCTCCACCCGCAGCCGCTCGTTGGCCAGGACGAACCCGCCGCCGGGGCGCGGGGAGAGCGCCGGCTTCTCGCCCCTCGCCCGGACCGCCGCGCCGCCCGCCGCCACGCCGTGCCGCCGGTGGGGGGTGGCGTTGAAGACCAGGGCCTGGGTGCCCTCGCCGGCCAGTGCGCGCTGGGCCCGCTCGATGAGGGCGGTCAGTTCGCCGGCGAGCGCCGCGTACGTCTGCTCGGCCTCGCGGTGCACCCAGGCGATGGAGGAGCCGGGCAGGATGTCGTGGAACTGGTGCAGCAGGACCGTCTTCCAGATCCGGTCCAACTCCTCGTAGGGGTAAGTGAATTCGGGCTCCCGCACGGCGGCGGTCGCCGACCACAGCTCGGCCTCCCGCAGCAGGTTCTCGCTCCTGCGGTTGCCCTGCTTGGTCTTGGCCTGGCTGGTCAGGGTGGCCCGGTGCAGCTCCAGATACAGCTCGCCCACCCACACCGGAGGGTTGGCGTACTCCGCCTCGGCCTTCGTGAAGAAGTCGGCCGGGGTCTCCCAGGCCACCCGGGCGCTGCCCTCAAGGTTGCGCAGGCGCGCCGCCTTCGCGATCATCTCGCGCGTGGTGCCGCCGCCCCCGTCGCCCCAGCCGGTCGGCGCGAGCGAGTGCCGGGCGACACCCTTGTCCTTGAAGTTCCTGGCCGCGTGCGCGATCTCGCTGCCCTTCATCGCGCAGTTGTAGGTGTCCACGGGCGGGAAGTGGGTGAAGATCCGGGTGCCGTCGATGCCCTCCCACAGGAAGGTGTGGTGCGGGAACGTGTTCGTCTGGGACCAGGAGATCTTCTGGGTGAGCAGCCACTTCGAGCCGGCCGCCTTGATGATCTGCGGCAGACCTGCGGCGAAGCCGAAGGTGTCGGGCAGCCACGCCTCCTCGTTCTCCACGCCGAACTCGTCGATGAAGAAGCGCTTGCCGTGCACGAACTGGCGGGCCATCGCCTCCGAGCCCGGCATGTTGGTGTCGGCCTCCACCCACATGCCGCCGGCCGGCACGAACCGGCCGTCGGCGACCGCCTTGACGACCTTGGCCCACACCTCGGGCCGGTGGTCCTTGATCCACGCCCACTGCTGGGCCTGCGACATCGCGAAGACGAACTCGGGCTCGTCCTCCAGGAGCGCCGTCATGTTGGAGGTGGTGCGCGCCACCTTGCGTACGGTCTCGCGCAGCGGCCACAGCCACGCCGAGTCGATGTGGGCGTGACCGACGGCGCTGACGCGGTGGGCCGAGGGCTCGGCGGGGCTTGCCAGGACCTCGGTGAGCCGGTCGCGGGCGGCGGCGGCCGTGCTGTTGACGTCCTGGAGGTCGAGTGCGTCCAGGGCGCGGTCGACGGCGCGCAGGATGTCCCAGCGCCGCCCCGATCCGACGGGCAGCTCGTGCATGAGCTCGCCCAGCACCTCCAGGTCGATGACCAGCGCCCACACCGTCTCGTCGAAGACCGCGAGGTCCATCCGGGCCAGCCGGTAGAGCGGGTCGTGGTGCGCGGTCTCGATGTCGCCGAGCCGGGTGGGCACGAAGGGGTGGTAGTCGAGCAGGACCGGGTTGGAGGCGGCCTCGATGTGCAGGCACACCTCTTCGCCGCCCTCGGCGGGGGCGCCGATACGCACCCACTGGTTGCGCGGGTTGAGGCCCTTCACCGGGGTGCCGTCGGGCCGGTACACCAGGCCCTCGCACTGGAAGCCCGGCATGTTCTCGTCGAAGCCCAGGTCGAGGACGGCCTCGACGTGGCGCCCGGCCCACTCCTTCGGCACCCGCCCGCTCACCCGGAACCAGCTGGTCCCCCACGGCGCGCCCCACGGGTCACCGACCGCGATCGACACGCCCTTCGCCGCGAGCCCTTCCTCCACCGGCACCGTTCCCCGAGCTCTCGACTCCGCTCGAGCAGGGGAGGCCCCAACACCCGGCGCCACCCACACGGCGACGTCCAGCGGCACCGACTCCGGATACACGGCGGGACGGACGCGCTCGTCCAGAACGCGCTTGAGACGGGCTTCGACCAAGCCGCGGTCGTCATGCATGGGGGTGCTCCGTTTCACAGGGGGTGGGACTGCCGGGGTGGAACTACCAGGGGTGGACGGCTGTGGCGGGAGCGGAGACGGTGTAGAGCTCGCCCACCGCCCGCACTTCGAAGCATGCCGACTTCTCGCCCGGTTCGGGTAGCACGCCCGGCACGAAGTAGGCGCTCTGGCAGGTGCCGCCGGCGAAGCGCCGGGAGCCGTCGGGCAGCACCCGGTGCAGCTCGTAGTGGCGTACGTGACCGGACGCGGGGCGCCAGGTGAAGCGCAGCCCGTCGGAGCCCGCACGGACCCTCAACTTGGCTGGTTCGCACGGTACTTGAGCTTGATCGCGGACCGCGAGCGCGCCGATGCGGTAGTCGAGCGCGCCCGGCGCGGTCAGACGCACCCCGATCGCGCGTAGGGTGCCGGACAGGCCGGCCAGAGAGATGCGCGTGGTGGTCCAGTCACCCGCCTTCAGCGTCCCGGCGGGCAGCAGGCGGTAGGGGTACGGGTCGCCCGGCCGGGCGGGCTCGGCGGTCGCGACGGCCAGCTCGACGGTGACATCCGCCCGGGCGCGGTGGGTGAGTTCGACGACGGTACGCCGCGAGAGCGCGAGCCGTGTGGTGTAGAGGTCGAGTGTGACCGGGGCGCCCGGCTCCCCCGCGACAAGGACGCTGCTGCCGCCTCGCCAGGCGTCCTCGAAGTCGAAGGTGACGGCGGGGTGGTGGCCGCTGGTGCGGGTGACCCAGCGCCGGGAGGGGAGGCGGTCCTGGAGGCCCAGGTGGTTCCACGCGGTAGTGGACGTCACCTTGCCGCCCTCGTACCAGCGCACACCGTGGCCGGTGTTGAAGGTGGTGGCGAAGGGCAGCGCGGTGACGGTGGAGCGGTCGGCGACGAGGGTGGCGGGCGCCCGCCACTCGCTTGTCGCGGGACGTGAGGGGTCGAGTGAGGCGCCGGTCCAGAAGCGGTCGTCCGCCGCGTGGAAGTCGCCCGGGGTATGGCCGTCGGGCAGGTGGCCGCGGGTCCACTCGGGCCGGTAGAAGCCGATCGAGGCCGTGTGCGGCTTCCCGGCCGGCGCGATGGCGGCCCAGTCCACGGACGAGTCGTAACCGCGGGACTCCACGTCCACGCCGGCCCACAACTCGTAGCGGTCGCGGCCCAGTCGCTCCGCCTCGGCACCGGACGCCGCAAGCGTGGCGGCCGTCCAGCGGAAGTCGAGGAACATGGTGTCGGCGGCCCGGAAGAACGTCTCGTTGCGCTCATTGAGCGCGCCCTGCCAGCTCACCGAGCCGTTCGCGGTCATCGCGTCGTACCAGGTGACGCGCTGCCCCTTGGCGGCGCCGAGCTTCTTCAGCTCGGCCACGAAACCGCGCGCGTCCAGGGCGAGCGCCGTGTTGCCGCCGTCGGTCTCGGCGTTGATGAACCACCCGTCGAAGCCGTACGCGGCGGCGACCGCGACGAGCCGTTCGGCCAGCGGGTGGTGCCCGGCGGCGTCCTTGCGCACGAGGTCGCGGGTCCACTGGAGCTGACCGCCGTAGGCGGCCGGCGGCAGGAAGACGGTGCCGAGCACGGGCACGCCGTGCCGGTGGGCGGCGTCCACGACCGGCGCGTTCGGCGCGAGGATCAGGCCCTCGCCGGACGAGCCGCCCCAGAAGACCAGCTCGTCCAGGTAGGCCCAGTGGGTGAGGGCGTAGTAGTCGGCGGTGGGTGAGCCCTGCGACGGGTTGGAGGCGGTGGGCCCGAAGGAGACCAGCGACTGGACGCGGGCTTGCCCCGCGCGGGCGGTGGTGTTCACCGGGGTGGGTGTGAAGCGCCGCGCCAGCGGGACCGACGCCGCGTTGAACGCCAGGTCGGCGTCGTCCGCCGCCCGCCAGGACGACAGACTGCGCCAGGTGATGCCCTCGCCCGGGCTCCCCGGGGGCAGCGAGTCCGGGTACCAGTAGGAGGCGTACGGCTGAACGGGCAGGGGTTTGGCGGCAGTTGGGGAGCCCGGCGCGGTGGCGTCCCTGGGGGTGGCGTGCGCGGGCAGGGCCGGGGTGAGGGCGGCGGCCGCGCCGGCGATGACCACGGCGCGTCTGGTGGGGTGGTGGTGCACGGGGTGCCTCCTGGCGGGAGCGTTACCGGACCTGGTCGGGGGTGAGGACGTCGGTGATGCCGCGCGCGGCCAGGTGGGCCCGGTCCTCGGCGCGGCTCGCGAGGACGGTGGTGGGGCGGGCGCCGTCGGCGGTGAGCCGGAAGAACGCCTCGAAGACGGCGCCGCCGGGCGCGCACGAGGAGCGGGATGCGGGGGCGTCGGGCACCACGAGGGCGGTGGACCGGGGGGCCGGGGCGTAGGCGCGGGCGCCCTCCCGCAGCGCCCTGGCGGTCCCGGCGAACACCCGCGCGGTGTCCTTGGGCTGCCCGTCGTTGGTCAACAGGCCAAGACCGTATTCGAGTTCGGGGAAGTCGGCGAGGTCGCGCGAGACGTCGTGCGAGCTCCACCAGGTGATGCCCCACAGGCCGGGGCAGTCCAGGGTGTTCTCGACGGTCGCCTCGGTGAAGGCGGCCGCGTGCGCGGGCGGCACCAGGGGCGCAGGCGCGCCGACCTCCTGGAGCCAGACCGGACGGTGCGCGTCCAGCGCCCAGGCCTTGGACAGCTCCACCAGGTAGGCGGCGTGGTGCTCGACCGGCACCGAGAGGCGTCCGTGGCGCTGCGCGGTGCCGTTGAAGACCCAGGAGTGCACGGCGGTCACCGCGCCGCGCCGGGCCGCCTGGGCCGGGGTGAACGGCATGTCGTCCTGGTACCAGCACGCGTCGTACTCCGCGTGCAGATGGAGCCGGCCCGGCGCGCCCTCCTCGCAGGCCGCCAGCATCCGCGCGAGCCACGCGTCCACCTCGTCGGGGCCGGCGCGGTCGGGGTCGGGGTGGGGCCCGGCCGAGAACTGGTTGATCTCGTTGCCGACCGTCATGCCGATGAAGTTGGGCCGGCCCGCGAGCGCGGCGGCCAGGGTGCGCAGATAGGCGGCCTGCCCCTCGACCACCTCGGGGTCGGTGAACAGGTTGCGGCGGTGCCAGGTGCGGGTCCAGGCGGGCAGGAAGTCGAAGCTCGACAGGTGCCCCTGGAGCCCGTCCACGTTGACGTCGAGGCCGCGCTCGGCGGCGGCGTCCACGAGGTCGAGCAGGTGGTCGATCGCGCGGGGCCTGATCAGGGTGCGGTTGGGCTGGAAGTAGGGCCAGAGCGGGAAGACCCGTATGTGGTCGAGGCCGAGCGCGGCTATCGCGTCGAGGTCGGCGCGCACGGCGTCCGGGTCGTAGTCGAGCCAGTGGTGGAACCAGCCTTGGCTGGGCGTGTAGTTGACGCCGAAGCGCGGGGCTGCCATGGATGGACTCCAAGGTCGTTCTGGGAAGGGTGAGTTGGCGGGCGGGAGCGGCGCGGTGGTCAGCCCTTGACCGCGCCCTCGCCGACACCGCGGAAGAAGAGCCGCTGGAGGCAGGCGAACATCACGATCAGCGGGGCGACGGCGATGATGGTGCCCGCCGCGACGACGCGCTGGTTGTCGGAGAACGTGCCGTGCAGGTAGTTCAGGCCGACGGTGAGCGTGAAGTGTTCGGAGTCGGAGAGCACGATCAGGGGCCACAGGAAGTCGTCCCAGGCGCCCATGAAGGAGAAGATCGCGACGACCGCGAGCGTGCCCTTGACGGCGGGCAGCGCGATGCGGGTGAAGCGCTGCCATACGTTGGCGCCGTCCACGATGGCCGCCTCTTCGATCTCGTACGGGATGGCGCTGAAGGCGTTGCGCATCAGGAGCACGTTCATCGCGCCGATACAGCCCGGCAGCACCACGGCGACCAGGGTGTTGTTGAGGTCGAGCGAGCGCATGGTGGCGAACTGGGCCAGCATCGTGGCCTCCATCGGCACCAGGAGGGCCAGGACGAACACGGTCTTGGCGGCGGCGCGGCCCTTGAAGCGGAGCCGGGCGAGCGCGTAGCCGGCCATCGCGGCGCCGACGACGTTGGTCGCCACGTTGCTGAGCGCGACCTTCACGGAGTTCCAGACGAAGTCCCAGACCGGGATGATCTCGGCGACGTGACGGTAGCTGTCGACCGTGGGGTGCTGGGGCAGCAGCCGGGGCGGTGAGGTGTAGATGTCCTCGGTGGCGCCCTTGAGCGAGGTGGACAGCTGCCACAGGAACGGGCCGGTCATGACGAGCAGCACGACGACGAGAGCCAGGTAGCGCAGGGCCACCCGCCAGCGGCGGGCGCGGACGCGGCGGGGCCCGGTGGGGCGCTGGGCGACGGCGGCCATCAGTCCTTGTCCTTCCGGTCGGCCCGCAGCACGAGCAGCATCAGGACCAGGGTCAGCAGGAACAGCACGATCGACAGGGCGGAGGCGTAGCCGGTGCGGCCCTGGAGCCCGGTGCCGGCCCGCTGGATGAGCATGACGAGCGTGGTGTCGGCGCCGCCGGGCCCGCCGGTCGGCCCCGCGATCATGAAGACCTCGCTGAAGACCCTGAACGCGGAGACCGCCGAGAGCGCGCCGACCAGGACCATCGTGGAGCGCACCGAGGGCATCGTGACGGACACGAAGCGCCGCAGCGGCCCCGCGCCGTCGACCTCGGCGGCCTCGTGGAGCTCCCGGGGTACGTTCGCGAGCGCGGCCAGGTAAATGATCATGTAGTAGCCGAGGCCCTTCCACACGGTCAGGGCCATCGAACTGAGCAGCAGCAGCCACTGGTTGGACAGGAACGGCACCGGGTCCACGCCCAGCGCGCGCAGTACGCCGTTGATGAACCCCCGGTCGTCCAGCATCCACACCCACATCAGGGCGACGACGACCACCGACGCCACGACCGGCGTGTAGTAGGCGGACCGGAAGAACGCGATGCCGGGGATGTGCCGCTGGACCAGGAGCGCGAGCAGCAGCGGCAGCAGTACGAGACAGGGCACGACCAGGACCACGTACAGCGCGCTGTTGCGCAGGGCCACCCAGAACTGGTCGTCGTGGAGCAGCGCGGTGAAGTTGTCGAACCCGACGAAGGTGCCGGGGGTCAGGGTGCGGGCGTCGGTGAACGACTTCCACACCGTGGCGAGGAAGGGGTAGAGGTTGAAGGCGAGGGTGACCAGGAGCCCGGGCGCCAGGAACAGCCAGGGGCTGAGGGCGCGGTGGGTGCGCCCGGCGGGGCGACGCCGCCCCGGGCGCCGCGCGGGGCCGGCCACCTCTGGCCGCCCCGCGTCGTTCTTGGCCGCGACGGCCGAAGTCGACGTACTCATCGTCACTTCTGCTGGATCAGCTTGGTCATCTGGCTCGCCGCGCTGTCCAGGGCCTCCTTGGGCGACTCCTTGCCCTGGAGGCACTTGGCTGTCTCGTTGCGCAGGATCGTCTTCATCTCGTCGCTGAACAGCACCGGCGTGTAGTTGACGGCGGTCGGCAGCATCTTGGCCGATGCGACCCGGATCTTGCCCTCCTCGCTGCCGTCGGCGGTGGTCCAGTACTCCTTGTCCAGCGAACCCTTGGTGCTGGGGAAGACGGCGACCTTGTGCCCGAAGTCCTCCTGGTTCTTCTGGTCGGTGACGAAGTGCGCGAAGGCGAGCGCGGCCGCGGCGTGCTTGCTCTGGGAGTTGACCGACAGACCCTGCAAGTACATGTTCTGCTTGCCGGTGTTGGTCGGCACGTCGGTGATGCCGAGGCTGCCGTAGAGCGAGGGGGCGTTCTTCTTGAAGGTGTCGAGGTCGTGGGCGCTGCCCGGGTTCATGGCCACTTCCTGCTGTAGGAACTTCTGCCCGGCCGTCTCCGCGGTGAGCGTGAGCGCCTGCTTGTGCAGGCCGCCTTCCTTGAACATCGTCTGATACTTGGTCAGGAACTCGACGCCCTTGGCGTCGTTGAAGGTGAACTTCGTCCCGTCCTTGCTCATGATGTCGACGCCGTAGCGCCCGAAGTCCTCCACGGTCGGCGGCTGGGCCAGCGTGGCCTTGCCCTTCTTCGCCAACTGGGCGGCGTCGGCGAAGAGTTCGTCGAACGTCTTCGGCGCCTTCTCGGGGTCGAGACCGGCGTCCTTGAACATGGTCTTGTTGTAGAAGAGCGGGCCGGTGTTCAGATACCAGGGCAGCGCGTACGAGCCGTCGAGCCCCGGCATGTCGAAGCCGTGCCAGGCGCCGTCCAGGTACTCGGGCTTGAACTTGGCGGCGGCCTTGTCCTTGTCCAGGTTGAGCAGGGTGCCCGCCTTGGCCAGCGGATAGGCGAGGTCCGGGGAGAGGTTCACGACATCGGGCAGCGTCCCGGCGGTGGCGTCCGCGCTCAGCTTGTCGGCGTAGTTGTCGGCGGGCTGGTCCACCCACTTCACCGTGGTGCCCGGGTTGGCCTTCTCGAAGTCCTTGATCAGGCCTTCGAAGTAGTCCTTGAATTTGGCGCGGAGGTTCCAGGTCTGGAACTTGATCTCGCCCTCGACCTTCCCGTCGGTGGCCGAACCCTTGCCGTCACCGCCGCCACCGCACGCCGTGAGCAGGGTGAGCGAGAGGGCCGCGCCGAGACCGACGGCCGTCCGGATCGCGACACTGCGATGAATGGACATGAGTGGCTGACTCCTTCGCCTCGTCCCGATGACGTTGCGGCACACCATGCAGCGCGCTTGAAATGGACGTCAATACCGGATACGCGACCGAATTCACTAAACTCGCAGGTCAGCGCCGCTAAAAAGGACTAAAGACCTGAATGTTGTCTGCCAACTAAGGCGGTTTAGTGACCTTCCACTAAACCGCGTTACCATCACGCCATGAGCGAGATCGAAACCGATGCGCCGCCGCCCCGCCGCCCGACCATGAAAGACGTGGCCAGGGAGGCGGGCGTCTCCACGAGCGCGGTCTCCTTCGCCCTCAACAACCGGCCCGGTGTCTCCGACGCGACCCGGCGCCGGGTCATACGGGTCGCCGACCGGCTCGGCTGGCGTCCGAGCTCCGCGGCGCGGGCTCTGTCCGGCGAGAACGCGGGGGCGATCGGGCTCGTGCTCGCCCGCCCGGCGGACAGCCTGGGCGGGGAGTCGTTCTTCCTCCAGCTCGTCTCGGGCATCCAGGCGAGCCTCGCGCCGCGCGACCAGGCGCTGGTGTTCCAGATGGTCGACGACGTCCGGGCCGAGTGCGAGCTGTACCGGCGCTGGTGGGCGGAGGGACGGGTCGACGGGGTCATCGTGGTCGACCCCCGCGTCTCGGACCCGCGCCCCGAGACCCTGGCGGTCCTCGGCCTGCCGGCCGTGGTCATCGGCGGCATGGAGGCGCCAGGGAGCCCCGACGCGCCCCAACTCCCGCGCCGGGCAAGGATCTCCAACATCTGGGCGGACGACTCCGGCGCGATGGACCTGATCGTGCGTCATTTGTACGCGCTCGGGCACCGCCGCATCGGGCACATCGCGGGGACGCCCGGCTTCGCCCACACGGCTCGCAGGATCGCCTCGCTGCGGGCGGCGGCGCGGCGCCTCGGCCTCGACCACGCGGTCTCCGTGACCACGGACTTCACCGACCGCCAGGGCGCGAAGGCGGCCCGCCGCCTATTCTCGGCCGCCACCCCGCCCACCGCCCTCATCTGCGACAACGAGGTGATGGCGGTGGCGGCGGTCAGCGTCGCGGCGGAGCGGGGGCTGCTGATCCCCCGGGACGTATCGGTGGTGTCATGGGAGGACTCCGTCATCTGCCACACGCTGCACCCCCAACTGACCGCGCTGGTCCGCGAGGCAGACGAATTCGGACACCGCGCGGCAACGCAACTCCTGTCCCTCCTGGACGGCACCCCACCCCGCCAACTCCAGGACCCCTTGCCGAGGTTGCTCCCACGAGAGAGCACGGGCCCGGCGCCGGCGGGGTGACGGGCCAGGCGGGCCGGCAGCCGCCCTGCCAGGGGCATGGGAACGGCACGCTCAACCACCCACGCCCCGCAGGCCATTCACCCCCGGCGGGTTTCGGGAAGGGACGGGGTGGAGGAAACCCGCGGCGCCAGGCCGGACAGGGCTGGTGGCAGGGCTCCCGTGTGCAGCACGCCCAGCCGCCGCGTCGCCCGCGTCAGCGCGACGTACAGGTCGCTCACGCCGTACTCCCCCGGCTCCACCACCAGCACCACGTCGAATTCGAGCCCCTTCGCCTGGCGGGGGTCGAGCAGGACGACCTCGGATGTGAGGTCCGGCGTGGTTCCGTGTGCCGCGTCGGGCAGTGCGGGCCGGAGCGTCGCGTGCAGGCGGGCCGGGGCGATCACCGCGAGGCGCCCCGTGCCCCGTTCGTCGGCCACCGCCCGCGCCACCGCCGAGGCCAGTTCGCCGGGCTCGACGTGTCGCGCCCACGGCCGCACCCCCGTGGACCGCACCGAGCGCGGCGGCACGAAGGACGGGTCGGCCGCCCGGCACACCTCCGCCGCCACCTCCATGATCTCCGCCGGCGTGCGGTAGTTGACGCCCAGCCGGACGTGCTCCCAGTGCCCGGCGGCGACGTACGGTTCAAGGATCCGCTCCCAGGACCCGACGCCCGCCGGGTCCGCGGTCTGCGCCGGGTCTCCGACCAGCGTCATCGAACGCGTCGGGCAGCGTCGCATGAGCAGGCGCCACGCCATCGCCGAGAGCTCCTGCGCCTCGTCCACGATGATGTGCCCGAACGCCCACTCCCGGTCCGCCGCCGCCCGCTCGGCCGCGCTCCGGTGGTCGGCCTCCTCGTGCCGCTCCGCCATCCGCTCGGCGTCGATGATGTTGTGCGCGGCCAGCACTTCGGACTCCTCGTCCTCGAACTCGTAGGACTCCGAGCCCTCGGAGAGGTCGAGCACGCCCTGCGCGTAGGCGATCCGCTCCTGGCGTTCGGCCTCGGCGGCCGCGCGGGCCGCGCTGTCGTCCTCGCCGAGGAGTTCGGCCGCCTCATCCAGGAGCGGCACATCACCCGGCGTCCACGCGCCGCCCTCGCGCCGGATCAACTCGGCCTCGGAGGAAGGGAGATGGGTCGGCTCCGCGAGGAAGTCCGTCACGAACTCCTCGGGCGTCAGCTGCGGCCAGAGCTCCGCGATCGCCGCGTGCACCTCGTAACTCGTCGCGATCTCCTTGCCCATCTGCGCCGCGTCGTCGGGGCCGAGGAGGTTCGGCCCGCCGAAGGGGTCGGCGCCGATGCGTTCGACGAGCTGGGCGGTGAGCGCGTCGATGATGTGGAAGGCGAAGTGCGGCCGGGCCAGGTTGTGCGGGAGTCCGCTCCCGCGCGCCTTCCACCGGGCGTCCTCGGCCATCGCCCGGTCGAGCGTGAGCGTGCCATAGCCCTCGTGCGGGATCTCCATGGCCGTCCCGGGCACGGTCTGGCGGTCGCGTACGGCCGCCGCAAGGACCTCGGCCATCGCGGCGCGGCCCTTGATCTCGGCCGCCCCAGGGGTGTCGGTGCCGGTGGCACGTACGCCGGGGAACAGCTCGCCCATGGTCGACAGGAGGACGCCCGTCTCGCCGAGCGAGGGCAGCACGTCGCCGATGTAGCCGAGGAACGCCGGGTTGGGGCCGACGACGAGCACCGCCCGCCGGGCCAGCGACTCCCGGTGCTCGTAGAGGAGATACGCCGCCCGGTGAAGCGCGACGACGGTCTTCCCGGTGCCGGGGCCGCCCTCGACGACGAGCACGCCGCGGTGCGGGGCGCGGATGATGCGGTCCTGTTCGGCCTGGATGGTCCGCACGATGTCGTGCATCCGGCCGGTGCGGGCGGCGTCGAGCGCGGCGAGCAGCACCTCGTCGGCGTCGGCGCCCTCGTGTCCGGTGCGCTCGGTGTCCGTCAGGTCGAGGAGTTCGTCATGGAGCCCCGTGACGGTGCGCCCCTCGGTGCTGATGTGCCTGCGGCGGCGCAATCCCATCGGGAAATGCCCGGTCGCGAGATAGAAGGGACGGGCCTGCTCGGCCCGCCAGTCGAGCACCAGAGGCGTGCGTTCTCCGTCGTCGTCGCGGATTCCGATACGGCCGATGTGGTGCGTCGCGCCGTCCCGGAAATCAAGCCTCCCGAAGCACAGCCCGTTCTCGCCCGCGTTGAGCGCGCCGAGCAGCCCGGACTGCTCGGCGACCAGCACGTCTCGTTCCAGCCGGGCCTGGAGACCCGTGCCGGCCTGCGACAACGCCGAACGCACCGCGCCCTCCGCCTGGGTCCGCAGGTCGTCGAGGCGGGCGTAGAGACCGGTGATGAATTGCTGTTCCTTCCGGAATTCCTCGGTTGACAATTCCACTCCTGACGCGATACAGTGCATTCATAAGTCTTGTTCGTGTCTCGGTTGCACCCGGACGCGAAACATCCAATATACGCAGGAGAATGCCCCGGATGCCAATTCATCCGGGGCATTTTCTTTATGGCTATGACTGTGGCTGTGGCTAGGGCTAGGGCTTTGTGTGCGCGGGGCGCGGCGCGCGGTGTCGCGCCCCGCGCGCCCTGGGCGGGCTCAGATCACGTCTGCCAGCTCCTGGAGCAGTCGCCGCTTGGGCCGTGCGCCCACCATCGCCTTCACGGGCTCGCCCGCGCGGAAGACCATCAGGGTGGGCATCGACAGGACGCCATACCGCGCGGTCGTCACCGGGTTGGAGTCCACGTCCAGCTGGACGATCTTCATCCGGTCCGCCTCCTCCACGGCGAGGGCGCTCAGAACGGGCGCGATCTGCCGGCACGGCGGGCACCAGTCCGCCGTGAATTCGACCAGGACCGGAAGCTCGGCCTCCATCACCTCGGCGTGAAAGGTCTCGTCGGTGACCTCGTCCACGTGTGCTGCCTTGATCACTGTCTTGTCTCCCCTGTCGCCGGCCCCGCGTGCTGTGGCGCGTGCCGTTGGCTGTGCCGTTCGGCGGGTGGTTCCGCGTGACGTTCGGTGTGCGGTTGCGCGTGACGTTCGGTGTGCGGTTGCGCGTGCTGACGCGTGTGCGGTTCCGCGTGCTGCCGCGTGTGCGGCGGG
Source organism: Streptomyces sp. NPDC006711 (assembly GCF_042869775.1). Classification (NCBI taxonomy): domain Bacteria; kingdom Bacillati; phylum Actinomycetota; class Actinomycetes; order Kitasatosporales; family Streptomycetaceae; genus Streptomyces; species Streptomyces sp. NPDC006711. Next base: position 172,074 of record NZ_JBIAGO010000015.1, read on the forward strand.
CTCAGTTCGCAGAGCGGGTCCGGGCCGCCGGGGACCTGCGCCGCCGCCATCACCTCGGCCCGCGCCAGCTCCTCGCCCACCTGGGCGCGTACGGCGGTGAGTTCACCGATCAGCGCGTCGAGGTCGCTCAGCTTGCGGCGGTACACGGCGAGCGAGGCGGGGCAGGTGTCCCCGGCCGGGTGGCCGGCCCGCAGGCACTCCACGAAGGGCCGCGTCTCCTCCAGGTCGAACCCGAAGTCCTGAAGCGTCTTGATCTGCTGGAGCAGCCGCAGGTCGTTCTCGTCGTACGTGCGGTAGCCGTTGTCGGTCCGCCGCGCGGCCAGCAGGCCGCGCGACTCGTAGTACCGAAGCGTGCGGGTGGTCGTCCCTGCCCGCGCCGCGAGCTCGCCGATGCGCATGACAAGGACGGTAATCCTTGACGCCGACGGCAAGGCAAGCACGAGGGCAGTCCCGGGTGCCGGCGCCCCGCACCGCACCGGCCCGCCTCACCCCGGCCCGCACCGCCTCGGCCCGCCCCCGCGCCGAGCGTCAGCCCGCCACCGGCGGCAGCAGCGGCTTCCCCTCGCGGCCGCCGACCGGCGACGACAGCACGATCGACGTCGTCGTACGCCCCAGCGCCGACGTCTGCTCCAGGACCTCCTCCAGATGGACCGTGTCGGCGACGGCCACCTTGAGGATCCAGCAGTCCTCCCCCACCACGTGGTGCACCTCGATGATCTCCGGGCGCTCCATCAGCTCCAGGGTCCTGGGGTGCTTCAGGCTGTAGCCGCCGTGCGGACTGACCCGGATGAACGCCTGGATGCCGTAGCCGAGCCGGGCCGGATCGACCCGCGCCCCGTACCCGGTGATCGCGCCGCCCGCCTCCAGGCGGCGCAGCCGCTCGGTGACCGCGGCCGGGCTCAGCCGCACCCGCCGGCCGAGCTCGCTGAGCTTGATCCGGCCCTCCCGCTGGACGACTTCGAGCAACTGCCGGTCCACCGCGTCGAAGCCCGCTGACGAATCGTTGGCGATGGCGCGCGAATGCCGTGGTTGTTTCGGTACCGCCGCGAGATCTCCCATGTTTCCCCCTTCAGTCCATGGGCCGTCAACGTAACACTGGTATCGGGAAAACCGCAGGTGGGAAGCTGGTGGGAAGGGGATGGAGATGGAGAAGACGCGTGAGGTTCTGGTCATCGGGGGGAACCGCTACTTCGGCAAGCGGCTCATCGCCCGGCTGCTCGCGGCGGGTGACCGGGTCACGGTCCTGAACCGGGGTTCGACCCCGCCACCGCCGGGCGTGCGGCAGCTGATCGCCGACCGCGACGACGAGGCCTCGCTGGCCGCCGCCGTGGGCGAGCGCGTCTTCGACGTCGTGGTCGACCAGGTCTGCTACACCCCCCGCCAGGCCGCGATCGCCCGGCGGGTGTTCACCGGCCGCACCGCGCGGTACGTCATGACCTCCACGGTCGAGGTGTACGAGTACGAGGACTGCGCGGAGCCGGTGTCCGAGAGCGCGCTCGACGCGTCGACGGTGGTGGTCACCGGGGAACTGCCCTGGCACGAGCGGGAGTTCGTCGCCGAGTACTACGGCGAGGGCAAGCGGCAGGCGGAGGCGGTGTTCGCCGCCGGCCCCCCGTTCCCTCATGTCGCGGTGCGGGTGGCCCATGTCCTGGGCGGGGCCGACGACTTCACCGGACGCCTGCCGCATTACGCCGACCGGATCCGCGCCGGGGAGCCCGTCGCGGTCGCCGTGCCCAACTGTCCGGCGACGTACATCGACGTCGAGGAGATCGCCGCGTTCCTGTTCTGGGTGACCCGCCAGGACTTCACCGGCCCGGTGAACGCCGCCTCGCACGGACCGCTGGGCACCGAGGACATCGTGGCGGCGGTCGCCGGCGCGCTCGGTGGCGGCCACCCCGCCGTCCGCTACCAGCCCGTCGAGGTCGGGGCGGTGTCGCCGTTCTCCTTCGGCCGCTCGTACGCGATGGACAACGCCCGCGCCGAGTCGCTGGGCTTCACCTTCTCCCACACCAAGGACTGGCTGACGCGCGCCGTCACCGAGACGATCGGAGCCAACTGACATGATCTACCGCACCATTGGGCCCTTCAAGGCCGGCGCGATCGGATACGGGGCGATGCCGCTGTCCATCGAGGGGCGTCCGGACGAGGCGCGGGCGCTGTCCACCGTGCACGCCGCGCTGGACGCGGGGATCACGCTCATCGACACCGCCGACTCCTACTACGCGCCGGGCGGCGAGCCGGGCCACAACGAGCTCCTGATCGCCCGGGCCCTCGCGGCCTACGGTGGCGCGAGCGATGAGGTCCTGGTCGCCACGAAGGGCGGGCGGGGGCGCACCGACGACGGTGACTGGACGGTACGGGCCGACCCGGGTCATCTGCGGCGGGCCGCCGAGGCCTCCCTGAAGCGGCTCGGCGTCGAGGCGATCGGCCTCTACCAGCTGCACAAGCCCGACCCCGGGGTGCCGTTCGCGGAGTCCGTCGGCGCACTGCGCGAGCTCGCCGAGGAGGGCAAGGTCCGGGCGGTGGGGCTCTCCAATGTGGACAGTGAGCAGATCCGCGAGGCGCGGGAGATCCTGGGCGACCGGCTCGTCAGCGTACAGAACCGTTTCTCGCCCGCCGTCCGCGACAGCGAGCCCGAGTTGCGGCTCTGCGCGGAGCTCGGGCTCGCGTTCCTGCCGTGGAGCCCGCTCGGGGGGATCTCGCGCAGCGCGCTCGAAGGCCCCGGCGGCGCCCCGGCGCCCGAGTCGCCCTTCCACACGGTGGCGCGGGAGCGGGGCGTGAGCCCTCAACAGGTGGTACTGGCCTGGCTGTTGCGCCTGGCGCCGGTGGTGCTGCCGATCCCGGGCGGCAGCCGCCCCGCGTCGGTACGGGACTCGGCCGGTGCGGCCGATCTCGTACTGAGCGGGGCGGAGCTGGCGCTGCTGGGCTGAACCGTACGGGCCGGGCGCCGAGCCGTACGGGCGGGTACTCGGCCGCGCGGGCCGGGTCCTGAACCGTACGGCCGGGTCCTGAACCGTACGGCCCGGGCGCTGAGCGGTGCGGGTCAGACCGTGACGCTCTCGCGCTCCTCCGCGCTCTGCCCGGCCTGCTCCTCGCCCTTGCCGCGGCGCGGCAGGAGCACGGCGACCAGGACCGTGCCGACGCCCAGGATCACGGCGCCGACGAGACTGGTGCGGGCGACCGCGTCGGAGAAGGCGGAGCCGACGGCGTGGCTCATCTGCTGGGCCCCGGCGGCCAGTTGCTCGGCCTGGGCCTTGAGCTGGGCGGCCTGCTGCGGGGTGCCCGCGTGCAGGGCCTGGGCGCCGAGCTGCTTGGCCTGGTCGCCGATGCCCTGGGCGACGGCGTATCCGGCACCGACCGAGTCCTGGGCGGTGCTGAGCGCGGAGGCGGGCAGCTTCGTACCGGCGGTGGCGTCCGCGAGGTGCGAGGAGTACGACTTGGCGAGCACCGAGCCGAGGATGGCGATGCCGAGCGAGCCGCCGAGTTCGAGCGAGGTGTCGTTGACGGCGCCGCCGACGCCGAGTTCGGCCTCGGGGAAGGCACCCATGATCGCGTCGGTGCAGGGCGAAAGGGCGAGGCCGATCGCGACGCCGAGGATGATCAGCGGGGCGAGGAAGTCGCCGTAGCCGGAGGCCGAGTCGACGCGGGTGAGCAGCGCGAGCGCGACGGTTCCCGCGACCATGCCGGCGGTGACCGTGACCTTCATGCCGAGCCGGGGCGTGAGGAACCCGGTCAGGGCCGAGCCCACGAAGACCGCGCCGGCCAGCGGCAGCATGCGGACGCCGGTCTCCAGCGGGGTGTAGCCGAGCACGAACTGGAGGTGCTGGGTGAGGTAGTAGAACGCGCCGAAGACGGCGAGGAAGAACAGCGCGACGGCGAGCAGCGAGCCCGAGAACATGCGGTGCGCGAAGCGGCGTACGTTCAGGACGGGCCGGGGGTGGCGCAGCTCCCACACGACGAAGACCACGAGGCCGAGACCGGCGATGACGGCGGCGCCGATCGCCTTGGCGTCCCAGCCGAAGTGCGGGCCCTGGATGATCATGTAGACCAGGGCGCCCACGGAAACCACCGAGAGCAGGCCGCCGACGTAGTCGATGCGGTCGTGGTGGGCGGCCTTGGACGGCGGTACGAGGACGAACGCGCCGACGACCGCGACCAGCGCGATCGGCACGTTGATGAGGAACGTCGAGGCCCAGCCGTGGTTCTCCAGGAGCGCGCCCGCGACCAGCGGTCCTGCGGCGATGGCGATGCCGGCGGTCGCGGTCCACAGCAGGATCGCCTTGGCGCGCTCGGCGCGCGGGAACGTGGAGGCGAGCAGCGACAGGGTCGCGGGCATGATCAGCGCGGCGCCGACGCCCATGACGGCACGGGAGGCGATGACACCGGTGGAGCTGTCGACCAGCGAGCCGGCCACGGAGGCGCCGGCGAAGACGAGGAGGCCGAGCACGAGCGCGCCCCGGCGACTGTACTTGTCGCCTATCGCGCCGAGCAGCAGCATCAGGGCGGCGTAGGGGACGGTGTAGCCGTCGATGACCCACTGGAGGTCGGAGCTGCTGAGCCCCAGGTCCTTGGTCATGTCGGGGGCGGCGACGGTGAGGGCGGTGTTCGCCATCACGATGATCAGCAGGCTGAGACAGAGCACGAGCAGCGCCCACCAGCGCCGCCGGTAGGGCGTCCCCATCTGCTCGACGGGCTGATTGATGACGAGACTCACGCGTCTCACCCTTCCTGTGCCTTGCTTCGGTTCGGCGCTCCCCGGCCCGGTGTCCTTCGGCGTCCACCGGGATCCGAGCCGGGAAGATCCAATTGCACAACGATGTGCAATTACACACTGCTGTGCAATTTACGCCTCTGCACGGCACTGTGCAAAATGGGGCTGTGACTGCTACCCCTGCCGCCCCCTCGGGGGGCCGCGCCGACGCGAACCGCCGCCGCATCATGGAGGTGGCCTTCGCCGAGCTGGTCCGCGACCCGGATGCCTCGATGGACCAGATCGCCCGGTCGGCGGGGGTCGTACGGCGCACGGTGTACGGGCACTTCCCGAGCCGGGACGCGCTGATCGCGGCGCTCGTGGACGAGGCGGCGCAGACGGTCGCCGAGGCGCACCGCGAGGGGCGCGAGGGCATCGCCGACCCGGCCGAGGCGCTGGCCCGTGCGACCCTCGCGGTCTGGGAGATCGCCGACCGCTACCGGCTCCTGGTCGCCCTCGCCCAGCGCAGCGTCACCATGGCCGGCATCAAGCAGCGCCTGGCCCCGGTCCGCAAGGAGTGCGTGGACCTGCTCCAACTCGGTTTCCTCAAGGGCGTGTTCGCCTCCCACCTGCCGCCCGCCGCGCTCGCCTACGTCCACGAGCAGTCCCTGTTCGGGCTCATGGAGGCGGTCAACGAGGGCGCCCTGCCCGCGTCCGAGGCCGGCCGCGCGGCGGCCACGACCCTGCTCCTGTCGGCGGGCGTCCCGCCGGAGCGGACGGCCGAGGTGGTGACGGGGGCCCTGAACCGGTAGCCCGGCGCGGGCCGCGATCACGCCGGTGCTGACCGCGACCTTCGCGCGCCCGACACCTTCTCTTCAACTGAATCCGTAGCGCGCGCACGGCCGGTGGGCCACAGTGACGGCACATCAACTTCCCCGCGCCGCACGGAGATTCGCAATGCGCCGTCGTACCACCCTCAGCATGACCGCCGCCACGGCCCTCACGCTCGCCGCACTGGCCACCGCCCCGGCCCAGGCCGCCCCGGCCGACAAGGCGCGGGTACTCGCCTCCTTCACCCAGACCGACGCGGCCAGCTCCAACGCGTTCCAGGCCGCCCGCGCCGACCAGTCCCACTGGTCGACCTACGGCTTCGACTGGTCGACCGACTACTGCTCGAAATCCCCCGACAACCCCTTCGGCTTCCCCTTCAAGTCCTCCTGCGCCCGCCACGACTTCGGCTACCGCAACTACAAGGCGGCCGCCCAGTTCCCCGCCAACAAGCCCCGCCTGGACAGCGCGCTGTACGAGGACCTGAAACGCGTGTGCGGCGCGTACGGCGGCGCGAAGAAGACGTCGTGCGACGCGACGGCGTGGACGTATTACCAGGCGGTGAAGAATTTGGGCACGTGACCCGGCCCGCCATACCGGTCCCGCCCGTGGCCGGACGGGGGGCGCTTTTTCTCAGCGCGGAGGCCGCACTCCAAGGCGACCCCCTCGGCTTTCCGCGATGCGCATGACGTCGATGAGGCATTCCGACAGACGCACGGCGGTGAACCGCAATTCAGCCACGGTCACCGCGGGCGCCGCGATCAACGAGCGGGAGCACGCGACCACTTCGGCCGCCATGGCGAGCTGCACTGCCTCCATCCGGTCGGCCACACGCGCGACGTAGCCCCTGCCGTCAGTGCTCAAATAACACGGTTTCCCATCGGGCCCCGCCCAGGGAAGCAGTCTCGCGGCCATGGTCGCGGGCGCCTCCTCGCCACCAGGGCATGACCGCCCGTATCGCTTAACGTGGGCAGCGGACCGTCACGGGCAGTCAGGCAGCTCGATGCCGTATCTGGCTCCGCGCGGTCAGTCCGCAGCCGAAGCCTGGGCCGCCGGGCCCGACCTGGAGAGCCGTATCCCTGGCTGGCCGAAGCCGCCGCACACGGCACGCGAGCCGCTTACGCCTCGCCGGAGGTTGCCCAAGTGGTGCCGCCCTCGGATGTGCGCGCCGCTCTGGGCCTCCCCGATGACGCAACGGCGCTGTTGCGCCGCCAGTTGCTCCCGGCGACAAGCCGCTCAAGCATAAAGATCACGATCCCCGGCTGGAGCACTAATGATCTGCAGCTTGCACGAGAGCAAGATCTTGCCACTTTGAATTACCGAGCATCCTCACCCGATGTGCGAAATCCCAAGGCTCTCCTTAGCCTGATAAGTATGGGACATCCGAGTGAAGATGCAACGCCGAGGAGTGTCAGTTCCCTACCCCCTGGCGACGCTCCGCCAACGCGCAGCTTGGTACCACGTGAAGCCACTCCACCGGTGACTCTCAGCAGTGGCAACATCAACGAGTTCCTTGAATGGGCTGCACAGGTACCCCATGGCGAGGCAGGAAACGTACGCCGCCAGATTTCCAGGGCGAGAGACGAAGCCTTGACTGAAAGCCTGTTGATGGCATTGGATGAGCAGCCGGTGCCCGACCTCGGGCGGCATCTCATTCTGTTGTCGACGATTGGCGAGTTGCGGGATGCAAGAGCGGTTCCCCGACTGGAAGCATTCGTTTGGTCGCGGGCGCGGTTGTTCCCGCAGCCGAACGAGGCTGGCGGCGTATCAGAGGACGACGGGCACTCGGTACTGAACTTCCAGGCGCTGTTGCAGGCACGGGCAGCGGAGATGCTGTCTTACCTGGCCACAGATGAGGCAAGGCGTGCCACTCTGCGTATCGCGGCCGACCACCCGGAGCGTGCGGTGCGGGCTGCGGCGATCGACGCGCACCTATACAACCACGGCGACACCGCTGAGGCCGTGCAGGAGGTGCTGTCGGTTATACGGGCCGAAGACGTGAAGTTGGTCGGACTGCCGCGGCTCACCGCGGACATGGACGCCGCCGAGTTCGACCGTAACGTGAACGCGTTCTATGAACGGTATCCGGAGGAACGTCCGCCACTGCCGCAAGGTGGCCCCGATCCCGGCGTGCGCGAGGAGCCACCGTCGCCCCGTAGGCGTGGAAGCACCCGACCGTCGGAGGAGGCTGGGCCAGATGTGCAATGACGGAAGCAACGCGGAAGAGACGGCGGTGCAATCCCTCTACGGCTGCTGGGCAGATCTGTACAACTGGGTTTGGCAGGCATACGCGTTGACTGACGACTCCTGGAATCCCGCCGGTCTCAGCGACGCTTGCAATGTGCGGCTTCCTTTTGCCAAGGTCGTCAATAGCGCCTATCTGATCAACTACTGCCTCGCAGACAACCGCAATTCGCAATGGCACTCAACGGAGGACTACGCGAGCTCGTCCCGAGCAGCCGACAACCGGTTCCATGGGCCTTTCTACCAGCGGTTCATCCAATACAACGGCGCCAGCGAGGCGGATTCCGAGGTCGGACGCGTCGCAGCCAGGGACCGCACAAACCTGCACTGCCCGCTGTTCAATCTCGGTAGCCCCTCCGACTCGACCGGGAACCGTGCCTCGGTTCTCCTCCATGAGTCATGGCATCATTGGCAGCACAAACACAATTTCTCCAGCAGCCACATCGGCGGCTGCAGCAACGGGCAGTGCGACTACTACTACGCCCACGGAGTGGGTGCCTACGAGTTCGGCCAGTTCGACCGCTACAACACCGACCCCAACCACCTGCTGTTCCACTCCCCATACCAGGTGTGCGCCGAACTCGAAGGCGATCTCGCCGAAAATGCCAAACCGTTTGTGCCGGTGGTCGTCACCCAGACCGCGCGCAATATCGGCAACATCCGGCTCAGTACCTGCTTCGCCAACACGGTCAGCTACCGCATCGGAGATCCACGCCCTTGGTAGACAGATTGAGGGACCGGCGGGGTGGGGGGTGAAGTGCCTTCTGTCGCGGAGCATGGCCCATGAGACGTCGACTCGGCGGCGGGCGAGGGCGAGCACTGCCTGGACGTGGATCAGTCCCTCGGCGCGCTTCTTGAGGTAGTAGTCCCGGGCCCGGAGCGCATCATGGCGGTTTGGGCAGCCATGTAGAAGACGTGCCGCAGGCGGCGGTGGTAGCGCTTGGGCCGGTGGTGGTTAACGGCCCGGCGGCCGGAGTCGCGCGAGGCCGGGGCCAGTCCGGCGTGGGCGGCCAGGCGGCCGGCGTCTGCGTAGGTGGACAGGACTCCGACGAGGGCGCGGAACTCGGGCCCGAGGACGGGGCCCATGCCCGCCAGGGAGCGAGGTCGCACACGAGTTTGCCGACGCGCTCTTCGCCCGGCAGCGAGGTCACCTGGGACTGAGCTGCCGCGATCGCGCGGGCGGCGACCTCGGCTCCGCTGCGGACCGAACGCCGTGCCAGCCAGTCCGCGAGCTGCTTGGCACCGGTCCACCGCAGGGCGGCTGGGCTCTGCTACTCGGTCAACAGGACGACCGGTCCCTTGGCCGCCGAATAGTCGAAGTCCCGTTCCCGAGCAGGGCAGATGCCCACCAGGGCATCACGCAGGCGGTTGATCAGCCGTACCCGGTCGGCGATCAGGTCGGCCCGGTGGGCGGTGAGCAGTTGGAGATTGGCCACGGTCTCGTCCGCAAGCCGTAGGAGCCCGGCCGCAGATGTCCACCGCCCACCGCACCTCGTGGGCCGTCTCGCACGCCGCCGCCATCAAGGACAGGATCTCGTCCTCACCGTTGACGGCCTTCCTCGAGAACACCTTTTCTCCGCCGGCATTGACTCCGACCGCCCAGTGATGGGCCTTGCCTGCGTCGATTCCGACCCAGGCCTGCTCGTGCCGTTCCGTCACCACCATCGTTCCGTTCCCGAGATACCCACACTCTCCGGGTCCGAGGAGCACTACGCCGCCAAGCCCTCAACCAGCGATGACCGGAGTTCTCAAATCGAGCTGCTGGCGGCCCGTGCCCCGGGTCTGTTGCGTGCTCTGCGGGAGGCGGACCCCGAGTTCGTTCTGCTGGACGGCACCCTGGCCGAGTGCAACCGCCTCGGTGGCGGTGCATGGGTGACCACACCGGCCAGACGGCCTGCGGGAGGTGAGCTGTCGCTCACCGAACAGACCGTCAACCAGGCGCTGTCCAGGGCCCGGGCGCCGGTCGAGCGGGGAGTCGCCCGACTGAAGTCCTGGCGGATCTTCCGCAGAGCCCGGTGCAGCCCGAATCGAATGACGTCAATCGCAGCAGCAGTCCTCACCCTGGAGCGGCAACGCTGAAAGACCTCAGTGTCCTGGTCAAGGCGGGGCACCTGTACGAGGTGCGCTACGAGTACCCGGCCGGCCCCGGCGGGTGAGCCGGGTCGCCGGTCGGGTGGGGTGCGCGGGAGCATGGGGGCGTGACGCACGTACCGGATGTACCGCAGCCCGAGTCCGATCCCGGGGCCGGCCGGCCCGTGCCTGCCTGGTTGCGGGTGACCCGGGGGGAGTCACGGTGGGCCTCGACCGTTGCCGTGCTCGTCGCGATCGCCTTGCAGTGGACGCTGCCCGCGCGGCTGACCATGCGTCCGGGGTGGCTGCTGCCCGCGCTGGAGGTCGCGCTCACGGGGGCGCTCATCGCGGCCAACCCCGTCCGCATCGAGCGGCCCGCGCGCTTCTACCGGCCGGCCGGGCTCGTCCTGATCGCGTGCGTCAGCGCCGCCAACGGCTGGTCGGCGGTGCGGCTCGTGGTCGGGCTCGTGCGGGGCCAGGAGGGCGCGGATGCCGCCGCCCTCCTGGAGACGGGCGGCGGCATCTGGCTGACGAACGTGATCGTCTTCGCGCTCTGGTACTGGGAGTGGGACCGGGGCGGCCCGCTCGCCCGGATGCGGGCCGACCGCGTGTACCCCGACTTCCTCTTCCCGCAGATGCAGAGCCCCGAACTGGCCCCGCCCCACTGGGAACCGGCCTTCCCCGACTATCTGTACCTGTCGTTCACCAACGCCACCGCGTTCAGCCCGACGGACGTCATGCCGCTGAACCGGTGGGCGAAGATGCTGATGATGCTCCAGTCGGCGGTCTCGCTCCTGACGGTGGCGCTGGTGGTCGCCCGTGCCGTCAATATCCTCAAGTAGTCGCCGCCGATACCGACTTGGTCTCCTCGCGCTGCTCGGGCACCTCCGGCTCCCCCACCGCCAGCATCTGTTCGTCGAACGGGAGCCGGCCCGCAAGAACCTCCTCCACCCGGGCCTTGTCGATCTCCTTCGTCCATGTGCCGACCAGCACGCAGGCCACCGCGTTGCCCGCGAAGTTGGTCAGTGCGCGCGCCTCGCTCATGAAGCGGTCGATGCCGACGATCAGGCCGACGCCGTCGACCAGTTCGGGCCGGTGCGACTGGAGGCCGCCGGCCAGCGTGGCCAGGCCCGCGCCCGTCACGCCCGCCGCGCCCTTCGACGCGATGATCATGAAGAGGAGCAGCGAGATCTGCTCGCCCGCGCTCAGCGGCTTGCCGAGCGCGTTGGCGATGAACAGCGAGGACATCGTGAGATAGATCGCGGTGCCGTCCAGGTTGAACGAGTACCCCGTCGGCACCGTGATGCCGGCCACCGAACGGCTCACCCCCAGGTGCTCCATCTTCGCGATCAGACGCGGCAGCGCCGACTCCGAGGAGGACGTGGACAGGATCAGCAGGAACTCCCTGGCCAGGTACTTCAGGAGGCTGAAGATGTTCACGCCGGTCACCAGACGCAGGATCGCGCCGAGCACCACGAACACGAACAGCGCGCAGGTGATGTAGAAGCCGATCATGATGACGGCCAGCGCCTTCAGGGCGTCCACGCCGGTCTCGCCGACCACCCCCGCGATCGCGCCGAACGCGCCGACCGGCGCCGCCCACATCACCATCGCCAGCATGCGGAAGACGAGCCGCTGGATGTGCTCGACACCGCGCAGCACCGGCTGTCCCGCCGACCCGAGCGCCTGGAGGGCGAAGCCGGCGAGCAGGGCGATGAGCAGGGTTTGCAGGACCTGGCCCTCGGTGAAGGCGGAGACCATGGTTTTGGGGATGATCCCGAGCAGGAAGTCCGCCGTGGACTCGCTCGCGCCCGCGGCCTGCTTGGCGCCCGCGTGCCGGGCGGCCTCGGTCAGGTGCAGACCGCTGCCGGGCTCAAGGACGTTGCCGACCAGGAGGCCGATGGCGAGCGCCACCGTGGACATGAGGAGGAAGTAGCCGAGCGCGAGCCCGCCCACGGCCCCGACCTTGGCGGCTTTGCGCACCGAGCCGACGCCGAGGACGATCGTGCAGAAGATGACGGGCGAGATCATCATCTTGATCAGGTTCACGAACCCGGTGCCGATCGGCTTCAGCTGGACGGCGACCCCCGGCGCCGCGAAGCCCACGACGATGCCGAGCACCACGGCGCCGATGACGGCCAGGTAGAGGTAATGGGTGCGGCCGCCGCCCTGACCCTTCTGCCCCTTCTGGCCCTGCTGGCCTTGGGCAGGGGCGCCCCCCGCGTCCTTTCGGCCACGGGCGGGGGTGCCTCCCTGCCCCTTTCGGTCTCGGGGAAGTTCGCTGGGTTCGGTGGCGGGCTCTGCCACGGGGGGTCCTCCTAGATAGCGGCTGTCGCTGCGGCCAGGTCCCGATGGCCGATTCAGCGATCCCCGCGACTATCCAGCACGCTGTGACGCCGGTCACCCTTACGTGCATTTCGTTCATACGGATCCAGCCAGCACACTTGCCGGATGCGTCTGCCAAGACCCCGCTCCCTCGCCGGCCAGCTCTTCGCCATGCACGTGGTCCTGGTCGCCGCGATCGTGGCGGGCTGCGCGCTCTTCTCCTACGTCACCGACCGCCGCCAGGCAGAGGAGACCGCGCGGCGCCAGGCGATCGCGACCGCGACCTCCGTCGCCGCGTCGCCCGCCGTGATCGCCGCGGCCCGCACCGAGGACCCCACGGCCGCCCTCCAGCCGTACGCGGAGACCCTGCGCACCACGACCGGCGTCGACTTCGTCGTGGTCATGGCGCCGGACGGCACCCGCTGGACGCACCCCGTGCCGGGTGAGATCGGCAGGACCTACCTCGGCGACATCGGCCCCGCGCTGCGCGGGCGGACGTTCACGGAGACGCACATGGGGGTGCTCGGCCCCTCCGTACGGGTCGTGGCGCCGGTGCGCGACCCTCATGATCATGGCCGGATCACGGCGCTGGTCAGCGCGGGCATCACCATCGACCGGATCACCGAGCAGGTGCACAAGCAGCTGGCCGCCCTCGCCGCGATGGCGGGCGGCGCGCTCGCACTCGGCGGGCTCGGCACCTACGTGATCAACGCGCGGCTGCGCCGGCACACCCACGGCATGAACGCCGCCGAGCTGAGCCGCATGCACGACTACCACCAGGCCACCCTGCACGCCGTGCGCGAGGGCCTGCTGATGCTCGACGGACAGCGCCGGATCGCGCTCATCAACGACGGCGGACGGGCGCTGCTCGGACTCGGCGAGGACGCCGTGGGCCGCACCGTGACCGGCCTCGGCCTGCCCGCCCCGCTCACCGGCGCGCTGCTCGCCGCGGAGCCCAGGGTGGACGAGGTGCACATGACGGCCGACCGGATCGTGGTCCTCAACAGCCGTCCGGTCTCGTCCGGCGGCCGCCGAGGCACCGTGGTGACGCTGCGCGACCACACCGAACTCCAGGCGCTGTCCGGCGAATTGGACTCCGAGCGCGGCTTCACCCAGGCCCTGCGGGCGCAGGCGCACGAAGCCGCGAACCGGCTGCACACCGTGGTCTCGCTCATCGAGCTGGGCCGGGTCGAGGAGGCCGTGGAGTTCGCGACCGCCGAGTTGGAGCTGGCCCAGGCGCTCACCGACCAGGTGGTCACGGCGGTCGGCGAGCCGGTGCTCGCCGCGCTGCTGCTCGGCAAGGCGGCGCAGGCCAACGAGCACGGCGTGGAGCTGGTCCTGACCGAGGGCAGCGCGATCGGTGACGGTCTGCTGCCGGCGCCCCTGCCCGCCCGCGATCTGGTCACCGTCCTCGGCAACCTCCTGGACAACGCCGTGGAGGCGGCGCAGGGCAGCGCGGCCGCCGAGGTCGCCGTCACGCTGGCCACCGAGGACGGGCACCTCCTGGTGCGGGTCGCGGACAGCGGGCCCGGCATCGACGCGGGGGCCGCCGAGGCCGTGTTCGAGCGGGGCTGGTCGACCAAGAGCCCGGGGCGCGGCATCGGCCTCGCGCTGGTCCGGCTCACCGCCGCGCGGCACGGGGGCACCATCGCCGTGGAGCAAAGCCCTTACGGCGGCGCCGAGTTCACCGTACGGCTGCCTCTGAAGCGGCTGGAACAGGAGGTGCCGGCATGATCAGGGTGCTGGTCGTCGAGGACGATCCCGTCGCCGCGGAGGCGCACCGGCTCCATGTCGGCCGGTGCCCGGCTTCACCGCCGTGGCGCTCGCCCACTCGCGGGCCGAGGCGCTGCGCGCCCTGGAGCGTACCGAGGTGGATCTGCTCCTGCTCGACCTGTATCTGCCCGACGGGCACGGGCTCCAGCTCGTGCGGTCGCTGCGCGCGGCCGGGCACGGCGCGGACGTCGTCGCGGTCACCTCGGCCCGGGACCTGACGATGGTGCGCGAGGGCGTCTCGCTCGGGGTCGTGCAGTACGTACTGAAGCCGTTCACCTTCCCCACGCTGCGCGACCGGCTCGTGCGGTACGCCGAGTTCCGGGCCACGGCCGGGGAGGCGAGCGGACAGGAGGAGGTGGACCGGGCGCTCGCCGCGCTGCGCGCCCCGCAGCCCTCGGCGCTGCCCAAGGGGCTCAGCGCGCCCACGCTCCAGGCCGTCACGCGCACGCTGCGTGCGGCGCCCCAGGGGGTGACGGCGACGGAGGCGGGCGTGGCGGTCGGCATCTCGCGGATCACCGCGCGCCGCTATCTGGAGCACCTGGTCACCTCGGGCCGGGCCGAGCGCACCCCGCAGTACGGGCAGATCGGGCGACCGGAGCTCCAGTACCGGTGGATCAACTCGCCGCGCGGTCATGGCAGTTGAGGCGGACGGGAGGGGACGTGGGGCGGGGTTGACCCCGGCACGGGGCGCCCTTACGTTCACCGGGCAGCCCTGTGCGGCCGCCACCTCGGCCGCACGCCCGGCCCGAGGAGGTCGTGCCCGTGCGCCCCACCGCCCCCGCAGCCCTCACCGCCCCGCCGTCCCGGCCCCGCTCGACGCGACACGGACGCCCGCTCCGCCTGCTCCTCGCGGCCCTTCTCACCACCGGCGCGCTCACCGCGTGCGGCGGCGGCCCCGGCCACGACGCCGACACCGTCACGATCGCCTACAACCGCTCCACCGACAACAAGATCCGCTTCAAGGACGCGTTCCTCGCGGACGTCAAGAAGCAGTTCGAGCGGGCCCACCCCGGCAAGAAGGCCGAGCTGGTGCCGATTCAGGCCGCCGAGAACGACTACGCGGCCAAGGTCCAGCAGATGATGCGCTCCCCCAAGACCGCTCCCGACCTGGTGTACGAGGACACGTTCCGCGTCAGCGCCGACATCGGGGCGGGCTATCTTCGTCCGCTGGACGACTATCTGTCCCAGTGGGACCAGTGGGGCCAGTTCGCCGAGACCGCGAAGGCGGCGGCGAAGGCCGAGGACGGCCGGACGTACGGCGTGCCGGACGGCACCGACACCCGGGGGCTGTGGTTCAACCGACAGATCTTCGCGAAGGCGGGGCTGCCCGCCGACTGGCAGCCCAGGAGCTGGGCGGAGATCCTGGACGCGGCCCGCGCCGTGCGGACGAAGGTGCCCGGCGTCATCCCGCTCAATGTCTACACGGGCAAGGCGGCCGGTGAGGCGGCCGCCATGCAGGGCCTGGAGATGCTGCTGTACGGCACCGGGCCGAACCCGCTGTACGACCCGGCCGCCAAGAAGTGGGTGACGGGATCGCGGGGGTTCAAGGACGCTCTGGACTTCGTCAGGACCGTGTACGAGGAGAAACTGGGGCCCGATCCCTCCGACGCCCTCGACCCCAATGTGGGTACGCGCCTGGCCACCGACTGGATGCCGAACGGCAAGCTGGCCATCGCCCTTGACGGGTCGTGGCTCGGCCAGAACTGGATCGCCAAGGGGCCCAAGGAGTGGCCCGCCTGGTCGGCGACGCTCGGGCAGGCCGCGATGCCGACGCAGTACGGCCAGGCGCCGGGCAAGGTCTCGCTGTCGGGCGGCTGGACGTGGGCGATCCCCGCGAAGGCGGCCAACCCCGCCCTGGCCTTCGACTTCGTCAAGACGCTCCAGACCAAGGACAACGCGGTGCGGTGGGACGTGGTGGACGCCCAGATCGCGGTGCGCCGGGACGTGGCCGCCGACCCGGCGTATCTGCGCTCCATGCCGGGCATCGCCTTCTTCACCGCCCTGGTCCCCTTCACCCACTACCGGCCGGCCCTCGCGGCGTACCCGCAGGTGTCATCGGCCATCGGTGAGGCGATGGAGGCCGTGACGACCGGCCGGTCCGCCGCCTCGGCGGCCAAGACGTACGACGACCAGCTCGGGTCGGTCACGCCGTGAGCGCTCCGGCCGCGCGGGCGGGGCGCGGCGGGCGGCGCGTGGCCGGCGCGGCGCGCTGGCTCCCGATCGCCCCCGCCACCCTGCTCCTGCTGCTCTTCCTCGCCGGACCGATCGGCTACTGCGCTTTCATCGCGTTCACGGACATGCGCCTGACCGGCTCGTCGGCGGTCGACTTCGTCGGCTTCGCCAACTTCCGGCGCGCCCTGGCCGACCCGGCCTTTCGCAACGCGGTGTGGCTCACCATCGTCTTCACGGTGCTGTCCGCGCCGGCCGGGCAGAACACGCTCGGGCTCGCGCTGGCCGCCCTCATGCGCCGCGCGTCGCGCCCGGTGCGGACCGTGACGGGGGCGCTGGTCATCACGGCGTGGGTGCTGCCGGAGATCGTGGCGGCCTTCCTCCTGTACGCCTTCTTCCGCCGCGACGGCACCCTGAACGCGATCCTCGCCTGGTGCCATCTGCCCACCCAGAACTGGCTGTTCACGCTGCCCGTCCTCGCGGTGTCGTTCGCCAACGTGTGGCGCGGCACCGCGTTCTCGATGCTGATCTACTCGGCGGCGCTCGCCGGGATCCCCAGGGACGTCGAGGAGGCCGCGGAGGTCGACGGGGCGGGCGGCGCGCGCCGGTTCTGGCACATCACGCTGCCGATGATCCGCCGCTCCATCGCCACCACCCTGATGCTCAACACCCTCCAGACGCTGTCCGTCTTCGGGCTGATCTGGGCGATGACCCGTGGCGGCCCGGGCGATCGCAGCCAGACGCTTCCGGTCTTCATGTACGACCAGGCGTTCCTGAAGAGCCTGATCGGGTACGGCACGGCGGTCGCGCTGCTGCTGCTCCTGGTCGGCGCGCTGTTCTCGGCGGTGTATCTGCGACTGCTCAGGGTGGAGGTGTGAGGGCGGGCCGGGCGCGCCGGGTGCGGCGGCGGCTCGCCGCGGACGTGGCGCTGCTCGCGGTGGCGGCCGCGTTCGCGGTGCCGCTCCTGTGGCTGCTGCTGGCGTCCCTGGACCCCGGGGCCGATCTGCGGGTGCGGGTCCCCCGCTCGGTGAGCGCCGACAACTTCTCGGCCGTCCTGACCCCCGACATCACCTGGACACCCATGCTCAACAGCCTCGTGCTGTGCGGGAGTTCGACACTCCTGACGGTGGTGTGCGCGGCGCTCGCGGCGTACCCGCTCTCGCGCCACCGCTCACGCGTGACCCGCCCCTACCTGCTGGCCATCCTGTTCACGACATGTCTGCCGATCACGGCGGTGATGATCCCGGTGTACGCGCTCTTCGTGCGCGTCGATCTCATCGACACGGTGTACGGCACGGCCCTGTTCCTCGCCACCGCCCAACTCCCCTTCGCCATTTGGCTGATGAAGAACTTCATGGACTCCGTGCCCCGCGCCCTGGAGGAGGCCGCCTGGACCGACGGCGCCTCGATGCTCCAGACCCTGGTGCGGGTGGTGCTGCCGCTGATGGGTCCCGGCGTGGGCGTCGTGACGGTCTACACCTTCATCATGCTGTGGGGGAACTTCTTCGTCCCCTTCATGCTGCTGCTCTCCCCCGACCAGCTGCCGGCCTCGGTCACGATCTTCACGTTCTTCGGGAATTACGGCTCGGTGGTGTACGGCCAACTCGCGGCGTTCTCGATTCTGTACTCCACGCCGGTCCTGCTCCTCTACGTGCTGATCGCACGGCGGCTCGGCGGAGGTTTCGCGCCGGCCGGAGCGGTGAAGGGTTAGCGTGGGCGAGCGGGCGCTTACCCAACCCTTAGGTAACCCGGACGCCACCAAAACCGTACTTTCCTCCAATTCACGTTCTTTGGTGGAACACACCGTAGGCAGATGTCACTTACCGTCCTACGGTGTGCGCGTGCACCCCACCCCTCCCTTCAACTCGCTTGCGGCCCGCCGACTGCGAGAAGCGCTCGGCATGGCTCCCGGCCACGTCGCGTACGGCATGCGCGCCCAGTACGGCCTCCAGGTCTCCCCGGACACCGTGATGGCGTGGGAGCGGGGGCTCGCGGCGCCCGAGGCGCGGGAGCTGACAGCGCTCGCGGGGGTCCTGTGGTGCTCCCCCGGCGATCTCATGGCGGCCGCGTCCACCCTGCGCGAACACCGGCTCGCGCGCGGTCTCACCCTGGAGGACATGGCCCGCCGGGTGGGTCTCGACGCCGGGGCCTACCGGCGCATGGAGGACGCGGGACGCTGGCGCGGCAACGAGCGGCAGTCGGCGGCGCTCGCCGACCTGCTGCGGCTGCCGCTGCGCGACTATGTGACGGCGACCGGCCAGAACACGGACCTCGCCGAGCTGCTGCGCGGCGCGGTCTCCACGCGCTGGCAGGCCTACGTCAAGCCGACGGCGAAGCTGCTCCCGCTGTCCAAGCGGCAGCTGGAGACGGTGCTGGAGCAGTTGCACGGCGAGTACCAGTCGCACATGGTCGCCACGCTCAACTGGAGCGCGCAGGCCGACACGGGTGACGCGGGGCGGGACTTCCTCGACCGCATCGTGGACCGCTTCTGGGAGCTTGCGCACGGCTGAGCGCCCTCGGAAGGGTGCGGGGAACAACCCGGCCGGGCCCGGGCGACCGGTGACCCGCGACCCGCGACCCGCGACGGCTTAGAAGACCGACTCGGCCTCGTACATCCGGTTGTCCGGCACCGTCTTGAGCGTGGTCACCGCGTGGGCCAGCGGGGCCATCACGATGTCCGTGCCCCGCAGCGCCGTCATGTTGCCGAAGGCGCCGTTGTGCACCGCCTCCACCGCGTGCCAGCCGAACCGCGTCGCGAGCACGCGGTCGTACGCGGTGGGCACGCCGCCGCGCTGGACGTGGCCGAGGATGACCGGGCGGGCCTCCTTGCCCAGGCGCCGCTCCAGCTCGACCGCGAGCCGGTTGCCGATGCCGGCGAAGCGCTCGTGGCCGTACTGGTCGATGGCGCCCTTCTCGTACGGCATCGAGCCCTCGGCGGGGTGCGCACCCTCCGCGACGCAGATGACCGCGAACTTCTTGCCGCGCGCGAAGCGCTCCTCGACCATCTTGACCAGGTCGTCCACCTCGAAGGGCCGCTCCGGCAGGCAGATGCCGTGGGCGCCGCCGGCCATGCCGGACTCCAGCGCGATCCAGCCCGCGTGCCGGCCCATGACCTCGACGACCATCACGCGCTGGTGGGACTCGGCGGTGGTCTTGAGGCGGTCGATGGCCTCGGTGGCCACGCCCACGGCGGTGTCGAAGCCGAAGGTGCGGTCGGTGGCGGAGATGTCGTTGTCGATGGTCTTGGGCACGCCGACGACGGGCATCCCGGCCTCGGCCAGCATGCGGGCCGCGGTGAGCGTGCCCTCGCCGCCGATCGGGATGAGCGCGTCGATGCCGTACCGCGTCGCCAACTCCGCGCAGTTCTCGGCGGCTTCGCGCAACCGGTCGCGCTCCAGGCGGGCGGAGCCGAGGATGGTGCCGCCGCGCGCCAGGATGCCGCTGACCGCGTTGAGGTCGAGCGGGCGGAAGTGGCCGTCGAGCAGGCCCTTGAACCCGTCCTCGAATCCGATGACTTCGTCGCCGTGGCCGACCACGGCCCGGTGCACGACCGACCGGATCACTGCGTTCAGGCCGGGGCAGTCGCCGCCTGCGGTGAGTACTCCGATGCGCATCGTGCTCGATCTCCTGCTTCGCTGGTCTGGGACGCCACGCCCGTATCCCCCATAACGTGAGCAATTCAGATTGTCCCACGCACCCCGGCCCGGCCGCCCACCCGGCTACTCCCCCATCATGGCCATCACGGTGGGAAGGCGCCTTCCGACCCCGCCCGCCGGGCCCTGCGTCCGGCGGGCGTCGTATCCATCCGCAGAGGTATTGTCAAGAGGGCAAGGCCGCCCCTATGGGACCTATAGGGCTTACGGGGGCAATTTCCTGCGACGTAGAACCGACGAGAACAGGAGAGCACGCGTGACGCGCAGCGTGTACGTGACCGGGATCGACCGGGGAGACGGCCGCCAGGTCATCGAGCTGGGAGTCATGGAGCTCCTGACCCGCCAGGTGGACCGGGTGGGCGTCTTCCGCCCCTTGGTGCACGACGGACCGGACCGCCTGTTCGACCTGCTCAGGGCCCGTTACCGGCTGAGCCAGGATCCGGCCACGGTGTACGGGATGGACTACTACGAGGCGTCCGCGCTCCAGGCGGAGCAGGGTACCGACGAACTCGTCTCGCGGCTCGTCGAGCGCTTCCACCGGGTGGCCCGCGCCTATGAGGTCGTCCTGGTCCTCGGCACCGACTTCGCCGACACCCAGCTCCCCGACGAGCTGGCGCTCAACGCGCGGCTCGCCAACGAGTTCGGCGCGTCGGTGATACCCGTGGTCGGCGGCAGAGGCCAGACCACCGAGTCCGTCCGGGCCGAGGCGCGCAACGCGCACCGCGCCTACGACGGGCTCGGCTGCGACGTGCTCGCCATGGTCGTCAACCGGGTCGCCCCTGCCGACCGGCACGAGATCGAGGAACGCCTCAAGGCGCGGCTGCCGGTGCCCTGCTATGTGCTGCCGGACGAGCCGGCCCTCTCGGCGCCCACCGTGGCCCAGATCACGGCGGCCCTGGACGGCACGGTGCTGCTCGGCGACGACTCGGGGCTCGCGCGCGACGCCCTGGACTTCGTCTTCGGCGGCGCGATGCTGCCGAACTTCCTGAACGCGCTGACCCCGGGCTGCCTGGTCGTGACCCCGGGCGACCGCGCCGACCTCGTGGTGGGCTCGCTCGCCGCGCACAGCGCCGGCACCCCGCCGATCGCCGGGGTGCTCCTCACCCTGGACGAGCGGCCTGGGCCGGAGATCCTGACGCTGGCCGACCGGCTCGCGCCGGGCACCCCGGTGGTGGCGGTGGCCGGGCGCTCCTTCCCGACGGCGGCCGAACTGTTCGCCCTGGAAGGCAAGTTGAACGCGGCCACCCCGCGCAAGGCGGAGACGGCGATCGGCCTGTTCGAGCGGCATGTCGACACCGCCGACCTGCTGGCGCGGGTCTCGGTGGCCCGCAGCGGCCGGGTCACCCCGATGATGTTCGAGCACGACCTGTTGGAGCAGGCCCGCGCCCACCGCCGCCGGGTCGTGCTGCCGGAGGGCACCGAGGAGCGGGTGCTGCGCGCGGCCGACGTGCTGCTGCGCCGCGACGTGTGCGAGCTGACCCTGCTCGGTGATGTGGAGGCGATCCGCAAGAAGGCCGCCGACCTCGGCATCGACGTCACCAAGTGCCAGATCATCGACCCGGCCGCCTCCGAGCTGCGCCAGTCCTTCGCCGAGCGCTACGCCCAGCTGCGCGCCCACAAGGGCGTCACCGTGGAGCTGGCGTACGACGTGGTGGCGGACGTGAACTACTTCGGCACGCTGATGGTCCAGGAGGGCCTGGCCGACGGCATGGTCTCGGGCTCGGTGCACTCCACCGCGGCGACCATCCGCCCGGCCTTCGAGATCATCAAGACCAAGCCGGAGGCCTCGATCGTCTCGTCGGTCTTCTTCATGTGCCTGGCCGACAAGGTCCTGGTGTACGGGGACTGCGCGGTCAACCCGGACCCGGACGCGGAACAGCTCGCGGACATCGCGGCCCAGGCGGCCGCCACCGCCCAGCAGTTCGGCGTGGACCCGCGCATCGCGATGCTGTCGTACTCGACGGGCACCTCGGGCTCGGGCGCGGACGTGGACAAGGTGCGCGAGGCCACCAAGCTGGTGCGCCAGGCCCGCCCCGATCTGCGGATCGAGGGCCCGATCCAGTACGACGCGGCCGTGGAGCCCTCGGTGGCCGCGACCAAGCTGCCGGATTCGGAGGTGGCCGGGCAGGCGACCGTGCTGATCTTCCCCGACCTCAACACCGGCAACAACACCTACAAGGCCGTGCAACGCTCGGCCGGCGCCGTGGCCGTGGGCCCGGTGCTCCAGGGGCTGCGCAAGCCGGTCAACGACCTCTCGCGCGGCGCCCTCGTCCAGGACATCGTCAACACCGTCGCCATCACGGCCATCCAGGCCCAGGCGCAGGGGCAGGAGGCCTCCGCATGACCACCGCAAGCCAGGGCACCCGCGTCCTCGTGCTCAACTCCGGCTCCTCGTCGGTGAAGTACCAGCTCCTCGACATGCGCGACGCCTCGCGCCTGGCCGTGGGCCTGGTGGAGCGGATCGGCGAGGAGACCTCGCGGCTCAAGCACACCCCGCTGGCGACCGGTGGTGACGCCCGGGAGCAGAACGGTCCGATCGCCGACCACGCGGCGGCGCTCAAGGCCGTCGCGGCGGAGCTCGCGGCCGACGGACTGGGCCTGGACTCACCGGAGTTGGCGGCCATCGGCCACCGGGTGGTGCACGGCGGCCTGAAGTTCAGCGCGCCGACCGTGATCACCGACGAGGTGATGACGGAGATCGAGCGCCTGGTGCCGGTCGCCCCGCTGCACAACCCGGCCAACATCACCGGCATCCGCACCGCCCAGGCGCTCCGCCCCGACCTGCCGCAGGTCGCCGTGTTCGACACCGCCTTCCACACCACGATGCCGGAGTCCGCGGCCCGCTACGCGATCGACATCGAGACGGCGGACGCCCACCGCATCCGCCGCTACGGCTTCCACGGCACCTCGCACGCCTATGTCTCGCGCGAGACGGCCAGGCTGCTCGGCAGGGCGCCCGAGGACGTCAACGTGATCGTGCTGCACCTGGGCAACGGCGCCTCCGCGTCGGCGGTGCGTGGCGGCCGCTGCGTGGACACCTCGATGGGGCTCACGCCCCTTGAGGGCCTGGTCATGGGGACCCGGTCCGGTGACATCGACCCGGCGGTGACCTTCCACCTCCACCGCGTGGCGGGCATGTCGGTGGACGAGATCGACGTCCTGCTCAACAAGCGGAGCGGCCTGGTGGGGCTGTGCGGCGACAACGACATGCGGGAGATCCGCCGCCGCTGCGACGAGGGCGACGAGCGCGCGCGGCTCGCCTTCGACATCTACATTCACCGTCTGAAGAAGTACATAGGCGCCTATTACGCGGTGCTCGGCAAGGTCGACGCGATCGCGTTTACGGCCGGGGTCGGCGAGAACGCCGCGCCGGTCCGCGAGGCGGCGATCGCCGGTCTTGAGGAGCTGGGCCTCGCGGTGGACGGTGAGCTCAACGCCGTACGGTCCGAACGGCCGAGGCTGATCTCGCCGGAGTACGCCCGGGTCGCGGTGGCGGTCGTACCGACGGACGAGGAGCTGGAAATCGCCCAGCAGACGTATGAGCTGGTGCGGCTCTGAATTCCTGACCGTTTGAGGGGTTTTCCGGTTTGCCTGGACGACACCTGAGCGTCATGCCGCCCATTTGTACATTCCACCAGACGGAATATTCCGCAGCGAAACAAACCGATAGGATCCGCCTTATGCGCCGTTCCAAAATCGTCTGCACACTGGGCCCCGCCGTCGACTCTCACGATCAGCTCGTCGCGCTGATCGAGGCCGGCATGAGCGTGGCCCGCTTCAACTTCAGCCACGGCTCCCAGGCCGAGCACCAGGCCCGTTACGACCGGGTCCGCAAGGCCGCCGAGGAGACGGGGCGCGCGGTGGGCGTGCTCGCCGACCTCCAGGGCCCCAAGATCCGGCTGGCGAAATTCGCCGAGGGGCCGGTCGAATTGGTCCGGGGTGATGAGTTCACGATCACCGCCGAGGACGTCCCGGGCGACAAGTCGATCTGCGGCACCACCTACAAGGGGCTGCCGGGCGACGTCGTCAAGGGCGACCCGATTCTGATCAACGACGGCAACGTCGAACTCAAGGTCGTCGCGGTCGAGGGCCCCCGGGTGAAGACCATCGTCATCGAGGGCGGTGTCATCTCCGACCACAAGGGCATCAACCTGCCCGGCGCCGCGGTGAACGTCCCGGCCCTGTCCGAGAAGGACATCGAGGACCTGCGGTTCGCCCTGAACATGGGCTGCGACCTGGTCGCGCTCTCCTTCGTGCGCGACGCCGACGACGTCAAGGACGTCCACAAGGTCATGGACGAGGTCGGCCGACGCGTGCCGGTCATCGCCAAGGTCGAGAAGCCGCAGGCCGTCGCCAACATGGAGGGCGTCGTCGCCGCCTTCGACGGCGTGATGGTGGCCCGTGGCGACCTCGCGGTGGAGTACCCCCTGGAGAAGGTCCCGATGGTGCAGAAGCGCCTCGTGGAGCTGTGCCGCCGCAACGCCAAGCCGGTGATCGTGGCGACCCAGATGATGGAGTCGATGATCACCAACTCGCGGCCGACGCGCGCCGAGGCGTCGGACGTCGCCAACGCGATCCTGGACGGCGCGGACGCGGTCATGCTCTCCGCCGAGTCCTCGGTGGGCGCGTACCCGATCGAGACGGTCAAGACGATGTCGAAGATCGTCGAGGCGGCCGAGGAGGAGCTGCTGTCCAAGGGCCTCCAGCCGCTGGTCCCGGGCAAGAAGCCGCGCACCCAGGGCGGCTCGGTGGCCCGCGCCGCCTGCGAGATCGCGGACTTCCTCAACGGCAAGGCCCTGGTCGCGTTCACCAAGTCGGGTGACACCGCCCGCCGTCTGTCGCGCTACCGCACCTGCCAGCCGATCCTCGCGTTCACCACGGACGCGGGCACCCGCAACCAGCTGGCGCTGAGCTGGGGCGTCGAGACGCACGTCGTGCCGCACGTGGACTCCACCGACGCGATGGTCGACCTGGTCGACGCCGAGCTCCTGAAGCTCAAGCGCTACAACAAGGGCGACACCATGGTCATCACGGCCGGCTCGCCCCCCGGCGTCCCCGGCACCACGAACATGGTCCGGGTGCACCACCTCGGCGGCTCCGAGCAGGAGTAACCGCGCGCTGAACCCGCGTCAACCGCTCGGAGGGCGGCACCCCGTCCCGTACGGGGGCCGCCCTCCGGCGCGCCCGGCGCCACCCGCCCGCTCGGCGGCGGACGGAAACGGTGGACGGAGCGGTGGAAGAGGCGGTGGACGGTCCTGGGCGCCCGGCCGTTCCACCGGCCGGGCGTGGCGAATTCCACGGGGGGACGGCTCCGCTCCGCGCCGGCTCCTGAGGTACGTTCACGTGCATGCGTCTCCCCATATCGCCGCAGGTCCGTCGCGCACTGGTCGCCCTGGCCACCACCGTGGTCGCCGCGGCCACCGCCGCAGGCCCGGCCGTGGCGAGCGGCAGTCCCGCGAAACCGCCCAGGGCGACGCCGGGAGCGCCTGGTGGCGAGGCCAAGAAGGAGCCACCGGCGGACATGTCGCAGGCGGGCGGCGCCCAGTTGGGCAAGCCGGGCGATCAACTCGGCGCGGACGCACCGGCGTTGCCACCGGATCTGTCCGCGCTCTCGTGGGTGGTGGCGGACGCCGACACGGGCCAGGTGCTCGGGGCGAGGAACGCGCACTGGCCGCTCCCGCCGGCCAGCACCCTCAAAATGCTCTTCGCCGACACCGTGCTGCCCGCGGTCCCGCACGACGCGAGCCGCAAGGTGAGCGACGAAGACCTCAAGGGCATGGGCGACGGCAGCAGCGCGGTGGGCATCGTGCCCGGCCAGACCTACCAGGCGCCCGACCTGTGGCGCGGAGTGTTCCTGCGCTCGGGCAACGACGCGGTGCACGTGCTGGCGGCGATGAACGGCGGCGTCGACAAGACGGTCGCCGACATGCAGAAGAGGGCCGACGCCCTCGGCGCCAAGGACACCCATGTGCTGAGCCCGGACGGCTACGACGCGCCCGGGCAGGTGTCATCGGCGTACGACCTGACGCTGTTCCTGCGCGCCGGCCTGAAGAACAAGGACTTCAAGGAGTACTGCGGCACCGCGTCGGCCGACTTCCCCGGCGGCCCCAACACCAAGGGCAAGCCGTTCGGCATCTCCAACACCAACCGCCTGCTGTCCGGCGTCGACGGCGTGGCCAAGTACCCCGGCCTCATCGGCGGCAAGAACGGCTACACCACCAACGCCGGGAACACCCTGGCCGAGGCCGCACAGCGCGACGGCCACACCATCCTGGTGACCGTGATGAACCCGCAGGAGAACAAGCGGGACAAGGTCTACACCGAGATGCGCCAGCTCCTGGACTGGGGCTTCACGGCCACCGGCAAGGCCAAGCCGGTCGGCACCCTCGACCCGACGCCGCGGGCCACCGGACACCAGGCGGGCCCCTCGGCGGAAACGGCGGAGGGCTCGGCGGACTCCGGCATCGGAGCGCTCGGCTGGACCGGGATCGGCGCGGCGGTGATAGTGGTCGGGGGTGCGGGGGTGCTGGTCCTGACGCGTCGGCGCAAGGCCGCGCCCCGGGGCACCAGGGGCATCTGAGCCGTGTGGTCCGCACCCCCTCGGGGATGCGGACCACCGGCCGGACCGGGCTCGCCCGAAGTGACGTGGCGTCACACCTTCGGGTCGCCCTCCGTGATGTAGTTGTGCAGGCCGGGCACGGTCAAGGTGCCGCCGAACTGGCCGGCCTGACGGATCGTCACGTTGGTGAAGAAGACGATCGGGATGTTCAGCGGGGGCGGGGTCTGCGGGCTGAAGGTGATCGGGATGATGCCGAGGAGGTTGCCCTTCAGCTCCTCCGTGTACATCGTCACCGTGCCGTTGCGGATCGTCGAGGTCGAGCCGGAGCGCGCCACCACATGGGCCGTGGTGGGCTTGCCGTTCACCTGGGGTCCGTACACCTGCTGGTCCAGGTTGTCGATGTCGACCGACGAGGCCGTGAACTTGAGGACCTTCTTGGTCGTGTCGCCCGCCTTGACCTCGACGATGCCCTCGTAGTTGAGGCCCGTGAGGGCGAGCATCGAACTCTTGAGGATCCACGGCTGCGAGGGCAGCACCGGCACACCGCTGTCCAGCTTCGCCGCCGCGAGCGCCTTCGGGTCGGCGGTCGGGCACGGGAACGGCGGCTTGGCGCCGTCGGGTATGGCCGTGTCCGCCTTCGGGTCCAACCCCTTGACGGAGTCCGGGAGTTCGGTGACCTTCTGGCCCGCCTCGTCGGCCGCCTTCTTGATCGCCTCGGCCGTCTTGTCGAGCGTCGGGTCGCCGGTCTTGGCTGCGGGCGCGCTCGGCTTGGCCGGCTTCGCGTCCGTCTTCGCGTCCGGCTTGGTGGCAGGCTGCGTCGAGGGCTTCGGCGCGGCCGTGCTCGCCGAGGGCTGCGGCGCGGCCGGGGTGGGCGCCGCCGTGCTCTGGGTGGGCGTCGGGGCCGGCGTGTCGTGGATGCCGAACAGCCCCTTGAGCGCGTCACCCAGGCCGAGCGGGTCCAGCGGGTTGGTCTTCTTGGCGGGCGGGGGCGTCGGCGCCTGGCTCACGGGTGCCTTCGCCGTGGACGTCGTGTCCGAAGGCTGGGTGGCGGGCTTCAGGAGCTTGTCGACGGCGTCACCGGCGGAACCGGAGGCGGTGGGCGTGGGCGTCTTCGTGTCCGGCGTCGCGTTGTCGTCCGACTTCTTGTCGTCCGAAGTCTTGTCGGTCGAAGTCTTGTCGGTCGAAGTCTTGTCGGTCGAAGTCTTGTCGGCCGGCTTCGACGCCGACGGGCTCGGCGACGCCTTGCCCGAAGCGCTGCTCGACGGGCTCGGTGAGGCCGAGGGGGCGTCCGAGCGGGTCACACAGGGGCCCGGGGCGAACGGGATGTCCGTCCGCTCGTCGGCCATCGCGAGCTTGGGCGTGAGGCTCATCCCGACCAGCACGGCCGTGGGCATGGCGGCGAGCGCCATCGCCTTGCCCGCGGGCATGTGCCACTTGGTCAGCAGCGACTTCCTCGGGGCCGCGTGGCGCGGCCCTCTTCGTTCCCGCGGGTCGCCGCCTCCGGTCGAGTCCAGCTGCGTCTCGTCACCCCGCACTGTTCCTCCCGCCGTTGGCGTCAACTGTCGTTTCGGTGGCGGCGGTTCCGGGGGCGGTCACTTCCTCGGGCGCGGGACCCGAAGACGTGGCGTCCGTCGACTCCGTCTGCTTGTCCCGCCGCCGCGGCTTGGCCGGCACCCAGGCGCAGGCGAGCGCGCCGCCGAACAGGGAGAGCAGGAAGCCGACGACGAACCCGCCGATGTTGGCGATCGGGATCGATATCAGCGCCAGGAGGATCGCCGCGATGCCCGCGAACGTCCGCACCACGCTGTGGAACCACATGGTCAGGCCGAGCGTGATCAACAGAACGCCGATGATGAGCGAGCCCGCGCCGGCCGTGGTCGACATGGCCAGCGTGACGTTCCCGAGGTGCATGTTGGCGTACGGGAAGTACATGATGGGCACGCCGCCGGCGATGGTGAACAGCCCGGCCCAGAACGGCCGGCGGCCCCTCCACGCCCGGAAGCGAAGCCGCCAGTATCGGAAGTCGCGGGAACCCGTGGTCTCGGCGCTCATGGAAAACAGCTCCCTGGTACCGCAATTGCTGTGAAGAAGGATGGAGAGGGAAGGTGGAGGGGTCCCAGTGGCCACTGGACGCCGGGGGCGCTCAGCGGCCACTGGAGGAAGTGCCTACTGCTTCCACTCGTCCTGCCAGGTCCCGCATTCGTTCTTTTTCGGGTCCTTGTCGACGGCCAAGCTGAGCTTGAGGCCGGGGAGCTTGAACGAACCGGCCGTGGTGGCCCAGGCGCGCTGCTGCACGTTGTTCAGCAGCGCCCGGTCGGCACGCTGGGCGAATCCGAGCCCCGCACCGTCGGCGATCTTTCCGTTTGCTCCGGGCTGGATCTGCGTCGAACCGGGGTACTTGCCACCGGTCTTGCCCTCGCCCGCCGCGACACCGATGTCGATGTGCTCGAACTGCGCGTCTGTCGAGAGGTCGGAAACATCGAGGTAGATGTTGTCCGCGGCGATCTTTTCCTGACCGCCACCCGCCTTCAGCTTCATCGTCACGTAACCGAGGCCCATCGGCAGCGGCTGCACGACCGACTGGCACATCTTGCTGATGTCGGCATGGCTGAAGCCCGACACCACGACCGGGTGGTTCGCGTCCCCACCGTCGAGGGACTTCCCGGTGGCCACACTGCCGTACTGCAACAGGTTCTGGCCGTCCAGCTGCTCGGCCGTCACCTTGAAGTCGACACCCGAC
Source organism: Streptomyces sp. NPDC006711 (assembly GCF_042869775.1). Lineage (NCBI taxonomy): Bacteria > Bacillati > Actinomycetota > Actinomycetes > Kitasatosporales > Streptomycetaceae > Streptomyces > Streptomyces sp. NPDC006711. The sequence continues at coordinate 201,125 of NZ_JBIAGO010000015.1, forward strand.
ACACTGAACGACGCCGCGAGCGCGCCCTGTGCAAGGCCGACGCCTATCGCGGCCGTCGCGGCCACGCTCGGCACCATGACCAGAGCGAACCGCTTCCATCTGGTCCCGCCACGTACTTGGGACTCCATGACTTTCCTCCTTCTCGGACGTACATCTCCGGGACGGACCCCTCAAGGGCTGTCACGGGATGGGAGAAGTGCTACGTCCTCGGGAAGGGGAGCGCACGGGAGGTCGATCAGGTGCGACTCGCGCACTTCGTCCGACACCGGCGATCACCCCCGAGCGACAACCACTGGCCACGCGTTCGCGCAACCTCCGGACAGGCCCTGCGGGAAGCAGGGACCCCCCTGTCCACGGCCGGTGCCACTGTCACCGGCCGGCCCGGTGGGGACCCAAGTCAGCGGCCGCGCCGAGTGGCTGTCGGGCTGGTGCGTTATTGGACCGAGCGTGGCCGATCGTGGTCCATTCCGGGCCGGGGCACAAGGGGGGTCATTACTAGCCAGTAACGGCCTGATAACCGAGCCACGACCGGCGGGCATCGCGTGGGCACGCAGGGTGCCGCGGAGTGACCGGACAGAAGGGGAAATCGCCGCAGAAAAGCGGACGTAAGAAGGGGCTCAACTTACTGGAAGTAACAGCGGCCGCGTTTACCCAATTTTTGGCAAAACGCGGCCGCCGCTTGTCTCTGTGTCGCCAAATCGCCCGCCGGATACCCCGCTCGGACACTCATTCGGTGACAGGTGGGTGAACGCCCGCGGACGTTCACACGTAGGTCAGAACAGCACCCTCGCCAGCGCCGTTCGCGCGGCCGTGACGCGCGGGTCGTCCCCGCCGATCACCTCGAAGAGCTCCAGGAGACGGACCCGGGCGGCATCCCGGTCGTCACCGAACGTACGCCGTACGGTCTCGACGAGCCGCCCGAACGCGTCCTCCACATGACCGCCGACCAAGTCGAGGTCGGCCGCCGCGATCTGGGCCGCCACATCGGCCGGGTTCTCGGCGGCGTTCTTGCGGACCTGCTGGGGGTCGAGGTCCTGGACGCGCTGGAGCAGTTCGGCCTGCGCGAGGCCGAGCTTGGCCTCGGGGTTGCCCGGGTCGTCGTTCAGGACACTGCGGTACGCCTGCGTCGCGCCGGCCAGATCGCCCGAGTCTAGAGCGACGACGGCCGCTTCGAGCAGGGCGTCGTAGGGGCCGGCCGGGACCTGCGCCTCGGCGGCGGGGGCCGCCGCGTCCGGGTCGACCGCGATGCCGGTCAGGCCGAAGCGCTCCTCGGCGACCTGCACCAGCTGGTCCAGGGTCTCGCGGATCTGCGCCTCGGGAGCCGCGCCCTGGAAGAGCGGGAGCGCCTGGCCGGCGACCACCGCGAAGACAGCCGGGATCCCCTGGATCCCGAACTGCTGCATCAGCATCTGGTTGGCGTCGACGTCGATCTTGGCGAGCAGGAAACGGCCGTTGTATTCGACGGCGAGGCGTTCGAGCAGCGGGCCGAGCTGCTTGCAGGGCTGGCACCACTCGGCCCAGAAGTCGATGACGACCGGCACCTCGGCGGAGCGGGTCAGGACGTCGCGCTCGAAGGAGGCCTCGTCGACATCGATGACGAGCGCGGACGGCGCGACCGCCGGGACCCCGCCCTGCCGGGCGGCCTCGGCTCGCGCCTGCTCCGCCTTGCTCTTGGCCTCACCGGCCGCCTTCACCGCGGCGAGGTCGACGACGCCGCTCATGGACATGTTCCTAGGCTGCATGCGTACATCCTCCCCCTTCCGCGCAGGTGCGTGGTGCGCCGGTGGCAGGATCCGGGCACGCCCGAGGTCTCCCGCCGGATTGCGAGACGTCGGGCGGCACGAATGGCGCCGCCGGTTCGTTACGTCGGCGTCCGGGTCCCCACCCGGGCGCCTGTGCCGCTGTTGTCGCTGTGGTTGTCGCGGAAGGCCGCTCAAGGCTTTCGCTACGAGTCGTAGCGTAACTGGTCCGGGGCCGGGCGCACAGGGTGATCTCGCGCACAGCGCACGCCCCCTGGCGCGATTGCTACCGGCCGGTATGGTCGCCGTCATGCGTTCTTCATCCCACGCCGCGAGACCTTCCTGTACGGGTCGTACGGGCCGGCCCCGCAGCGCCGAGGCCGACGCCGCGATCCTGCTGGCGACCCGGGAGGCGCTGGTGGAGCTGGGCTGGTCGAAGCTGACGATGGGGGACGTGGCGACGCGGGCCGGAGTGGCCAAGACGACGCTCTACCGGCGCTGGGCGGGCAAGAACGAACTGGTCGTGGACGCGGTCGCGGTCCTCTTCGACGAACTCGAACTCCCCGACCTTGGCAGCCTGGTGGCCGATGTGGAGGGGGTCGTCCTCCAGTTCGCGGCCCTGCTGGAGCGCCCCGAGACGAAGACGGCGCTGATGGCGGTGGTGGCCGAATCCACCCGCGACGACGCGCTGCGCGGGCGGATACGGTCGGCCATCGTCGACCGTCAGAAGCGGCTGGTTCTGGTCGGCCGCGAACGCGCCCAGGCCCGGGGTGAACTCCCCTATGAGGCCGACCCGCAGATCTCCGCCCGCCACACCGACCTCATCTTCGACGTGGTGGCGGGCGCGGTGGTGCACCGCGCCCTGGTCAGCGCGGAACCGGTCGACGAGGAGTGGGCCCGCGACTTCACCCTGCTGATCTGCTCGGGGCTGGCGGCGACGGCGTGAGCGACGCCGCCCGGGTCAGCCCGGCGTGAGCGACGCCGCCTGAGGCAGGCCGACGTGGCCGGACCGTGATCTCCCCGGCTCCGCCCCGTGCTCCTTTCCTGCGAAGCTCGGCGGATGGGGAGAACACCGGGGTGGCCCGACGAGCCCGACGGAGTGCACCAAGAAGGCAAGCCCGGCAACGAGGTTGCGTGCTGCCTGATCTCCGTCCTGCTGTTCGTCTTCGGCCTGATGGCGTGGGTGTGGTGGGATCTCGCCCACGCACCCCCCGGATTCGTGTTCTGAGCGCTCAGACCTGGTACCGCCCCGGGGCGAACAGGGCGAGGTTGTCCGCCACCCACTGCGAGGTCCGCTTCAGGCCGTCCTCCAGGGCGACTTCCGGCTGCCAGCCCGCCCACGCGCGGGCCCGGGTGTTGTCCGAAAGCAGCCGTTCCACCTCGCTGCCCGAGGGGCGCAGGCGGGCCGGGTCCACCACCACCGATGCCTCGCGGCCCGACGCGGCGATGAGCGCCCGCGCCAGGTCGCCGATCGCGATCTCACGGCCCGTGCCGAGGTTCACGACCTCGCCCAGCGCCCGGTCGCACTCGGCGACGGCGAGGAAGCCGCGCGCGGTGTCGGTGACATAGGTGAAGTCCCGCGTCGGGGTCAGGGAACCGAGCTTGATCTCCCGTACGCCCGCGTGCAGTTGGGCCAGAATGGTCGGGATCACGGCGCGGGCGGACTGGCGCGGGCCGTAGGTGTTGAAGGGCCGCACGACGGTGACCGGGAGCTCGAAGGCGTGCCAGTGCGAGAGCGCCATCATGTCGGCGCCGATCTTGGACGCGGAGTACGGCGACTGCGGCTGGAGCGGGTGCTGCTCACTGATCGGCGCGGTCAGGGCGGTCCCGTACACCTCGCTGGTGGAGGTGTGCACGAGGCGGCGCACCGCGTGGCGGCGGCAGGCCTCGGCGATGTTCTCGGTGCCGACCACGTTCGTCTGCACATAGGCGCCCGGCGAGTCGTAGCTGTACGGGATGCCGATGAGCGCGGCCAGGTGGAAGACGGTGTCGCAGCCGGCGACCGCGTCCGAGACCCGGCCCGCGTCGCGGACGTCCCCGGCGATCATCTCCACCGAGGGGTGGTCCATCAGATGCGCGAGGTGGCCCTTCTCGGCGTACGGCTTGTAGTGCACGAACGCCCGGACCTCGGCGCCGAGTTCGAGGAGCAGGTCGACCAGGGTGGAGCCGATGAAGCCCTCGGCGCCGGTGACCAGAACGGTGCGGCCCTGCCAGACGGTGGTGGTGCTCATGCTGCGTACTCCTTGATGGACGTGGTGGGGTGGGAGGCGAGTTCGAGGACCCGGGCGGCGAGCAGGCCTGCGGCCCGGGCGTGGTTGCCGGGGTCGGCGGCGCCGTTCATCGCGGCGAGCCGGGCCGGGTCGGCGAGCAGGGGCTCGATGGTTCCGGCCAGGCGGAACGCGGTGGTCTCGGCGTCCGGGACGAGCAGGCCCGCGCCCGTGTCGGAGAGGACTCGCGCGTTGTGGGTCTGGTGGTCGCCGGGCGCGTGCGGGTAGGGCACGAGGACGGCGGGCACCCCGGTCGTGGCGAGTTCGGCGACGGTGGCGGAGCCCGCCCGGCACACGACGAGATCGGCGGCGGCGTAGGCGAGGTCCATCCGGTCGAGGTAGGGCACGGCGCGGGCGCCGGGCAGGCCGCTCAACTGGTCTGCCGCGTCCGCCAGTTGGGCCGGGCCCGTCTTGATGAGGAGGTGGACGTCGGCCCGGTCGCGCCAGCGGTGCGCGAGGCCGATCGCCGCCGAGGTGAGCCGCGCCGCGCCGAGGCTGCCGCCGTTGACGAGGACGAGCCGCGCCCCTGGCGGCACACCGAGCGCCCGGCGGGCCTCGGCGCGCAGCGTCGGCCGGTCGAGCGTGGCGAGCGAGGCGGCGATGGGCATGCCGGTGGTGAGGGCGTCCTGGCCGCCGGAGAGGTGGGCGCGGCTGCGGTCGAAGGCGACCGCGATGTTCGGGGTGAGCCGGGCCGCGAACTGGTTGGCGCGGCCCGGCACCGCGTTGGACTCGTGGATCAGGCTGGGCAGCCCGGCCAGCTTCGCGCCGACGATGACCGGCGCGCTCGGATAGCCGCCCATGCCGACCGCGACCTGGGCGCCCTGCGCCTTGAGGATGGCCCGGCACTGCGCGCCCGACCTCAGCAGGGCGGCGGGCAGCAGATAGCGCTTGGCGCCGAGCGAGGGGTCGAAGGGGATCATGTCGACGGTGTGCAGCCGGTACCCGGCGCGGGGTATGAGCTCGCCCTCGAGGCCCCGGGTCGTGCCGACGAAGGAGATCACCGCGTCGGGGACGGCCCCCCGCAGTGCCTCGGCGAGCGCGAGCCCGGGGTAGATGTGTCCGCCGGTACCGCCCGCCCCGATCACTACTGACAATGGTGTGCGCATGGCACCGAGGTTCACGGGGCGCCTTAAGAGGGTTCTAAGAGCCGCGTTTGGCAGGCTTTGCCCATGAGCACCACGCGCGCGGTCAGAATTCTCGTCGTCGACGACGAACCGGAGGTACGGGCGGCCGTCGAGGACGGCCTCACGGTGGAGGGGTACGAGGTGCGGGGCGCGGCGGACGGACTCGCGGCGCTCTCCGACGTCGCCGCCTGGCGGCCCGACGCGATCGTCCTCGATGTGATGATGCCGGTCCTCGACGGCCTCGGGGTCTGCCGCCAGCTGCGCGCGATGGGTGACAGGACCCCGGTCCTGGTCCTGACGGCGCTGGACGCGGTGAGCGAGCGGGTGGACGGACTCGAGGCGGGCGCGGACGACTATCTGGTCAAGCCCTTCGCCCTGGACGAACTGATCGCGCGCGTACGGGCGTTGCTGCGCCGGGCCGCTCCCGATCCGGATGGGCCGCAGGAGCTGCGGTACGCGGATCTGGTCCTCGACCCCACGGCCCACACCGCCCGCCGGGGTGAGCGCCCCATCGATTTCACACGCACCGAGTTCGCCCTGCTCGAACTGCTCGTGCGCAACCCGGGGCAGGTCCTGCCGAGGGAGCTGATCCACGAACTGGTCTGGGGCCGCGACTTCGGTCCCGACTCCAACTCGCTCGCGGTGTACGTGGGTTATCTGCGGCGCAAGCTGGAGGCGGCCGGCGAGTCCCGCCTGGTCCACACGGTGCACGGCGTCGGCTACCGCCTCGATGCGTCATGAGGGGGGTGCGGGTGGGTGAGGCGCGGGACCGGATTTGGGGGCCGGCGCGGGGCCGGGCGCGGGGGCCGGCGCGAGGTCCGGGGCGGCGTCACGTGGGGGTCCGGTGAGCGCCCGGCGGCGGCTCGGGGCGCGGTGGCGGCGCCACCGCCCGTTGCGGACCCGGCTGACCATGGCCGCGTCCGCCGCGGTCGCGCTGGTCGCGGTCGGGGTGTGCGCGGCCGCGTTCTTCGTGATCCGCTACGAGCTCTACCACCAGCTCAATCTGAACCTCACCCAGTCCGCGACCCTGGCCATCCAGCAGAACCGGAACGCGGGTGCGGGCGTGCTCGCCGGGGAGTGCCGCTTCCTGTCCGCCCCCGCGTGCGCGCAGATCGTCCCCGCCAACCCGGCGCTCGATCCGCGCGAGCCCTATCTCCTGCCGGTGAGCCGGCCCGTGCGGGAGGTCGCCACCGGGGCGCGCCAGCCGTACTTCACCAACATCGCTCTGGCCGGTGGCAAGCCGGCCCGCATGCTCACCACCCCTTTCGGCGGCGCCAAGTCCCTTCAGGTGGCGCTGCGTTCGGACACCGTACGCGAAGGGGTGAGCCAGGCGGCCTGGCTCCTGAGCGCGGTCGGGGCCGCCGGGGTGCTGCTCGCCGCCGGGCTCGGCTACTGGGTGTCGCGGACCGGGCTCGCGCCGCTGGCCCGGCTCACCGGGACGGCCGAGCACATCGCGGCGACCCGTGACCCGAGCCACCGCATCGAGCTGCCGCCGGGGAAGCCCGGCGGGCCCGTCAAGGAGGACGAGGTGACCCGGCTCGCGGCGTCCTTCAACACGATGCTGGGCGAGCTGGAGCAGTCCGTGACGGCCCAGCGCCGCCTGGTCGCGGACGCGTCGCACGAGCTGCGGACGCCGCTGACCGCGCTGCGCACCAACGCGGAGCTGCTGGCGCGGGCCGACCGGTTGACCGCGGCCCAGCGCGATCGGGCCTCAGGAGCGCTGGGGCGGCAGATCCGGGAGGTGTCCGTCCTGGTCAACGACCTCATCGACCTGGCGCGGGACGAGGAGCCCGTACCGCTCCTGGAGGAGGTGCGGCTCGCTCCGCTGCTCGCGCACACCGTGGACAGGGCCCGGGCGCACTGGCCGGCGACGCCGTTTCAGCTGGAGCTGGAGGACGCGGGGGTTACGTTGCCCGGGGTGCCCGGGCGGCTCGCGCGGCTGATCTCCAATCTGCTCGACAACGCGGCGAAGTTCAGTCCGCCCGGGGCGCCGGTCGAAGTCGCCCTGCGGACCGGTGAGTTGACGGTGCGGGATCACGGGCCCGGGATCGCCGAGGCCGATCTGCCTCATGTCTTCGACCGCTTCTACCGGGCCGAACAGGCGCGGGCGCTCCCCGGGTCCGGGCTCGGCCTTGCGATGGCGCGGCAGATCGCGCGGGCGCATGGGGCGGAGTTGTCGGCGCATCGGGCGGCGGGGGGCGGCGCCCTGTTCCGGCTGACCCTGCCGCGGGGGTGACCCGGGTCCCCGTGGGGGGGCGGGCTGAGGCCGCCCATGCGGGCCGGCACCAGCCCGCCAGGGGCGCGAGGAACTGCGCGACCGGCCACACACGGCCCACAGCCGGGGCTCGTGGGACTCCGCCCCGGTGGGACGCTGACCGCCGGACGGGCTGAGGCGAACCAGCCGGGCCAGCACCAGCCCGCCAGGGGCGCGGGGAACTGCGCGACCAGCCACGCACGGCCCACAGCCGGGACTCATGGGGCCCCACCCCGGTAGAACGCCGCCCGCCGGACGGACCGAGGCTGCCCATGCGGGCCAGCACCAGCTCCCCCCCCCCGTTATGTTTTTCGCGGTCCTGCAATGGGGCCGCTGGCCTCCGGGCCCGGTATGACTGTGTTCCCTCTGTCGAACGGATGACCTGGGGGGT
>NZ_JBIAGO010000016.1:0-9043 GCF_042869775.1 Streptomyces sp. NPDC006711
CTGGCAGGGCTGGTCCGGGCCCGCATGCGCATCCTCAGCCGGTCCGCCCCTGGCAGGGGGGCGATGCTGGCCCGCATGCGCATACCCAGCCCGTCATGGGGGTACCCCCTGGACCTTAAGGCCTTGGGGGAGTTTGAGGACGAGCGCCCTTCAGCGCGAACGGGGTCTGGGGCGGAGCCCCAGGGGCCCCGGCTGCGGACCGTGGGCGCTCCTCGCGCAGTTCCCCGCGCCCCTGGCAGGGCTGGTCCGGGCCCGCATGCGCATCCTCAGCCGGTCCGCCCCTGGCAGGGGGGCGATGCTGGCCCGCATGCGCATACCCAGCCCGTCCGGCGATTGAGGACGAGCGCGTTCAGCGCGAACGGGGCCTGGGGCGGAGCCCCAGGGACCTTGGCTGCGGCCCGTGGATGGCTGGTCGCGCAGTTCCCCGCGCCCCTGGCGGGGTCCGTGCTGGCCCGCATGCGCATCCTCAGCCCGCCCGCCCCTGGCAAGGGGACGATGCTGGCCCGCATGGGCATGGTCAGCCCGTCCGGCGATTGAGGATGAGGCCCACCCGTGTCGGCCTTACGTGCGGGTCGTGGATTTCAGGGGGGTGGACGGGTCCGCCACCTTCGTGGGGTCGAGGCGGGCCCCCGACTCGATCAGCTTGCGGCCCTGGGCCAGATCTCGGGGCCGGCCCACCGCGAGGACCGCCACCAGCGCCCCCTCCCGCAGCCAGCACACCGACCACGGCGTGGTCGAGGGGTCGCCCCGGCGGACCAGTTCGTCGGCGGCCGCATGGTGGCCCGCGTACTGGACGAACCGCCCGAACTGCTCGGACCAGAAGTACGGGACCGGGTCGTAGTCGGACGCGGCCTCGCCCACGATGTCGGCGGCGACCGTGCGCGGCCCCTGGAGCGCGTTGTCCCAGTGGTGGACGAGCAGGCGCTCGCCGAAACGCGCCGAGGGGAACGACACGCAGTCGCCGACCGCGTAGACGTCCGGCAGTGAGGTGCGCAGCCGGGCGTCCGCGGTGATCGCCCCCTCGGGGCCGACCTCGATGCCGGAGCCGGCCAGCCAGCCCGTCGCGGGCCGCGCGCCGATGCCGACGATCACCGCGTCGGCCGCCAGCACCCGCCCGTCGGCCAGCCGCACCTCGCCCGGCCCGATGGACGCGACCCTGGCCCCGGTGAGCAGATCGGCGCCCGCCTCGGCGTACCAGTCGGCCATGGGGGCGGCGACCTCGGCGGGCAGCGCCCCGGCCAGGGGGCGGTCGGCGGCCTCCACGACGGTGACCTCGCACCCCGCCTCCCGCGCGGCGGTCGCGAACTCCGCGCCGATCCAGCCCGCGCCCACGACCACGATCCGGTGCCGCTGGTCCAGGACCGGGCGGAGCCGCCGCGCGTCGTCCAGGGTGCGCAGCAGATGCACGCCGGGCACTCCCCCGGTGCCGGGCAGCGTCAGGGGTTCGGCGCCGGTGGCGATGACCAGCGTGTCGTAGCCGACCTCGCCCGCCTCGGTCACCACGCGCCGCTCGGCCGGCCGCACGCCGGTGACCTCCAGGCCCAGGCGCAGGTCCACGCCGAGCGCGTGGAAGTCGACCTCGAAGGCCGAGCCCTCGGACTTGCCGAGCAGGATCGCCTTGGACAACGGCGGCCGGTCGTAGGGCTGATGGGGTTCGGCGCCGATGAGGGTGACGGCTCCGGTGAAGCCCTGTTCGCGCAGGGCCACCGCGGTCTGCACGCCGGCCATGCCCGCGCCGACGACGACCACGTGCCGCGTCTGGGATTGCGTCTGCTGTTCGCTCACCTGATCACCATAAGCAGCTGACTGAGCGTCAGGTAGGGGACGGATCCCCGGCGCGCACCCCCGGGCCGCCCCCAGGCCACCCCCGGGCCCCTCCCCGGCCCCCGGACGCTCCCTTACTGCGCGTCGGCGGCTCGGGCTATGGTGGCTGGCGTAAAGCACTCGCGGGAGCCCGGACGGACCGGGCTGAGAGGGAGGCTGGGCGGCCTCCGACCGTACGAACCTGATCCGGGTCATGCCGGCGAAGGGAGGGGCTGGACGCCCATGCGTTCTGCACACAGCGGGCCCGCGAACGGGTCCGACGTCCTCGTGATCGGGGGCGGCATCATCGGCCTCGTCACCGCCTGGCGGGCCGCGCGGCTCGGCCTCGGTGTCGTGCTCGTGGACCCCGAGCCGGGCGGCGGCGCGGCCCAGGTCGCGGCCGGGATGCTCGCCGCCGTCACCGAGCTGCACTACGGCGAGCAGACCCTGCTCGCCCTCAACGTCGAATCCGCCCGGCGCTATCCGGCCTTCGTGGCCGAGCTCGGCGAGGTCACGGGCCTGGACACTGGCTACCGGGCCTGCGGCACCCTGGCCGTGGCGCTCGACCTGGACGACCGCGCCCACCTGCGGGACCTGCACGCGCTCCAGACCCGCTGCGGGCTGGAGTCGCAGTGGCTGTCGGGGCGCGAGTGCCGTCGCCTCGAACCGCTGCTCGCGCCGGGCGTGCGCGGCGGCCTGCGGGTGGACGGCGACCACCAGATCGACCCGCGCCGCCTGGCCCGGGCGCTGCTCGTGGCCTGCGAGAAGGCCGGCGTACGGTTCGAGCGCGCCTGGGCCCGGCGGCTCACGGTCCTGCGGGGACGGGCGGCCGGGGTGACCCTCGCCGACGGCGCCGAACTCCACGCCGACCAGACCGTGCTCGCCGCGGGCAGCCTGAGCGGCACCCTCGACGGCGTACCGGAAGAACTGCTTCCGCCGGTACGCCCGGTGAAGGGCCAGGTCGTGCGCCTGACCGTGCCGCCGGCGTACGCGCCCTTCCTGTCCAGGACCGTACGGGCGGTGGTGCGCGGCAGCGACGTCTACCTCGTGCCGCGCGAGAACGGCGAGCTGGTCGTCGGCGCCACCAGCGAGGAACTGGGCTGGGACACCACCGTCACCGCCGGCGGGGTCTACCAACTCCTGCGTGACGCCCACGAGTTGGTGCCCGGCATCACCGAACTGCCCCTGACCGAGACCCGGGCGGGCCTTCGCCCCGCCTCCCCCGACAACGCGCCCCTGCTCGGACCGACCGCGCTGCCCGGCCTCGTGCTGGCCACCGGGCACTACCGCAACGGCGTCCTGCTCACCGCCGTCACCGGCGACGTCATGGCGCACGTCCTGACCACCGGTGAACTGCCCGACGAGGCACGCCCCTTCACCCCGCGCCGGTTCACCGGCGCACCTCGGGAGCTGACGACCGCATGACCATCTCCGTCAACGGCGAGCCCCGCCCGCTCGCCCCCGGGACCACCCTCGACGCCCTCGTGGCCACCCTCACCCCGGCCCGCTCCGGCGTCGCCGCCGCCGTCAACGAGACGGTCGTGCCGCGCGGCGCCTGGTCCGCCACCACCCTCGGCGACGGCGACCGCGTCGAGGTCCTGACCGCCGTGCAGGGAGGCTGAGCCATGGCCGACGACGACCTGACCATCGCCGACACCACCTTCGGCTCCCGCCTGATCATGGGTACCGGCGGCGCGCCGAGCCTGGACGTCCTGGAGCGCGCGCTCGCGGCGTCGGGCACCGAGCTCACCACGGTCGCCATGCGCCGCCTCGATCCGACCGTACGGGGCTCGGTCCTGTCCGTCCTTGAGCGGCGCGGCATCCGGGTCCTGCCCAACACGGCGGGCTGCTTCACTGCGGGCGAGGCCGTGCTCACCGCGCGCCTGGCCCGCGAAGCGCTGGGCACCCACTGGGTCAAGCTGGAGGTCGTCGCCGACGAGCGCACCCTGCTGCCCGACCCGGTCGAACTGCTCGACGCCGCCGAGGTGTTGGTCGACGACGGGTTCACGGTGCTGCCGTACACCAACGACGATCCGGTCCTCGCCCGCAAGCTGGAGGACGTGGGGTGCGCGGCGATCATGCCGCTCGGCTCGCCCATCGGCTCAGGGCTCGGCATCCGCAATCCGCACAACTTCGAGCTGATCGTGGACCGGGCGAACGTGCCGGTGATCCTCGACGCGGGCGCGGGCACCGCATCCGACGCGGCGCTGGCGATGGAGCTCGGCTGCGCGGCGGTGATGCTCGCCTCCGCGGTCACCCGGGCCCAGGAGCCGGTCTTGATGGCGGAGGCGATGCGGCACGCGGTGGAGGCGGGCCGGCTCGCCCGGCGCGCGGGCCGCATCCCGCGCCGCCACTTCGCCGAGGCGTCCTCGCCGATGGCGGGCCTGGCCGCGCTCGACCCGGAACGGCCGGCGTTCTGAGCACGGCTGTGAGCACGGCTGTGAGCACGGCTGTGAGCACGGCTGTGAGCACGCCGGATCCGCGCGCGGCACGCCGAATCCGCCGCGCGCGGCCGGGCCCCGCGTCACAGGTCGGCTTCAGTAGGGGCCCCGGGCCGCCCGCGGCGTCAGGGTGTCCTGGGGCGCTCGTAAACTCTCCCCGTGGACACGACCCTTCATGACCCCCTCGTCGGGCAGGTGCTCGACGGCCGCTACCGCGTCGACGCGCGAATCGCCGTCGGCGGTATGGCCACGGTCTACCGGGCCGTCGACACCCGCCTCGACCGCGTGCTCGCCCTCAAGGTGATGCATCCGGGCCTCGCCGCCGACGCCACCTTCGTGGAGCGCTTCATCCGCGAGGCCAAGTCGGTGGCGCGGCTCGCGCACCCCAATGTGGTCGGCGTCTTCGACCAGGGCGCGCAGGGCCAGTACGTCTATCTCGCCATGGAGTACATCGCCGGCTGCACCCTGCGGGACGTGCTGCGCGAGCGCGGCGCGCTCCAGCCGCGCGCGGCCCTGGACATCCTGGAGCCGGTGCTCGCCGCGCTGGGCGCCGCCCACCGGGCCGGTTTCGTGCACCGGGACATGAAGCCGGAGAACGTGCTGATCGGCGACGACGGCCGGGTCAAGGTCGCCGACTTCGGTCTGGTGCGGGCGGTGGACGCGGTGACCAGCACCACGGGCTCGGTCCTCGGCACCGTCTCCTATCTCGCCCCCGAGCAGATAGAGCACGGCACCGCGGACACCCGCGCCGACGTGTACGCCTGCGGTGTCGTGCTGTACGAAATGCTCACCGGCGCCAAGCCGCACGGCGGGGACACCCCCGCCCAGATCCTCTACGCCCACCTCCACGAGGGGATGCCCGCCCCCTCCGCCGCCGTGCCCGGCCTCGCCGTCGAACTGGACGCGCTGGTCGCGTCGGCGACGGCCCGCGACCCCGACGCCCGCCCGCACGACGCCGTGGCCCTGCTGGCGCGGACCCGCGTGGCCCGCGAAGCCCTCGACGACGAGCAGCTTGACGCGGTGCCGCCGGGCTCCCGGAGCACGGCGGGCGGCGCCGGACCCGAGGACCGTACGAGCGTGATCCCGCGCGCCGCGACCACGCCGGTGACCCCGGTGGGCGTGCCGTTGCCCGCCGACGCGGCCGGCTCCGATTCCGTCCACCGCACCAGCCGTCTGATCATGCCGCGCGGCGTCGCCGAGGAGGAGCCGCAGCCGGTGGCGCGCCGCACTTCCCGCCGCCGCTTCGACGGCAGGCGCGGCCTGATCGCCCTGGTGAGCGCGCTCCTGGTGGTTCTCGGCGTCGGCGCGGGCGTCTGGTACATCAACTCCGGCCAGTTCACCCGGGTCCCGGCCCTCATCGGGCAGAGCGAGGACGCGGCGAAGCAGAAGCTGTCGGGCGCCGGGCTCGACCTGAAGAAGGTCGACCGGCAGTTCAGCGACACCGTCGAGCGGGGCCAGGTCATCTCGACCGACCCCGCCACGGGCGCCCGCATCCGGGGCAACGGCGCGGTGACCCTGATCGTCTCGCGCGGCCCCGAGACGGCGCAGGTGCCCAAGCTCGACGGGATGCCGCTCGACCGGGCCAAGGACGAGCTGGGCAAGGCCGGGTTCGCGCCGGGCGACACCACGAGCGAGTACAGCGACAGCGTGGCGCGGGGCGCGGTGATCCGTACCGACCCGGCCGCCGGCGTCAAGCGCCACACGGACACCGCCGTCGCGCTCGTCGTCAGCAAGGGCGCGCCCGTGGACATGCCGGGCGTCGTCGGTGACACGGTGGACGACGCCACCGCCGCGCTCCAGAGCGCCGGGCTCAAGGTCACCGTCGCCCCCGACCAGGTCAATTCGGAGCAGGCGGCGGGCAAGGTGGCCGCGCAGTCGGCGCCCGAGCACGCCCGCCTCACCCAGGGCGACACGGTCACCCTCACCGTGTCCAAGGGGCCCAAGATGGTCGCCGTGCCCAAGGTGACCGGCCAGAGCGCGGGGGATGCCCAGAAGGCCCTGGAGGCGGCCGGGTTCAAGGTGAAGGTCGACCGGGGCTTCCCGTTCCTGAGCGACGAGGTCGCCAGTCAGTCCGTCGCCGCCGGCGCCCAGGCCCCCGAGGGCTCCACCGTCACCATCACCACCAAGGGACTGTAGTCACCTCATGCGCAACCCCATCGGCGGCCACGTTCCGGTGGCCGGCGGCCTCGCCACGAACGGGCTCGGCTACGCGCGCGAGATCGGCGCGGAGACCGTGCAGGTCTTCGTGGCCAATCCGCGCGGCTGGGCCACCCCCGCGGGCAACCCGGCCCAGGACGAGCGGTTCAGGGCCGAGTGCGCCGAGGCGTCGCTCCCCGCGTACGTGCACGCCCCGTACCTGATCAACTTCGGCTCCGGCACCGGGGCGACGGTGGAGAGGTCCGTGGAGTCGCTGCGGCATTCGCTGCGCCGGGGCCGCGAGATCGGCGCGCTCGGCGTGGTCGTGCACACCGGCTCGGCGACCGGCGGGCGGCCGCGCTCCGAGGCGCTGGCCCAGGTGCGCGCGCACCTGCTGCCGCTGCTCGACGAGCTGACCCACGACGACGACCCGTTCCTGCTCCTGGAGTCGACCGCGGGCCAGGGTTTCTCGCTCTGCTCGCGCACCTGGGACTTCGGGCCCTATTTCGAGGCCCTTGACCACCACCCCAAGCTGGGCGTCTGCCTGGACACCTGCCACATCTACGCGGCCGGGCACGACCTGGCAGGGCCCGGCGGGATGAGGCAGACCCTCGACCTTCTGGTGGACACCGTGGGCGAGGGCCGCCTGAAGCTGATCCACGCCAATGACTCCAAGGACGTGGTGGGCGCGCACAAGGACCGCCACGAGAACATCGGCACCGGGCACATCGGCGCTGAGCCGTTCCGTGAACTGCTCGCGCATCCCTCGACCGCCGGCGTACCGCTGGTCATCGAGACGCCGGGCGGCAAGGAGGGGCACGCGGCGGACGTGGCCCGGCTCAAGTCGTTGCGGGCGTGAACGCGCGGGCGGCGTACGTCCCGCCGGACGTCGCCTGGAGCTCGGGGCCCTAGAGCTCGGGGCCGTCCCCCGGCTCCTCCTGGTAGGAGTAGCGCTGCTCGCGCCAGGGGTCGCCGACGTTGTGGTAGCCCCGCTCCTCCCAGAATCCCCGGCGGTCGGCCGTCATGTACTCCACGCCCCGGACCCACTTGGGGCCCTTCCAGGCGTACAGGTGCGGCACCACGAGGCGCAGCGGGAAGCCGTGTTCGGCGGTGAGCAGGTCACCGCCGTTGTGGGTGGCGAAGACGGTGCGGTCGGAGAGGAAGTCGGCCAGGCGCAGGTTGGAGCTGAAGCCGTACTCGGCCCAGACCATGACGTGGGTGACCTCGGGTGCGGGCGGGGCGAGTTCGGCGATCGTACGGGCCTTCACCCCGCCCCACTCCGCGCCCAGCATCGAGAACTTGGTGACGCAGTGCAGATCGGCGACCACGCTCTCGAACGGCAGCGCCGAGAACTCCTCGTGGTTCCAGCAGTGCTTGTCGCCGTCGGCGGTGGCCCCGAAGACGCGGAACTCCCAGCGCTCGGGCTTGAACTTGGGCACCGGGCCGTAGTGCGTGACCGGCCAGCCGCGCTGGAGGCGCTGGCCCGGCGGAAGCTCCGACTGCGCTGCTCCCTGCCGCTCCCGGCTCTCCGGCTGACCCATGACTCCATGGTGACAGACCCCGAGGGGTGGTGATGACCAGGGACTACTCGATTCGGGCAACTCCTACTAAGCATGCACTTACTGGACGGTCCTGGATCACGGTGCGAGGATGCGCGGAACCTGCCCAGTTACCGCTTGGAAGGAGCCTCCCCGATGCAGGGCGACCCCGAGGTCATCGAATTCCTGAATGAGCAGCTGAGCGCCGAACTGACGGCGATCAACCAGTACTGGCTGCACAGTGCGATGCAGGCCAATTTCGGCTGGACGAAGCTGGCCAAGTACACGCGTCACGAGTCGATCGACGAGATGAAGCACGCGGAGGTGCTGACCGACCGGATCCTCTTCCTGGACGGTCTGCCCAACTTCCAGCGGCTCTTCCATGTGCGCATCGGGCAGACGGTCACCGAGATGTTCCAGGCGGACCGGCAGATCGAGGTCGAGGCGATCGACCGGCTCAAGCGCGGCATCGAGGTGATGCGGGCCAAGGGCGACATCACGTCCGCAAACATCTTCGAGTCGATCCTGGCCGACGAGGAGCACCACATCGACTATCTCGACACCCAGCTGGACCTCGTGGAGAAGCTGGGCGAGGCGCTGTACATCGCGCAGCTCATCGAGCAGCCCGAGAGCTAGCGCGCCGGGCGCACCAGGCCGCGCGAGCTGGGCGTCAGGCGGCGTCGTCGAGGACGGCGGCCGATTCCGGCGCGGCGAACGTGAGCGCGGGGCGGCCCTGGTCGACCAGCTCCCTGCGGGGGCAGGCGCCGCGTCCGAGCAGCGCCTGGATGCGGCGCACGCACGAACCGCAGTCGGTGCCGGCCTTGCAGGCGGAAGCTATCTGGCGGGGTGTGCAGGCACCGCCGTCCACGTGCTTCTTGACCTGCTCCTCGGTGACACCGAAGCAGTTGCATACGTACACGCGGTTCACCTCCCGGGGTCGCTGGGCGCGGGATCCATCCGAAAGCCCGTCCCGAATGATCGGTGAGGCTAACCTAACCTTACCCGGCGCTCCGGGGGCGCGACAGCCCCGGTACGCCAGTGGGGGGGGGGGCGCCCGGGGGGGCCCCCCCCCCCCCGGGAACGCGGAACAAATAAATGAACGGGGCAAAACTGCGCGCCCCCAAC
>NZ_JBIAGO010000016.1:9053-202266 GCF_042869775.1 Streptomyces sp. NPDC006711
ACCGGCGCTTGTGGATCTTCAGGAGTAAGTAGCGGATGCTCCGCGACGTCATCCCGAAATGACACCCGCGGCGGGCCGGGGGGCGCCCCCCCCCCGTACCCCGGTGGGGGCGGCCAAAAATGGAAACCGCCCCCCACTGCTGTGAACGGCGAAAAACTACTGGTCGCGGTACATCTCGGCGACCAGGAACGCCAGGTCGAGCGACTGGCTCCGGTTCAGACGCGGGTCGCAGGCCGTCTCGTAGCGCTGGTGGAGGTCGTCGACGAAGATCTCGTGACCGCCGCCCACACACTCGGTGACGTCGTCACCGGTGAGCTCGACATGGATGCCGCCCGGGTGGGTGCCGAGCGCCTTGTGGACCTCGAAGAAGCCCTTGACCTCGTCCAGGACGTCGTCGAAGCGGCGCGTCTTGTGGCCCGATGCCGCCTCGAAGGTGTTGCCGTGCATCGGGTCGGTGACCCAGGCGACGACCGCGCCGGAGGCCGTGACCTTCTCGACCAGCTCGGGGAGCTTGTCGCGGACCTTGTCGGCACCCATGCGCACGACGAAGGTCAGCCGGCCCGGCTCGCGGTCCGGGTCGAGGCGGTCCACGTAGGTGAGCGCTTCGTCGACGGAGGTCGAGGGACCGAGCTTGATGCCGATCGGGTTGCGGATCCTGGCGGCGAACTCGATGTGCGCCCCGTCCAGCTGCCGGGTGCGCTCACCGATCCAGACCATGTGGCCCGAGGTGTCGTACAGCTGCCCGGTGCGCGAGTCGACGCGGGTGAGCGCCGACTCGTAGTCGAGCAGCAGCGCCTCGTGCGAGGCGTAGAACTCCACGGCCTTGAACTCGGCCGGGTCGGTGCCGCAGGCCTTCATGAAGTTCAGCGCGTTGTCGATCTCGCGGGCCAGCTGCTCGTAGCGCTGGCCGGACGGGGAGGACTTCACGAAGTCCTGGTTCCAGGCGTGCACCTGGCGCAGGTCGGCGTAGCCGCCGGTGGTGAAGGCGCGGACCAGGTTGAGCGTGGAGGCGGACGCGTGGTACATCCGCTTCAGGCGCTCGGGGTCGGGCACCCGGTCCTTCTCGGTGAAGGCGAAGCCGTTCACCGAGTCGCCCCGGTAGGTGGGCAGGGTCACGCCGTCGCGGGTCTCGGTGCCCTTGGAGCGGGGCTTGGAGTACTGGCCGGCGATGCGGCCGACCTTCACCACGGGCACGGAGGCCGCGTAGGTGAGGACGGCGCTCATCTGGAGGAGGGTCTTCAGCTTGGCCCGGATGTGATCGGCCGACACGGCGTCGAAGGCCTCGGCGCAGTCACCGCCCTGGAGCAGGAACGCCTCGCCCCGGGCGACGGCTCCCAGCCGGGCACGCAGCTGGTCGCACTCGCCCGCGAAGACGAGTGGCGGATACGACTCGAGGTCCGCGATCACATCGCGCAGAGCCTCGGCATCCGGGTACTCGGGCTGCTGCGCCGCGGGAAGGTCACGCCAGGTGTTTACGTTCACGGTCACCGCACCCACATTACGGGGTCCGTCCGGCCGTCCAGCCCGGCGACCACCTAATGAGACACCGGCCACGCGGACATGACCGGAAGGGCAGGCATGCCGTCCGGGCGGTCCTCGGGCGTGACCGACCATGATCATCCCCTGTTACTGTCACGCCAGTTACTTAATTCCGGACAAAGGCGACCAGGGGGGGCGTGATCCGAAGCATGACCAGCGGGCAGCGGAAACACAGGAACCGCACGGGCGGGAAGCTCGTGGGGTACGCGGCGGCGGGGGCCCTGGCGTTCACCGCGCTCGGCCCCCAGGCGTTCGCCGCGCAAGGTCCGGGGGCGACGGTGGCGGCCGGGACCCAGGGCGCCGCCGGCGCCGGCGCCTCGGCCCTTCAGGACCAATTCGCCCGCGCGGCAAGGGAGTTCAAGGTTCCCCAGAGCGTCCTGATGGCGGTCTCCTACCGCCAGACGCGCTGGGAGGACCACGACGGAGAGCCCAGCACGTCGGGCGCGTACAACGTCATGGGCCTGACCCGGGTGCGGCCCGGCGACGTGGAGCGGCCGAGCGCCGCCGACCGGCTCGCCCATCTCGACCTGAGCGGCGACCCGGCCGTCATGAAGCGGTTCGACGCGCGCCGGGCGCCGCTCGCCGACCCCGCCGTCGACACCACCGACCCCCGGCTGCACACCCTGGAGGAGGCCGCGCGGCTCATCGGCGAGCCGGTGGAGACCGTACGCGCCGACGCCGGGCAGAGCGTCCGGGCGGGCGCGGCCCTGCTGGCCCGCTACCAGCGGGCGGCGACCGGCTCGCTGCCGGCCGACCCCGGCGCCTGGTACCCGGCGGTCGCCCGCTACAGCCAGGCCCCCGACGCCAGGAGCGCCGACGCCTTCGCCGGGCGCGTCTTCGACTCGGTGCGCTCCGGCGAGCGCCGCGTCACCGGCGACGGCCAGGTGCTCGCGCTGCCCGCCGACCCCGGCATCGAGCCGGCGAAGCCCGCCACGAGGGCGCCCGCGGCGGACCCTGCGGCCCCGGCCCCCGAGTGCCCGGCCGGGCTCACCTGCGACTACCGGCCGGCCGACCCGAACAACTACAACGTGGCGATGCGGCCGCAGGGCGGGTACGACATCCGCCAGATCGTCATCCACGACACCGAGGGCTCCTACGACGGCTCCGTCAAGACCTTCCAGGACCCCAAGAGCTCGGCCAGCACGCACTACCTCGTCAAGGACGACGGCAGCCTGGTCACGCAGGTGGTGGCGACCAAGGACGAGGCCTACCACGCGGGCAACAAGACGGTGAACATGCACGCGCTCGGCATCGAGCACGTGGGCTTCGCCATGAAGCAGGGCAGCTGGTACGGCGAGCCGCTGTACGACGCGTCCGCGACGCTCGTGAAGTACCTGGCCGGCCGGTTCTCCATCCCCCTGGACCGTGAGCACATCATCGGCCACGACGAGGTGCCCGGTCCCCTGGACGGCTACGTCGCAGGGCAGCACTGGGACCCGGGCCCGTTCTGGGACTGGAACCACTACATGTCCCTGCTCGGCGCCGACGACTGCGCGCGCGCCAAGATGCCCGTCGCCGGGCAGGTCGTGAAGGTCGCGCCGCCGTTCGAGGCCGGCACGACGACGACGTACTACGACCCCGCCACCAAGGTCCGCACCACCTTCGACCAGCCGGTCAACTTCGGCTATCTCTACGCCGCCCCGTCCACCGACGCCGCCCCGCTGAGCGACCCCTACCTGGGACAGCAGGTCGCCACGGAGGGCCCGAACTGGGCCAACAAGGTCGTCGCGGGCGGCCGGTACGTCGTCGCGGACCAGCAGGGCGACTGGACGGCGATCTGGTACGGCGGCCAGAAGGCCTGGTTCCACAACCCGGGCGGCCGCTACACCTCCGTCGTGGGACGCTCGGCGGCCCCGGTCGTCCTCACGGCCAAGGGCAGCGACCCGGTGGCGGTCTACGGGCGCTCCTACCCCGAGGACGCCGCCTACGCGGGCACCGGGGTGCCGGTGCAGGGCAGCAACTCCGCGTCCCTGACCAAGTACGGCATCCCCGCCGGCCAGGCCTACGTGGCCGCGGGTGACATGGTCGCGGGCGACTACTACTACGGCGGCACCACGCTCGGCACCCTGGTCAAGGGCGCCCAGACCTTCTACCCGATCCGCTACAACCACCGGATCGCCTGGGTGCGGGCGGCCGACGTCCAGCAGGTCACCCCCGGCCGCTAGACATCGGGTACAGTGCCCGGCATGTTCGCGCACTCGACCCGTAACTGGTGGTGGACCGCTCATCCGGCGGCCCACTGATTCCCGCGCGTACCCACAGACGCACGAAGGCCGCCCCGAGGGGCGGCCTTCACTGTTTTCCCGGGCCGCTCCTCCCGCTCACCACCGGAAGGAAGCCGCCACCTCATGCTCATCCAGAGGCTGTTGGAAGAGAACTGCCCGCCGTTCGCGCTGCTGCGCAGACGCACCCCCGGCCGTGACCACGACACCGTCGAGGTACTGATCGGCCCGGTCCACGAGGTTGAGCGCCTGGCCGACCTGCCGGTCGGGGAGCGGCCCGCGCTCGCCCTGGTGCCGTTCCGCCAGATCAGGGAGCGCGGCTTCGACGTACGCGACGACGAGACGCCGCTGGCGGTACTGGTCGCGGACGAGAGGTACGAACTGCCGCTCGCGGACGTGCTCGCCGCGCTGCCCGCGCACGAGGTCCGGGTCGAGGGCGGCGGCTTCGACGTCGGCGACGAGGAGTACGCGAGCACCGTGCGCCGGGTCGTCGACGACGAGATCGGCCGGGGCGAGGGCGCCAACTTCGTCATCCGGCGCACCTACACGGGCGAGATCCCGGGCTTTTGCCGGGCCGACGCGCTGGCCCTGTTCGGCCGGCTCCTGGCGGGCGAGCGGGGGGCGTACTGGACGTATGTGGTGCACACCGGAGACCGTGTGCTGGTGGGGGCGAGCCCCGAGGTGCATGTGCGGATGTCCGGCGGCACGGTGGTCATGAACCCGATCAGCGGGACCTACCGCTACCCGGCGGGCGGCCCCACCGCCGATGGCCTGCTGGCCTTCCTCGCCGACCGCAAGGAGACCGACGAGCTGTCGATGGTCGTCGACGAAGAGCTCAAGATGATGTGCACGGTCGGCGACATGGGCGGCGTGGTGATCGGGCCCCGCCTGAAGGAGATGGCCCATCTCGCGCACACCGAGTACGAGTTGAGGGGCCGCTCCTCGCTCGATGTGCGCGACGTCCTGCGGGAGACGATGTTCGCGGCGACGGTCACCGGCTCGCCGGTGCAGAACGCGTGCCGGGTCATCGAGCGGTACGAGCACGGCGGGCGCGGCTACTACGCGGGCGCGCTCGCGCTGCTCGGCCAGGACGCGGGCGGCAACCAGACGCTCGACTCGCCCATCCTGATCCGCACGGCGGACATCGCGGCCTCGGGCCGTCTGCGGGTGCCGGTCGGCGCCACCCTCGTACGGCACTCGGATCCGGCGGGCGAGGTCGCCGAGACACACGCCAAGGCGGCGGGCGTCCTCGCGGCGCTCGGCGTGCGGCCCGCCCGCCCCGCCACCGAGCCCGGGCAGGCGCGCCTGGCCGACGATCCCCGGGTGCGGGCCGCGCTGGACGGGCGGCGGGCCGGCCTCGCGCCGTTCTGGCTGCGGATGCGGGACCGTCCGCAGGCGCCGGCCGGCTCGGCGCTCGTGGTGGACGGCGAGGACACCTTCACCGCGATGCTCGCGCACATGCTGCGCTCGCTCGGCCTGGACGTGGCGGTGCTGCGCTACGACGCGCCCGGGCTGCGCGAACGGGTGCGGGGCCACGAGGGTCCGCTGGTCCTCGGCCCGGGGCCCGGCGACCCGCTGGACGCGGACGATCCCAAGATGCGCCTGCTTCGCCCGCTCGCGGCCGAACTGCTGCGCTCGCACCGGCACGGGCTGCTCGGGGTGTGCCTCGGCCATGAGCTGATCGCGGCGGAACTCGGCCTGGAGATCGTGCGCAAGCAGGAGCCGCACCAGGGGGCGCAAGCGGTGATCGACCTGTTCGGGCGCGAGGAGACGGTGGGGTTCTACAACAGCTTCGCGGCGCGCTGCGAGGTGGCGCCCTCGGGCGTGGAGGTGTCGCTCGACCCGGTGACGAGGGAGGTGCACGCGCTGCGGGGCCCGGGGTACGCGGGGATCCAGTTCCACCCGGAGTCGGTGCTGACGCTGCGCGGGCCCGAGGTGGTCCGCGAACTGCTGGCCGGGGTGAGGGTGAGCTGACCCCGGCCCTGGGGCGCGGGGCGGCCGGGGCGGGGCGGCCGGGGTGGGCCGGACATCGACGGTGTCCGGCCCGGCCCCGGGCGCGCCCCCTGGCCGTTTCAGCCGAAGAAGACGCCCACCTCGGCGTAGAGCGCGGGGTCCACGGTCTTCAGCTTCGAGGTGGCCTGCGAGATCGGTACCCGGACGATGTCCGTGCCGCGCAGCGCCACCATCGAGCCGAAGGCGCCGTCGCGCACCGCGTCGATTGCGTGCAGGCCGAAGCGGGTCGCGAGCCACCGGTCGAACGCGCTCGGAGTGCCGCCGCGCTGGACATGGCCAAGCACGGTGGTCCTGGCCTCCTTGCCGGTGCGCTTCTCGATCTCCTTGGCCAGCCACTCGCCGACGCCGGACAGGCGTACGTGGCCGAAGGAGTCGAGCGTGCCGTCCTTGAGCACCAGCTCGCCGTCCTTGGGCATGGCGCCCTCGGCGATGACGACGATGGGGGCGTAAGAGGCCTTGAAGCGGGAGGTGATCCAGCCGCAGACCTGGTCGATGTCGAAGCGCTGCTCGGGGATGAGGATGACGTTGGCGCCGCCGGCCAGGCCCGAGTGCAGGGCGATCCAGCCCGCGTGCCGGCCCATGACCTCGACGACGAGGACGCGCATGTGCGACTCCGCCGTGGTGTGCAGCCGGTCGATGGCCTCGGTCGCGATGCCCACGGCGGTGTCGAAGCCGAAGGTGTAGTCGGTGGCGGAGAGGTCGTTGTCGATCGTCTTGGGCACGCCGACGCAAGGGATGCCGTACTCGTCGCTCAGGCGGGCCGCGACGCCCAGGGTGTCCTCGCCGCCGATCGCGATCACCGCGTCGATCTCGTACTTGGCGAGGTTCTCCTTGATGCGGCGCACACCGTTCTCGGCCTTGAGGGGGTTGGTGCGCGAGGAGCCGAGGATGGTGCCGCCGCGCGGCAGGATGCCGCGCACCGCCGGGATGTCGAGGGGGACGGTGACGCCCTCCAGCGGGCCGCGCCAGCCGTCCTTGAACCCGGTGAACTCGTATCCGTACTCCTGCACACCCTTGCGGACGATGCCCCGGATGACGGCGTTGAGTCCGGGGCAGTCACCGCCTCCGGTCAGTACTCCGACCCGCATGGAATGGTCCCTTCACCTGGGAGTGACGTACGCGGTCCACGCTAGTGGTGACGTACGTCACTCCGGGATGGGGCGAAAGGTCAATTCCCGGGACAATCAAGGAAGTTGACGCCCCGTCGTTCACCCGTACGAGGGATGGTCCTCGGCCTTGGCCGCGCGGCCTCAGCCGACGCTGTCGAGGCCGCGTTCTATCGCGTACCGCACGAGCTCCACCCTGTTGTGCAGCTGGAGCTTGCCCAGGGTGTTCTGGACGTGGTTCTGCACCGTGCGGTGCGAGATGACCAGGCGCTCGGCGATCTGCTTGTAGCTCAGGCCCTTGGCGACCAGGCGCAGCACCTCGGTCTCGCGCTCGGTGAGCTGGGGGGCCTTGGGCTCGTCGGGGGTCGCGGGCGCCGGGTCGCTCGCGAGCCTGCGGTACTCACCGAGGACCAGGCCGGCCAGGCCGGGCGTGAACACCGGGTCGCCGACGGCCGTGCGGCGCACGGCGTCGGTCAGCTCCTCGGCGCTCGCCGACTTCAGGAGGTAGCCGAGCGCGCCGGACTTCACCGCCTCCAGGACGTCGGCGTGCTCGGCCGACGCCGAAAGGACCAGGACCCGCAGCGCCGGGTTGGCGGCGACCAGCTCCTTGCAGACCTGGGCGCCGGGCATGCCCGGCAGGTTGAGGTCGAGTACCAGGACGTCGGGCGCCACGGCCTGGGCCCTGCGCACCGCCTGCGGTCCGTCGCCCGCCGTGGCCACCACGTCGAAGCCGGCGGCCGCGAGGTCACGGGCGACCGCGTCGCGCCACATCGGGTGGTCGTCGACCACCATCACCCGTACCGTCGCGTCCGCCCGCGCCGTCTGCTGCTCCGTCATCCGTACCGTCCTGCCTTCCCCCGAGGGACCTTCAGTTCCACTTCCGTACCCTGGCCCGGCACCGAGATCAGCTCCGCCGTGCCGCCCAGGTCGCGCAGCCGACCCCGGATCGAGAGAGCGACGCCCATGCGCCCCTCCCCCTCGGCCTTCTCAAGCCGGCCCGCCGGGATGCCGGGCCCGTCGTCCCGCACCGTCACGATCACTTCGTCCCCCCAGTCCTCCACCAGGATCCAGGCCCGGGCCGCCTCGCCCGCGTGCCTGCGGACATTGTCCAGGGCGGCACTGACAGCGGCCGCGAGCTCCCGCGCGGCGGCGGGCGCCAGCAGCACCGGAGCGCCCGGTTCCGCGAAGGAGACCCGCGATCCCGCGTGCGGGGCGAGCAGCGAGCGCAGATCGACGGTGCCGGCCCCCTCCGACCCGGCGCGCTCATCGGCCTCGTCGGGGACCTCCACCACGCGGACGACGGCGCCGTTGGCCGCGTCCTCGGAGGCCCGGCTCGTGGCCACCATGCCGCTGGAGACCAGGGTGCGCAGGGCGACCTCCTGCTCGCCCGCCATCCGTCCGAGCTCCGCCGCCTCGCCGCCTAGCGCGCTGCCCCTGCGCTGCACCATGGCGAGCACCTGGAGCACGCTGTCGTGGATGTCGCGGGCCAGGCGCTCGCGTTCGCGCGTGGCCGCCTCGATCTCCAGGGCGCGCGCGAGCGTGGCCTCACTGGCCCGGGCCACCTCGACGATGTAGCCGATCGCGATGGAGGCGATCCACACCAGGAGCACGTTGTGGAAGGTGTCCCGGGTGGGGTGGGCGCGCTCCACGATGTTGGCGACGGCCACCAGGGAGGAGGCGAACGCGGCCCAGCGCCAGCCGCCCTTGATCGCACACGCGAGCACCGCGCCGGCCGCCGCTATCGACGGCAGCGTCGGGCCGTCGATGTGCTGGGCGTCCAGGTCGGCGAGCGGGGTCAGCAGGATGCCGGTGAGGACGACGGTGAGGTCGATGGCCAGAAAGCGCTTGGTGCAGGCGGCCGCGCCCGCCACCCTGGGCAGCGTCGCGGCGTTCCACAGGGTGAGCACCGCGAGGTAGCCGATGCCGACCCAGGGCCGTTCGAACTTCGCGTACCCGTTGGCGAAGAGCGCCAGGGCGTAGAGAGTGGTGAGCACCCGGTAGCCCGTCAGGGCACGCCACAGCGGCAGCTCCACCGACATGCGTACGACTCGTTCGCGCTTCGCCATCTCCCCCACCCCGCGCCCGCCCCCTGGAAGAACGCGGCTAGGGGGTGTCTGGTGGACCATGGCCGGGGGCGCGCCTGATCCACCAGACACCCCCTAGTCGCCCGGTCGTTCCGCCCGCTTGGCCTGCTCGGCCTCGCGGGCCCTCTCCGCCTTCTCAACGGCCTTCTGCTCGTCGGCGGCCCGCTTGGCCTCGTCCGCGATCTGCCGCTTGGCCGCGGTCGCGTAGATGTCGACGTACTCCTGGCCGGAGAGCTTCATGATCTCGTACATGACCTCGTCGGTCACCGACCGCAGGATGAAGCGGTCGCCCTCCATGCCCTGGTAACGGCTGAAGTCGAGCGGCTTGCCGATCCTGATGCCGGGTCGCATCAGCTTGGGGACGACCTTGCCGGGCGGCTGGATCTTCTCGGTGTCGATCATGGCGACCGGGATGACGGGGGCACCGGTGGCCAGCGCGACCCGGGCGAGGCCGCCCGGCTTGCCCCGGTAGAGGCGGCCGTCGGGCGAGCGGGTGCCCTCGGGGTAGATGCCGAAGAGGCCGCCGCTCTTGATCACGTCGATGCCGGCCTTGATCGCGGCCTCGCCGGCGCCGCGCGCGCCCGAGCGGTCCACCGGGAGCTGGCCGACGCCCTTGAAGAACGCGGCCGTCAGCCTGCCCTTGACTCCGGGTGAGGTGAAGTACTCGGCCTTGGCGATGAAGGTCACTTTCCGGTCGAGTACGGCCGGCAGGAAGAAGGAGTCCGAGAACGAGAGGTGATTGCTCGCGAGGATGGCCGGGCCCTCGGCGGGGATGTTCTCCAGGCCCTCCACCCACGGCCTGAAGGCGAGCTTCAGCGAGCCGCCGATGGAGAACTTCATTGCGCCGTAGATCACTCGGATGCCTTCCTGTGCTTGTCGAACAGACCTTAACCCGTGCGGGGGCCGCCCTCCCCGCGTGACGGCTCTGGTCGGTGTCGGTCCGGTCGCGTACCGTGAAGTACGACTCCCCCGCAACACCCCTCGCCCCCGCTCATGAACAGGAGACCCCTGGTGCCGGTCCTCCCTGGAGCCGAGCCGTTCCGCCACGAGGGCGGAGAGGTCGGCGTCCTCCTCTGTCACGGTTTCACCGGTTCCCCGCAGTCGCTGCGCCCCTGGGCCGATCACCTCGCGGAGCGCGGTTTCACCGTCTCGCTGCCGCTCCTGCCCGGCCACGGCACGCGCTGGCAGGACATGCAGCTCACGGGCTGGCAGGACTGGTACGCGGAGGTGGACCGCGCCCTGTGCGAGCTCCTTGAGCGCTGCTCCCGGGTCTTCGTCTTCGGGCTCTCGATGGGCGGCGCGCTCGCGCTGCGCCTCGCCGCCAAGCACGGCGACGCGGTGGCGGGCCTCGTGCTCGTCAACCCGGGCAACAAGGTGCACGGTCTGGCCGCCCACGCGCTGCCGGTGGTGCGCCACCTCGTGCCCTCCACCAAGGGCATCGCGAGCGACATCGCCAAGGAGGGCTCCCGGGAGATCGGCTACGACCGGGTGCCGCTGCACGCGGCGCACTCGCTGCGCACCTTCTTCACCCTGGTCGACGGTGAACTGCCGCAGGTCACGCAGCCGTTGGTGATCCTGCACAGCCCGCAGGACCATGTGGTGCCGCCCGCCGACACGGCGCGGATCCTCAGCCGGGTCTCCTCCACGGACGTCAAGGAGATCCTGCTGGAACAGAGCTACCACGTGGCGACGTTGGACCATGACGCGGAGCGGATCTTCGAAGAGAGCCTTGCCTTCATCGGCCGCCTCGCTCCTGGGGTCGGGACGAAGGGGAGCACGAGCGGTGGCTGAGCACGACGCGGACCGCGAGCCGCAGCCGATCGACGAAGAGGCTGCGTGGGCGGCGATCGTGGCGGGGTACGGCGAGGAGCCGGCCGACCCGCCCGGTAGCAGACCGTTCAGATCCGTGGAGGATCTGGCGCTGATCGAGGAAGAGCCGGACGGGCGGGGTGCGGCGGGCGTGGTGCCGGGTGCGCCCGGTGCGCCGGACGCGGCTGGGGACGAGGGTGGCGCGGCCGAGGCCGAGGAGTCCGAGAAGGACCGGGACAAGGGGCCGGACACCGGGCCCGACAAGGGGCTGGGCAAGCCGGCGCTGGGCAGCTCGGTGGTGTTCGCGCCGGGCGTGCGCGGGCCGCGTGACTTCTCGCCCGCCGAGCCGTCGGGTGGTGCGCGGGACGACGCGGACGGCTCGGACGGCTCGGACGAGGGCCACTTCGTGCCGCCGGAGCCGCCGCCGCTGCCGGAGGCCGACGCGACGGCGAAGTTCGCGTGGCTCGGCGTGGTGGGCGGCCCGCTGCTGCTCGTCCTGGCGGCGGTGTTCGCCTGGGACATGACGTGGTGGCTCACGGCGCTGGGGGTGGGCGGGTTCTTGGGTGGCATCGCGACGTTGTTCGCGCGGATGCGGCCGGATGACGAGGATGACGACGACCCGGGTCGCGGCGCGGTCGTCTGAGACCCCGCCGGGCCGGTGCGGGGTGGGTTGCGCGGGGTGGGTCGGCGCGGGCCCGGTCGCACGACCCGGGTTGCCGTTCGCGCAGTTCCCCGCGCCCCTGACTACTCGGCGCGGGCCGGCATTGGCATCCTCAGCCCGTCCGGCGTTTGAGGACGAGGCCGTTCAGGCCGATCGGGAACCCCGGCTGCCGGCCGTGGGTGGCTGGTCGCGCAGTTCCCCGCGCCCCTGGCAGGGTCGGTGCGGGCCAGCATTGGCATCCCCAGCCCTACGCGGCGCGGGCCAGCATGGGCATCCCCAGCCCGTCCGGCGTTTGAGGACGAGGGCCCTTCAGGCCCGAACGGGGTCTGGGGCGGAGCCCCAGGGACCCCGGCTGCGGACCGTGCGTGGCTGAGCGCGCAGTTCCCCGCGCCCCTTAACTACTCGGCGCGGGCCGGCATTGGCAACCTCAGCCTGCCATGGGGGTCCCCCTGGCCCTTAAGGCCTTGGGGGAGTTTGAGGGCGAGCGCCTTCAGCGCGAACGGGGTCTGGGGCGGAGCCCCAGGGAGCCGGGCGCCGCATGGGTATCGTGGCTCACCGGGTTGGGACGCGGAGGGTGGCCAGGACGGGGAGGTGGTCCGTCGCGGCCAGGAGGTCGTCCCGCCGCGTCAAGGACAACGGCACCCCGCAGGCCAGCACTTCGATCCCCGCCGTGACGAAGACCGCGTCGATCCGCTGGTGCGGATCACCCGGCGTGGAGGTGAACTCCCCTCCCCACGGGGCGACTTCCCAGCAGTCCCGCAGCGTCCCGGCGATCCGGGCGAAGGCCCGCCCGCCGGGACGCTCGTTCAGGTCGCCACCCGCGACCGCGTGGTCCACCCCCATCGCGGCGAGCTTGTCGAGCAGCGCGCCCGCCTGCCCGTACCGCTCGGCCTCCTGAAGGCTGAGATGCGCGCTCAGGACGCCGATCCTGGCGCCCCCGATCCGTACCACGGCGGTCGCGAAACCACGCCGGTGCAGCCCTGGAGTGAGCGGAAGCAGCACGTCCTCGGTGCGTTCCACGGTGGCACGCAGGGAGCAGAGCAGCATCGGGCCCGCGGCCGTGGCCCCGCCGCCAAGGATCACCAGATCGCTCGCCGCCGCGAGGCGCGCCGCGGCCTTGCGCCAGCGGAAGAAGCGCGGCGCCTCCTGGATGAGGACCAGATCGGGTTCGCAGGCCCGGATCACCCGGGCGAGCGCCGCGTTGTCGTCGCGCATCGAGCGGATGTTGTAGCTGAGGACGCGGATCACGGCCGCGCCGTTCTCCGTCGCGGACGCGGGCAGTTCGCCGCCGGGGGTCGTCATGGTCCACAACGTATGACAGCGCCCGCCGGTCCGGACAGGACGCGGCGGGCGCCGATGACGCACGCGGCGCCGACGGGGTCGCCGGCGCGGCGTGCGCTACATGATCGGGTCGGGCTGGCGCGCCAGGTCGGCGGCGCCGACCAGCCCGGCCTTGTTGCCGAGCTGGGCCGCGATGACGTCGGCGACCGGGCGCCAGTTGCCGCCGACCAGCCAGCGCTTGTAGGACTTGCGGATCGGGTCGAGCACCAGCTCGCCCTCGTCCGAGAGCCCGCCGCCCACGATGAACGCGGAGGGGTCGAAGAGCGAGGCCAGATCGGCCAGGCCCGCGCCCGCCCAGCGCGCCAGCTCCCGGTAGGAGTCGACCGCGACCGGGTCGCCCTGACGCGCGGCCATCGAGATGTGCTTGCCCTCGATGCCCTCGGGGGTGCCGTCGCCGAGCCCGAGCAGGAACTCGGCGCGCTCGGGGGTGGCGTTGGCGCGCTGCATCGCGTACCGCACGAGGGCGCGGCCCGAGGCGTACTGCTCCCAGCAGCCCTGGCTGCCGCAGCCGCACAGCAGCCCGTCCGGCACCATCCGGATGTGACCGAACTCGGCGGCCACCCCGAAGTGTCCGCGGCGCAGCTTGTTCCCGATGATGATGCCGCCGCCGAGGCCGGTGCCGAGCGTGATGCAGATGACGTTGCGGTGGCCCTTGCCCGCGCCGAAGCGGTACTCGCCCCAGGCGGCCGCGTTGGCGTCGTTCTCGACGACGACGGGGAGGCCGACGCGCAGCTCGACCTTCTCCTTGAGCGGTTCCTGGCGCCAGTCGATGTTGGGCGCGAAGTAGACGGTGGAGCGCTGGCGGTTGACGTAACCGGCGGCCCCGATGCCCACGCCCACGATCTCGTGTCCGGCGCGCGCTCCCTCGACGGCCGAGGCGATCGCGTCCACGATGGCTTCGGGCGTGCCGGGGGTCGGCACCTTGTGGGTCGAGAGGATGTTGCCCTCCTCGTCGACCACGCCCGCCGCGATCTTCGTGCCGCCGATATCGACACCGATGGTGAGTCCCATGAATCCCTCAGTTCGGTCGAGCCCCGCTACGGCCAACCGTACCCGAGGCGGGGCGGCCCTCAGCGTGCCGCGTCCGCGTTCGTCCGGGGTGTGAGACCAGCGCCGTCTCCCGGCCGTCTCAGTCGAGGTCGATGTGCTCGGCCGCTCCCGGACCCTCGTCGCGCTTGGCGTCGTCGGCGGCCGTCCAGCGGCGCTCGTGCCGCTCGACGGCGGAGCGGTAGGCCGCGAGCAGTTCGCCGCCGGCCGCGGCGAGGTGGTCGAAGACCTCGGGGTTGCGCTCGATGACGGGCTCGACGGCGGACTTCGCCTGGCTGATCAGCTGCTGCACGGCCCCCTGGGCGGCGAGCCCGGAGAGCCCGGCCGGGCCGGTGAAGAGCCCGCCGACCTTGTCGCTCACGGCCTCGAACAGCTTGCGCAGCTCCTCGGCGGCGGAACCCGGTGGGGTGCCGTACTGGGCGCGGCGGCGCTCCTTCTCGGCGGCCAGGTCCTCGGCGCAGGCGTCGGCCCAGGCATCCGCGTCGGGTGCGGGGCGCTCGGTGGCTTCGCTCATGGCGGACTCCAGCGGCTGGTTCCTACGGGCTGTTTCCCTCGACGTTACCCGAACGGGGGTATCGCGTTCAGTGTCCGCGGGGCCATGGGCCGGGATGTCTCAGTGTCCGCGGGGCCACAGGCCCGGATCGGGCGCGAAGCGGATGTCCAGTACGCCCTCGCGCAGCGCCGCCCCGGCCACCGAGCAGCGGCGCAGCGCGGAGGGCAGCGCCGCGACGCGCCGGAACGGGCCGACGGTGAGCAGGAGTTCGTCGCCGCGCCGCACCAGGGAGAGACCGTCCTTGACGGCGCCGGGCAGCGGCAGGCGCCACACCAGGACGCCGTCCTCGGCGAGCCGGTCCTCGACGGTCCACGCCGGGGCCGGCACCGTCGCGCGGTCCGGATCGAGGCCGGGGTCGAGCAGGTCGAGGTCGTCGTCGCCGCGTGGGTCGCGGCCCAGGTGGGCCACCTCGCGCACGGTGGGGAACTCCTCGTTCAACGCGTCGAGGTGCTTGCGCTGCTGGGCGACGAGCCCGGCGAGCCAGGGATCGGGGGTCTCGGCGGGCAGCAGCCGGTTGGCGATCACCGCGTCGAGGGCGAGGCGCTGCACGGCGAGGCCGAGCCGCGCGGTGCGCAGGGCGTCGGCGGCGGCAGGTCCCGGCTCCACGACGAGCCGTACGACGGTGTCCTTGTCCTCGATCACGGCCTGCACGGCGGCCAGTTCCAGGTCCCAGCGCGCGGCGGTCTCATACAGCCACCGCGCGGGCATCGGCACCCCGGCGAGCTGGGCGAGGACCGGGCGCAGCGAGCGGGCTGCCTGGCGCTCGGGCGGCAGAAGACGGCGCAGATAGCGGCGCAGCTGCTCGGGCAGAGCGAGCGTGGCGAGCGCGGTCGCGGTCGGCGGGAGGTCGACGACGAGCAGACCGGGTGCGTCGGCTGCGGCCTCGCGCAGGGCGCTGAGCAGGGCGAGCTGTTCGGCGCCGGGGAGTTCGGTGAGTTCGTCGGCGTCCAGGCGGGAGGCGCCGAGCAGATCGAGCGCGGCGCCCGCGCGGTCCTGGAAGGCGAGGAGTTCGGCGCGGAAGTGCGCGGCGGCGTCGATCCGCCGCACGGTGACCCCGGCCAGCTCGCCGGGGAGGGGGTCCGAGGTCAGCAGGGTGACCAGGGCGCCCCGACGGGCGGCGGCGAGCGCGGTCGCCGCCGCGTGGATGGTGCGGCCCGCGCCGCCGGGGCCGGTGACCAGGACCGTACGCACGTCTACGGCTTCTCGGCTCCGTCGGCGGCGGGGGCGCCCGGGCCGCTTTCGACGCGCTTCTTCAGGCCGGCGAGCGCGCGGTCGATGATGACCTTCTCGGCCTTGCGCTTGATCATGCCGAGCATCGGGATCTTGACGTCCACGGTCAGCTGGTAGGTGACCTCGGTGTGGCCGCCGGGGGCGTCGGCGAGCGTGTACGAACCGTCGAGGGTGCGCAGCATCTGGGACTTGACCAGGGTCCAGCTGACCTGGTTGCCGTTCCAGCGGTAGGCGAGGGTGTGGTCGTCCTTGATGGCGCCCGCGTCGAGCAGGAGGCGCACCTTCTCGGCGTGGCCATCGGCGTCGGTGGCGAGCACTTCGGCCTCCTTCACCTCGCCGGTCCACTCCGGGTAGCGGGCGAAGTCCGCGATCACGCCCATGACGTCGGCGGGGGCCGCCTCGATGGTGATAGACGAGCTGGTGTGTTCCGCCATCGTCGTGGCTCCTCCAGTGCGCGGTCCGGTGGGTCTGGGTCTCCCCCGCCCGGCGGTGCCGGCGGCGGCGGGGAGGTGGGTGCAGGCTATCGCGTACCGGCCGGTGGCCCGTCCAGTGGCCGGTGGGCCGGGAACGGGCGGCTCCGCGCGGGTGGCCGGATCACCACTCCAGGGCGAACGGCCGGGAGGTGGCCGCGAAATGGCCGACGTTCACGCACTCGGTGCGGCCGATCCGCATCCGGCGGGCCAGCGGCTGGTGGACGTGGCCGAACAGGGAGTAGCGCGGCCGGGTCTTCCTGATCGCGGCGAGCAGCGCGCGTGAGCCGCGTTCGAAGCGGCGGGCGACGGTGTCGTACACGAGCTCGGGGACCTCGGGCGGGATGTGCGAGCAGAGCACGTCGACCTCGCCAAGCGCCTCGACCTTCGCGGCGTACTCCTCGTCGGAGATTTCGAAGGGCGTGCGCATCGGGGTGCGAAGGCCCCCGCCGACGAAGCCGAAGACGCGCCCCGCTATCTCGACGCGCTCGCCGTCCAGGACGGTGGTGCCGGGGCCCGCGTACTGCGGCCACAGGTGAGGCAGGTCGACGTTTCCGTAGGTGGCGTACGTCGGGGCGGGGAAGGCGGCGAACAGCTCGGCGTACTGGCGGCGCACCGCGGCCTCGATCGCGGCCTCGCGGTCGAGACCGGCCCACAGGGAACGGCCCAGCTCACGGGCCTCCTCGAAGCGCCGTGCGGTGCGCAGCGCGACGATCCGATGGGCGTTCTCGACGCCGAACAGGTCGGGGAAGATGCCGCGCGCGTGGTCGGCGTAGTCGAGGAAGAGGACCAGGTCACCCAGGCAGACCAGGGCGTCGGCCCCCTCGCCCGCCTTGGCCAGACCCTCGGCGTTCCCGTGCACGTCACTGACCACATGAACTCGCATGGCTGCCACCTTAGGCCGTCGGACCTGCGGTTACTTCCGGGTGGTGAGCGGGGTGGACTACTGTGCGCGAAGCAGAGTCAAAGTTGTGTGACGCACCGAACATCTGGCCGGAACCCCCTATCGGGAACCCACTACCCATGGGTAACGTCCGGGCAGTCCAGTCGTGCTCGGATGATCCGCCCCCACGGAATCCCCCGGGCACCTGCCCGATCTTGGACCGCAGCCGGCGCGTCACACAGAGCCGTGGCGCCGGCGCCCGATGAGGAGCAGCAGTCTTGCGCGAGTTCAGCCTTCCGGCCCTGTACGAGGTCCCTTCGGACGGCAACCTGACGGATCTGATCCGCCGCAATGCCACGCAGCATCCCGATGTCGCGGTGATGGGCCGCAAGATCGCGGGCGCCTGGGCCGATGTCACCGCCCGCCAGTTCCTCGCGGAGGTCCGCGCCGTCGCCAAGGGCCTGATCGCCTCCGGCGTCGAGGCCGGCGACCGGGTGGCGCTGCTCTCGCGCACCCGCTACGAGTGGGTGCTCCTCGACTTCGCGATCTGGAGCGCGGGCGCGGTGACCGTGCCGGTGTACGAGACGAGCTCGCCCGAGCAGATCCAGTGGATCCTCGGTGACTCCGCCGCGACGCTGGCCCTGGTGGAGTCCGAGGCGCACGAGGCGTCCGTGGAGTCCGTGCGGGCCGCTCTGCCCGCGCTCAAGGGCATCTGGCGCATCGAGGCCGACGCCGTGGCCCGGCTCACCGCCGCCGGCGCGGACGTCTCCGACGCCCTGCTCGACCAGCGGATGTCCTCGGCGCACGCCGACGACCCGGCCACCATCGTCTACACCTCGGGCACCACAGGCCGCCCCAAGGGCTGTGTGCTGACCCACCGCGCCTTCTTCGCGGAGTGCGGCAACGTGGTGGAGCGTCTGAAGCCCCTCTTCCGTACCGGCGAGTGTTCGGTCCTCCTCTTCCTGCCGGCGGCCCATGTCTTTGGGCGGCTGGTCGAGGTGGCCTCGGTGATGGCGCCGATCAAGCTCGGCTGCGTCCCCGACATCAAGAACCTCACCGACGAACTCGCCTCGTTCCGGCCGACGTTGATCCTCGGCGTGCCGCGCGTCTTCGAGAAGGTCTACAACTCGGCCCGCGCCAAGGCGCAGGCGGACGGCAAGGGCGCGATCTTCGACAAGGCGGCCAACACGGCGATCGCCTACAGCACCGCGCTCAGCACGCAGGCGGGTCCCTCCGTCGGCCTTCGGATCAAGCACAAGGTGTTCGACAAGCTCGTCTTCAGCAAGCTGCGGGCGGTGCTCGGCGGGCGCGGCGAGTACGCGATCTCCGGGGGCGCGCCGCTCGGTGAGCGCCTTGGCCACTTCTTCCGGGGCATCGGCTTCACGGTCCTTGAGGGCTACGGTCTCACCGAGTCCTGCGCGGCGACCGCGTTCAACCCCTGGGACCGGCCCAAGATCGGCACGGTCGGGCAGCCGCTGCCGGGCTCGGTGGTACGGATCGCGGACGACGGCGAGGTGCTGCTGCACGGCGAGCACCTGTTCCAGGGGTACTGGAACAACGAGGCCGCGACCGCCGAGGCGCTGGCCGACGGCTGGTTCCACACCGGTGACATCGGCACCCTGGACGAGGACGGCTACCTCGCGATCACCGGCCGCAAGAAGGAGATCATCGTGACGGCGGGCGGCAAGAACGTCGCGCCGGCGGTGATCGAGGACCGCATCCGGGCGCACGCGCTGGTCGCCGAGTGCATGGTGGTCGGCGACGGGCGGCCGTTCGTGGGCGCGCTCATCACGCTGGACGAGGAGTTCCTTGGCCGCTGGGCCGAGGAGCACGGCAAGCCGGCGGGGGCGACGGCGCTCTCGCTGCGCGACGACGTGGAGCTCCTGGCGGAGGTGCAGCGGGCGGTGGACGACGGGAACGCGGCGGTCTCCAAGGCGGAGTCGGTACGGAAGTTCCGGGTCCTCGGGGCGCAGTTCACGGAGGAGGCGGGGCACATCACGCCTTCGCTGAAGCTGAAGCGGAATGTGGTGGCGAAGGATTTCGCCCCGGAGATCGAAGCGATCTACACGACCTGACCGGGCCGCGGGTTTCCAGCCCGGGCCGGCGGCAGGTGCCCAGGGTCGCGGCTTTCCGGCGCGGGCGGATGCCGGGTTGCCCAGGGGCGCGGCTTCCCGGTGCGGGCGGACGCCAGGTGCCCAGGGGCGCGGCTTCCCGGTGCGGGCGGACGCCAGGTGCCCAGGGGCGCGGGGAACTGCGCGACCAGCCAGCCACGGTCCGCAGCCAGGGTCCCTGGGGCTCCGCCCCAGACCCCGATCGGCCTGAACGGCCTCGTCCTCAAACGCCGGACAGGCTGAGGTTGCCGGTACGGGCCAGCACGAGCCCTGCCAGGGGCGCGGGGAACTGCGCGCCCAGCCACGTACAACCCGCACCCGAAGCGAACCGAAGTCCCCAGGGGCGCGGGGAACTGCGCAAAACGCGCCCGGCCCGCACGGACACGCCGCCCCGCACGGGCAGAGGCAACCCGCCCCGCCCCGCACGGGCAGACGCACTCGCTACAGCAACCCCCGCAACTTCTCCGCCAGGAGGTCCCAGCGCCACCTCCGCTCAACCCACTCCCGCCCCCGCTCCCCCATCCGCCGCCGCAGAGCCGCATCCTGGAGCAGGGTCACGACGCGCTCCGCCACCGGCTCCGGCGTGGCGCCCGGGACCACCCAGCCCGTCTCCCCGTCGAGGACCGCGTCCGGCGCCCCGCCGGAGTCGCCGGCGATCACGGGCAGGCCGGTCGCCGAGGCCTCCAGGTACACGATGCCAAGGCCCTCGACGTCCAGACCCCCGCGCCGCGTCCGGCACGGCATCGCGAAGACGTCACCGGCGCCGTAGTGC
Organism: Streptomyces sp. NPDC006711; assembly: GCF_042869775.1. Taxonomy (NCBI): domain Bacteria; kingdom Bacillati; phylum Actinomycetota; class Actinomycetes; order Kitasatosporales; family Streptomycetaceae; genus Streptomyces; species Streptomyces sp. NPDC006711. The sequence continues at coordinate 28,895 of NZ_JBIAGO010000016.1, forward strand.
GCGGGCAGCTCCGCCCACGGCACCGCCCCGGTGAAGCGGACCGACGCCGAGACCCCGGCATCCGCCGCGAGCCCCCGCAGCTTCGACTCGTACGGCCCGCCCCCCACGATGAGCAGCACCGCGTCCGGCACCGCCGCCAGGATCGCCGGCATCGCGCGGATCAGCGTGTCCTGGCCCTTACGCGGCACCAGGCGCGACACGCAGACCACGACGGGCCGCTCGGCGAGCCCGAGCCGGGCGCGTACGGCGTCGCCGCCCGAGCCGGGGTGGAAGGTCTTCTCGTCGACGCCCGGCGGGAGGTGGACCATGCGGGCCGCGGCCTGCGGGGTCAGCGCGCCGGCGATCCGGGACCGGGTGTACTCGCCGAGGTAGGTGATCGTGTCCGTACCCTCACCGATCCGCCGCAACAGCTGCCGCGCGGCGGGCAGTTGGGCCCACCCCGCCTCGTGTCCGTGCGTCGTCGCCACCAGGCGTTCGGCCCCGGCGGCGCGCAGCGCGGGCCCCATGAGGCCGAGCGGCGCGGCCGCCCCGAACCACACCGAGGCGCAGCCGTGTTCGCGCAGCAGGCCGACGGCGCGCCGGGTGACCCGGGGCGTCGGCAGCAGCATCGTGGCGCGGTCCCGTACGACGGTGAACGGCTGCTCGGCGTCGAAGGCCGCGGTCGCCTCGACGCCCTCCCGGCCCCGCTTCCACGTCGAGGCGTAGACGACGATCCGCTCGGGATCCAGCCGCAGCGCCATGTTGTGCAGGAACGCCTGGATCCCGCCGGGGCGCGGCGGGAAGTCATTGGTCACGATCAAGGTCTTGTGCATCGCCGCCGACAGTACCGAACCCGGGGCGCGGAGCCGAAGGGCCGCCCGGGCGGCGGTGGCGCGCAAGCGGACGGCGCGCGGCCGCGCCTGACGGCCGGGCCGCGGGGGCACCCGGCATCATGGCTGGTTCCGGACCCCTCAACCGAGCCTCTTGGACCTTGAACAAGGACGCAAGAAGGACGCAAGGACGACACGGACACATGAGCATCCCCCGGCGCACCCTCGCGGTGGCGGCCACCTGGGCCGCGACCCGCTATCTCCTGCTGCTCTGCGTCTTCAGGGTGCTGGTCCTGCCCGGCCCCGACGTGACCAGCGACGTCCACGTCATCTACCGGGGCTGGGCGCAGGTGCTCGGCGCGGGAACGTACCCGCTCGACGACGTGACCTGGCAGTACCCGCCGCTCGCCGCCCTCGCGGTGCTCTCCCCCGAGGCGCTGCCCTTCCTCGGCTACGCCTCGGCGTTCTTCGTGCTCGCCTTCCTCGCGGACGTACTGGTGTTCGGGCTGCTGATGCACGCGGCGGACCGGCCGGGCACGTCCTTGAACGGCGCGTGGATGTGGACGCTCGGCGTGCCGCTGCTGGGCCCGACCGCGTACGCCCGTTACGACCTGATGGTGACCGCCGTCGCGGTGGCGGCGCTGCTCGCGGGCGTCCGCCGCCCCCGGCTCCTGGGCGCGCTCGCCTCCGTGGGGGCGCTGCTCAAGGTGTGGCCCGTGCTGCTCCTGGTGCGTGCCCCGCGCCGCGCCCTGACGAGCGCGGCGGTGAGCGCCGCCGCGCTCCTGGCGGCCTGCGTCGCGGCGGCGCCCGGCGCGCTCGCCTTCCTCACCTTCCAGCGCGAGCGCGGCACGGAGGTCGAGTCGCTGGGCGCGCTGGTCTTCCATGTGGCCCGGCACTTCGGCTGGCGCGGCGAGGTGCGGCTGAACTACGGCTCGGTGGAATTCCTCGGGCCGTACGTGTCGCTGGTCTCCGCGCTGTCGATGGCGCTGAGCGCGCTCGCCCTGGGCTGGCTCGTGCTGTGGCGCGCCAGGGCCCGGGGCCCGCTGGGGGCGAGCACCCTGGCGGACGCGGCGTTCACGGCGGTGCTGCTGTCCACGGCGACCAGCCGGGTCATCAGCCCCCAGTACCTGCTCTGGCTGGTCGGACTCGCCGCGGTGTGCCTGGTCTTCCGGCGCGGTCCGATGGCACGGCCCGCGCTGCTGGTCCTGGTCGCCACCGGTGTGACGGTCCTGGAGTTCCCCATCTGGTTCTCCCACGTGGTGGCCAGCGACCGGCTCGGCGTGCTCCTGCTGCTCGTGCGCAACGGTCTCCTGGTGGCCGCGTCCCTGATCGCCTGCCGTCAGCTGTGGCGCTCGACCGTGTCCGCCCGAGAGGCGCTGCCCCCGCGCCCGGCCCGCGCCGCCGCGCCGTCCGCCGTCGGCTGAGCCGGCGTACGGGTACGGCGCCTCAGCCGCGCCAGGGCCGCGCACTGGACGCCCATGGCCAGCGCCATGGCGAGGCACACCCCGGGCAGTCCGAGCCCCGACAGGCCCTGGGCGAGCGCCAGTTGGAGCGCCACGCCGCACCCGGTGATCCTGGCGAGCGCCGGCCCCGAGCCCCCGCCCTGGAGTACGCCGCCCAGCGCGATGAAGCAGGCGAGCAGCACCAGGTACGGTCCGAGGCAGCGCAGATACAGCGTCCCGGCGGCGGCCACCTCGCCCCGCGCGCCGAACGCCGCCATGATCCAGGGCGCGCCGCCCGCCAGGACCAGGGCCCCTGCGCACCCCACCGCGCCCGAGAGACCGAGCGCCGCGCGCCCCACGGCCGCCCGCTCGTCCCGGCCTGCGCCCAGCAGACGCGCGGTGTGCAGGGCGGCGGCCTGGCGGATCGCGTAGAAGGCCATGGTCGCCGTATACATCGCCTTGGTCGCGATGCCGTACGCGGCGACCTCGGCGACCCCGATCCTGGCCACCACGGCGACCAGGGCCAGCGCCCCGCCCATGCGCGTGACGAACTCGGCCGAGAGCGGCAGACCGGTAAGGACCGTACGGCGCAGATCCGCGCCCAGGGTGCGCGGCGGGGACCCGGGCGCGGGCGCAAGCGTGCGACGCAGCACCACGAGCCCCCGGGCCAGCGCGGCCGCGCGGCCGGCCACGGTGGCCAGGGCCGCACCCTTGACGCCGAGGCCGCAGCCCAGGATGAGCAGCGGGTCGAGAACGAGGATCAGGCCGTTGGCGAGGAGGGCCAAGCGCATCGGGGTGCGGGTGTCGCCGGTGCCCTTGAGGATGCCGTCCACGACGTTGGCGGCGAAGAAGACGGCGACGCCGGGCAGGGCGACGGAGAAGTATGCGCTCGCCAGGCGCAGCGCCGCGCCGCCGTCCCCGCCGAGCACGAGCCGGGCCAGAGGCTCGCGTCCGCAGAACCCGCCCACCGCGACGAGCGGGGTGAGCAGTGCCCACAGCGCCCACCCGCCCCGCACCGCGGCCCGGGCGCCCCCGGGGTCGTCGCCGCCCCGGGCCCTCGCGACCAGCACGGTGGTGCCCGACCCGGCCATGAGGATGACGCCGAGCAGCACGTTCTCCACGTTCGTGGCGACGGCGACGGCTGCGACCGCCCCGGCGCCGAGCAGGGCCACCCAGACGGTGTTGATGATTCCGGCCGTGACCCCGGACAGCAGCTCGAAGTAGACCGGGTACGCCAGCGACGCGAGCCGCCGCCGATGATCGGCCGGGCCTGCCTCGCGCCCCTTCCTGAAACCCGGTGTGACACCCGTAGCCATGCGACCCCCCGTATCCCGCCCCGACCAATACCTCGATTCGAGGTAACTCGATAAGAGGTAGCATGGCAGGTGTCGGCCGGACAAGACGAGGGGCGCACATGCTGGAGCTGTCGATCCTGGGGTTCCTGTACGAGGAGCCCCTGCACGGGTACGAGCTCAAGGAGCGCATCAAGGGGCTCAGCGGGCACATCCGGCCCGTCAGCGACGGGGCGCTCTACCCGGCGATCACCCGGCTCGTGAAGGCCGGCGCCCTCGACCAGCGCACCGGGCCGGGCAGCGGGGCGGCGCCCCGGCGGATCCTCTCGCTCACCGACGCGGGCCGCGCCGACCTCCTGGCGCGGCTGCGGCACCCGAAGGACGGCGACATCACCGACGGCCAGCGGTTCTTCACCCTGCTGGCCTTCCTGCGGCACCTGCCCGACCCCGCCGAGCAGGCAGCCGTCCTGCGCAGGCGCCAGGCCTTCCTCGCCACCCCGACGAGCTTCTTCTACCGCGAGGGCGAGCCCGTCGCGGCCGAACAGGCCGGCGACCTCTTCCGTCAGGGCATGCTGCGCATCGCGCGCGCCACCTCGGCGGAGGAGAGGGCGTGGCTGACCGAGGCCATCGACCGCCTCACCACCGCCTGACGCCCACGGCGGGCGGCCCGGCGCGGCGCGTGGACGGCCCGGGCGCCGCGTTGGTCAGGAGAGCTGGGCGCGGACGTACGCGCGCCACTGGGTCGTGAACTCCCTTGGGGACAGGCCCAGTTGATCGGAGAGCGCCTTTTCCGTCGCGCCCTCCCGGCGGGGCTGGTCGCCGACCTGCGTGTAGAAGCGGGCCAGCGCCCCCTCACCCCAGCGGGACGCGATCATCCGGCACGCCAGCCAGCCCCCCTCGTACGCCCGCGCCAGCCGGTCCGCGCCGCCGCTGAAGCCGAAGTCGGCGTCGGTGGGCAGGTCGGCGGGGAGGCCGCCGGCCCGGACGGCTCTTTGGAGTTCGGGCGCGGCCTGGGACGCGGTACGGCCGGTGCGGCGGTAGCCGACCCAGTCGGCGTACCCCTCCGAGAGCCACATCGGAGTGGCGGGCGAGGTGTGCGCGCGGGTGGCGACATGGGTGGTCTCGTGGGTGAGGACGACCTCGCGGCCGAGGTCGCCGAGGACCGCGTACGCCTCCGGATTGACGATCACCCGGTCCGCCGGCGCGGCCCCCGCGCCGCCCGCCTCGCCCGTGGTGACGGCCGCGATGCCCCGGTAGGAGGCGGCGGGCGAACCGAGCAGCGCGCCCATGGCGTCCAGGGATGAGGGGACCAGGACGACGACCCGGCCGGCCCATGTGCCGGGCCAGGCCTCGGACACCGAGGGCACCGCCGCGTCCTCCGCCGCCGCGATCGACCGCAGCTTCGCGAGATCCTGGCCCACCCCAAGGATCAGGCAGTGGGCGCCGCGTACGACGGTGACCGGGCCCTGTTGCCACAGCGGTTGGGCGGCGCCGTCGGCGGGCCGGTCGCCGGTGACGTACCAGGTGGCGCCGCGCCGGCCGAGGGTCAGGGTGCGCGCGGTGGTCACGGGCGCGGTGTCGTAGCCCTGGATCCGGTAGCGCAGGTCCACCGAGGCGGTGGCCGTCGTACCGTGCCGCTGGACGCCGGTGACCTGGTACGTCCACGACGTGAGCGGCAGCTTCGTGAGGTTGGCCAGCTCCGCGCGCTGGGCCGTCCGCAGGGTGCTCGCGCCGGGGTCGACGACGGCGAGGTAACCGTCCGCGTCGTGCTTGAGGACGGCCGTCGCGCGCCGGTCGAGCACCCGCTGCACCGCGCCCGTGGTGGCGTCGGGCGCGTGGCCGGGCGCCGAACACCCCGAGGCGGACAGCAGCACGGCGAGCGCGCACCCCGCCGCCCGGCCACGCCATGCTCTTCGTCCGCGCCCGCGTCCCTGACCTGCCACGCCGCCGATCGTACGGTCACACCCGCGTCACCGAGGAAATGGGCATCATCCCGACGGGGTCGTAGCGCACCGGGGCGCCCGGATAGGGGGCGTGCACGACCTGGCCGTTGCCGACGTACATCGCGATGTGGCTGGCGTCGTGCCGGTAGGCGATCAGGTCCCCGGGCTTCGCCTGGGACAGCGGCACCTGACGGCCGGCGTAGCGCTGCTCCTGCGAGGTGCGCGGCAGGCCGACGCCCGCGCGCGCGTACGACCACTGCATCAGGCCCGAACAGTCGAACCCGGAGGGCCCGTTGGCGCCCCAGATGTACGGTTTGCCGACCGCCGAGCGGGCCGCCATGACGGCCGCCGCGGCCCGCGAGGAGGCGGGCGCCGAGCCGGAGAGCGGGGGCGCCTCGCCCCGCCCGGAGCGGGAGGAACGGTCGAAGGCGGCGCGGTCGGCGGTCGGCAGCGCGTTGAGCATCCGGCGCGCCTGGGCCAGCTTCGACTCCACCGCGCGCTTGTGCCGCGCCACTTCGGTGCGGCTGTGTTCGAGCTCGGCGAGCGTGCGGGACGCCTGCGCGCGCCGCTGTGCCAGCCGGCTCTGTTCCCGCTGGAGCTCGCGCAGCTCGCCGCTCTGGCGCTCGCTCAGCCGGTCGAAGGTGAGGGCCCGGTCGAGATAGGTGTCCGGGTCGGAGGACAGGAGCAGTGCGAGCGCGGGGTCGATGCCGCCCGAGCGGTACTGCGCCCCGGCGATCGCGCCGAGCGCGCCCCGCATGCGGTTGATCTTTTCCTGGCCGCGCGCGACGGCGTCCTGCGCGTGCTTGACCTCGACGCGCAGCTTCTCGGCGTGCTCATCGGCCTTGTCGTACTCCTCGGTGGCCTGCTCGGCCTGCGCGAAGAGCCGGTCGACCGCGGCCTGCCCCGTGGGGGCCGGCTCGTGCGGGGCCGCGCTCGCGCCGGGTGCCACGAAGGCGACCGCGGCCGTCGCGGCCGCCGCGGAAAGGACGGTGACGCGGGCGCTCTGGGTCAGGCCCGACTGAGTAGGCCGGCGATGGGACGCCACGGATGCCGCACTCCCTTGCACTGCGTGCGGCCCCTGCCGCCCGGGCGGGCGGCGAGTCACCGGGGAAACCGCACGCCGGACAGTAACCGGGCGGATACCCGCGGGCCAACGACCGCCCCGCCCACACACAGTGACGCCCCGCCGGAGAACACAGGTCACCGGCGGGGCGTCGCGTCAGCGACGGGTGCCGCGATTCGCCCGTTTGGGCGGTGTCGGGCGCTGACGAAGGCGAAGGCGGTCAGCCGATGCGCACACCGAACTGGAAGGGCATGTTGTTGATCGACTCGTAGCGCACGACCGCGCCGGTGTGCGGGGCGTGCAGCACCATGTTGTTGCCGGCGTACAGGCCGATGTGGTGCAGGTCGCCGAAGAAGAGCACGAGGTCGCCGGGCTTGAGGTCGCCGCGGCCGATCCGGGTGCCCCGGGTGGCCTGCTCCTGGGAGGTGCGCGGCAGGTGGACACCGGCCTGGGCGTACGCGTATCCCGTCAGACCCGAGCAGTCCCAGCTCGCCATGCCGGTCGCGCCGTAGCTGTAGGGCTTGCCCAGCTGGGTCTGGGCCGCCGCGAGGGCGGCCGCGCCGACGCCCGAGGCCGGCACGTCCTTGCCGAGGTCGGGGCGTTCGGTGGTGCCGGCGGTGTTGGCCCGCGTGGTGTCGGCGGCGAGCGCCGCCTTCTCCTGCGCGGTCAGCGAGTTGAGCAGCTGCTGCGCGTCGGCGAGCTTGCCCTGGACTTCCTTCTTCTTCGCGTCCAGCACCGCGCGGGTGTCGGCGAGGTCCTTCAGCTTGTCCTGGGCCTCCTTGCGCTCCTGGGTGAGGGTGCGTTGCTTGGCCTGGATCTTCTGAAGGGCCTCGGCCTGCGTGCTGCTCAACTGGTCGAGCGCGGAGGCCTTGTCGAGGAAGTCGTCCGGGTTGGAGGAGAGGAAGAGCGCGAGCGAGGGGTCTATGCCGCCGGAGCGGTACTGGGCCGCCGCCATCGAACCGAGGGTGCCGCGCAGGGCGTTGAGGTCCTGCTGGCCGCGCGCCACCTTGTCCTGCATCTCGTTGACCTGCTTTTCGAGCTGGCCCTGCTTCTCCTTGGCGCCGTTGGCCGCCTCGGTCGCCTGCTCGGCCTCGTCGTAGAGCTTGTCGACCTTGCTCTTGACCTCGTCCTTGGTGGGCTTGGGGTCGGCCTGGGCGGCCTGCGAGGTGAGGGCCACGACCGCGGCGGCGGTGGCGCTGAGCACGGTCACACGAGTGCGGCTCGCGGGCTTGGGACGACGGTGGGACCCCACGAAGGCGAGCTCCTTCTTCCTCTGCCGCCGAACGGCGCGAGTCGGCGGGACCTTCATGGACACCCCGAACGAGTGATCAACCGCATGAAGGTACGAGCCCCGACCCTAGTGACCTTCTTGTGATCAGTTCAAATCCTGATGGCGAAAAAGACGGTCACCGAGAGGATTCTTTACTGTCATCCCACGCGCAGTAGCGGGCACTTGACGGAGCGCTCGGCGGCGATCACCCGAATTCGGGCATTGAACACAGGAGTTGCAGAACGCCCGTTAAGCCTCAGATCCGTGAAAGCCGCTTGAGGAGCAGCAGCGAGGCGACCGGGCGCGCGCCCGCCTTGGCGACGCCGTCCGCGACCTCCTTGTCCGTGGAGACGACCACCACGGGACGCCCCGACGGCTCGGCCCGCACCAGCTGACGGATCAGCTCGTCGGCGGTCACGCCTGGCTTGGAGAACAGCACCCGCACACCCCTGGGCGGGGCGAGCAGCACCGGAGCCGCCAGCTCCGCGCCGTCGAAGACACAGGTGACCTCGGCGCCCGTCTGGGCGGCGAGCACGGAGAGCCCGCCGAGCAGGCGCAGCCGCTGCTTCTCCAACGGCATCGTCGGATAGCCGGTCTTGGTGACGTTGTACCCGTCCACCAGGAGATGCACCTGGGGCAGCCCGAGCAGCTGGTCCAGGAGGGCCGGGTCGGTCTCGGACAGGGCGCGGGCCGCGATGTCCTTGGGCGACATGGTGCCCGGCGCGACCGCGTCCACGGTGTCGGCGGGGCGTACGGAGGCGGGGGGCAGGGCCAGTTCACGACGCAGGCCCTGGGCGCCCTCCAGGACGGTGTCCAGGAGCAGCCGCAGCCGCATGTCCTCCACCGAACGCCCCTCGCGCACCGCGCGCCGGCTCGCCTCCAGGCCCGCCTCCGCCTCGCCGAGACGCGTCTTGAGCCGCCGTGTCTCGCTCTCGGCCGCGGCCACCTGGGCGGCCGCCTCGGCCTTCGCCCCGTCGATCTCGGAGACGACCTTGCGCAGGGCGGCCTCGCCGCGCTTCACATCGCTCTGGGCGCTGCGGAGTTTGCGCTGGAGCGATTCCGCCTCCTTGCGGGCGGCCAGCAGCTCCGCGCGCAGCGTCTCGTTCTCGGACTTGATCAGGGCGCGTGCCTCGGCGAGCTCTTCGCGCAGCCGCTCCAGCTCGCGCCGGCCCTCCTCCTCGGCCCGTTCGGCGAACGCCCGCTGGGCCTCCTCGCCGGCCGCCGCGACCAGCTTGACCCAGCCCACCGGGCGCAGCACATAGGCGACGGCCGCCACGTCCACCGGGTCGGCGGCGGCGGGCGGCGAGCCGGCCTCGACGGCGCCGGCGAGCTCGGGCTGCGACTCCTTGAGGCGTTCGCCGATGCGCTGGCGGAACACCGGCTCGCCCTCCAGGGCCGCGGCCATCGCGTTGCCCGCGAACTTGGCGCGCCTGGTCGGCGTGAAACGGGCGTACTGGCGCAGCTGTCCGGGCAGTTCGGCGACGGTCAGGCCGCCGAACGCCTCGGACACGAAGGCGACGACCCGGCGCCGCACCGCTTCGGGCAGCGGGCGGTCGAGCACCTCGGCGGGGCCGTCATCGGCCGCAGCGGCCGGTTCAGCGCCGCTTGCATGCTCCACAATCCGTCACCCCAACTGTCATGCGTGCCGCCCGGACGGCCGCCTCTCAGGAAGCGGTCGCCGAGTCGGCATCCGGCCGGTCCACGAGTTCGATCTGGTCCACCGCGTTGCACCAGCGGCAGCGGACCGACTCGATGGTCTCACTGACCACCTCGCGTTCCTCCACCTTGGGCTCCCCGGCGAGGTCCAGATGGACGTACTCGATCACTTTCGACGAACGGGTGACATCGAAACGGGTGAGGTTTCCGCAGAGCGTGCAGCGCCACCGGGTTTCGGTGGTCGGCTGGGGAACGGTGGTCATGTGGTGCCGCCCTCTTTTCCACTTCCATGGTCCAGGATCTCGCGGTGCGCCATCGAACTGCGGGAGTACTGCCCGCAACCCTACGGCCTACCCGTCGGCCGCCGACACGGCGAGGCGGTCTGTACCGAAAGCTCCCTTTAGGCCATTCTCTCCCCATGATCAGGTGGCGGGGAGCGGCGATCGTCAGGGGCGCGGTACGGGGCCCGACCGTGACGTACGGGCTGATCGCCGCGTGCTGTCTGCTCTTCGCGCTGAGCCCGGTCTCCGGCCTGGACCCGGGCTACGGCACCGGCGACGCGATCCTCAGCGCCCAGAGCGACTACTTCGCACGCTGGGGCGTCGTACCGGACGAATTGATGGCGGGGCGCCCGCACTCCCTGCTCACGCCCCTCACCGCGCTCTTCGTCCACGGCAGCTGGCTGCACCTGCTGGGCAACATGCTGTTCCTGTACGTGTTCGGCGCGATGGCCGAGGAGCGCGTGGGCCGGATCGAGTTCGCCCTGTTCTACCTCCTGGCGGGCTATCTGGCCCTGCTCGGGTACGCGGTGGCGCACGCGGATTCCGATCAGACGCTGGTGGGGGCGTCCGGGGCGATCTCGGCGGTACTCGGCGCGTTCCTCTACCTCTTCCCCCGGGCCCGGGTGACCAGCGTCTTCCCCTTCCTGCTCTTCCTTCCCCTGCGGTTTCCCGCGTGGATCGTGCTCGTCTTCTGGTTCGCTTTGCAGTGGCTGGCGATCCGGGGCGCGTCGTCCGGGCCCGGGGTCGCCTATCTCGCCCATCTCGTCGGCTTCGGCCTGGGCTTCCTGTACGCGTGGGGCCGTTTCCGGGGGGCGGATAGAGTGCAACCCCGAAAGCCCGTGAAGCCCGCGGGTCCGGCCGCCACCGAGGGAGAAAGCCAGCCGTGATCACCGCGATCGTGCTCATCAAGACCAGCGTGGACCGGATTCCCGAGATCGCGGAGTCCATCGCGGCGCTGGACAGCGTCAGCGAGGTGTACTCGGTGACCGGTACGTACGATCTGATCGCGCTGGTCAGGGTGGCCCGCCACGACGACCTCGCGGATGTCATCCCCGGCCGCATCAGCAAGATTCCCGGGGTCGAGGGGACGGATACGCATGTGGCGTTCCGCACGTATTCCCAGCACGATCTGGAGGCGGCGTTCGCGATCGGCCTCGACGCGTAGCCCCTCCGGGGGTCACACGCCTTCGGTCCGGGCCCACCCCCCGCGCAGTTCCCCGCGCCCCTGACGGGGCTGGTGCCGGCCCACACCGGCACCCTCAGCCCGTCCGGCGATTGAGGACGAGCGCCTTCAGCGCGAACGGGGTCTGGGGCAGAGACCCAGGGAGCTCGGCTGCGGACCGTGGGCGCTTCTCGCGCAGTTCCCCGCGCCCCTGGCGGGGTTGGTGCCGGCCCGCGTGGCTGTCCTGGGGCAGGGCTCGTGCTGGCCCATTCAGGCAACCCCAGCCCGTCCGGCGATTGAGGACGAGCGCGTTCAGCGCGATCGGGGTCTGGGGCGGAGCCCCAGGGAGCTCGGCTGCGGGCCGTTGGCGCTTCTCGCGCAGTTCCCCGCGCCCCTGGACGGGGTCCGTGCTGGCCTGCGCCGGCAACCCCAGCCCGTCCGGCGATTGAGGACGAGCGCGTTCAGCGCGAACGGGGTCTGGGGCGGAGCCCCAGGGGGGCCGGGTGGGTCAGGTGGCTGGGACGCAGCGGCCGGCTTCCGTGTGGTACTGCCACGCCGCCCCGTCCCGGACCAACTCCCCCACCGCCCGCACAAACCGCTCCACATGCTCATCCGGCGTCCCCGCGCCGAAGCTGACCCGGATCGCGTTCAGCGAGCGCTCCCCCGGCTCCGCCTCCGGCGCCCCGCACTCCCCCGGGTCCCCCGGCTCGCTGCCCAGCAGCGTCCGCACCAGCGGGTGGGCGCAGAAGAGCCCGTCGCGCACCCCGATCCCGTACTCCGCCGACAGCGCCGCCGCGAAGTGCGAGCTGTTCCAGCCGTCGACCACGAAGGAGATGACCCCGACCCGGGGCGCGTCGTCCCCGAAGAGGGACAGGACCCGCACCTCGGGGACCTCCGCCAGACCCGCGCGGACCTTCGCGATCAGGTGCCGCTCCCGCTCGACCAGCGCGTCGAACCCCGCCTCGGTCAGCGCCTTGCACGCGGAGGCGATGGAGTAGACGCCGATGACATTGGGCGAGCCGGCCTCGTGGCGCGCGGCCGTGGTGTGCCACTCGACGTGCACCCCGCCGTCCTCACGCCGCGCGACCCGCTTGGAGGCGCCGCCGCCCGCCAGGTACGGCTCCGCCTCCTGGAGCCAGTCCGCCCGGCCGGCCAGCACGCCCGAGCCGAACGGCGCGTACAGCTTGTGCCCGGAGAAGGCGACCCAGTCCACGTCCAACTCCCGTACGGAGACGGGGCGATGGGGCGCGAGCTGAGCCGCGTCGAGCACGATGCGCGCCCCGTGCGCGTGCGCGGCGGCGGCGAGTTCCCTGACCGGCCACAGCTCACCGGTGACGTTGGACGCGCCGGTCACGCAGACGAGCGCGGGCCCGTAGGGGTCCCGGTCGGCGAGCGCGCGCTCCAGCGTCTCGACGGCCTGGCGCGGGGTGCGCGGCGCGTCGAGATACGTCACCCGCGCGTCCTGCCAGGGCAGCAGCGAGGCGTGGTGCTCGGTCTCGAAGACGAAGACCTGGCAGCCGGCGGGGAGCGCGCGGGCGAGCAGGTTGAGCGAGTCCGTGGTGGAGCGGGTGAAGACGACCTGGTCGCTGGGGCGGCAGTCAAGGAACTCCGCGACCGTCACGCGGCTGTTCTCGAACAGGTCGGTGGAGAGCTGCGAGAGGTAGCCGGCCCCTCGGTGCACGCTGCCGTAGTAGGGGGCGTACGCGGCGACGTCGTCCCAGACCCGTTGGAGGGCCGGCGCGCTGGCCGCGTAGTCGAGGGCCGCGTAGACGACCTCGCCGCCGGTGACGAGCGGCACGGTGACATCGCGGCCGAGCACCGCGAGCGGCGCCGCGCAGCAGGGCTCGGCGGGCTCGGAGATGGAGGAGGCCGAGGAGGCGCAGGACGCGGAGGAGGCGGAAGGCGCGTGGGCGGCGGTGGCGGGGCGTGCGGACATGGCGGTATCTCCCAGCAGGGCAAGGCGAGTTGGCTTCTGACCCCGGGTACGGCGGCGCGGCCCCTGATGAGAAAGGGGTCGACTGGCGTGCCGCATACGGGTGTTGTCCTCGGACACGCGACGCGAAGGGGCCGCGCGGAGGAGGGTGGAGAAGGGGCGGATACGCCCTATCGCATTCGCTTGCTCACGAGACTGCTCCCTTGAGGACCAGGACCCCAGGGCTGTGACATCACGCGATGTCCAGGGGTCCGCGCTTGCCGTGGGCCTTGCTGCCCACGACCTGGTCTTCACCCGGGGCACCCCGCCACGGACGGAGGGTTGCCGGACAGCGAGCCGGGGCCTAAATCGCTGTCACTCATGACCTTGGACAGCATCCTGCCACACGTCACCACGTGCGCAAGGCGCAGTCCGCGATCCGGACTGCGCCTTGGGTCACATCATTGGGTCACATCATTGGGTCGCGGCAGCTGCGGCTCAGGCGTTGCTCGCGGCCACCCAGCGCTCCAGCGTGCGCTGCGCCGCCCCGGAGTCGATGGCCTCGGCGGCCCGGGCCATCGCGGCGCCCAGCTGCCCGGCGAGCGGGTCTTCGCCCGGCTCCAGGGCGACCAGCGCGGCCGCCGAGTTCAGCAGGACGGCGTCGCGCACCGGGCCCTGTTCGCCGGCCAGGAGCCGGCGGACGATCTCCGCGTTGTGCGAGGGGTCCCCGCCGCGCAGCGCCTCGATCGGGGTGATCGCGATGCCGACGTCGCGCGGGTCGAAGCGCTCCTCGCGCACGGCGCCGTCGCGCACCACCCACACCCGCGAGGTGGCCGTGGTGGTGAGCTCGTCCAGACCGTCGTCCCCGCGGAAGACCAGCGCGCTGGAGCCGCGCTCGGCCAGCACGCCCGCCACGATGGGCGCCATCCTCGGGTCGGCGACGCCGGTGGCCTGGGCCCGTACCTTCGCCGGGTTGGTGAGCGGCCCCAGCACGTTGAAGGTGGTGCGGATGCCCAACTCCTTGCGCGCGGCGGCCACATAGCGCAGGGCGGGGTGGAACGTCACCGCGAAACACATGGTGATGCCGGCCTCCTGGGCCACCTGGGCCACCCGCTTCGGGGACAGTCCGAGATTGACCCCCAGCTTCTCCAGGACGTCGGAGGCGCCGCTGGCGGAGGAGGCCGCCCGGTTGCCGTGCTTGACGACCTTGGCGCCGGTCCCGGCGACGACGATCGCCGACATGGTGGAGATGTTGACGGTCTTGGCGCCGTCGCCGCCGGTGCCGACGATGTCGACGCTGGGGCCCGGCACCTCGATCAGGTGGGCGTGCTCGTACATGGTGCGTACCAGACCGGTGATCTCGGCGACCGTCTCTCCCTTGGCGCGCAGCGCGACCATGAACCCCGCGATCTGCGCGTTCGTCGCCTCGCCGCTCATGATCTGGTCCATCGCCCAGGCGGTCGCGTCCTCGCTCTGGTCGACGCCGTTCAGGAGCGAGTCGAGGACACCCGGCCAGGAGTGGGCCGCCACGGTGTCGCCTCCGGTGGGGGTAACAGCGCTCATGCTCGCTCCTGGTAATCAGACGGCCGGGATGCCGCCCGTCAGCCTATCGACAGGCGCCGGGCGCCCAGCGCCCGTGCCCGCACTGCGGACGCCGGGAAAAAGACTCCGGCCCGGCCCCCGCGAAGGGGCCGGGCCGGAGCCTCGGTTGTGGCGACCGTCAGGTCAAGCGGAGATCAGTGGTGGCCGTGGCCGCTGGTGATCTCCTCGTACTCCTTGGCCGTCGGCTTGGGGATCTGGTTCCCCTCGCCGTAGTAGCCCTTGCTGAGCTTGGCGCGCAGCTTCTGCGCCCGCGAGATCTTGCGCGTGACACCGTTCTCGTCGGTCTCGGGACCGAGGTCGAGCGGCTTGTACTGCTCGTGCGCGGTGAGCTTGTAGCGCGCACCGGCGTCCAGCGGCTCGTGGATCTCGACGAACTCGCCGTGCGGCAGCCGCTTGATGATGCCGGACTCACGTCCGTGCAGCACCTTCTCGGCGTCGCGCCGCTGAAGACCCAGGCAGATCCGCTTGGTGGCGATGAAGGCCAGGACCGGAGCGACGAAGAACGCGATCCGCACGAACCAGGTGATGACGTTGATCGAGAGGTGGAAGTGGGTGGCCCAGAGGTCGTTTCCACCACCGACGAGCAGCACCAGGTACCAGGTGATCCACGCGACACCGAACGCGGTACGCGTCGGCGCGTTGCGCGGCCGGTCCGCGATGTGGTGCTCGCGCTTGTCGCCGGTGACCCAGGACTCGATGAACGGGTAGACCGCGATGGTCGCGAGGACCAGCGGGAAGATCACCAGCGGGATGAACACACCCAGGACGAGCGTGTGGCCCCACAGGTTGATCTCCCAGCCCGGCATCACACGGATGAGGCCTTCGGAGAAGCCCATGTACCAGTCGGGCTGGGCGCCGGTGGAGACCTGGTCGGGCCGGTAGGGGCCGATCGCCCAGATCGGGTTGATCGAGGCGATCGCCGCGACGACCGCGATGACGCCGAAGACCAGGAAGAAGAAGCCGCCCGCCTTCGCCATGTACACCGGGAGCAGCGGCATGCCGACGACGTTCTTGTTCGTACGTCCCGGACCCGCGAACTGGGTGTGCTTGTGGTAGAAGACCAGGATCAGGTGGGCGACCATCAGGCCCAGCATGATGCCCGGCAGCAGCAGGATGTGGACCGAGTAGAACCGGGCCACGAAGTCGCCGCCGGGGAACTCCCCGCCGAACAGGAAGAACGACAGGTACGTGCCGACGACCGGCACGGACAGGATCGCGCCCTCCATGAAGCGGACACCGGTGCCCGACAGCAGGTCGTCCGGGAGCGAGTAACCGGTGAAGCCGGTGAACATGCCGAGGACGAACAGCAGGAAGCCGAAGAGCCAGTTGACCTCACGCGGCTTGCGGAAGGCGCCCGTGAAGAACACGCGCATCATGTGCACGAACATGCCGGCGAGGAAGATCAGCGCCGCCCAGTGGTGGATCTGCCGGATCAGCAGACCACCGCGCACATCGAAGCTGATGTGCATGGTCGAGTTGAACGCCTCGGACATGTGCATGCCCTGAAGCGGCACGTACGAGCCGTCGTAGACGACCTCGTTCATGCTCGGGTGGAAGAACAGCGTCAGATACACACCCGTGAGGATGATGATGATGAAGCTGTACATGCAGATCTCGCCGAGCATGAAGGACCAGTGGTCCGGGAAGATCTTGCGCATGTTGGCCTTGGCCAGGGAGTAGATCCCCAGCCGGCCGTCGGCCCAGTCCGCGATCCGCTCGCCGGCCGGTGCCTGCTCGCGTGAATCCTTCGCAGTCATCAGGTCAGCCCCTCTCGAAGAAGGCAGGACCGACGGGCTCTTCGAAGTCGCCGAGCGCTTCGAGGTAACCCTCGTCATTCACGCCGATCCGCAGCTGCGGAAGGGCGTGACCGGCCGGGCCGAAGATGACGCGGGCGCCGTCGGAGAGGTCGAAAGTGGACTGGTGGCACGGGCAGAGCACGTGGTGCGTCTGCTGCTCGTACAGGGAGATCGGGCAGCCCACGTGGGTGCAGATCTTCGAGTACGCGACGATGCCCTGGTGCGACCATTCGAGCTCGCGCTTGTCCTTGATGTCCTCCGGCTTGATCCGGACGAGCATCAGGGCGGCCTTGGCGATCTGCGTCTGGAAGTCCTCCGCGTCCTCCTCCAGGCCCTCGGGCTTGGCGAAGGTGAGGGAGCCCACCAGCAGGTCCTCGGGACGCAGCGGCTCGTTGGTGTTCATGTTGATCAGGGCCTTGCCCTTGGACCACATGGTGTGCCGCAGCTTGTCCTCGGGCAGCGTGCCCAGGTCGCGCAGGAGCATCACACCGGAGAGCGGCACCATGGCGAGCGCGCCGAACATGGTGTTGCGGATCAGCTTGCGCCGTCCGAAGCCGGACTCGGCCGCGCCCTGCTTGAAGTCGGCCAGGACCTGCGCCTTGACCTCCGGCGGTGCCGCGATCTCGTGCCGCTCGGCCGGCATCTCGACGTCCGACATCAGGGTGCGGGCCCAGTGGACCGCGCCCGCGCCGATGCAGAACAGCGCCACGCCGAGGGTCAGACCCAGGGCGAAGTTGAGGATGCTGACGTGCCCGAACGGGAAGATGAAGACGATCTTGTCGACCGGGAAGATCACGTACGAGGCGATGAAGCCGACCGTAGCGATCATGGACAGGAGGAACAGGAACGCGACCACGCGCTCCGAGCGCTTGGCCGCCCGCTCGTCGATGTCCTGGACGCGCGGCTTGTGGGCCGGAAGTCCCGGGTCGGCGAAGGGGTCGCCCGCGGTCGCTACCGCGCCGTGCGCGGTGGCCTGCGCTTCAGGCAGGCTCTCGGAATTCTCTTGGCTACTCATGACTTCTTGGCCTTAGCGGTGTGGGCCGCGACCCAGATGGCTACTGCGATGAGGGCACCCAGACCGAAGATCCAGCCGAACAGACCCTCGCTGACCGGGCCGAGCCCGCCGAGCTTGAGACCACCGGGGCTGGCGGACTTGTCGCTGTTCACGGCGTGCAGGTACGCGATGATGTCCTGCTTCTGCTTCTGCGGCATCGTCGTGTCCGGGAAGGACGGCATGTTCTGCGGGCCGGTCTGCATGGCCTCGTAGATGTGCTTGGGGTCCACGTCCTCCAGGCTGGGGGCGAACTTGCCGTTCGTCAGGGCACCGCCCTCACCCGTGAAGTTGTGGCACTGGGCGCAGTTGGTGCGGAACAGCTCGCCACCCTTGGCGATGTCCGCACCGCTCGGGTTGTACTGCGAGTTGGTCGGCACGCTCGGTCCGGCGCCCAGCGAGGCCACGTACGCGGCGAGCTGGTCGATCTCGGACTGCGAGTAGATGACCTTCTTCTTCGGCACCTGCGCGCCGGGCTGCTGCGCCGGCATGCGGCCGGTGCCGACCTGGAAGTCCACCGCGGCGGCGCCGACGCCGACCAGGGAGGGGCCGTCAGAGGTTCCCTGACCGCCGGTCCCGTGGCAGCTGGCGCAGCCGACGGAGTAGAGCTTCTTGCCCTCGTCGATGGCGAGGGACTGGGCGGTTTCGTCAGCCTGAGCCTTGCCCGCGGGCGCGAACGCGGCGTACAGCCCCCCGGTGGCCGCCAGCGCGAGGAGTAGGACGACGACCGCCGCCAGCGGATGGCGTCGTCGTGCGGAGAGCTTTTTCACGGATTACCCCGGTGTCAGGATCTTCTGCGTCGATGGCGGATGTGGTGCGGACCTACGGGTCCGGTTACTGGATCAGGTAGATCGTGGCGAAGAGGCCGATCCACACGACATCGACGAAGTGCCAGTAATAGGACACGACGATCGCCGCGGTCGCCTGTTCGTGGGTGAACCTCTTCGCCGCGTACGTCCGGCCGAGAACCAGCAGGAAGGCGATCAGGCCGCCTGTCACATGCAGTCCGTGGAAGCCCGTGGTCAGGTAGAACACCGAACCGTACGGATCCGAGGACAGCGAGAGGCCGTCCGTCTTGACCAGGTCGGTGTACTCGTAGACCTGGCCACCGATGAAGATCGCACCCATCACGAACGTGATGGTGAACCAGGTGCGGAGCTTCTTCACATCGCCCCGCTCGGCGGCGAAGACGCCGAGCTGGCAGGTGAGGGAGGAGAGCACCAGGATCGTGGTGTTGGTCGCCGAGAACGGAATGTTCAGGGACGAGGCCATCTCTGACCAATGCGCGGCACCCGTTACCGATCGCAGAGTGAAGTACATCGCGAAGAGGGCCGCGAAGAACATCAGCTCGGAACTCAACCAGATGATGGTTCCGACGCTGGTGAGGTTCGGCCGATTGACCGACGGGTGCGCGTGCCCGGTTTCTACTGTCGTTGCTGTCGCCACGACCGACATTATGTCGGTCGCTTATCCCGCCCTCACTCCGGGGGGTGCCGTTCGGTGTGTCAGCGGCGTATGCAGGGCCCGAACGGCCCATCGAAGGGCTGCTCGAACCGGTGTTGACGGGCTGTTGGACGGAGTAGCATCCGCGCATCGGTTCATGAGCCAACGCCGGCGACGCCGCCGGACCTTCGGAGGATCCATGCAGTCGAGCGCCACCGTTCTGGTCTACAGCCACGACGCGAACACCCGCGCGCAGGTCCGGCTCGCGGCCGGGCGCAGGCCCGCCTCGGACGTGCCGCCCGTGAAGTTCCTTGAGTGCGCGACGCTGCCGGCGGTCCTCAAGGAGCTGGACCGCGGCGGTGTGGACGTGTGCGTCCTGGACGGCGAGGCGGTCCCCGCGGGCGGTATGGGCGTGTGCCGCCAGCTCAAGGACGAGATCTTCCGGTGCCCGCCGGTGCTGCTCCTGATCGGCCGCCCGCAGGACGCCTGGCTGGCCACGTGGAGCCGCGCGGACGCCGCGGTGACGCTGCCCGTCGAGCCGGTCGAGTTCGCGGACGCCCTGGCCTCGCTGCTGCGCGGGCGCCTCGCCGTGGGTGCCTGAGCTCACACTCCCGGCCGCAGCCGGGCGGAGTTCGCCTTGCTCTGCCCGGCCTTGAGGTCGGCCGTCAGGACGCTGCCCTCGCGCCACTTGTCCCACGACACGTTCCAGTCGCCGAACCCGTTGTCGAACGGCGTCATCTCCTCGCCGATGCTGTTGACGACGGTGACGATGTCGCCCTCGTTGATGTTCTCGAAGAACCACGCGGCGTTGCCGGTGCTCATGCCGGTGCAGCCGTGGCTGACGTTCTCGGCGCCCTGCGAGCCCACCGACCAGGGCGCGGCGTGCACGTACTCGCCGCTCCAGGTGACCCGGGTCGCGTAGTACACCGGCAGGTCGTAGGCGTCCGAGCTGCCGGCCGAGATGCCCACCGTCGTCCCGCGCATACGTACGAAGTACTGCTTGCCCAGGACCACCTTGACGCCGTTGCGGGTGGCGAATCCGGGCTTGCCGGTGGTGACCGGAATGGTATTGATCACTTCTCCGTTCCGCTTGACCGTCATGGTGTGCCCCGCGGCGTCCGTGATGGCCTCGACGCGGTCGCCCGTGGTGATCGTCAGGGGCTTGGCGGGACCGCCGTACAGCTTGTCGGCGATCTTCACGCCCTCCAGGTTGGAGTGCACGCGGATGGTGGCGTGGGTGGGCCAGTACTCCTTGGGCCGGTAGTGCAGCACCTTGTCGCCCACCCAGTACCAGGCGCCCTCCACCTTCGGGGTGGACTCGACCTTCAGGGCCCGCTCCACGATCGCGCGGGCGGCCTTGTCCTTGACCGGTTTGCTCAGCTGCGCGGTGATGGGCTGTCCGACGCCGTACTTGCCCGCGTCCGGGCCGAATTCGACCTCCACGGCGTCCTTGGCCGCCTCCGTGTCGAACGTCAGCGTGCGCAGCCCCGGAGAGCCGTCCTCGTTCTCCGTGGAGACCTTCACGGTGTAGTGCGCGCCGGCCACCAGAGGGGCGGTGGAGTGCCAGCGGGTGCCGTCGGCGGTCAGCTCGCCCGCCAGGTAGCGCCCGTTGCCGTCGACGGCCGTGACGTCCGTGATGCGGCCGCTCTTGTCCTTGGCGGTGATCTCCAGGGGCTTGTCCGGATCGGCCTTGCGGCTGCCGTCCGGGCCGTTGTACGCGACCTGTCCGGCCGCGTCGTACGGCTTGGCGGAGAGCGGGTTGCCCTGGGACCCGCCGCACCCCGTGACCCCCACACCGAGGGACAGGACCAGGAGGGTGCAGCTCACTACGGTGGGGATGCGCGGTGCGTGGCTCATGACCACACGGTATGAAGATTCATCAGATCCGGCGCGTCGGACGACTGCAAACGAGGGGCCCCCGTCTCGTGGTGAGACGGGGGCCCCTCGGGTGCGGCGCGTGCCAAGGACCTACTGGTTCTGGTTCTCGCCGCGGTAGTACTCGAACACCCAGCCGTACAGGCCGACCAGGATCAGCGGAGCCGAGAAGTACAGCAGCCACCAGCCCATGGCGATCGCGAGGAAGGCCAGGGCGCCGCCGATGCCGAGCGCGAGCGGCTGCCAGGAGTGCGGCGAGAAGAAGCCGACCTCACCGGCGTCGTCCGCGACGTCGGCCTCCTTGTCGTCCTGGGCGCCCACGTCGACCCGCCGGGCCGTGAAGACCAGGTAGAAGCCGATCATGACGCTCAGGCCGAAGGCCATGAAGAGCGCGGTGGTTCCGGCCGTCTCCTTCGACCACACGCCATACACGATGGCCATGATCAGGACGAAGGCGGACAGCCACAGGAACATCTTGCCCTGGATCTTCACTTCCCGGCCTCCTTGCCACCGGTGAGCATGTTGTCACCGTGGACGTCGCCGTGGTTCTCGAGCTGGTCGAGAGCCGCGATCTCCGGGTGGTGAAGGTCGAACGCCGGCGATTCGGAGCGAATGCGCGGCATGGTGAGGAAGTTGTGCCGCGGCGGCGGGCACGACGTCGCCCATTCGAGCGAACGGCCGTAGCCCCACGGGTCGTCGACCTCGATCTTCTTGCCGTACTTGGCGGTCTTCCAGACGTTGTAGAGGAACGGCAGGATCGACAGGCCGAGCAGGAAGGAGGAGATCGTCGAGATCGTGTTCAGCGCGGTGAAGCCGTCGGCCGCGAGGTAGTCCGCGTAACGACGCGGCATGCCCTCGACACCCAGCCAGTGCTGCACCAGGAACGTGCCGTGGAAGCCCACGAACAGCGTCCAGAAGGTGATCTTGCCAAGCCGCTCGTCCAGCATCTTTCCGGTGAACTTCGGCCACCAGAAGTGGAATCCGGAGAACATCGCGAAGACCACGGTGCCGAAGATGACGTAGTGGAAGTGCGCGACGACGAAGTACGAGTCGGAAACGTGGAAGTCCATCGGCGGCGAGGCCAGGATGACGCCGGTCAGACCACCGAAGGTGAAGGTGATCAAGAAGCCGACGGCCCACAGCATGGGCGTCTCGAAGGACAGTGAGCCCTTCCACATCGTGCCGATCCAGTTGAAGAACTTCACGCCTGTCGGCACGGCGATGAGGAACGTCATGAAGGAGAAGAACGGCAGGAGCACGCCACCGGTGACGTACATGTGGTGCGCCCACACGGTCACGGACAGACCCGCGATCGCGATGGTGGCGCCGATCAGACCGCTGTAGCCGAACATCGGCTTTCGACTGAACACCGGGATCACTTCGGAAATGATTCCGAAGAATGGCAACGCGATGATGTACACCTCTGGATGGCCGAAGAACCAGAAGAGGTGTTGCCACAGCAGCGCGCCGCCATTACTGGCGTCGAAGACATGCGCACCGAACTTGCGGTCCGCCTCCAGGGCGAACAGCGCGGCCGCGAGGACCGGGAAGGCCAGCAGGACCAGCACACCGGTCAGCAGGACGTTCCACACGAAGATCGGCATACGGAACATCGTCATGCCGGGAGCGCGCATGCAGATGATCGTGGTGATGAAGTTGACCGAGCCGAGGATCGTGCCGAAGCCGGAGAAGGCAAGACCCATGATCCACATGTCGGCGCCGACGCCCGGCGAGCGGACCGCGTCCGACAGCGGGCTGTAGGCGAACCAGCCGAAGTCGGCCGCGCCCTGCGGGGTGAGGAAGCCACCGACCGCGATGGTCGAGCCGAACAGGTAGAGCCAGTAGGCGAACATGTTCAGCCGCGGGAACGCCACGTCGGGCGCGCCGATCTGAAGCGGCATGATCCAGTTCGCGAATCCGGCGAACAGCGGCGTCGCGAACATCAGCAGCATGATCGTGCCGTGCATCGTGAACGCCTGGTTGAACTGCTCGTTCGACATGATCTGCGTGCCGGGACGGGCGAGTTCGGCGCGCATGAAGAGCGCCATGATGCCGCCGATGCAGAAGAACGCGAACGACGTGACCAGGTACATCGTGCCGATCGTCTTGTGATCAGTGGTGGTCAGCCACTTGATGACGACGTTTCCCGGCTGCTTGCGCCGGACCGGCAGCTCGTTCTCGTACGAGTCGTCTGCTGCCGCGGCACCCTGAGATTCGTTGAGGATGCTCACAGTTTGTTCGTCTCCGCGTTCTTGGCGGGATCGGTCTGGGCGATGCCCGCCGGCACGTAACCGGACTGGCCCTTCGCCGCCAGCTCCTTGAGGTGCTGCTGGTAGCGCTCCGGGGAGACGACCTTCACGTTGAAGAGCATGCGCGAGTGGTCGACGCCGCAGAGCTCGGCGCACTTGCCCAGGAAGGTGCCTTCCTGGTTCGGCGTGACCTCGAACGAGTTGGTGTGCCCAGGAACGACGTCCTGCTTCATCAGGAAGGGCACGATCCAGAAGGAGTGGATGACGTCGCGCGAGGTCAGCACGAAGCGGACCTTCTCGCCCTTGGGCAGCCACAGGGTCGGGCCCGGGTTTCCGGTCTGCGGGTTACGGGTGCCGGGGATGCCGACGTCGTAGACACCGCCCGCGTTGGCGGGGAAGTCCTTCTTGAACCGGTCCGGAATCGCGTCCAGGTTCTTGTCCGTCTTGGCGTCGCCCTTCACACCGGGCACGTCCTCGACGTAGTTGAAGCCCCAGCTCCACTGGTAGCCGACCACGTTGACCGTGTGAGCGGGCTTCGGGGACAGGGCCAGGAGCTTCGATTCGTCGCGTGCCGTGAAGTAGAACAGCACGGAGACGATGATGAGCGGAACCACGGTGTACAGCGCCTCGATGGGCATGTTGTACCGGGTCTGCGGGGGTACCTCGACCTTGGTGCGGCTACGCCGGTGGAAGATGACGCTCCACAGGATCAGGCCCCAGACCAGCACGCCCGTGGCGAGCGCAGCCGCCCACGAGCCCTGCCAGAGGGACAGGATCCTGGGAGCCTCGTCCGTCACCGGAGTGGGCATACCAAGCCGAGGGAAGTCTTTCCAGTTGTACGAGCAACCGGATGCTGTCGCCAGGACCAGGCCCGCAGTCAGCACCTGCGGCAGCTTCCGCCGCATCGGGCGCCTCGACGTGGGGGAACCACCCGCGCCTTCCAGGCAGCGGGGGAGGTCGGAGCCGTTGGGACTCACGTAGCGCCTTCCCGAGAGTCTCGCCCGCGGTGGTCGGCTACGGCCGTCTCGCTGGTCGGTCGCCGCCCTGGCACACGGGCAGGGGTTTGGATGTTTATGCGGAGCAAACCCTACTGGACGCTATTTGGGGTCGCGCGGGGAGGGTGCCCAACGCGCCGTCCGAGTCCCCGAAGGGGTGGAGCCCCGGCGGAATCCCGGCCTCCGGCCGCCATCTGACGGGCCCTCGCCCCGGCCACCGGCGCCCGCCCGGCCGACCGGGGTTAGCGTGGCGCCGTGCCCTACTTCGACGCGGCCTCCTCGGCCCCCCTGCACCCCGTCGCCCACCAGGCCCTGCAAGCCTCCCTGGACGAGGGGTGGGCCGATCCGGCCCGGCTCCACCGGGAGGGACGGCGCGCCCGGCTGCTCCTGGACGCGGCGCGCGAGGCCGCCGCCGAGGCCGTCGGCTGCCGCCCCGACGAGCTCAGCTTCACCGGTTCGGGGACCCAGGCGGTGCACGCGGGAATTTACGGATCCTTGTCCGGGCGTCGGCGTGTCGGGCGGCACCTGGTGGTGTCCGCGGTCGAACACTCCTCGGTCCTCCATTCGGCCGCCTCCCACGCGTCGCACGGCGGCACGGTCACCGAGGTCGCGGTGGACCGTACGGGCCGGGTCTCCCCCGACGCGTACGCCGCGGCCCTGCGCCCCGGCACCGCGCTCGCCTGCCTCCAGTCCGCCAACCACGAGGTGGGCACGGTCCAGCCGGTCGCCGAGGTGGCCGAGGTGTGCCGGGCGGCGGGGGTGCCGCTCCTGGTGGACGCGGCGCAGTCGCTGGGGTGGGGACCGGTCGAGGGCAGCTGGTCCGTCCTGGCGGCGAGTGCCCACAAATGGGGCGGTCCGGCAGGAGTCGGACTGCTCGCGGTGCGCAAGGGCGTACGGTTCGCGCCCCAAGGCCCGGCCGATGAGCGGGAGTCGGGGCGCGCTCCGGGCTTCGAGAACATTCCGGCCGTCGTCGCGGCGGCGGCCTCGCTGCGGGCCGTGCGGGCCGACGCGCAGGCCGAGGGTGCGCGCCTGCGGGTCCTGGTGGACCGGATCAGGGGCCGGGTCGCGGAGCTGGTGCCGGACGTGGAAGTGGTGGGCGATCCCGTGCGGCGGCTGCCGCACCTGGTCACCTTCTCCTGTCTCTATGTCGATGGAGAGACGCTGCTGCACGAGCTGGACCGGGCGGATTTCTCCGTTTCCTCCGGTTCGTCCTGCACGAGCAGCACCCTGACGCCCAGCCATGTGCTGCGCGCGATGGGCGTCCTGAGCGAGGGCAATGTGCGGGTGTCGCTGCCGCTGGGCACGTCGGCGCAGGACGTCGACCGCTTCATCGAGGTGCTGCCCGGCGTCGTCGACTCCGTACGGACCAGGCTCGGGGCTCCGGCCGCGGCCGCCGGGCCCGCTGTCGGCGTCGGCAGTGCCGCCGACGCCGACAGCGCCGAGTTCACGGTGGACTCGCTCGGAAGGCTCTGCCCGATCCCGGTGATCGAGCTGGCGAAGGCCATCGGGAACGTGCCCGTCGGCGGCACGGTGACCGTGCTCGCCGACGATGAGGCGGCCCGTCTGGACATCCCGGCGTGGTGCGAGATGCGCGGCCAGGAGTACCTGGGCGAGCACCCGGCGGCGGCCGGGACCGCCTACCGGGTGCGCCGGGTCGGCTGACCGCCGCCGCGCGGCCTACTTGAGGTGGGCGCGCACCTCGGCGGCGGCCTCCTCGCCGTACGCCTTGGTGAAGCGGTCCATGAAGTCGGCCCGGCGCATCGTGTACTCCTGGGTGCCCAGGGTCTCGATGACCAGCGTGGCCAGCATGCAGCCGACCTGGGCCGCGCGCTCGTGCCCCACGCCCCAGGACAGGCCGGTCAAGAAGCCCGCGCGGAACGCGTCGCCCACGCCCGTCGGGTCGACCTTGGCCTCCTCCTCCGGTACGCCGACGACGATGGGCTCGGCGCCGGTCCGCTCGACGCGCACCCCGCGTGAGCCGAGGGTGGTGACGCGGTAGTCGACCTTGGCCAGGATCTCCTCGTCGCTCCAGCCGGTCTTGGACTCGATGAGCCCCTTCTCGTACTCGTTGGAGAAGAGGTACGTCGCGCCCTCGAGCAGGGTGCGGATGTCGCCGCCGGACATGCGGGCGATCTGCTGCGAGAAGTCGGCCGCGAAGGGGATGCTCCGCGCCTTGCACTCCTCGGTGTGGCGCAGCATCGCCTCGGGGTCGTCGGCGCCGATCAGGACCAGGTCGAGCCCGCCCACGCGGTCGGCGACCGCCTTCAGCTCGATCTGGCGGGCCTCGCTCATCGCGCCCGTGTAGAAGGAGCCGATCTGGTTGTGGTCGGCGTCGGTGGTGCACACGAAGCGGGCGGTGTGCAGGACCTCGGAGATCCGCACCGAGCCGGTGTCCACGCCGTGCCGGTCGAGCCAGGCGCGGTACTCGTCGAAGTCGGAGCCCGCGGCGCCGACCAGGATCGGCCGGCCGCCGAGCTGGCCCATGCCGAAGCAGATGTTGGGGCCGACGCCGCCGCGCCGTACGTCGAGGTTGTCGACCAGGAAGGAGAGGGAGACCGTGTGCAGCTGGTCGGCGACCAGCTGGTCGGCGAATCGGCCGGGGAAGGTCATGAGGTGGTCGGTGGCGATGGAGCCGGTGACTGCGATACGCACGACGGGGGCGCTCCTGATGAGAATGCGGAGGGGCGGGCGTTGACAGCTCACGCTACCGGGTCGCCCCCGCCGGGCCGACCGGCGGAAACTACCCAATAGTAGGTCTTTCTGCGCAGACGCTGTGCTGCGTACGGTGCGGACATGGAAACCAAGCTGAACGGCGGACGGGCGGCGGCGACGGACCGGGGTCTTGAGGGGTTGCGCGGGGATTGCGCGCGGATGGCTCCGCACTGGGTGGTGCCGGCCATGACCGCGCCGGAGCCGGTGCCGCCGTCCCGCATCCACGGTGTGACCATTCCGTCCTCCTCGGTACGTCTGATCGCGGACATGTCCGAATACGGGGACTGAAACGGCCTGATCGCGCGGGGTGCGGCGCGCGGAGGGAACCGTGCGCTCCCCCGCTCCGTCCAATCGCCGTCCCCCGCCAAGGGGATGCGGGATACGACTGGACAGGAGCGATCTGGTGAGCAGCGAGCACACGCAGGACGAGCCCCAGCAGCGGCGTTCTCGGCGGTCCGCCCTGGTCCTCGCCGCGGCCGCCGTGGCCGTACTGGCCGTGGGCGGCGGCGGGGCGTACTGGGCCACGACGGCGTCCTCGGGCGGTGGCACCGCGCCCGGCAAGGACGGCGCTCCGCCCCCGCTCGCACTCGACAACGCGCCCGAGGGGGGCGCGGCGGGGAGCGACGGCGGGAGCGGCGCGCGGGGCAGCGGCGGCGGCAACGGCATCGCGCCCGGCGAGCCCGACCCCAACGGGGTGGTCTACCGGGCGTCGGTGAAGCTGCCCGGCGGGCCCGGCGAGGCATCCGTCTACCAGCCACGCGGCACGGTGAGCGAGGCCGATGTGCACCGCTTGGCGCGGGCGCTCGGCGTGGACGGGGCGGCGCGTCTTGAGGGCGGCACCTGGAAGGTGGGCGCGACGAAGGACGGCTCGGGGCCGACGCTGACGGTCACTCACAAGGCGCCGGGCACCTGGTCGTTCGCGCGGTTCGGCAGCGGCGGCACGGACAACTGCCCCAAGGGGAAGATGTGTCCGATGCACACCACCGGCGCGGACGGCGGTGGCACCGGTGGCGCCGCGAGCGGCGGCGCTCCGAGCGGGGGCGCTCCGGTCAGCGAGCAGGCGGCGAAGGCGGCCGCCGCCCCGGTCCTCAAGGCGCTCGGCCAGGACGACGCCAAGCTGGACGCCAAGGAAATCCTCGCCTCTGCCCGGGTGGTGAACGCCGATCCGGTGATCGGCGGGCTTCCCACGTACGGCTGGACGACCGGCATCCAGGTCGGCCCGGACGGTCAAGTGGTCGGCGGCAGCGGGCAGTTGAAGGCTCTCGACAAGGGCGCCACCTATCCGGTGATGGGCGCGGACCAGACGCTGGCCCAGCTCAACAGCCATGGCGCCGGGCGGCCGAGGGCCAAGGAGTGCGCGGCCCCGGTGCCGCTGGACGGGCAGCCCACCAAGGGGCGGCTGCCGAGCGATCCGCAGGGCACCATCAAGCAGCCCTGCGACCAGCCGCCGCCCACGCCCTCGACCGTGACGGTCGACGGCGCGGTCTTCGGTCTGGCCGCGCAGTCCGTGGGCGGCACACCGAGTCTCGTACCGTCCTGGCTGTTCCAGGTGAAGCCGGACGCGGGGCAGCCGTTCACGATCACCGCTCCCGCGGTGGCCCCGCCGTACATCACCAAGCCCCCGCCGCCGTCCACCGGCGCCCCCGTGCCGGCGCCGTCCGGCTCCGCCACGGCGCCGGGCACCCATGGCCAGTTGGAGTCCTACGCGCTCGCGCCGGACGGACGGACCCTGGACGTGACGTTCTGGGGCGGAGTGTGCGACACGTACACGGCGAGCGCCGACGAGGCGGGCGACGGGGTACGCGTCACGGTGACCGGGCAGCTCAAGAACCCGAAGAAGATGTGCGTCGCCCTGGCCAAGCAGCAGACCGTGTCGGTGCAGCTGCACGAGGCGCTGGGAGCGAGGAAGGTGACCGACGCGGACACGGGCAAGGAGCTGCCGAAGAGGTGAGCGAGCGGCGTGCGCGCGGACGCCACCCGGGCGGGTACCCGTGAGCCCCGTCGGGCAGGTGCCCGGGCACGACGAAGGCGGGTGCCCCCGTGAACCGGGGGCACCCGCCCTTCTCGTCGGCGTCAGGCTTAGCTGAAGGAGTCGCCGCAGGCGCAGGAACCCGTCGCGTTCGGGTTGTCGATGGTGAAGCCCTGCTTCTCGATGGTGTCGACGAAGTCGATCGAGGCACCGCCCAGGTACGGGGCGCTCATGCGGTCGGTGACGACCTTGACGCCGTCGAAGTCCTTCACGACGTCACCGTCGAGCGAGCGCTCATCGAAGAACAGCTGGTAACGCAGGCCGGAGCAGCCACCCGGCTGAACGGCGACGCGCAGCGCCAGGTCGTCCCGGCCCTCCTGCTCAAGGAGGCCCTTGACCTTGGCGGCGGCGGCGTCGGACAGGAGGATGCCGTCGCTCACGGTGGTGGTCTCGTCCGATACGGACATCTGCTTCTCTCCCGGGTTGTACGGAGACTGCTTGCCGACGGTTGCAACCGGCGGGGCCCCGGATTCATTCCGGGCGCTTCGGGTTCTTCTCTTTCATGCTCGCACACAAGGAGGCAGGCGGGAAAAGGCCTGTGGACAACGGCGTACCGGACCGGACATCTCAGGGGGCGAGGCGGGACGGAGCCGGGTGCGTCACATCGACACTATGGCCATCGTCAAAGTGACGTGAACCGGCTATGATAGATAGCGTCATTTAGACGAAAACCCTTGGGTGCAAGCATCCCGGGGCCACTGGAGCGGCACCGCCGCACGCTTGAGGAAAAGAAAGGGTGCGTGACGTGACCACCGCCCAGCCCCGTCAGGACCTCGCCGGCCGCGTCGATCTCGACGTGCGTCCGACGCCCCTCGCCCTGCTCCTGCTCGGCCGCGAGGCCGACCCCAAGAGCGAGCGCGGTGTGGAATGTCCCGGCGACCTTCCCTCGCCCTCCGACCCGGATCTGGTCGAGCGCGCCCGCGCGGCCAAGGCCAAGCTCGGAGACAAGGTCTTCATCCTCGGGCACCACTACCAGCGCGACGAGGTCATCGAGTTCGCCGATGTGACGGGCGACTCCTTCAAGCTGGCCAGGGACGCGGCCGCCAGGCCCGAGGCCGAGTACATCGTGTTCTGCGGCGTGCACTTCATGGCCGAGTCCGCCGACATCCTGACCGGTGACGACCAGAAGGTGGTCCTGCCGGACCTCGCCGCCGGCTGCTCGATGGCCGACATGGCCACCGCCGAGCAGGTCGCCGAGTGCTGGGACGTGCTGACCGAGGCCGGGGTGGCCGACCAGGTCGTGCCCGTCTCCTACATGAACTCCTCGGCCGACATCAAGGCGTTCACCGGCAAGCACGGCGGCACCATCTGCACCTCCTCCAACGCCGAGCGGGCGCTGAACTGGGCCTTCGAGCAGGGGGAGCCCGGCTCGGCCCAGGTGCTGTTCCTGCCGGACCAGCACCTGGGCCGCAACACCGCCGTACGCGACCTCGGCATGTCGCCCGACGACTGCGTGCTCTACAACCCGCACAAGCCGAACGGCGGCCTCACCGTCGAGCAGCTGCGGAACGCGAAGATGATCCTGTGGCGCGGCCACTGCTCGGTGCACGGCCGCTTCTCGCTCGACTCCGTCAACGACGTCCGCGAGCGGATCCCTGGCGTGAACGTCCTGGTGCACCCCGAGTGCAAGCACGAAGTGGTGGCCGCGGCGGACTACGTCGGCTCGACGGAGTACATCATCAAGGCCCTGGAGGCCGCCCCGCGCGGCTCGAAGTGGGCGATCGGCACCGAGCTCAACCTGGTGCGGCGCCTGGCCAACCGGTTCGCCGCCGAGGACAAGGAGATCGTCTTCCTCGACAAGACGGTCTGCTTCTGCTCGACCATGAACCGCATCGACCTGCCCCACCTCGTGTGGACCCTGGAATCGCTCGCCGAGGGCAAGCTGATCAACCAGATCCAGGTGGACCGGGAGACCGAGAGCTTCGCGAAGCTGGCCCTTGAGCGGATGCTGGCCCTGCCGTAGCCCCGCCCGCGCGAGCCGGCGAAGGCCGCCTCCCTGTGCGGGGGGCGGCCTTCGCCGTACCGGCCCGAGGTCAGTCGGTCCTCGGGCGCACCAGGCCGGACTCGTACGCGATGACCACCAGCTGGGCGCGGTCGCGGGCACCCAGTTTGGCCATCGCCCGGTTCACATGGGTCTTCACGGTGAGGGGGCTGACGGCAAGGCGCCCGGCGATCTCGTCGTTGGAGTGGCCGCCCGCCACCTGGACCAGCACCTCGCGTTCGCGCACCGTGAGGGCGGCGAGCCGTTCGCCGTGCCGGCCCGCGTCCTCCTGGCCCGCCTCCCAACTGCCGCCCTGCGCGAGGAACGTGGTGATCAGGCCCTTGGTCGCGGCCGGGGACAGCAGGGCCTCGCCGGCCGCTGCGAGGCGGATCGCGCCGAGCAGTTCCTCGGGCTCTGCGCCCTTGCCGAGGAAGCCGGACGCGCCGGCCCGCAGGGAGCGCACCACGTACTCGTCGACCTCGAAGGTCGTCAGCATCACCACATGGACGCCGGAGAGCGCCGGGTCGGCGGTGATGGCACGGGTGGCGGCGAGACCGTCGGTGCCGGGCATCCGGATGTCCATCAGGACCACGTCCGGCAGCGTCGCGCGCACCACGTCGACGACCACCGCGCCGTCGGCCGCCTCGCCCACGACCTCCATGTCCGGCTCGGAGTCGACCAGGACACGGAACGCCGAGCGCAGCAACGCCTGGTCGTCGGCGAGTACCACCCGGATGGTCATGGTGTGCCTTCCCCCGTGGCCCCGCCCGCCGGCGCCGTGACCGGCAGTATCGCCTGGACGCGGAAGCCGCCGCCGTAGCGGGGCCCGGCCGTGCAGCGGCCGCCCAGAGCCGTGACGCGCTCGCGCATGCCGAGCAGTCCGTGGCCGCCGCCGTCGCCCGCCGCGCCCGCGCCGGTGCCGTCGTCGATGACGGTGATCTCGGTGTCCGTCCCCACGCGCACGATGCTCACCTCGGCCTTGGCGCCGGGGCCCGCGTGTTTGCGCACATTGGTCAGGGCCTCCTGGATCACCCGGTACGCGGCGAGGTCGACGGCGGCCGGCAGCGGGGCGTGGTCGGTGCGGGCCAGCTCCACCGCGAGTCCGGCGCGCCGGAACCCGGCCAGCAGATCGTCCAGGACGGCGAGGCCCGGGGCCGGTTCGGTGGGGGCCGCCGGGTCGCCGGACTGGCGCAAGAGGCAGACGGTGGAGCGCAGTTCGTCGAGCGCCGAGCGGCTGGCCTCGCGCACATGGGCGAGCGCTTCCTTGGCCTGGTCGGGCCGCTTGTCCATGACGTGGGCCGCGACGCCCGCCTGGACGTTGACCAGGGCGATGTGGTGGGCGACCACGTCGTGCAGGTCTCGGGCGATGCGCAGCCGCTCCTCCGCGACCCGGCGCCTTGCCTCCTCCTCGCGGCCGTGCTCGGCCCGCTCGGCGCGCTCGCGGATCGCGTCGACGAAGGCGCGCCGGCTGCGCACGGCGTCGCCGGCGGCCGCGGCCATGCCGGTCCAGGCGAAGATCCCGAGGTGTTCCTGGGCGTACCAGGGCGGGGTGCCGAGCAGCATGGCGGTGCCGGTGAGCACGGCGACGGTGAGCACGCCGACGCGGTAGGTGGTGGGGCGGTCGGTGTGGGCGGCGACCGTGTAGAGCGCGACGACCGCGCTCATCGCGACGGGGGCGGGCGGGGCGCCCAGCGCGAGCTCGACCATGGTGAGCGCACTGGTGCAGGCGAGCACGGCCATGGGCCTGCGCCGCCTCGGTACGAGGGCGAGGGCGGCCAGCGCCATCAGAACGAGTGAACGCGCGCCGGGTGTCCGGGTGCCCAAGGTCGGCCCGGCGGGCCCGTGCGGGTCGGCGAACGACCCGATGACCATGGAGATCAGCACGCCGATGGCGAGGGCCGCGTCCAGGACCAGCGGGTGCGCCCTGAGCCAGGGCCGGGCCCGGTCGATGAGGGTCACGGCCACCTACCGTAAGGGGCCCGGGGGGCCGCACGGGACGCGGGAGCCGCCCCGGCCGCACGACGACTCGCCCCGGCCCCCTGAGGGGTTGCCGGGGTCAGCCCGGGATCAGGCCGTCGTCGCTGAGCATGTCCCTGACCTCGTCCAGGCTCGCGTCGGGGCTCGGGAGGATCAGCTCGGACGGTTCGAGGGCGTCGTCGGGAAGGGGCTCGCCCAGGCTGCGCACCGCGTCCAGGAGCGCGCCGAGCGTGCGGCGGAAGCCGTCCTCGTCACCGGCCTCCATCTCTTCGAGGAGGTCGTTGTCGAGCTTGTTGAGCTCGGTGAAGTGGCCGTCCGCCAGCTTCACCTGCCCCTCCCCCATGATCCGGACGATCATGAACGTCTCCTGCCGTTCGTCACTGCTTGTCGAAGCGCGGGCTCTGCTGCGGGGTGCTGCCGCCGGGGTTGCCGGCCTTGTCGGACGTGGTGCCGCCCTCGATGGCCTGCTTGCCCGCGGACCCGCCGCCCATCAGCTCGGCCTTCATCCGCTGCAACTCCAGCTCTACATCCGTACCACCGGAGAGCCGGTCGAGCTCGGTCTGGATGTCGTCCTTGGCCAGGCCCGACTGGTCGTCCAGCGCGCCGGAGGCAAGCAGTTCGTCGATCGCGCCGGCCCGCGCCTGGAGCTGCGCGGTCTTGTCCTCGGCCCGCTGGATGGCCATGCCGACGTCGCTCATCTCCTCGGAGATGCCCGAGAAGGACTCGGCGATCCGGGTCTGCGCCTGGGCCGCCGTGTAGGTCGCCTTGATCGTCTCCTTCTTGGTGCGGAAGGCGTCGACCTTGGCCTGGAGGCGCTGGGCCGCCAGGGTGAGCTTTTCCTCCTCACCCTGCAACGTCTGGTGCTGCGTCTCCAGGTCGGTGACCTGCTGCTGAAGCGAGGCGCGACGGGACAGGGCCTCGCGGGCCAGGTCCTCACGGCCCAGGGACAGCGCCTTGCGGCCCTGGTCCTCCAGCTTGGAGGACTGGCTCTGGAGCTGATTGAGCTGCAACTCAAGACGCTTGCGGGAGGTCGCGACGTCCGCGACGCCGCGGCGCACCTTCTGCAACAGCTCCAGCTGCTTCTGATACGAGTAATCGAGGGTCTCGCGAGGGTCCTCGGCCCGGTCAAGGGCCTTGTTCGCCTTCGCGCGGAAGATCATCCCCATACGCTTCATGACACCGCTCATGGGCTTCGCGCGCCCCCTTCTGACGGACTCCAGCTCCAGCTGCTGCAACAGAACCCACAGTACGGGCCCTGCATCCATTACCGCACTGTTGGGACGCCGATGCGCTCATCCCCAAGGACGACTACGGTCCGCGCCGATCCGGCGCAGGGAGTAGGTGGACCTCGGGGGGAACAGTACGTCCCGCCTCTACGGACGCAAGGCGTTGTGGGATCGTTCCCCACCGGCCTGGGGTCCATGCCGGGCACCCCGTACCCTTGGGGATTGTGTTCCGTAGCCGTTCCAACGCAGAGAAGGCCCCCACCGACAAGGTGACGGCGGACCTCTCCAAAGCGCCCCGCGACCCCGAGGCCCCCAAGGGGCGCCCCACTCCCAAGCGGAGTGAGGCCCAGACCCAGCGCCGCCGTGCCTCGACCGTGCCGACCGACCGCAAGGAGGCCGCCAAGCGTCAGCGCGAGGCGCGCCGGGTCGACATGGCCAAGCAGCGCGAGGCGCTTGCCAATGGCGACCAGCGTTATCTGCCGGCCCGCGACAAGGGTCCGGTGCGCAAGTTCGCCCGCGACTTCGTCGACTCCCGGTTCTCGGTCGCCGAGATGTTCCTGCCGCTCGCGGTGATCATCCTGGTGCTCTCGATGATCCGGATCGGCAGCCTCCAGAACCTCTCGCTGCTGCTGTGGCTCGTGGTGATCGTGCTCATCGTGCTGGACTCGATCGGGCTCGCCTTCCGGCTCAAGAGGGCGCTCGCCGCCCGCTTCCCCGACGAGCCGAAGAAGGGCGCCGTCGCCTACGGTCTGATGCGCACGCTCCAGATGCGCCGGCTGCGGCTGCCCAAGCCGCAGGTCAAGCGCGGAGAGAAGCCCTGAGCGGTAAGCCGTCCGGGTTCACCGGCGCCTCCGGCGCCTGGCTGAAGGGTCTTGGCGGGCTGCGCAACGTCGTCCGCCAGGAACTCGTTGCCCGTCACCTCGACGAGCAGATATCCGGGCGTTTCCCCGTGGGCCGGCGCCTGCGCGTCCTGGACGTCGGCATGGGCCAGGGCACCCAGGCCCTGCGCCTGGCCCGCGCCGGGCACTCCGTGACCGGGCTCGAATCGGACGCGGCGATGCTCAAGGTCGCCCGGGACGCGCTGGCCACCGAGCCGGAGGGCATCCGCGAGCGGGTCCGCCTGATCGAGGGCGACGGCCGCGAGACCGGGGTGCACTTCCTGCCGGGCTCCTTCGACGTGGTCCTCTGCCACGGCGTCCTGATGTACATCGAGGACCCGGACGCGATGCTCGCCGGTCTCGCCCGGATGCTGGCCCCCGGCGGCCTGCTGTCGCTGCTCGTACGGAACGCGGACGCGCTGGCGGTGCGGCCGGGGCTCGCGGGCGACTGGGCGGGCGCGCTCGCCGCCTTCGACACCGACGCCTACACCAACCGGCTCGGGCTGCCGGTCCGCGCCGACCGGCTCGCGGCGCTGACCCGCACGCTGGACGGGATCGCCGCGCCCCTGCACACCTGGTACGGGGTGCGGGTCTTCACCGACAACGTGCCGGGCGAGGCCGAACTGCCCCCGGCGGACGAGCTGGAGCGGATGCTCGCGGCCGAGGACCGCGCCGGGCGCACCGACCCCTACCGGCAGGTGGCCGCGCTGCTGCACCTCTTCGGCGTACGGGACTGAGGCGTGCGGGGCCGAGGCGTACCGGACTGAGGCGTGCGGGACCAAGCCGTTCGGCACTGAGGCGTACGGGCTGAGAAGGCGCGCGGATGCCCGGCGCGGGCCCCGGGTATCCGCCGGGTGGGCCCCGGCCCGGGACCCCGGTACCTGATCGGGTGCACCGACAGGCCGTCATATCGGACCAAAGGGATACTCCTGCCATGGATGCATCTCTTCGCCCCGGCCGGGTGCGCCGTGCGGCATGGCCGGTGACCGCCGCCGTCGCCACCGCCCTTGTACTGGGCGGCTGTTCGCCCGCCGGCTCGGCGGCCCCCCAGGCGTCGCCGAGCGCGTCCGCGAACCCGTCGGCCCCCCAGCGCAACGGCTCGGGCGGGACCGACAGCCTCCAGAGCGACTACCAGCGCGTCATCAAGGACGTGCTGCCCTCGGTGGTGCAGATCGACGCGTCCAACAGCCTCGGCTCCGGCATCGTCTACGACGCGCAGGGGCACATCGTCACCAACGCCCATGTCGTGGGCAACGAGCGGACGTTCAAGGTGACGGCCTCGGGCAGCGGTTCCGCGATCACCGCGAAACTGGTCGCGGCCTACCCCGAGCAGGACCTCGCCGTGATCAAGCTGGATTCGGTGCCCAGCGGTCTGAAGCCGGCCAGGTTCGGGGATTCGTCCAAGGTCGAGATGGGCCAGATCGTACTGGCGATGGGCTCCCCGCTCGGACTCTCCTCCAGCGTCACCCAGGGCATCGTGTCCGCGACCGGGCGCACGGTCTCGGAGGGCCGGGACGGCGGCGGGACCGGCGCCACCATCGCCAACATGGTGCAGACCTCGGCCGCGATCAACCCCGGCAACAGCGGCGGCGCCCTGGTGAACCTGGACGACGAGATCATCGGCATTCCCACGCTCGCCGCGACCGACCCGGACATGGGCGGCAGCGCGGCCCCCGGCATCGGCTTCGCGATCCCGGTGTCGATGGTCAAGACGGTCGCCGACCAGATCATCAAGAACGGCAGGGTCACCGACTCGGGCCGGGCCGCGCTCGGCATCACCGGACGCACCGTGGTCGACTCCGGCTACCAGCCGGCCGGTGTCGCGGTGGTGGCGGCCCCGGCGAACGGAGCCGCCGCCAAGGCGGGCCTGCGCGTGGGCGACGTCATCGTCCGGCTCGGCGCCACCGACATCACCTCGATCACCGCCCTCACCGAGGCGCTGGCCTCGGACAAGCCCGGCCAGAAGGTCCAGGTGACGTACACCCGCGACGGCGCCAGGAGGACGGCCGACGTCACCCTCGGCGAGATCTGAACCCGGCCGGGCCGGGCGCGGACCCGGCCCGGCGCCGGCCTCAGACCTGCTCGGCGTGCAGGCTCATCGGGCCGTAGATCTTCGTGCCGTCCTCGAAGAGGAAGACCTGGTCGGCCCCGCCCTCCAGCAGGTCCTTCCACACCTCACCGATCCAGGACTCCGCATCGCCCTGGGTCGTGAACTCCTCCGGCGCCACCGCCGGCTCGACCTCCGTACCGTCCGACTTCTCGAAACGCCACGTCCACGCCATGTCCGCCTCCATACGTCACGTTGCTGCCCGCAGCGTAACCGGGCGCGCAAGAGGGCCGGTTACGCGGGAGGATCGTGGCTGTGGAACTGACTCTCCTCGGCACCGGGGCCCCCGCAGGCCTGCCGCGCCCCGACTGTCCCTGCGCCGCGTGCGCGCTCGCCCTCGCCGGCGACGCGCGCGCCGCCACCGCCCTGCTCGTCGACGGCGCGCTGCTGCTCGACCTGACCCCGGGCGCGGCGCTCGCCGCCGCGCGGGCCGGGCACTCGCTCACCGGGGTGCGCCAGGTGCTGCTCACCCATCCGCACGACGGGCCCGCCGTCGAGCTGCCGGCGGGGCTGCCCGCCGCCGGGCGGGTGCCCGACGGCCGCAGACTGACGCTGATCAGCGGCCACCGGGTGCTGGCCGTCCCCCTTGACGCGCCGGGCACCGGATACGAGGTGACCTCGCCCGACGGCGAGCGGCTGCTGTATCTGCCGCCGGGGGCCGCGCCCGCCGGGCAGAGCGCGACGCGCCCGTACGACATGGTGGTGGCCGACGTCACCGGCCGCCCCGACGCGCTGGCGCGGCTGCGGGCCGCCGGCGGCATCGGTCCCGCCACGGATGTGATCGCGGTGCACATCGACCACGACGTGCCGCCGGGGCGGGAGTTGGCGCGCCGGCTCGCGGCGCTCGGCGCGCGTGCGGTGCCCGACGGCACGACGCTCGTGGTCGGCGAGTACCACGCGGTGCCCGATCTGCCCCGGCGCACGCTCGTGCTCGGCGGCGCGCGCTCGGGCAAGTCGGTGGAGGCGGAGCGGCGCCTCCAGGGCTTTCCCGGCGTCGTGTACGTGGCGACGGGCGGCTGCCGCGAGGGCGACAGGGAGTGGGCGGCGCGGGTCGGGCTGCACCGCGAACGCCGGCCCGCCACCTGGCGTACCGAGGAGACCTGTGAGCTCGCCGCGCTGCTCGACGAGCCGGGGCCGCCGCTGCTGATCGACTGTCTGGCGCTGTGGCTGACCGACGCGATGGACCGGGTCGGCGCGTGGGACGACGAGAAGTGGGCGGCGGGCGGCGAACGGGCCCTCGGTGAGCGTACGGCCGAGCTGGCCGCCGCCGTCCGCTCCACCGCGCGCACGGTGGTGGCGGTGAGCAACGAGGTGGGCTCGGGCGTGGTGCCCGCGACGGCGTCGGGGCGGCGCTTCAGGGACGAACTGGGGCGCCTGAACGCGGCGTTCGCGGCCGAGTGCGAGCAGGTGCTGCTCGTCGTGGCGGGCCAGGCGCTCACGCTGCGCGGCTGAGGTCGGCCCGCTGGCGGTACTGTTCGGCAGATGAGCAGGCTGAACCTGGACGACTTCTCCGATCTGATCGAACGCCCCGACAACGGTGTGCGGCGGGATGCCGAGGAACGCCGGGAGCGGCAGAGCGTGCCCCCCGGCGCGCTCGGCCGGCTCGACGAGCTGGCCACCTGGCTCTCGGCGGCGCAGGGCGCGAGCCCGGTCCGGGCCGTCGAGCGCCCCCGCGTGGTGCTCTTCGCCAGTGACCACGGCGTGGCGGGCCTGGGCGTATCGGCCCGCCCCGCCTCATCGGCGCACACCCTTGTCCGTTCCGTCCTGGACGGCGCGAGCCCGGTCGCGGTGCTCGCCCGCCGCCAGAACGTACCCGTGCGTGTCGTCGACGCCGGGCTCGACTGCGATCCCGCCCTGCTGCCCGACGACGTGGTGCGCCACCGGGTGCGGCGCGGCAGCGGCCGCGTGGACATCGAGGACGCGCTCACCGTGGAGGAGGCGGAGGCGGCCGTACGGCTCGGCGTGAAGATCGCCGACGAGGAGGCCGACTCCGGCACCGACCTGGTGGTGCTCGGCGATCTCAGCGTGGGCGGCACCACGCCGGCGGCGGTCCTGATCGCCGCGCTGTGCGGGACGGACTCCTCGGTGGTCACCGGGCGCGGCGGCGCCGCCATCGACGACCTGGCCTGGATGCGCAAGTGCGCCGCGATCCGTGACGCGCTGCGCCGGGCCAGGCCCGTCCTGGGCGACCAGCTCGAACTGCTGGCCGCCGTCGGCGGCGCCGACCTCGCGGCGACCACGGGTTTCCTGTTGCAGTGCGCGGTGCGCAAGCTGCCGGTGATCCTCGACGGCGTCGTCTCCGCGGCCGCCGCCCTGGTGGCCCAGCGCGCCGCGTTCCGGGCCCCGGACTGGTGGCTGGCGGGGCACAGGAGCGGTGAGCCGGGCCAGGCCAAGGCGCTGGACCGGATGGCGCTCAACCCTCTGCTCGATCATGGCGTCACAGTGGGCGAAGGAACCGGGGCACTGCTCGCTCTTCCTCTCGTCCAAGCCGCGGCCGCACTCGCCGCGGAACTGCCCGAGCGCGCCGACCAGCGCGCGGGGGGCACGAAGGAGAGCGGCGACGCGTGAGCCGCGGGCCCGGCCGGGGGCTTACCCGGCCGGGCCCGCGGCCACCGTGGAACGCCTTGGTCCCCCATATCATCGCGTTTCATGGGAGAAGTCCGCTTGAGCACCGAAGCAACAGACCGGAGCACCGCCCGGTCGCGTCATGGCGCGGCGTTCGCCGTCTGGTACCTGCGCGTCGTGACGTTCATCAACTTCCTCAGTGCCGTGTGGGTCACCCTCGGCCAGGGGCTTCGGCGTCACAACACGGACGACTACTTCACGCCGTACCTGCTGGAAGCCGGCTTCACCTCCGGCGTCGTCACGCTCTTCCTCGCCGTCACCATGCGCCGCCGCAAGCGCGCCGCCTGGATCCTGAACATGGTGCTCGGCGGGCTCTTCCTGCTGCTCTTCGCCTACGTCATGGCGCTGCCGGGCTTCCACCGCTACGCGCAGAACTGGATCTCGCTCGCCCTCACCACCGCGTTCGTGGTGGCGCTCGTAATGGGACGGCGCGAGTTCTACGCCAAGGGCGACCGCTCCAACCCGCTGGC
The DNA here is from genome assembly GCF_042869775.1 of Streptomyces sp. NPDC006711. Taxonomy (NCBI): domain Bacteria; kingdom Bacillati; phylum Actinomycetota; class Actinomycetes; order Kitasatosporales; family Streptomycetaceae; genus Streptomyces; species Streptomyces sp. NPDC006711. The sequence continues at coordinate 68,741 of NZ_JBIAGO010000016.1, forward strand.
CGCGGTCGTGACCGCCGTCGGCGGCCTGCTCGTCACCTCGCTGATCGCCGCGGTCCTGGTCAGCGCGACCAACACCTATGACGGCACCGACCAGTCGACGTTCCTCGATCGCTGGCGCTACGGCCTGATGCGGCTGGTCTTCCTGGTCCCCGACGACCGGCACACCCAGGGCATCACCACCCCCGGCTGGGTCAACGTCGTCATCAACGTGCTGGCCACACTGCTCCTGATCGCCGTCATCTACGCCGCCTTCCGCAACCGCAGGGCCGTCGACCCGCTGACCGTCGAGGACGAGGAGAGGCTGCGCGCGCTCCTGGACAAGCAGGGCGAACGCGACTCGCTCGGCTACTTCGCGCTGCGCCGCGAGAAGGCCGTGATCTGGTCGCCCACCGGCAAGGCCGCGGTCACCTACCGCGTGATCAACAGCGTCTCGCTGGCCTCCGGCGACCCGATCGGCGACCCCGAGGCGTGGCCGGGCGCGATCGAGCCGTGGCTGGCCGAGGCCCGCGAGCACGGCTGGATCCCGGCGGTGACCGGGGCGAGCGAGGAAGCGGGGCAGATCTATGCCCGGCACGGCCTTGACGCCCTGGAGATGGGCGACGAGGCGATCGTGGAGATCGCCGAGTTCACCCTGGAGGGCCGCGCGATGCGGACCGTGCGCCAGGCCTACAACCGGGTCAAGCGGGCCGGGTACGAGGTGCGGATCCGCCGCCACGCGGACATCCCCGCCCAGGAGATGGACGAACTGCTGCGCAAGGCCGACGACTGGCGCGACGGCGCCACCGAGCGCGGCTTCTCCATGGCGCTCGGCCGCCTGGGCGATCCCGCCGACGGCCAGTGCATGATGCTCGAATGCTTCGACGGGGAAGGCGAGTTGAGGGCGCTGCTCAGCTTCGTGCCCTGGGGTCCGCGCGGCCTCTCGCTCGACCTGATGCGCCGTGACCGCGGCTCCGAGAACGGTCTGATCGAGTTCATGGTGATCGAACTCCTCCAGCGCGCCAAGGAGATCGAGATCACTCAGGTCTCACTGAACTTCGCGATGTTCCGTTCCGTCTTCGAGCGCGGCTCGAAGCTCGGGGCAGGACCCGTGCTGAGGCTGTGGCGTTCGCTCCTCAGCTTCTTCTCCCGCTGGTGGCAGATCGAGTCCCTCTACCGGTCCAACGCCAAGTACCGGCCGATCTGGGAGCCTCGGTTCACCTTGTTCGAGAAGAGCGCGGACCTGCCGCGCATCGCCATCGCGTCCGCGCGCGCCGAGGGGTTCCTCGAAGCCCCCGGCCTGCCCAAGTGGCTGCACCGCAGACACCTGGAGTCCCACAGATGAACGGTGGTGCGCGACGGGGGCTGCGCCGGTTCGCCCGGCGCGAGTGGGGCCCCCTGTTCACGACCGTGGCGGACGCGCTGCGCACCCGGCGCCTGCGGGCGATCTGGCTGACCCTCTCCGCCGTCGCCCTCACCTCGCTCTTCCAGACCGTCCAGAACCAGTCCTGGGGCTTTCGGCCGATCCAGATCATCGGGTCGGTCAAGGCCCAGTACCCGCTGTGGCTCTCGCTCCTGCGCACCCCCTTCTCGCTCTTCGTGCCCGCCCTCGACCTGCCGGTCTGGGGCGCGCTCGCCCAGGTGCTGCTCGTCTTCGGCGTCGCGGAGATCTGCATCGGACGCGGCCGGATGCTGCTCATCGCCTACGCGGCGACACTGGCCGGCACCCTGTACGCGCGCGTCGGCATCCACATCGGCCCCGACAGCGTCTTCGGCCTGCCCGCCTCGGCGGCAGCGATGGTCGACACCGGGCCCTCGGCGGCCGTGGTCGCGCTCGCGGTGTACGTGTGCTGGCGCTACCGGGCGTATCTGACGGCCGCGGTGGTGGTGGGCTCGATGGCCGTCGAGGTGGTGGTGAAGAACAACCTCGCGGGCAAGGAGCACATCGCGGCCCTCATCACCGTCGCCGTGATCTGCTGGCTCACCTGGGTGCGGCGCGGCCCCCGGGGCGGCGACGGGGATCAGGACCGGCGCGCCGGAAGCTTGTCGGGCGCGCCGCCGATCCAGTCCTGAAACCTGCGGCGCGGCGCTGACCAGCGCCGGTCGTGGTGGTAGGCGCGCAGCGTGGCCCTGGCACGGGCGCGCGGTCGCCGGCGGTAGAGGCGCCGGGCCCACGGGGAGCCGGGGCGGGCAAGGCGGATCGCGCCGAACAGGGCCACGAACGGCACGAACGTGCCGATCATCGCGAGCCGCACCTTGCCCTTGAGCAGCGCGATCACCACGAAACAGAAGTTGACCGCGATGGTGGTGATGAACGAGCTGCGGTCCTGGCGCTCCCCCGCGCTCACGTCGTTGACGCCGAGCGGTGAGAACCCGGCGAGCACCAGCGCCATCAGCGCGGCCGCCAGGACCACGATCTCGACGCTCTTGCGCCCGTTCTCGCTCCAGTACACGTCGTCCAGGTGCAGGATCAGCGCGAACTCGTCGAGCACCAGGCCCGCGCCCATCCCGAAGAGCACGGCGAAGACGGCCGGCGCGACCCCGTGCCGGCCGCTGCCGACGGCGCCGAAGCCGCCGACGATGGTGAGGATGACCCCGGGGACCACGTGGTGGATGTGCAGGCCGCCCGGCTTGATGTTCCCGAACGGGCCGCGCCCGGCCCGGATGAGGCGGGTGATGGAGCGCGTCACGACGAACGTCAGGACGAACGCGGTCAGCGCGAGCAGCATGGGGAGCTTGCCCGGCTCGGTGATGTTCCGATAGAACCAGTGACCCATCCCACCCGCTCCTGTTTGCGCTGGTATGCGCAATTTACCGCCGGGGGCGGGCGGGGCGCGCAGGATAGCCTGCGCCGGGTGAACGCAAGGAAGGCCCTGCACGGCGTACGTTTCGCCTTCGGCACCCTCACCGTCTTTCCCGCCCGCATCACCCGCTGGGACCGCGACGCCGCACGGGCGGGCATGACGCTCGCCCCGCTCGCGGGCCTCGCCGTCGGCCTGTGCGCGGCGGCCGCGGGCGCCGGGTGCTGGGCGCTCGGCACGGGCGCCCCGCTCGCGGCGGTGGTGGCCGCGGCGGTGCCCGCGCTGCTGACCCGGGGCCTGCATCTGGACGGACTCGCCGACGTCGCCGACGGCCTGGGCAGCGCCAAGCCCGCCGAGGACGCGCTGCGCATCATGAAGCAGAGCGACATCGGCCCGTTCGGCGTCATCACCCTGCTGTTCTGCCTGGGCGCCCAGATCGCGGCCCTGGCGCGGCTGTACGAGCACGGCTGGGCCCGGGCCGCGGTGGCCACCGTCGTCGCCGCCGTGGCCGCCCGCACCGCCCTGACGCTGGCCGCGCGGCGCGGCGTGCCCGCGGCCCGCCCCGAGGGCCTGGGCGCCGTGGTGGCGGGCACGGTGCCCGTCGTCCGCGCGGCCGTGGTGGCCGTCTTGGTGACGGCGCTGTGCGCGGCGGCGGGGCTGGTGTCGGGGGTGCGGGCGGCGCCGCGCTTCGCGCTGGCCGTGGTGGCCGCGCTCGCCGTCGCGCAGGTGCTGCTGCGGCGCTGTGTGCGGCGGTTCGGCGGGGTGACGGGCGATGTGTTCGGCGCCGTCGCGGAGAGCGCGACGACGGTGACGCTGGTCGCGCTGACCGTCGGCTGATTTCACAAGGCTGGTTCCAGATGGTGCGGCAGCGTGCCCCAGGGGTGCGGGAGCCCGCCGGGTACGAGGCAGTGGACCGGCGCCCGGGAGAGGGCGCCGGGCGGCGCGTCGTAGACCAGGTGGCAGGTGTCGGGCCCGGCGGCGAGGTTCGGCCGGTACGCCGACCAGGGCCCCTCGAAGGTGACCAGGAGGTCGGCGATCCTGGCGTAGCCGGGCTCGGGCACGGCGCCGTGGTTGAGGACCAGCGTGACGTAGGTGTCGTGGGTCGCGGCGAGCGCGGTCCGCAGGTCGGCGTAGTAGGGCAGGTGCAGGGCGCTGGTGGCCGCCTGGTCGAGGAAGAGGCCGTGCGTCCCGTACCAGTCGTGGTGGCGGGCCGCCTCCCGTATGACGTCCTGCGGCGGGCGCCGGCCGTAGGCGGTGTCCACATAGCCGAGTACGCGTACGCCCGCCGAGCACAGGCGGGCGGCCACCGCCGCGAAGGCCGCGTCGGGCGAACTCCCTGGCCCGTCGGCCGGGTTGAGGACCACCCCGTACAGCGAGGGCGCGGCGGCGATCAGCGCGTCCCAGGCGTCGGGGCGCTCGGCCGGGTGCTCGTAGTAGGGCACCAGGAGCTTGCTCATGCCACTTCCTCGCTGCGCGCCCGGGACGCTCGGTGTCCGGGAGGGGTTGACCGGGGGGACGGGGGGAGCGACGGGGTCAGGGTCGGTGGGCGGTGGCCCTTCCCAGCAGGACACAGGCCAGCGCGGCGAGCAACGCGGCGGCGCCGCCCGGGACCATGAGACCGGTGGTCGCCGGCGCGGCGAGCACCAGGGCGAGCGTCTGGGCGAGCGCCGCCGCGCAGCACACCACCGCCGCGGCCACCGCCGCCCCGAACGACTGGAGCAGGAGCCCGGTCCACAGCACGGCGCCGATCAGCAGCAGCGTGGCGAGGCCTACGCCGTCGAGCGGCGGGGCGCCCGGCCACAGCCCGGTGCCCGCCTCGGCGAGCGCGGCGAGCACCAGGAGGTAGGCGCCGAGGCAGAGCAGCACGGTGACGGCGACCGAGCCCCGGAAGCCGCGCGCGCTCAGGGAGCCGCGCAGCCCGGCCAGGCTCTGGGCGCGGAAGCGGTGCAGCAGCCATTCGGCGGGGCCCATGCTGAGGGTCAGGGCGACCGCGGAGGGGCCCGCGACCGTGCCCGTTGAGCCGTGCCGGAAGACGTCGCCGAGGGCGGCGTACAGGACCAGCACCCCCGCCCCGAGCCCGAACAGGCCGTACGGCACGGACGCCGTGAGCCGGGGCGAGACGGCGCCGCCCGGTCCCGGCCCGGCCGGCTCGGCGCACAGGGCGCGCACGGCCAGCGTCACCGCCGAGCCCAGCGAGACGAGCAGCAGGAGGGGGCCCGCGGCGGACGGCAGGCCCGGCAGGAGGCCGAGGGTCAGGGGCAACAGGGCCCAGAACAGGGCACGTTCACGGCCGAGGACGAGCAGCGCGGTGGCCGCCGCCAGATAGCAGCACTGGCCGGCGGCGAACGCGGCGCCCGGCAGGTCGTCGGGGCCCGCCACGGCGAACGCGGCCAGCGCGCTCAGGGCGGCCCCGAGCGGGGCGCCGAGACGCAGGGCGCGGACGGCGGCCGGGCGGTCGGCGAGACTGAGCCAGGAGTGGGCGCGGTGCGAGAGCGACTGGTTCCACACCCAGCCGGTGACCGCGCCGGCGAGCAGCGAGAGCGTGCCCGCGGGCAGTCCGAGCGCGGCCGGGGGCCCGGCCAGCAGGGGTGCGCCCAGGACGTAGGCGAGCCCGGGCAGCGCGAAGACGAGGCCTCGCAGCAGACAGGAGCCGAGGTGGGTGTGCCAGGGCTCGGGCGGCGGCGCGGGGGGCGAGGGGTAGCGGCGCCCGACCCGGCCGTACAGCTCCTCGGCCAGCGAGAAGGAGTCGGGGTGGCCGTAGACGGCGCTTATCCGCGCGTCGGTCATGCCGTCGGACTCGATGATCGCGGCTATCTCGTCCGGGTGGACGGCGGCCGCTATCAACCCCTCCAGGCGCAGGGCGAGTTGGGCGACGGGTTCATCGGCGGCCGGCCCGGGCGGGCGCTGGCGCGGGATGAAGGGCAGGGTGTCCTGCCCCTCGTCCCCGCCGGGGCGCGGGGATCCGCTCACCGCGCCGCACCGCCGAGGGGGACGGCCCCTGCGTCCTCGGCCAGGCCGCGGTACCAGGGGGCGGCGAGCCGCAGCGTCCAGTCGTCGTCGGGTGTGAAGGCGGCGGGGGTGGGCTCGGACGCGTCGATTCCGGCCAGCTCGCGGTAGATGCGGCGGAAGCCGTCCACCGAGCGGTGCAGGGTGAACTCGTCGATCACGCGTTGGCGTGCGGCGGCGCCGAGTTCGGCCCGCCGGGTGTGGTCGCGCAGCAGCCCGATGGCGGCTTCGGCCATCACGGCCGGCTCGCGCGGCGGCACGATGAGCCCCGCGTCGCCGGCCGCCTCGCGTACGCCGCCGACGTCCGTGGACACGGTGGCGCGGCCGCAGCTCATGGCCTCGATCAACGAGAAGGGGAAGCCCTCGCTGATGCTGGAGAGCATCACCACGGTGCCCGAGGCGTAGGCGCTCGCCGTGTCGCTGACCCGGCCCTCGTAGGAGATGCCGTCGCTCACACCCAGTTCGGCGGCGAGCTTTTCGAGCCGGGTCACATAGTCGCCGCCGCCAGCCGGCACAGGACCGTACAACCGCAGCCGGGTCTCGGGGAGTTCGGCCCGCACGATGGCGTACGCGCGGATCAGGGTCTCCAGGTCCTTGATGGCGTCGATGCGTCCGCACCAGCTCAGGGTGGGGACGTCCGGGTCGGGCCCGGCGTGCGGGAAGAGCTCGGGGTCGACGCCGTTGTAGACGGTACGGATCCGCTCGGACGGCGCGCCTTGGCGCTCCTCCCAGCGGCGGTTGTACTGGTTGCACGGCGTGATCAGGTCGGCATCGCGGTATCCGAGCGTGTTGAGCTCACGGTAGAAGCCGAGCAGCACGGCCTTGACGGGCCAGCTCTGCTCGCACGCGCGGTGGCCGAGGTAGCGCTCACGCAGATAGATGCCGTGCTCGGTGAGCAGGAACGGCACCCCGTCGAAGTGCCGCGCGGCGAGCGCGGGCAGCGTGGCGAGGCCGCTGCTGACCGCGTGCGCCACGCTGTCCGCGCGAACGCGGGCGGACAGCGGGCGCAGTGCGTGTTCCAGGAGGTCCGTGGCGGTCAGGGCGTCGTACACGGACGGTTTCGCCTTGGACAGGGCCAGGTGCGGCATGGTCCAGATCCACATCAGCGACTTCAAGGCCGCTTCGGAGCGCAGCGCCGCCGTGAGCCGCCCGGCCCGGGCGAACTCCGCCAGCCCGTAAAGGGCCGAGGCGAAGTCGCAGCCGGACTCCGGGTCGAGCAGGGCGAGCAGGAAGCGCTCGTAGGTGTCGGTGAACCGGCGCCTTTCCTTGCCGAGGAGCGGCCTTCGCCCACCGGGCCTCGGCCCCCACAGAGGGAAGGCCGCATGGCTGCGGACGTTGGCCGGGAGTTCCCAGGCGACCGGCTCACGGCCACTGCCGGTGAGGGCGACGACGGTGAAGTCGACCTCCGGCATGCCGCGTATGAGCTGGTCGCACCATGTGCTCACACCCCCGTGCACATGTGGATACGTACCTTCCGTGAGCATGGTGACATGACGGCCACTGCTCGGCATGGATGTCCCCCCAGGACAAGCGGTCGTGCGTGACGAGCGATCAGGCGGTCGGCGTGGCCGGCAGTTGCAGCGTGATCGCCGACTGAAGCAGCTCGGGCGACGACCAGTCGGAACGCAGCCCCGCGTAGGCGGTGCCGAACGCCGTGGTGCCGACGAACAGTTGCTTGCGCGTCCCCTCGGGCGCGGTGACGGGTGCGTACACGCCCTTGGGCGCCTGCACCGTGACGACGTTGCCGATCCGGTAGGCGGTCACCGTGCCGGCGGCCAGTGCCTTGTCCCAGGACGCCCGGCGGGCGAGTTCGGTTCCCGCGTCCTTTTCGCGCAGGTTCACGATCGGGGCGTTGTCGGCGTACAACGCCTTGTAGTCGCCGAGCACCTTGTCCAGGACCGGGTAGAGGATGCGCTCCTCCGCCAGGTTGGACTGGTGGACGTACGTCGGCCTCGGGTCGTTCCACAGGACGTGCGAGAGGGCGGTCTTCGCCTCCCGGGGGACGATGTAGTCCTGGTAGCCGGTGGCCGTGTCCAGCGGCGCGGGCATGCAGGTGGAGACCGGGTTGTTCTCGCAGATGCCGCTTCCGCCGCTTGCCTTGGAGGTGTACAGCCAGTTGTACTCGTCGGTCATCTCGGCGGCCTTGCCGACGTTGTAGTACACGTTCATCGGGTGCCTCGGAACGGTCAGCGCGGCCCCCACCGCGCGCTGGTCCGGCTCGCGCGAGGCGTCGCTGCCGGTCCACTTGACGCCGTTGTCGGCGAGCGCGCCCGCCAGGTTCGGGTTGTCGTCGGGCTGCTGCGGCAGGACCCGCATGCCCGAGTGCTCGCCGGTGACCAGCTCGCTCCTGTCGACCGGGAGGCCCTTCTGGGCGGCCCAGGTGTTGTTCTGCGAGATCTGCGCGGAGATGTCGGCGCGGCTCATCCACTGCGTGGAGCCGTCGGCGTTCTTCTTGCATTGCCACGGCACCACGGTGGTGTCCTGCACGCAGCCGAGGAATTCATGGGTGTACGTGTGGTTCACCCAGCGGAACTTGGCCTTGTCGGCGATGAGTTGGGCGGCCAGCGCGTCGGTGCCGCCGTTCTCGGACTTCCACTCCTCGCCCGCGCCGCCGTTGAAGACCATGTCGAGCGTGAAGCCGTTGGCGGCCTCCCACTGCGCCGCGTACTGCGCGTCGGCGGCCGTCATGCGGATGTCCGGGTTGTTCGCGCCGCCGGCGGGGCAGTCGAGGTCGCCCGGGGTGCAGTTGTTGACGCTGTCCCAGCGGGAGTCGGGGGCGAACACGTCGTCCACGTGCACCGCGAAGTAGTTGCGGCTCTGGCCCAGGTGGACGCCCTGGGTCAGCCACTCCACCATGCCCTTGGACAGCGCCTGGAACTGCTCCTGGTACTGGTTGTAGGCGAAGGTGACCACGAGCTCGCTGCGGCCGTCGTGGGTGTACTGGCCGAGCATGGAGCCGCCGGACGGCGCGTCGAGGTAGCTGGTGAAGCCGTCCCTGGGATGCGCCGCGTAGCCGTAGCTCTCGGGCACGGCGGGGTCGTTGTCCTCGAAGGTCAGCGGCCCGTCGAGATAACCGAAAGGCCCCGCCTTGCCGGCCGCGGTGACCTGCGTGGTGGTGCCGTCCAGGACGCCGGAGAAGCCGCCGGGCTGGTCGGTGTAGTCGAGCCCGACCTCGGGGTGCGCCCAGGTGTAGGCGTCGACCTGGCGGATCCCGAAGGTCTTCTCGTACGCGGCGAGAGCGGTCTGCTCGGGCGAGCCGGCCGCGCCGAAGGGGATCTCGTTGGGCGCGACGACGCCCTGGAACTTCGCCCGTGGCCGGCCGCCCACGGTGTCGCTGAGGAAGGCCGCGTCGACGACCGGCCGCCCCGACGCCCCCAACGCGACGCTCTGGTAGGGCACTTGGGTGTTCTTCAACTCGGCCACCAGGGCCGCGACCGCGCTCCCGCCGTCGTCCAGGACCAGCACTTTCAGGTCGACGCGCGGCACGGTCGTGCCCACCGCGCCGGCGGCCGGTACGGCCGTGGTGAGAAGTCCGGCGGCCATCAGGGCCGTGAGCGCCCACCTGGTTCTGCCGTTTTTCAAGGCCTTCGCCTTCATGTGTCCCCCCTCATGAGCCCCCTGTACGCGGGTGCGTATGACGGCTCGTGGTGATGATGCAAAGGGGCACGCTGCCCCCTGTGCCCGATCGAGGTGAGTGTGGCGGAGCTCCCAGGGAGTGTGTGGGCCAAACGTGAAAGAGACACCACGGATGAGTGAATTAAGGCCACCGCGATCGAACGCCGTTCGCGCGCGTAGGCTCGTGGCTGGTGGTCGACCGGCCCCAAATACGATGGACCGGGCCTCGGCCGGCCCATACGACGGTCGAACACTCCACCGGATTCTCAAGGAAGAGAGATCTCACCACCGTGACTGCTCTGACTCTCAGCACTGCCGGCGCGGCGACGCTGCGCGCCGACGCCCTCGTCGTCGGCGTCGCCAAGGCCGCCGGCCCCAAGGGTGGGCTGGTCGTCGCGCCGGGCGCCGAGGCCGTGGACAAGGCGTTCGACGGAAAGCTCGCCGCCGTCCTGGAGACCCTCGGCGCCTGCGGCGCTGAGGGTGAGGTGACCAAGGCCGTGTCGCCCTCCGGCCTCAAGGCGCCGTTCGTCCTCGCGGTCGGCCTCGGCACCGCCCCCGCCAAGGACGAGGCGTACGGCTCCGAGGTGCTGCGCACCGCCGCGGGCAACGCCGCCCGCGCCCTGCACGGCATCAAGAAGGCCGCCTTCGCTCTGCCCATCGAGGCCGCCGAGGACATCGAGGCGATCGGCGAGGGCGCCCTGCTCGGCTCCTACGCCTTCACCGCGTACCAGGACCGCGGCGCCGACGCCAAGGGCCCGCTCGCCGAGGTGACGCTGCTCGGCGCCAAGCCGCGCGACAAGGCCCACAAGGCCGCCGTCGAGCGCTCCCTGGCCCTGGCCGAGGAGATCAACCGCGCCCGCGACCTGGTCAACACCCCGCCGAACGACCTGACCCCCGAGGCCTTCGCCGCGGTCGTCTCGGCCGCCGGCAAGGAGCACGGCCTCAAGGTGCAGGTGCTCGACGAGAAGGCGCTGGAGAAGGGCGGCTTCGGCGGCATCCTCGGCGTCGGCGTCGGCTCGAAGAACCCGCCGCGCCTGGTGAAGATCTCCTACACCCACGCCAAGAACGCCAAGCACCTGGCCTTCGTCGGCAAGGGCATCACCTACGACTCGGGCGGCATCTCGCTCAAGCCGGCCGGCCACAACGAGACGATGAAGTGCGACATGGCCGGCGCCGCCGCCGTGTTCGCCGCCGTCGTCACGGCCGCGCGCCTGGGCGTCGAGGCCAACGTCACCGGCTGGCTCGCGCTGGCCGAGAACATGCCGTCGGGCTCCGCTACCCGCCCCGGCGACGTGCTGCGCATGTACAGCGGCAAGACCGTGGAGGTCCTGAACACCGACGCCGAGGGCCGGCTCGTGCTGGCCGACGCGCTGTGGAAGGCCTCCGAGGAGAAGCCGGACGCGATCGTGGACGTCGCCACCCTGACCGGCGCGATGGTGCTGGCCCTCGGTGACCACACCTTCGGGATCATGGCCAACGACGACGCCTTCCGCACCGCGATCCACGAGATCGCGGAGGAGGCGGGCGAGCAGTCCTGGCCGATGCCGCTGCCGAAGAACCTGCGCAAGACGATGGACTCCCCCACCGCCGACATCGCCAACATGGGCGTGCGGATGGGCGGCGGCCTCATCGCCGGCCTGTTCCTGAAGGAGTTCGTCGGCGAGGGCATCACCTGGGCCCACCTGGACATCGCGGGTCCCGCCTACAACGAGGGCGGCCCGCACGGCTACACCCCCAAGGGCGGCACCGGCTCCTCGGTGCGCACCCTGGTCCGGCTCGCGGAGCGCGCCGCCGCGGGCGACCTCGGCTGAGCGGCCGCGCACAGCCGGCACACGGGGCGGCTCCGGGCATCCGTGCCGGGGCCGCCCGCCTCGGCGCTCCGTACCGCGGGACCTCGGCCGGATTTCGCTGTCGATGAAATCCGTGTGCCGAGGCGCGGTGCGCAGTCACCGCTGAGACCGCCGAGTCCGGCGATCAGCGGTCTCAGACCCCGGCCCCGCGTCCCGCCTTCCGTCAACAAGTGCGAAGATGGGTTCTCGGCAGGACAGGGCCCCCACCACAGGGCCGAAGACAAGCGGCCGATACCAGCCGCCGCCGGTCATCGACGACCGCGCCCGGCGCACATGCATGGAGGACGTGACGTGGCGAACGACGCCAGCACCGTTTTCGACCTAGTGATCCTCGGCGGTGGCAGTGGCGGCTACGCCGCGGCCCTGCGCGGAGCGCAGCTGGGCCTGGACGTCGCACTGATCGAGAAGAACAAGCTCGGCGGCACCTGCCTGCACAACGGCTGCATCCCCACGAAGGCCCTGCTGCACGCCGGCGAGATCGCCGACCAGGCACGCGAGGCCGGCCAGTTCGGCGTCAAGGCCACCTTCGAGGGCATCGACATCAACGCGGTCCACGCGTACAAGGACGAGGTCATCTCGGGCCTGTACAAGGGACTCCAGGGCCTGGTCGCCTCCCGCAAGGTGACCTACATCGAGGGTGAGGGACGCCTGTCCTCCCCGACGTCGGTGGACGTGGGCGGCCGGCGTGTCCAGGGCCGTCACATCCTGCTGGCGACCGGCTCCGTGCCGAAGTCGCTGCCGGGTCTGGAGATCGACGGCAACCGGATCATCTCCTCCGACCACGCGCTGACCCTGGACCGCGTCCCGCAGTCCGCGATCATCCTGGGCGGCGGCGTCATCGGCGTCGAGTTCGCCTCGGCGTGGAAGTCCTTCGGCACCGACGTCACCGTCATCGAGGGTCTGAAGCACCTCGTGCCGGTCGAGGACGAGAACAGCTCCAAGATCCTGGAGCGCGCGTTCCGCAAGCGCGGCATCAAGTTCAACCTGGGCACCTTCTTCCAGAAGGCGGAGTACACCGCCAATGGCGTGAAGGTCACGCTGGCCGACGGCAAGGAGTTCGAGGCCGAGGTCCTGCTCGTCGCCATCGGCCGCGGCCCGGTCTCCCAGGGCCTCGGCTACGAGGAGCAGGGCGTCGCGATGGACCGCGGTTACGTCCTGGTCGACGAGTACATGCGCACCAACGTGCCCACCATCTCCGCCGTCGGTGACCTGGTCCCCACGCTCCAGCTCGCGCACGTCGGCTTCGCCGAGGGCATCCTGGTGGCGGAGCGTCTGGCCGGCCTCAAGACCGTCCCGATCGACTACGACGGCGTGCCCCGGGTGACGTACTGCCACCCCGAGGTCGCCTCCGTGGGCATCACCGAGGCCAAGGCCAAGGAGATCTACGGTGCGGACAAGGTCGTCGCTCTGAAGTACAACCTCGCGGGCAACGGCAAGAGCAAGATCCTCAAGACCGCGGGCGAGATCAAGCTCGTCCAGGTCAAGGACGGCGCCGTGGTCGGCGTCCACATGGTCGGTGACCGTATGGGCGAGCAGGTCGGCGAGGCCCAGCTGATCTACAACTGGGAGGCGCTGCCGGCCGAGGTCGCGCAGCTCATCCACGCGCACCCGACGCAGAACGAGGCGCTGGGCGAGGCCCACCTGGCCCTGGCCGGCAAGCCACTGCACTCCCACGACTGACAGCCCCCGGGCGCGACGACCACTTCCCCGCAATTCGTAAGGAGCAACCGAAACCATGTCGGTTTCCGTAACCCTTCCGGCGCTCGGCGAGAGCGTCACCGAGGGCACCGTCACCCGCTGGCTGAAGGCCGAGGGCGAGCGCGTCGAGGCCGACGAGCCGCTGCTCGAGGTCTCGACCGACAAGGTCGACACCGAGATCCCCGCCCCCGCCTCCGGCATCCTGGCCTCCATCAAGGTGGCCGAGGACGAGACCGTCGAGGTCGGCGCCGAGCTCGCCATCATCGACGACGGCTCGGGCGCCCCGGCGGCCGAGGCCGCCCCGGCGCAGCAGGCTCCGGCCCAGGAGGCCCCGGCTCAGGAGGCTCCGGCCCCGCAGGCCGCGCCGTCCACCGAGGCCGAGGCCCCCGCCCCGGCCCCCACGGCCGAGGCCGCCTCCGGCGGTGGCTCCGCCGAGGGCACCGACGTCGTCCTCCCCGCGCTCGGCGAGAGCGTGACCGAGGGCACCGTCACGCGCTGGCTCAAGGAGGTCGGCGAGGAGGTGGCCGAGGACGAGCCGCTGCTCGAGGTCTCCACGGACAAGGTCGACACCGAGATCCCGGCTCCGGTCGCGGGCGTGCTGCTCGAGATCGTCGTCGGTGAGGACGAGACCGCCGAGGTCGGCGCCAAGCTCGCCGTCATCGGTGCGCCCGGCGCCGCTCCGGCCGCCGCCCAGGCTCCGGCCGCCCCGGCCCCCCAGGCCGCTCCCGCTCCGGCTCCGGCCGCCGCCCCGGCGCCCGCCCCGGCCGCTCCGGCACCCGCCGCCCCGGCTCCGGCTCCTGCCCCGGCTGCCGCTCCGGCACCGGCTCCCCAGGCCCCGGCACCGGCCGCCGCCCCGGCACCGGCACCGGCCGCCCAGGCACCGGCCGCCCCGGCGCCGGCTCCGGCCGCCGCCCCGGCCCCGCAGGCTCCGGCCCCCGCCGCGACCTCCGCTGACGACGGCGCGTACGTCACGCCGCTGGTCCGCAAGCTCGCCTCCGAGTCCGGTGTGGACCTGGGCGCGGTCAAGGGCACCGGCGTCGGCGGTCGCATCCGCAAGCAGGACGTCATCGCCGCCGCGGAGGCCGCCAAGGCCCCCGCTCCGGCCGCCGCCGCCCCGGCCGCGAAGAAGGCCGCCCCGTCCCTCGAGGCGTCCCCGCTGCGCGGTCAGACGGTCAAGATGACCCGCATGCGCAAGGTCATCGGCGACAACATGATGAAGGCGCTGCACTCGCAGGCCCAGCTGACCACGGTCGTCGAGGTCGACATCACGAAGCTGATGAAGCTGCGCAACGCGGCGAAGGACGCCTTCGCCGCGCGTGAGGGCGTCAAGCTGTCCCCGATGCCGTTCTTCGTGAAGGCGGCGGCCCAGGCGCTGAAGGCCCACCCGGTCATCAACGCCCGGATCAACGAGGACGAGGGCACCATCACGTACTTCGACTCGGAGAACATCGGCATCGCCGTCGACTCCGAGAAGGGTCTGATGACCCCGGTCATCAAGGGTGCGGGCGACCTCAACCTGGCCGGCATCTCCAAGGCCACGGCCGAGCTGGCCGGCAAGGTCCGCGGCAACAAGATCACCCCGGACGAGCTGTCGGGCGCGACGTTCACGATCAGCAACACCGGCTCGCGCGGCGCGCTGTTCGACACCGTCATCGTCCCGCCGAACCAGGTCGCCATCCTGGGCATCGGCGCCACCGTCAAGCGTCCGGCGGTCATCGAGACCGCCGAGGGCACCGTCATCGGCGTCCGCGACATGACGTACCTGGCGCTGTCCTACGACCACCGTCTGGTGGACGGCGCCGACGCCGCCCGCTACCTGACGGCGGTCAAGGCGATCCTGGAGGCCGGCGAGTTCGAGGTCGAGCTCGGCCTGTAAGGCTCTCCACGGCACCCTGGGACGGCTGTAACACTCGTCTCACCAGCGGCCGCGTCCCCGTCCGGGCTCTTTCGGACGGGGACGCGGCCGTATTGTTTGGCACGTCGCCGCTCGCCTGAAGGAGCCCCCATGACCGTGCCCGTAGTCCACTCGCTGCGCGAGCAGATCCGCGAGCACATCGTGGAGGGGATCGTCAGCGGGCGCTGGAAGCCCGGTGAGCGGATCGTGGAGCGGCGCATCGCGGTGGAGCTCCAGGTCAGCCAGACGCCCGTGCGCGAGGCCCTGCGGGAGCTGGAGAGCCTGCGCCTGATCGAGTCGGCGCCCAACAAGGGCGTACGCGTGCGCAATCTGAGCGCGGCCGACCTGGAGGAGAGCTATCCGGTGCGGGCCGGCCTCGAACAGATCGCGGCGGAGCTGGCGGCCGAACGGCTCGCCGAGGACTGCTCGGCCCTTGAGCCGCACGTGGCGGCCCTGTACGAGGCGGACCGCGCGGCCGACGGCACCGCGCAGGTGCGGCACACCGTCGGCTTCCACCGCGAGCTGGTGCGGGCCGCCGACAACAGTGTGCTGCTGCACACATGGGAGGGCCTGGGCATCGAGGTGTTCACGGCGCTCTCGATCCGCTGGCTCGGCACCGTACAGAAGTCGTACGCGGAGGAGCACGAGGACCTGGTGGCGGCCTTCCGGCGGCGGGATCCGGCCATCGGCCCGCTGGTGAAGGCGCATGTCCTCGGGTGCGCCCCGCGCAGCGCCTGACCGGAGCGGCGCCGGCCGCCGACCCCCCGAATGCAAGGCACCGGGTGCCCGCATCAGCGGCACCCTGTGCCGACTTTCGTGATTCGAGCAAGTTTTTGGGCTCACACTTTGATCGATCATCGATCGTCGGCATACAGTCAACGGCGGACTCACCGGTCCAGGCCCCGTCCTGCCAGACAAAGGCCCCTTTTCTCCACCCCCCTCCTGTCCGGAAGGCGGCGATCATGATCGACCCCGTAGCCAAGTTTCCGAGCGAGCTCGACCAGCTCCCGGACCGTGACACCGAGGAGACCGCCGAATGGGCGGCCTCCCTCGATGCCGTCGCCAAGGCCGCCGGCCCGCACCGGGCCGCGTATCTGATGCGCCGCACGCTCCAGCATGCCGAAGGCGCGGGCCTCGCCCTGCCGAAGCTGCTGGAGACGGACTACGTCAACACCATCCCTTCCGCCGCTGAGCCCGTCATCGACGGCGACGAGGAGATGGAGCGCCGGATCACCGCGTGGAACCGCTGGAACGCGGCCGCCATGGTGACCCGGGGCTCGAAGTACGGCGTCGGCGGCCACATCGCGACCTTCGCGTCCGCGGCCTGGCTGTACGAGACCGGCTTCAACCACTTCTTCCGCGGCAAGGAGGGCGACGGATCGGGCGACCAGCTCTACATCCAGGGACACGCCTCGCCCGGCATCTACGCCCGCGCCTTCCTCGACGGCCGCCTCACCGAGGCGCACCTGGACAAGTTCCGCCAGGAGTCCGCCGGCGACGGCCTGCCGTCCTACCCGCACCCGCGCCGCCTGCCCTGGCTGTGGGAGTTCCCGACCGTCTCCATGGGACTCGGCCCGCTCTCCGCGATCTACCAGGCGCGCTTCAACCGGTACCTCACCAACCGGAACATCAAGGACGTCTCCCACTCCCACGTGTGGGCGTTCCTCGGCGACGGCGAGATGGACGAGCCCGAGTCGACGGCGGCCCTCGCGCTCGCCGCCCGCGAGGGTCTGGACAACCTGACCTTCGTCATCAACTGCAACCTCCAGCGCCTCGACGGCCCGGTCCGCGCCAACTTCAAGATCGTGCAGGAGCTGGAGGCCCAGTTCCGCGGCGCCGGCTGGAACGTCGTGAAGTCGCTGTGGGGCGGCGCCTGGGACGAGCTCTTCCAGCTCGACACCACCGGCGCCCTCGTCCGCCGCCTGCGCGAGGTCCCCGACGCCCAGGTGCAGACGTACCAGACGCGCGACGCGGCCTACATCCGCGAGGACTTCTTCGGCAAGGACCCGGCGCTCGTCGAGATGGCCAAGCTGCTCTCGGACGACAAGATCCTGGAGTGCTTCCACCTCTCGCGCGGTGGCCACGAGCCGCGCAAGGTGTACGCCGCCTACAAGGCCGCCCTGTCCCACAAGGGCGCGCCGACCGTCATCCTGGCGCAGACCGTCAAGGGCTTCACCCTCGGTGAGGGCTTCGCGTCCAAGAACGCGAACCACCAGATGAAGAAGCTCACCAACGACGAGTTCAAGAACATGCGTGACCTTCTTGAACTGCCCATCTCCGACGCCCAGTTCCTCGACGGCCAGGTCCCCTACGGCCACCCCGGCGCCGACTCCCCCGAGGTCCGCTACCTCCAGGAGCGCCGCGCCGCGCTCGGCGGGCCGGCCCCGGCCCGCCGCAGCCACGCGCTCGCCCCGCTGCCGGCCCCGGCCGACAAGTCCTTCGCGGCGTTCGACAAGGGCTCCGGCAGCCAGTCCATGGCCACCACCATGGCGTTCGTGCGCCTGATGAAGGACCTGATCCGCGACAAGACGTCCGGCAAGCGCTGGGTCCCGATCGTCCCGGACGAGGCCCGCACCTTCGGCATGGAGTCGCTGTTCCCCTCGCTCGGCATCTACTCGCCCAAGGGCCAGACGTACGAGCCGGTCGACCGCGACCAGCTCATGTACTACCGCGAGGCCAAGGACGGCCAGATCCTCAACGAGGGCATCACCGAGGCCGGCTCGATGGCCGACTTCATCGCCGCCGCCAGCGCGTACGCCACGCATGGCGAGCCGATGATCCCGTTCTACATCTTCTACTCGATGTTCGGCTGGCAGCGCACGGCCGACCAGATGTGGCAGCTCGGCGACCAGCTGGGCCGAGGCTTCCTGGTGGGCGCCACCGCCGGTCGTACGACGCTGACCGGTGAGGGTCTTCAGCACGCCGACGGCCACTCCCCGGTGATCGCGGCGACCAACCCGGCGGCCATGTCCTACGACCCGGCCTTCGCCTACGAGGTCGCGGCCATCGTCAAGGACGGTCTGCGCCGGATGTACGGCGAGGCGGCCCCGGGCGAGGACCGGGACGTCTTCTACTACCTCACCGTCTACAACGAGCCGATGCCGCAGCCGGCGAAGCCCGCGGGCATCGACGAGGGCATCGTCAAGGGCCTGTACCGCTTCAACACGGCGGAGACGGCCGGTGTGACCGTCCCGGCG
The DNA here is from genome assembly GCF_042869775.1 of Streptomyces sp. NPDC006711. Classification (NCBI taxonomy): domain Bacteria; kingdom Bacillati; phylum Actinomycetota; class Actinomycetes; order Kitasatosporales; family Streptomycetaceae; genus Streptomyces; species Streptomyces sp. NPDC006711. The sequence goes on from NZ_JBIAGO010000016.1 coordinate 86,778, forward strand.
AACGCCTCGCGCATCCAGCTCCTGGGCTCCGGCACGGCGATCCACTGGACGCTCGAAGCGCAGAAGCTGCTCGCCGAGGAGTGGGGCGTGGCCGCCGACGTGTGGTCCGCGACCTCCTGGACCGAGCTGCGCCGCGACGCCCTCGAAGCCGACGCGGCCCTGCTGCGCGGCGAGGAGCGGATCCCCTACATCCGCAAGGCGCTCGACGGCGTGGACTCCCCCGTCCTCGCGGTCTCCGACTACATGCGTCAGGTCCCCGACCAGATCGCGCAGTGGGTCCAGCAGGACTGGTCCTCGCTCGGCGCGGACGGCTTCGGTCTGTCCGACACCCGTGAGGCGGCCCGCCGTCACTTCGGCGTCGACGCGCAGTCGATCGTGGTGGCGGCCCTGGCCCAGCTCGCCAAGCGCGGCGAGGTCCCGGTCACGGCCGTGAAGGAAGCGCGCGAGCGCTACGGCCTCTGAGCCGCACCCGCTGCGCACGCGTGCCCCGTCCCGATTGCCGGGGCGGGGCACGCGTGCGTGAATGTCGACCGGGGGCGACACGACTCCGGGAGCACAGCGTGAAGATCTACAACCGTCCTTCGGCGCCCGCCTGGGCCGACCTGTCGACGACCGACGTGAGCGCGGCCAAGGCCTTCTACGGGAGCCTCTTCGGCTGGCGGGGCGCGGACGTGCCGATGGAGGAGGCCGGCGGGTACGGCATGTTCCTGCTCGGCGAGGAGTACGTCGGCGGGTACGGGCCCTGCATGGCGCCGGGGCAGCCGGTGGCTTGGCTGGCGTACATCCAGGTCGAGTCGGCCGACGAAACGGCGGCGAAGGTGACCGGCAACGGGGGCTCGATCGTGGCGGGCCCCATGGACGTCTTCGACTCGGGCCGCCTCGCGGTGTTCGCCGACCCGGCGGGCGCGGTCTTCGGCGTATGGCAGCCCAAGGAGCACAAGGGGTTCGGGGTCGTGGACCGGCCGGGCGGCATGTGCTGGTTCGAGCTCCTGACCCGGGACACCGATCAGGCCAAGACGTTCTACGGGGCGGTCTTCGGCTGGGGCGCCGACGCGGCCGACCCGTACGGATCGTCCTCCTCGTACACCGAGTGGAAGCTCGAAGGCGAGAGCTTCAGCGGCATGATGCGGATGGGCGAGGACTTTCCGCCGGAGGTGCCGGCGCACTGGATGGTGTACGTCCAGGTCGAGGACTGCGACGCGACGGCGGCGAAGGCCCGCGAGCTGGGCGGAGACGTGCATGTGCCGCCCACGTCGATCCCGCCGGGCCGTTTCGCCCTGCTGCGCGACCCGCAGGGCGGCGTCTTCTCGGTCATCGCTCTGACCGCCGGGTAGCCGGCGCTGGTCGGCACCGGGGAGCCGGCGCTGGCCGGCGGGGGCCCGCCCGCGACCCCCGGCCGGCCCGGAGCGCGGCCAACTGGCGGGCGGCGTCGCCACATTGGCGATGGCGACGGACAACTCCCCCACAATGGCAGGGCGTTGTAGCATTGACGCGTGCCTGGACACAGCGATTCGGCCGAGGAACAGCGCCGTCCGCGGGACGTGGTCGCCGACGGCCTGCGCGCCCTGATCCGCGGGGGTGAGCTGCGGGTCGGGGAGCGGCTGCCCACCCAGGCGGAGCTCGGCGCGCGGTTCGCGGTGCCGCGCGGCGCGGTCCGTGGCGCCGTCGAACTCCTTGAGCGGGAAGGCCTGATCAGACGGGCCCAGCAGGGCACACCGCCCACGGTCGCCCGCTCGGCCGCCCCCGGCCGCGACGGTCGTGAGGGCGGCGACGGCGGCGACGTGCCGGGCCGGCGCCGCCACGCGCCCCGGCCCGCGGGGGTCTTCCTGGGCGAGCGGGTGGCGCGGTGCTTCCGTGAGGAAGAGGTCACCATCGACGCGTACTGCCTCAATGGCGAGACATTGGCCGCCGCGCTGGCGGGGCCCCTGGTCGCCGTGCAGGCGGCGGGTTCGGGCCCGCGCAGGGTGACGGTGCGGGTCCTGCTGCCCGACGCGGAGGCCCCGCTGGCGCTGCCGCGGGTGATCGGGGACCTGGGCAACGTCAGGCCGCGCGAGCGGCTGCGGATCACCAGCAACCACATCTACGGTTCGCTGCGCCACTCCCTGCGGATGCTCAAGGTCCGCGATCTGGTCGAGGACGTGAGCGTGGAGGCCCGCAAGGTGGCGATCACCCCCACGCAGAAGGTGTACATCCTCAACGGCCGCGAGGTGCTGGCCGGCCACTACCAGGTCACCGAACGCACGGTGGACCTCGACCGGAACCCGATCGACATCTACGACATGCTCGGCGTGGAGGGCATGCTGTTCCGGCACGCCGTGGTCGACGACGACCCGGTGACCCGCGGCTATGTCGAGCAGACCCAGCAGTGGTTCGACTCGCTGTGGAACACCATCGCCCGCCCCCTGGACCCCAATCAGGACTGAGCCGTCGGGGGGGCCGGGCGCGGGCGGGGCGCCGGAGCCGTCCGGCGGCGGCTCAGGCGGCAGCGGTTCAGGCGGAGGCGGTTCAGGCGGAGGCGATCAGCAGGAGCACCACCAGCACGGCCGCCACGCACACCAGGTTCACGCGCGGCCCGGCCGGCACCGGCTTCGGCTCCGGGGACCGCGCGCCGCCGCCCTTGGTGAGCAGGACGCCGAGGACCAGCGCCAGCAGGCCCGACGGGCCGAGCAGGGACACCACACCCGCGTTCGACAGCAGTTCGAGGACGATCCGCACCCGCGTCTCCAGTCCCATGGAACACCTCCTTTGGTAGTCGCCGCCGGGGACCGCGCGCAGTGACGATCGGTGCCTTCCTTGGCCGGCGATTGTGTTCCCTCCTCCTACCCGGCGTGAATGGCTGCCATCTATGGTCAGCCGCCTGCATATTGGGCAACACAGCCGCGCCAATGGCGAGTTGAGCGGTCAGGGCGGTCAACCAATCGGTCAGGTACGTGAGTTGACCGCTTGCCGCGCTCATCTGGTCGCACATGCACCCGAGTTGTAGCCTCACGTGGTGACGACCCACACCACGGGGCCCGGCCGGGACGACGCCGGGGAGACCCCCCGCTACCGTCTGGTGGCCGACGCGCTGCGCCAGGACATCCAGAACGGCGCCCCGGCGCCCGGCGAGGCGCTGCCCAAGCAGGAACAGCTGATGCGGCGTTTCCACTGCGGGCGCGGCACGGTCCAGAAGGCCCTCCAACTGCTGCGTGACGAACAGCTCCTGGAGGCCGGGGTGTCGGGCCGGGGCGCCCGGGTGGCCCGCCAGGCTGCCATCGGGCGGCCATTGGCCCACTACATCTCCCGCGCGTTCGAGGCGCCCCACGTCTCACTCGACGTGTGGTCGCTGCACACCGAGGAGCTGTCCCGGGCCGTGCAGCAGCAGGCCGAACTCATCAGGCTCGGCGACCGCCCGGCCCCGGATTCGGTACGGGTGCGGGTCCTGGTGCCCGATCTGGACACCCCGCACCCCTATCCGCGCCATGTCGACGACCCGGACGACCCGCGCCCGCTGCGGCGGCTGCGCCGGGTCATCCGGATGTACGCCGAGGCGCTGCACCACTCGCTCACCCAGCTGGCCGAGGAGGGCACGGTCGCCTCGGTGTCCGTGGAGATCCGCAGCCTGCCGACGGTGCCCGGCGAGAAGCGCTACCTCATCAACGGCACACAGATGCTGACCGGCTACTACTTCCTGCGCCGGACCCGCATCCTGGTCGACGCCGCGTCCATAGAGGTACTTGAGCTGCACAGCGACACCCTCTTCCCGGCGGGGTCGGAGGTGAACGGGGCGCGGTCCCTCGACCGGGCCGAGCTCCAGCAGGCGCAGGCCTGGTTCGACTCGCGCTGGGAGATGGCCGCGACGCCACTGCGGCCGCTCGACGAGTGAGGACCCGCCCCACCCGGCGCTGGCCGCCAGGCGCCGACGGCCCGGGGGCGGGGTAGCGCGGGCGCCGACAGCCCGGGGCGGCGCGAGGCGGGGCGAGGCGCGAGGCGGCCCGATGGCAACAGGTGTGCCAGGGGTGGCGGATGGCGGCAACCGGACGAAAAGCGCCGCTCCGCGTGCGCCGGGACCCGCCACCCACGATGCTGGGTGCGTGATGGACGAGACGGAGTTCTGGGAGATCGTCGACCGTACCCGCGAGGACGCCGACGGCGACCCCGATGAGCAGGCCGACCTGCTCATCGAGCGGCTGCTCCAGCTCGACCCCGAATCCGTGCTCGACTTCGCCCGGCACTTCGAGGCGCGCTACAACCGCGCCTACCGCTGGGACCTGTGGGGCGCGGCGGCCGTGCTGCTCGGCGGGGCGAGCGACGACGCGTTCGACTACTTCCGCTGCTGGCTGATCGGCCAGGGCCGGGAGGTCTTCGAGGGCGCGGTGCACGACCCCGACGCGCTGGCCGGCCTCGTCGGCGAGTTCGACGAGGAGGTCGACGGCGACGGCGAGGAGCTGGGGTACGCGGCGGACGAGGCGTACGAGCAGCTGACCGGCGTGGTGGCGCCCGACCTCGGCATCCCGCCCCAGGCCGACGAGCCGGAGGGGACACCGCTGGACTTCGAGGACGAAGCGGCCCTCGCGGACCGTTTCCCGCGCCTGTGGGAGCGCTTCGGCCCGGGCTGAGCCGGTCCGGCCCGGGCGCGGGCGCGGGCTGAACGCGGGCCGGCTCCCGGGGGTGTCAGAAGTGCGTTCCGCCGTCGACGCGGACCTCGGTGCCGGTGATGAAGCGGCCGTCGTCACTGGCCAGCATCGCGACCACCGACGCCACCGTCTCCGGGCCCGCGAAGCCCTGCCCGATGGCCGGGGCGAGCTTCACGAAGAGCGACATGTCGGCGTCGGCGGGCAGGCCCGGGCCCACACTGGAGCGGGACGCGCCGCTTCCGTCGGTCATGCCGGAGGAGATCGAGCCGGGTTGCACGGCGGTGAAGCGGATGCCCTGCTTGGCGTACTCGGCGGCCAGCGCGTGCGTCATCGACTGGACGCCGCCCTTGCTGGCCGCGTACGCCGCCATGTAGGGGTGGGCGAACACCGCCGAGGTCGAGCTGAAGTTGACCACGGCCGCGCCATTGCCTTCGAGCAGCGCCGGGATCGCCTCGCGGATCATCAGGAAGGTGCCGGTCAGATTGACCGCGACGACCTGGTTGAACTCGGCGAGGCTCGTCTGGTGGGTGTGCGAGGAGCGCAGGATCCCGGCCGCGTTGACCAGGACGTCGAGGCCGCCGAGCACGGAGACGGCAGCGGCCACGCCCTCGCGGACCGATTCCTCGTCGGCTATGTCGATGACCAGGGTGGTCAGCCGTCCGATGGCGGCGCCCGCCTTGTCGGCGGTGTCCTTCAGGCCGGCCTCACTGACGTCCGCCGCGACGACGTGCCCGCCCTCGGCGAGCAGGCGCAGCACCGTGGCCTGCCCGATGCCGGAGCCGCCGCCGGTGACCAGGGCGCGGCGTCCTTCGTAGCGGTCGGTGACGGGGTTCACGCTCATTGCGGTCCAGCTTTCTTGTGACGGGCGCGCGGGGGTCGCTCGATGCGCGGCCCGAGGGGACGGCCGATGGGGGCGGCCAACGGTGGGGCAGCTTCCACCGTACGCCCGGGTGGCACGTTTTGCCACCATGTCACTTCATGCATACGCCGAGGGTGCGGGCGTAGGCTGCCCCCGTGACCCAGCCCAATCCGCAGCCACACACCCCTTCGCCCCCGTCGGCCCCATCCCCCCCGCCGCTTCAGCCCTCACTCACCGAGCGCCGCAAGGCCGCGACCCAGCTCGACATCGCCCGCGCCGCGGCCGCGCTCTTCGCCGAGCACGGGCCCGACGGCACCACCGCCGAGGCCATCGCCCGCCACGCCGGGGTCGCGCTGCGCACCTTCTACCGCTACTTCCGCTCCAAGCAGGACGCGGTCGGCCCGCTGCTCTCGGGCGGCGCCGAACGCTGGCGCGTCCTGCTCGAAACCGCGGGTCCCGGCCCGCTGGCCCCCGCCCTGGAAACCGCCGTACGGGAAGCGCTGGCGGTGCCCGACGCGCACGCGGCCGAACAGCTGCGGTGGACCCGGGGGCTGCTGCGCGCGGCCGAGCACGACGCGGCGCTGCGCGCGGTCTGGTACCGCGTCAACCAGGACTCCGAGGAGCGCCTGCTGCCGGTCCTCGCCCGCCTCGCGGGACCGGGCGCGGACGCCCTGGAGGTACGCCTCGCCGCGGCCGCCGCCACCGACGCGATCCGGGTCGCCCTCGAATCCTGGTCCGCGACCGACGCCCCGGCCACCGGCCCGGGCTCCCCCGCCGAACTCGCGGTGCGCTGCCTGCGCGAACTCACCGGCGGGATGCGCCTCGGACGCTAGCGGGCGTCGAGCCAGGCCAGGGCCGCGGTGGTGAGGGCGGTGACGCCGGTGGTCAGGGTGGGTTCGACGACCGGCGCGAAGTACGGCGAATGGTTGGAGGGGATGTCCCGCTCAAGGGTGCCTGCGGCGAGTGCGGCGCCGAACGCCTCGGGGTCGGCTCCCCCCAACAGCCAGTAGCAGAGCGGCACTTGGGCCTCGGCGCCGAACAGGCCGACGTCCTCGCTGCCCGTGACCGGGCCCGGGTCGAACACCTTGTCCGCGCCGATGACCGCGCCGACGGCGGCCATGGTCCGCGCCACCGCGTCCTCGTCGTTGACCAGGAGCGGGAAGGAGGCCGTCGTCTCGATGTCGGGTTCGCGCGCGGCCCCGGCCACGGCCGCCTCGCCGCGCACGATCCGCTCCACGGCGGCGAGCACCGTACGGCGCACGTCCTCGGTGTACGTACGGATGCTGAGCTTCAGCTCGGCCTCGTCGGGGATGATGTTGTCCTTGGTCCCGGCGTTCAGGGCGCCCACGGTGACGACGGCCGTCTCGCTGCCCGCGATCTCGCGCGAGACGATCGTCTGGAGGCGCAGCACGGTCGAGGCCGCCATCACCACCGGGTCGACGGACGTCTCGGGCCGTGAACCGTGCGCCCCCTTGCCGTGCATCACGACCCTGAGCGCGTCGGCGGCGGCGAAGGCGGGGCCCGCGTGCGCACCGATCGTCCCGGCCGGGAACGGCCCCACGTGCTGGCCGAGCACCACGTCGGGCGTCCCGAACCGCTCGTACAGCCCGTCGTCGAGCATGGCCCGCGCGCCCTGCCCGGCCTCCTCGGCCGGCTGGAAGACCCCGAGGACGGTGCCGCTCCACAGCGCGCGGGAATCGGCGAGCAGTTTGAGCGCGCCGAGCAGACAGGCGGTGTGCATGTCGTGCCCGCACGCGTGCATGACCCCCTCGACGGTGGAGGCGTGGCCGAGTCCGGTGCGTTCGGTCACGGGCAGCGCGTCGAAGTCGGCCCGGACCAGCACGGTGGGTCCCGGCCCGTTCCGCAGCACGGCCACCACCCCGGTGCGCCCGACGCCGGTGGTCACCTCGCAGCCGTACTCCCCTGCCCGGCGGGCGACTTCGGCGGCGGTGCGGTGCTCGGCGAAGGAGAGCTCGGGGTGGGCGTGCAGATCGCGGTAGATCCCGGCGAGCTCGGCGCGGATCGCGTCGAGCCCCAGCAGGGCGGTGGGGGCGGAGGGGGTGGGGTGGGACACGGTGCCTGCCTGCTCTCGGGTCGGGGTCGGGACTGGGACTGAAGACTGGGACTGGGGACGGGTTCGGTGTCGGGTGTCCTGGGGGTGTCAGTCGTCCAGGAGCGAGCGGCCCATGAGGACGTCGTCCACGTACGCGCCCTCGATCAGGAACTCACCCGGCTGTACGCCCTCCACGACGAAGCCCTCCCGCTCGTACAGCGCGCGGGCGGGGGCGTTGTGGCCGAGCACCCGCAGGGTGATCCGGGTGGCACCCTGGGCGCGGGCCGTCTCGCAGGCGGCGCGCAACAGGGCGCGGCCCACGCCCCGCCGGCGCGCCGACGCGTCGATCTCCAGGCCCTGGATCTGCCGGACGTGGCGGTTGCTGGGCAGCGGCGTGGGCGGGACCACCCGCACGAAGCCGGCGATGTCGCCGTCCACCTCGGCCACGAGGTAGTCCCCGGGCTCGTGCCGGTCGTCGAAGAAGGGCTCGTACGGCGGCGCCGGGCGCGGCGCCACGGCGTGCAGCGGGGACCAGGCCTCCCGGGTCAGCACGCCCAGGCGGTCGCCGTCGGCGTGCCGGGCGGGGCGTATGAGCGGGAGCGGAGAAGTACGGGGCTTGGTATACGACTCGGGCATACCGCCACTGTGCCATGGAGGCCTCGGCGCGCGAGGATGGCAACCATGAAGATCGCGGTGACGGGTTCGACGGGGCTGATCGGTGCGGAGCTGGTGCGCTCGCTGCGGGCGGACGGGCACGAGGTGCTGCGTCTGGTGCGGCGCGCGCCGCGGGGGCCCGACGAGGTCGCGTGGGATCCGGTGCGCCAGTACGTGGACACGGCGGGCTTGGCCGGCTGCGAGGGGGTGGTGCACCTGGCCGGGGCGGGAGTGGCCGACCGGCGCTGGAGCGCCGCGTACAAGAAGGAGATCCGGGACAGCCGGGTGCTGGGCACCGCCGCGCTCGCCGAAGCGCTCGCCGGCCTCGACACCCCGCCGAAGGTGCTGGTGAGCGGGTCGGCGATCGGCTACTACGGCGACACGGGCGAGCGCGTGGTGGACGAGTCCGCTCCGCCCGGCGACGGTTTTCTGCCCTCCGTGTGCGTGGACTGGGAGGAGGCGGCCGGGGCGGCGCGGGAGGCGGGCATCCGTACGGTGTTCGCGCGTACGGGGCTCGTGGTGGCCCGCCGGGGCGGGGCGTGGGCCAAGCTCATCCCGCTGTTCCGGGCGGGGCTCGGGGGGCGGCTCGGCAGCGGACGGCAGTACTGGTCGTTCATCGCGCTGCACGACGAGGTGGCGGCGCTGCGGTTCCTGCTGGACACGGAGTCCCTTTCCGGGCCGGTGAACCTGACGGCGCCTCAGCCGGTGACGAACCGGGAGGTCACGGCGGCGATGTCCCGGGTCCTGCGCCGCCCGGCCCTCCTGCCCGTGCCGGCCCCGGCGTTGCGGGTCGCGCTGGGCGAAGCGGCGGGTGATGTGCTGGCTGGGCAGCGGGTGGTGCCGGGGCGGTTGCTCGAAGCGGGCTTCAGGTTCGCGTTCCCCACCGTGGAGGAGGCGGTACGGGTGGCTGCCGCCGGCAATTGAGGATGCTGGCCCGCAGCCGGGTCCCCTGGGGCTCCGCCCCAAACCCCGTTCGGCCTGAAGGGCCTCGTCCTCAATCGCCGGACAGGCTGAGGGTGCCGATGCAGGCCAGCCCAAGCCCCGCCAGGGGCGCGGGGAACTGCGCGCTCAGCCAGCACGGCCCGCAGCCGGGGCCCCTGGGGCTCCGCCCCAGACCCCGTTCGGCCTGAAGGGCCTCGTCCTCAATCGCCGGACAGGCTGAGGGTGCCGATGCAGGCCAGCGCCAACCCTGCCAGGGGCGCGGGGAACTGCGCGCCCAGCCCGACGCGACCCGCACTCGGAAACCGGCCTCCCGGACAGGCCGAGGCCTCCCATCCGGGCCAGCACCGCATAGTCAGGGGCGCGGGGAACTGCGCGCCCAGCCCGACGCGACCCGCACTCGGAAACCGGCCTCCCGGACGGGCTGAGGCACGCCGGATGGGCCAGCGCCCACCCCGCCAGGGGCGCGGGGAACTGCGCGGCCAGGTCGACGCGACCCGCACTCGGAAACCGCCCCCGGACGGGTCGCGGGCGGCCCGGGCCGAGGGGCAACCCCCTTTCCGCGCACCCCCGGAGGGCCCCGTGCGCCCGCCATGCCCCAACGCCCACCCCCACGCGCGACGCCCCACCCCACCCCCCATCCCTACTCTCTCCTCGAACTCCGGCATTCCGTGGGCCAGTTGGGGGCATGAGGCCTCCACCTACCGCGCCTACCTCGGGGAGGGCCACGTGCTCAGCACCGCACATCATGCGGACGTACTCATCGTGGGAGCCGGGCTCGCGGGCCTGTCAGCCGCGCATCGGCTGACCGGCGCGGGAGTCACGGTCAGTGTTCTGGAGGCGGCCCCCGACGTCGGCGGCCGCATGGCGACCCGCTCCGTCGACGGCTTCCGGCTCGACCGGATCGGGCAACTGCTCTCGACCTCCTACCCGGACCTGACCCGCACCCCGGGCCTGGCGGACCTGCCGCTGCGCCCGTTCGCACCCGGCGTCCTCGTACACAGCGAGGGCCGCCACTACCGGGCGGGCACGACCGGGAGCGCGAGGGGCGCACTCGCCGCAGCGCGCGCCCGCGCGAGCGCCCCGCGCGGCACGGCCACCCCGCTCGGCGGCGCGCTGGACCAGGCCCGCCTGGGCAAGGCACTCGCCAGGCTCGCCGCCACTCCCTTGGAGCGGATCACGGCCCGCCCCGAACTCCCCATCGGCCAGGCCCTGTTGAGCCGGGGCCTGCCCGCCCGCACTCTGGACGGCTTCGTACGCCCCCTGCTGTCCGCCCTGCTCTGCGACCCCGGCCTGACCACGTCGAGCCACTGCGCCGACCTGGCGCTGCGCGGCTTCGCGCGCGGCCGGCTGTGCGTGCCGGAGGGCGGCGCGGCCACCCTGCCGAAGCTGCTCGCCGCCGCCCTGCCGCCCGGCACGGTGCGTACGGACGTGAAGGTGACCTCCGTCGCCACGACCTCGGTCACCACCGCGGACCACGGCGTGCTCGGCTGCCGTTCGCTGCTCCTGGCCACCGACGCCCCGGCCGCCGCCACGCTCCTGCCGGGTCTCAGGGTCCCCGCCTTCCACCCGCTGACCGTGCTGCACCACACCGCGCCCCGCTCCCCGCTCGCCGATCCCGCGCTGCTCCTGGACGCGGACCGCGGCGGCCCGGTGGCGTACACGTCGGTGATGAGCGAGGTCGACCCGAGCCGGGCTCCGCGGGGCCGGGCCCTGATCACCTCGGCCGTGCTCGGCACTCCGCCGGAGGACGTGGAGCGCGCCGTACGGCGCCAACTGGCGCGCCTGTACGCCACGTCCACGTCCGACTGGGAGCTCCTGGCCCTGCACCACACCCCGCAGGCCGTGCCGTCGATGCCCGCCCCGCACGATCTGCGCCGCCCGGTCCGGCTGCTCGCCGGCCTGTATGTGTGCGGCGACCACCGCGACACCAGCACCGTGCAGGGCGCCCTGTACTCGGGGCGCCGCGCGGCCGACGCGATCCTCAGCGATCTGGGCGTCCCGTCCTGGCAGGCGAGGCCGGAGGTGATCCACAAGGCGGCGTGAGCCGGGGGCGGGCGCCCGCGGCCTGAGCCGGGGCGGGCGCCTTCACCCCGCGCCCCGCGCCCCGAGCCCCACGCCCCCTCACCCCAGCGCGGCCACCCGGTCCCGGTAGGTGCGGACCGGCGCCGCGTCCCGGTACGGCTCGAGGCGGCGCTCGAAGTCGCGTACGTACTCCACCGCGCGCGCCGAGCGCATCTCGCTCGCCTGCTGGGCCGCCTCCGCGCCCAGCGCGCACGCCTGGTCGAGTTCGCCGAGTCCGAGCCGCGCGGTGGCGAGCACGACCCGGCAGAACAGGCGCGAGCGGGCGTACGCGGGGGCGCGCAATTGCAGCGAGCGCTCCGCGTGCTGCGCGCAGGCGCGGTACTGCTGGAGGTCGCGGTGGCAGTGGCCGAACTCGTCGGCGAGCTGTGCCTCGTCGAAGCAGCGCGCCCAGTGCGGCACGTCGTCGCCGGCCCGCGCGCTCTCCAGGGCCCGCTCGGCCCGCGCGAGCGAGGCGGTGCACGCCCGCACCTCGCCGAGCACTCCGTGTCCGCGCGCCTCCACCGCGTTGAGCAGCGACTGCACCACGGGCGGCGCCGCCGATCCCACGCCCTGCTGGGCGACCCGGGCCAGCTGGACCGCCTCGCGGCCGTGCCCGAGGTAGACGGCCTGGCGGCTCATCGTGACCAGCACATACGAGCCGTACGCCCGGTCGCCCGCGGCCTGCGACAGCCGCAGCGCCTGCACGAAGTAGCGCTGGGCGAGCCCGTGGGCGGCGATGTCGTACGAGGTCCAGCCGGCCAGCCGCGTCAGGTCGGCGGCGGCCGCGAACAGGCGCCGCCCCACGCTCTCGCCGTAATGACCGCGCAGCATCGGCTCGGCCTCGTGCTCCAGGTAGCGCACCAGGGCCTGGCGCGCGTGGCCGCCGCCGTAGGCGTGGTCGAGGGTGCGGAAGAGTTCGCCGACCGAGCGGAGCGCCGCGATGTCTCCGCTGGTCACGCGCTGTCCCGGGCCCCGGTCGGTGGTGCGCTGGCGGGGCACGGAGGGGCGGCCCTGGACGGGGACGCGAGTGGCGCCGCCCGGCGGGGCGGGTTCACCCCGTCCCACCCGGTCGTCGGCCCGCCCGATCAGCCAGTCCCGGCTCGGGACCACCAGGCCCGCCGGGGTGAAGGCGATCTTGCGCAGTTCGGCGTGGCTGCCCGAGTCCTTGCGCCACAGGCCGCTGACGATGTCGATGGCCTCCTCGGGCGTCGCCGCGAACTCCAGGCCCGCGTACACCGGCGCACACGCGTCGAGCCCGAGATCCTGGGCGGAGAGCCGGCGGCCGAGCCGGCGGGTGAACACCTCGGCGATCAGCGCGGGTGTGGTGCCGCGCGGCTGCTGGCCGCGCAGCCACCGCGTGACCGAGGTCTTGTCGTAGCGCAGGTCCAGGCCGTGCTCAAGCCCGAGCTGGTCAACGCGGCGGGCGAGCCCGGCATTGGAGAACCCGGCTTCTGCGATGAGTGCGGCGAGCTGGCGGTTGGGGGTGCGCTGCGAGGGTCGTTCCGTCATCAGCTCTGCGTTCTCCTGCCTTCCGGGCCAAAGCGTGCAGCCCTCATGGAACGGCGAGAATTTAGCGGTCAATACGGCCGGTGCCGCCGCCTCGGCCCCGCATTCATCCGATCGTGTGGTGACGTGCCGTTTCTGCCGGGCCCAGGGGGCGTGCGGAGGGTGTCGAACACGGTCGTACAGTGAATGAGGACGCGCACCGATCGCATCCACGGGGATCCACGAGGTTCGACAGGGAGCTGGCGTGAACGAGCTGCGATGTGTCCGGCTGGGTTTCGGCGAGGACGCGGTCGACTACCAGGAGGCCTGGGACGAGCAGCGGCGCGTGCACGCGGCCCGGTTCGCCGACGAGATCCCCGACACCTGTCTGCTCGTCGAGCACCCCCCGGTCTACACGGCGGGGCGGCGCACGCAGGACAGCGAGCGCCCCCTGGACGGCACCCCGGTCATCGACGTCGACCGGGGCGGCAAGATCACCTGGCACGGCCCCGGCCAGCTCGTCGGCTACCCGATCCAGAAGCTGCCGCGCCCCGTCGACGTGGTCGCGCACGTACGCCGGCTGGAAGAGGCCCTGATCCGTACCGCCGCCGACTTCGGCGTGGAGACCACCCGGGTCGAGGGCCGCAGCGGGGTGTGGGTCCTCGGCGATCCGGTCGAGCGGCGCCCCAAGCTCGGCGGGCTTTCCCTGGACTTCGACCCGCGCCTGAACGACGACGAGTTCGACGCCCGCCTCAACGGCCCCGAGTACGCGCCCTCCAACGCCGGCCAGCGCCGCGAGGACCGCAAGCTGGCGGCGATCGGCATCCGCGTCGCCAAGGGCGTCACGATGCACGGCTTCTCCTTCAACGTGAACCCGGACAACACCTGGTTCGACCGGATCGTGCCGTGCGGGATCCGGGACGCGGGTGTGACGTCGCTCTCGTACGAACTGGGCCGCGAGGTGACCATCGCGGAGGTCCTGCCGGTGGCCGAGAAGCACCTGCGCGACATCCTGGAGCACGCGCAGCCGGCTCCCCGGGTGATCGAGCGGGAGACCGAGCGGGCGTCGGCGTAGCGGCCCGGCCCTGAGACCCACCCGCCCAGGGAACAGCCGGGGAATGCGGCCGCCCCCCTTCGAGTTACCCCCCGGGGGGAAGCCGCACCTCACCCGAGCAAACAACGGGCGTACCCTAGGGTTCGCCGAAGAATCGAAGTCACAGGGAGCCGGACGTGTCCGCAGTCGCACCCGACGGACGCAAGATGCTGCGCCTGGAGGTCCGGAACAGCCAGACCCCCATCGAGCGCAAGCCCGAGTGGATCAAGACCCGGGCGAAGATGGGTCCCGAGTACAACCAGCTGCAAAAACTGGTCAAGAGCGAGGGGCTGCACACGGTCTGCCAGGAGGCGGGCTGCCCCAACATCTTCGAGTGCTGGGAGGACCGCGAGGCCACCTTCCTCATCGGCGGTGACCAGTGCACCCGGCGCTGCGACTTCTGCCAGATCGACACGGGCAAGCCCGAGGCGCTGGACCGCGACGAGCCCCGCCGCGTGGGCGAGTCGGTCGTCACGATGGACCTGAACTACGCCACCATCACCGGCGTCGCCCGCGACGACCTGGCCGACGGCGGCGCCTGGCTGTACGCGGAGACGGTGCGCCAGATCCACGCGCAGACCGCGGACCGCGCCGAGGGGCGCACCAAGGTCGAGCTCCTGGCCCCCGACTTCAACGCGGTCCCCGAGCAGCTGCGAGAGGTCTTCTCCTCCCGCCCCGAGGTCTTCGCGCACAACGTCGAGACCGTGCCGCGCATCTTCAAGCGGATCCGCCCCGGCTTCCGTTACGAGCGCTCCCTCGACGTGATCACCCAGGCCCGCGACTACGGCCTGATCACCAAGTCGAACCTGATCCTCGGCATGGGCGAGACCCGCGAGGAGATCAGCGAAGCGCTTCAGCACCTGCACGACGCGGGTTGCGAACTCATCACGATCACCCAGTACCTGCGCCCCTCCGTGCGCCACCACCCCGTCGAGCGCTGGGTGAAGCCGCAGGAGTTCGTGGAGCTGAAGGAGGAGGCCGACGAGATCGGTTTCTCCGGCGTGATGTCGGGCCCGCTGGTCCGCTCCTCCTACCGCGCCGGGCGCCTGTACCAGCAGGCGATGGAGGCACGGAGCGCCGCCACCACGGCGTGAGCCGCGCGCCTCGCGCGTAAGCCGCGCGGCGCTCCGTGTGAACCGAGGGGGCTCCGCGTGAACCCGCTCACAAGCTCCTACCGATCGGTAAACGCCGCGCCGACGCGGCTCGTACCGTCCCCGCAGGTCGGGGCACGCGTACGGGCCGCGTCGGCGTTTTCCGGGCCCGCGTCAAGGTTTCATTGGGGTTTGACCGCTTCGACACGCCCTGGTAACACCAAACAGTGACGATGGCTCTACGCACCGCGCACACCGCCGCACCCCATCCGCCCGTTCCCGACTTCCGTCCCGAGGGGGGACCTCGACGATGCAGGCCGCTACCGCTCAGCAAACCGTGCGAGCCACCACGCTTCCGTCCGTGACCGGCGCCCTGCGCGCCATGGAATCGCTCCTCATCGGCTCCGGCCAGCGCACCGCCCGCCGCAACGCCTGGACGGCCGTTCTGGAGGACCGCCGCCGGGCCAAGGACCGGGTCGAGGCGCAGCACGTACTGGAGGCCGTGGCCACCCGTCACCCGTAGGCCACGTAAACTTCCTGGTATGGCGAGGAAGGCAACCGCAGAGAGCGCTGCGAACGATGCGAATGCGGGGCGACTGAAGCAGATCGCCCTGACCTACAAGATGACCCGGAAGGCCGATTCCAAGATCGGGCTGGTCATCGCCGGCGTGGGAATCGTCGTCATCGGCGTCTTCCTCGCGATCGGGTTCCTGCTCGGGCACCCGGTCTACCTGGGCATTCTCGGCCTTCTTGTGGCCGTGCTCGCGATGGCGATCGTCTTTGGACGGCGTGCCGAGCGGGCGGCCTTCGGCCAGATGGAGGGCCAGCCGGGCGCGGCCGCGGCCGTGCTCCAGAACATCGGGCGCGGCTGGACCACCACCCCGGCCGTGGCGATGAACCGCAGCCAGGACGTCGTGCACCGGGCCGTCGGCCGGGCCGGCATCGTGCTCGTCGCCGAGGGCAACCCGAACCGGGTGAAGGCCCTGCTGGCCGCCGAGAAGAAGAAGATGGCCCGCATCGTGGTGGACGCCCCGGTCCACGACGTGATCGTCGGCGACGGCGAGGGCCAGGTGCCGCTCAAGAAGGTGCGCACCACGCTTCTGAAGCTGCCCCGCGTCCTGTCGGGCCCCCAGGTCACCGCGGCCAACGACCGGCTGCGCGCGATGGGCGACCTGATGAGCAACATGCCGCTGCCGAAGGGTCCGATGCCCAAGGGCATGCGGATGCCACGCGGCGGAAAGACGCGCTGACCCTCACCACCTCGTACGCGAACGAACATTTCGTACGCGAACGAAGGCGGCCCGGACCGAGATGGTCCGGGCCGCCTTTTCGTGTCCGGTCTTCGCGTCCGGTTGTCTCCGTGTCCGGGCGTCCGGTTTGTTTCCGTGTCCGGCCGGGGTCAGATCCTGACCTGCACCGCGCGCGCGAGGCGGTCGTGCAGGCCCCGGCCGTCGCGGTCCCAGATCAGCGCGGGGATGGCCAGGCACAGCAGGACGGTGCGTACGGTGACCCGCACGATGCCGAGCCGGCCGCCCTCCTCGGCGACCACGCGCAGGCCCAGCAGCCGCTTGCCGGGGGTGGACCCGACGGTCCCCACGGTCAGCACGCCGAGCAGGAAGAAGACGAGGAGCGCCCAGTTGTTGGCGGCGTGCGTGTTGCCGTGGGCGATCAGCTGGTAGGCGATCAGGGCGCACAGGGCCCAGTCGATGAAGATGGCGCCGAAGCGCCGGCCGAGAGGGGCCACCGAGCCGGGCCCGTCCTTGGGCAGACCGAGCCGCTGGCCCCGGTAACCGAAGTCGACACCCATGTCCTCGGCGGCCGCGCGGGGCCCCGAGAGCCACGATCCCATTGCTTGCCTGTTGTCCACGGCTCCCACGGTACTGCGCCCGTTTTCGATCAGTTCGGCCCGGGTCGGTCTTGGGCGGTCGTCACCTGGCCGGTTAACTTGGGCGAAACAAACGGGTCACGCTTGAGAAATGCCGTCTGCCTATGGTCGGGTCCAGCGTGTGCCACCGCAACGGCCGCACGACCGAGCCGCAACCCCGCCCCCTCCCCGGGTGGGAGTAGGAGGAGTTGGATGTTCCAGAACGCCGACGACGCGAAGAAGTTCATCGCGGACAACGACGTGAAGTTCGTCGACGTCCGGTTCTGCGACCTGCCGGGCGTGATGCAGCACTTCACGATCCCCGCGAAGGCGTTCGACCCCGCCGAGGAGCTCGCCTTCGACGGTTCGTCGATCCGCGGCTTCCAGGCCATCCACGAGTCCGACATGGCGCTCCGCGCGGATCTGTCGACGGCGCGCGTCGACCCGTTCCGCCGGGACAAGACGGTCAACATCAACTTCTTCATCCACGACCCGATCACGGGCGAGCAGTACAGCCGCGACCCGCGCAACATCGCCAAGAAGGCCGAGGCCTACCTCGCCTCGACCGGCATCGCGGACACCGCGTACTTCGGCCCCGAGGCCGAGTTCTACGTCTTCGACTCGGTACGGTTCGAGACCTCGGCGAACCAGTCCTTCTACCACATCGACTCCGAGGCCGGCGCCTGGAACACCGGCTCGGAGGAGAACAACCGGGGCTACAAGGTCCGCTACAAGGGCGGCTACTTCCCGGCCCCGCCGGTCGACCACTTCGCCGACCTGCGCGCCGAGATCTCCCTGGAGCTGGAGAACTCCGGCCTTCAGGTCGAGCGCCAGCACCACGAGGTCGGCACGGCCGGCCAGGCGGAGATCAACTACAAGTTCAACACGCTGCTCGCCGCGGCCGACGACCTGATGCTCTTCAAGTACATCGTGAAGAACGTCGCCTGGCGCAACGGCAAGACCGCGACCTTCATGCCGAAGCCGATCTTCGGTGACAACGGCTCGGGCATGCACGTCCACCAGTCCCTGTGGGCCGGCGGCGACCCGCTCTTCTACGACGAGCAGGGTTACGCGGGCCTGTCGGACATGGCGCGCTACTACATCGGCGGCATCCTCAAGCACGCGCCGTCGCTGCTGGCCTTCACCAACCCGACGGTGAACTCCTACCACCGCCTGGTCCCCGGCTTCGAGGCTCCGGTCAACATGGTCTACTCGCAGCGCAACCGCTCCGCCGCGATGCGCATCCCGATCACGGGCTCCAACCCGAAGGCCAAGCGCGTCGAGTTCCGCGCGCCTGACCCGTCCTCGAACCCCTACCTCGCCTTCTCCGCGCTGCTGCTCGCGGGCCTCGACGGCATCAAGAACAAGATCGAGCCCGCCGAGCCGATCGACAAGGACCTCTACGAGCTGGCCCCCGAGGAGCACGCGGGCGTCCAGCAGGTCCCGACCTCGCTCCCGGCCGTCCTGGACGCGCTCGAGGCCGACAACGAGTACCTTCAGGCCGGCGGTGTCTTCACCTCCGACCTGATCGAGACGTGGATCGACTACAAGCGCACCCACGAGATCGCCCCGATCCAACTGCGCCCGCACCCGCACGAGTTCGAGCTGTACTTCGACCTCTAAAGATCAACAGCTAGTTGACCTCCAGGTTCGCGTTGCGGACCCTTCGCCAGTCCGTGAGGGGTCCGCAATTCTTTTGTTCCCTCCGGCCCTCGTTCGCGCGACAGCGTCCCGGGTCGGCCGTCCGTGTCCGGGATCGGGATGGCGGCGCCACTCGGGCACAGCCAGGCCGGGCAACACCCACAGCTGCGTCCTGGCACGTATGCGGCCAGCCTCCGCACGTCAATTGACTCGGACCAGCGTCCGCAGCGGCTCAGGGCTACCCGGACACCTGGGGGATCCGGAAACCGGTGGCCGGTAGCAGCGCTCGGCCGATGCGTCCGTTCCCGAAGCCTGCTCTTGCCGAACCCGGCGCCCCGTGGGCGTCACTGGCCGCCCCAAGCGGCCTGGCGCTGTGGCGAATGTGCGGCAGCCTTTGGCCTACGGAAGATCAGGAACGCTGAGGCGTGGTCCCTGTGGTCATGTGAGAAGGACGCTTGATCGAGCTGCCAGCCCAGAGCTTCGACCGCTTCGATCTGCTCCGCCACCCCTGACAGGGAGCCGGAATAGTTGCTCTGCAGAGATCCCTGGTTGACACGGCACACGAACACGGTGCGGCCTTCATCGAGAGCCCGCTGCGCTTCCTTGCTGATCGCCTCGGCCTTGGCGTCCTTGATCCACCCCATGGTCCCCCCAGGAATCGTCGAGGCAAGGACGTTACCGCCGCTATGACGGTGACGTCAGCAGATCAACACACAAGGGTCGGCGTCGGATGGAGTGGCACCAACCTCGCCACCGTGGACCCCGCCGCCGTGCTTCCCGGGGTGAACACCACGTCGCGGCCAGTGACGTGCGAATTCATGACCGGACGGTGGCCAGGATCCGTGGCACGGACGAGAGATAGCGGTACGCACGCACGTTGATCAGCCGCAACCACGTCCGGCCCTACGGTGGCCCGCTTCCTGGAAACGGCCTGTACGAGTGCCAGGAGAACGGCCCGCATGACAGGCTTCGTGTCCTGTTCTTGGGTGAGGGGATGTTCCGCAAGAAGGTGCAGTTGGTGACCCGGGAGGATGCCGCGCGGATGGCCTGCCGGATGGGACCGAAGCCTTCGAGTGATCCGCCCTCCCAACTGGGGGTGGCCAACGAGTTCGGGCTCACTCGTCTCGGGGGCCCAAAACGGCCGTTTCCCGATGCGGCACGACACGTCGAGGTACCGTGGGAGGGCGTTGCTGCGGCGGCGCGTCTCGCCAGATCCGGTCCCGGCGCCGGAGCGAGCAGTGGGCTCTTGAGAGTCACCCGCAGTCGGCAGTCGGTACAAATCAGGGCATCCAACCTGTCTCTTTTGTCGTCGCCGGGCGACAAGCGGAAGGGGCACGGTATGTCCAGGTCACGTAATGCAACGAAGCTGGCGAAAAGCATCGTTCGCCGAACATCGCTCAAGCAGTCGACTGCTTCAAGACTCGCGAAGCAGGCTCACATGCATCTCGGGTCCCCGGTCGCCGATTCCCCCGACCCGCTCCAACGCCGCCTGGAAGCGTACGTGGCCCATGTACTGGCCGACGGGCTCCGGGACCATCAGCTCAATGGCGCCCTCCTCGGGGTGCGGCGGGCCGAACTGAGGGACCAGAACCTGAAGTTGCAGCTGGAACCCGATATGGCGAACGAGGTGCTGCGCATACTCCTTCCCAGGTTCGACCACTCGTACGGCGGCGTCCGAGGAGTGGCCGGTCTGCGAGTTCGCGGCAACGAACGGTGCTTGGACCTCTATGACGCGACGACTGCGGCCCAGGTCACCGTCGCCCGGTCGGATGGAGGGCCCATTCGTCTGCCGTCGGCCCGCGACAACGAGGTGCTGCTGTGGAAACGGGTTCCAGGAGGTTCCTCGCGCGACGAACAGCAGGAGGCCGAGGACTGGACGGCGTCACGGGGAATCGAGGATCTGCGGGTGCGTGACCTTCTGTTCAGCCGCTTGCTTCGCTGCCCGGAACTGGTCAATGGAACGGCGGCGCCCCATGGGTTCGCCAACTGCTACACCCATCACCCCGGCGACCTTGTGATCGAATGGTGTTGCGGAGAATCCGTGGAAGCGCTCTGCGCGCACCTCCTGGCCCACGGCTTCGCCGACGACGTACCCCGAGCCGACGCGATCAGACTGTTCTCCCAGCACTCCGCCCAGTTCGGCCGTGCCACGGTCATCCTCAATCGTCACGCGTCATGTCTGTACGGTCGGCACGCGCAGGAAATCACCCGTTCCATCAGGGAGGGGTACGCGTCATGACCCTGTCCGGGGTGGCGCTCGTGCTCCCGGCCTGCATGGCGCTGGCAATAGTCGCGCGTTACCTGCGCGATCTCGCCGTGCTCCGCCAGTTGGAACGCCTTCTGCGGGGGTGCGATGAGACACAGAGAGTGGAAGTCTGCCGGATCTTGGCCTCGTCGCTGCGCAGCGGTGTGCAGTCTGAGAACACCGCGCCGCCCGATCAAGCATGTCACCGGTAGGAGGCCACCCGCTCCGATCCTGCTTGCACGCAGTCAGCCCCCGCAGCACGCCACCGTCCTGTCGAGCGGCGGGGCCAGGAGCGACGCGGTTGCCTTGGTTCGTGCGGAAGATGAGGAGCCGCCGGGCTGGGGGCGCTGCTCCTGCTCCCCGCGTGCCGCAGCGCGTCGCCGGGGTGAAGGCCGCCCGCGTGCACTACGAGGCGTCGCGGGCGATGAGCACGGAGCGCCGCGCGCTGAACTTGCTGCGGTGGTTCGGGCTCGACAAGGGCACCGCCGGCCAGCTGCGCTCCCGCACGATGGCGCACTCCATGCTCGACCGGTTCCGGACGATCGGCGGGCCGGTGGACGCGGCCGCCGACAAGGCCGTGCACCTCCTACTCGGTACTTGGCACGCTCGCGGGCGGGCTCGCGGCCGGCGTGGTGTGGGTCGCGCCGGCCTGGCTGCTCGGGCCGGATGTCGGTAGCTGACGCCTCCGGCACCGGACGTCGTACGGGCCGAGGCCCTGACGTACCGCTGTCCCGGCAGCGAGGGGCCCGCCCTGAAGAAGGACATTTTTGAGTGTGCAAGGGCGGAGTGCTCGTAGGCGCCGGAGTGGGCGGCCGCACGGCGTACCGACGCGTCGTCCCACCAGCGTGCTCGACGCCAGGGCCGAGCACCTTATCTTCCCCGGACTGCGGAACGTCGTCCGGAACCGCGTGGTGGTCCTGGTGGCCCGCCGCCTGGCGAACGTCGCGGTCGCCGACGGCATCGTCATCCTTGGCCGGGGCCGGATCATTCAGGAGAGCACCTTCGTCGAACACACCGCCGCCGACGGCCTGTTCAGGGCGTTGTGGCTCCCGCAGAACGACTGCGGGGTGCCGGGCCCGCGAACGCCCGGTAAGGGGTGAGGGACGGGGGCCGGGGCCGGGCCGGCTAGCTCACGCCCCCGTCCCCGCCCACTTCTGCTCCACCTTCCCCAGCCGCCAGTACGCCAGCGCCGCCGCCCAGACCACCACGAACAGGCCGACGATGACGAAGCCCACGTTGTCCAGGTCCAGGGCCGCGATCCAGCCGCTGACCGGGTCGGTGAGGTCGAACTTCTCGTGGATGACGCCGACCAGTTCGATGGTGCCGATGAAGAACGCGACGGCGATCGAGAGGCCGGTGATGGTGAGGTTGTAGTAGACCTTGCGCACGGGGTTGGAGAACGCCCACTGGTAGGCGAAGTTCATGAACGTGCCGTCCAGCGTGTCGAACAGGCTCATCCCCGCGGCGAACAGCAGCGGCAGGCACAGGATGGCGTACCAGGGCAGTCCGGCGGCGGCGCCCGTGCCGGCCATGACCATCAGGGTGACCTCGGTCGCGGTGTCGAAGCCGAGGCCGAAGAGGAAGCCGAGCGGGAACATCTGGCCCGGCCGCGAGATGGACTTGGTGAAGCGGCCCAGGACGCGGTTCATGAACCCCCGCGAGTCCAGGTGCGCTTCGAGCTCCTTCTCGTCGTACGCGCCCGACCGCATCGCGCGGAACACCTTCAGGATGCCGAACAGGGCGACGAGGTTGAGCGCGGCGATGAGGTAGAGGAAGGATCCGGAGGCTGTGGTTCCGAGGACGCCGAGCACCTGGTGGGTGTCGGACTTCTCGTTCATGATGGTGCCCGCGAGCTGTGCGCCGCCGGCCACCAGGGCCGCCATGATGACGACGACGCTGGAGTGGCCGAGCGCGAACCAGAAGCCCACGGACACCGGCCGCTTGCCGTCGGCCATCAGCTTGCGGGTGGTGTTGTCGATGGCCGCGATGTGGTCGGCGTCGAAGGCGTGCCGCATGCCGAGCGTGTACGCGGTGATGCCGAGGCCGATGCCGTACGTCTTGGCGCCGACCGCGTAGTGCGCGGGGGCCACCAGGAGGAAGAGGATGCCGAACGCGGCCACGTGCAGGGCGGCTATCACCGCGAGCAACAGGCCGGTGCGGACGGTGTCCTCGCGGCGCCAGTGGAAGGCCGGTGAGGCGGCGCCCGCCTCGGCGGACGTGGGGGTGGACAGGGTCATGCGGTCACGCTCCAGCACCTCGTGGATCACTTCGTGAGATGCCGCGGCCGGTCTCCTGGCTGACGGGTGGGTGCGACCGCCCCGGCCTTCCCAGCCAGGTGGATCCTGGCCAGTGGCCCGCGAGGGGACGGCTGCTCCCCCGTGGAACCGATGGGGGAACCCGATCACAGTGGCGAGGGCCGCTCCGGTTTCCCACCGGTCTTCCCGAACACCACGGCCAGGTCACCCTAGACGCTGGAGAGTTGCCCGCACAGCTGCACAGCTGTGCAGGTATCGAAGATCACACGGCGCGTCCGCCGCAGCCGGGCCTCGTGAGGACCGGGCCCCCGGGCGGACCGGGGCTCGAACGCGCACGGCCCGGCTCGGACGCGCACGGCCCGGGGCTCGGACGCGCACCGCGCTCCTGCGAGGATGCCGGTATGCATCTCGTCCCCGCCGACCGCGCCGGCCACCGCACCATCGACGGCCACCGCGTGTGTGACGCCATCGCCGCGATCGGCGACCCCGCGCGCGTACGCTCCTGGGCCGACCGCTTCTCGCTGCTCGCCGACCCCAACCGGCTCGCCCTGCTGCTCGCGCTGCGCCGGGCCGGACCGCTGGCCGTCTCCGACCTGGCCGTCGCGACCGGCATGCGCGACCCGGCCGTCTCGCAGGCGCTGCGTCTGCTGCGGGCCGCCGGCGCGGTCGCCGGCGAGAAGGACGGGCGGGTGGTGCGCTACCGGGTGGTGGACGAGGCGACCGCGCGCCTGTTGGACCAGTACGCGATGACGCCCTCGGGGACCGGCCCCGGCCACGCCTCGACGGCATGACCGGGACCGGATGCGGCGACGGACCGGCCGCCGCCGGTGATCAGCGGCCGTCGTAGATCAGCGCGCGCACCATCCGGCACGTCGTCTCCGACGGCGGGTGGACGCCGATGAGGGCGGCGACGGTCCGTATCGTGCGGTCGGGCGCCTGCTCGGGCCGGTAGACGCCCGTGTCGAGCAGCGCGACGGCCAGGCGCATGGCCTTCAGGCGGCGGTTGTGCGACTCGTACCACGCGCGCGGACGCCCGGCGGGCAGCGGCACTTTGCGAAGGGGCGCGAGGGACAGCTGTTTCGGAGCGCGCGAGGTGAGTACGGCAGCGGTCATGGGCATCCTCCTGGGCAGTCGGGAACCCTCACTTACTGCCTCGATTTTACTGGGCACCACTGACAATCGGCCCTGGCCAGCGGCGCTTTGGGGACGTACTGCGGGTACTCTCGCGGGCATGGAGATCTGGATCAACCCGGCCTGTTCGAAGTGCCGCGGCGCGGTGAGCCTGCTCGACGCGGAGGGCGCCGACTACGCGGTGCGCCGCTACCTCGAAGACGTGCCGTCCCCGGACGAGATCCGGGCCGTCCTGGACCGGCTCGGCCTCGAACCGTGGGACATCACACGCACCCAGGAACCCGACGCCAAGGAACTCGGCCTCAAGGACTGGCCCCGTGACGCGGACGCCCGCGAGCGCTGGGTCACGGCGCTCGCCGAGCACCCCCGGCTCATCCAGCGCCCGATCATCACGGCGGACGACGGCACGGCCGTGGTGGGCCGCACCGACGACGCCGTACGCGACGCCCTGAGGCGGAAGTAGCGCCGCCTCAGGCCCCGTCGAGCTGGGCCTGCGCGTCGGCCAGAAGCTCGGTGACGCGCGCTCCGTACCGTACGTCGCAGGGGTGCGGCGTCCCGGTGCGGGCCGACGCGATGAGCGCGTCGAGCGCGGCGCCGAACGCGTCGAGCGCGCCGCCCCAGCCGGGCATCGTCACCACGCCATCGGCGCCGGTCAGCGTCACCTCGACGCCCGCGGCGGCCTCGGGCGCGGTGAAGCTGAGGGCGGCCGTGCTGGAGGCGCCCGAGGCGTGCCGCAGGATCAGGTGCGCGGTGTCGCCAGGTCCCGCCGCGGCCGTCACCGCCGTCACCTCGCCGAGCGCCCCTTCGAGCACGGCGACGGCGTGCGGTCCCACGTCCCACAGCGCGCCCTTCTCGCCGCGCCAGGGCGACGCGGCGTAGGGGCCGCGCTCGGCGTCCGGCGTGAACAGCGCCGCGTACCACTGGGCGTGCCCGGTGAACCAGCCGTCGCGGGCCGCCTGTTGGGACACCCACGCGGCGGTCTCGCGCGCGAAGCGCAGGGTGAGGAAGACCACGGAGGCCACCCCCGCGCCCTCGGCTGCGGCCGTCAGCTCACGCGCGCTTTCGACGTCGGTGGCGACGGGCTTGTCCAGGAGGAGATGGCAGCCGGCCCGCGCCGCCCGGAGCGCGAGGGGCGCCTGCACGTCCGGCGGCAGCGCGAAGGCGACGGCGTCGCAGTCGGCGAACAGCGCGTCCACGTCCTCGTACACCGCCACGCCGTGCTCCCCCGCGAGCGCGGCCGCTGCCTCGGGCCTGCGCCCCCACACCCCCACGAAGTCGACGTCGCGATGCGCGGCGAGCGCCGGCGCGTGCGTGGCGACGGCCCAGGGGCCCGTGCCTAGGAGACCGATGCGAACGGTGTTACCGGTGGTGTTCATGGGGCCAGTCTGCCCCGGCCCCCGGTCGTCCGCCCCGGCCGGGAATTGAAGTGGCGGGGCCACCGGGGCCGGATGTTAGGTTTCCCGGGCCGGCCGCGGGACTCCGGCGCGACTTCCGGGACTTGCCTCTACCGCAAACATTTCGCAGTTCGCGCCCCCATTCCCCGGCCGGCTCCCCCATTCGCACAACGGAGATCTGCCATGGCCGAGGAGAGCCGCGCCGACCTGGTGGCGGCCGAGGACGTACTCCTCTTCGTCAACGCCGCCATCACCGCCACCGGACAGCGCGAGTTCCACTCGGGCGCGGGCGCACAGCGGCTCTCGCTGGATTTCCTGCACGAGTACGTCCGGGTCAACTACCGCACGGTGTACGCCGCCGCGCTCGCCCTCGACATCAACGACCACAACGCGGCTCTCATCGTGCGCCACCTCCTGGTGAGCGCGGGTGAGGCGAGCGCCGAGGACAAGCGCGTCGAGGGGCGGCTGATCGCGGCGCGGCTCGCGGCGCTGCCCCCGCAGCGGGTGTACCGGCTGATGCGCGCGCTGCGCGCGGCGAAGGTCAACAACCGGCGCACCCGGGCGATCTTCCGCGACTGGCTCGGAGCCCGCCCCGACCTGGGCTTCGACGCGGTGAAGTACCGGGCAGGACTGAAGTCCGCCGCCCGTCATGTCCATCTGCCCTGCCCGGACGCGGAGTTGGGGGATTTCCTGTTCCGGCCCGGGCGACGGTCCCGCTACGCGCATCCGCTGCTCGACGCCCACCGCCGTGCCCATTACGAGCAGGGGGCCCTGTACGAGCTGCCGTTCACGGTCGCCGAGGGGTTCGCGGCCCGGCACGGGGTGGCGCGCGAGACGTTCCTCAAGCGCGTCGCGCCGCGCGCCACCCGGCTGGAACGGCTGCGCCTCCAGGGGCAGGCGGGGGCGCCCGTCGCCGATCTGGCCGGCCTGCCGCTGACCCGGCTCGCCCTGTTCGTCCTCTCGCTCGCACCCGGTGAGCGCGCGGCGCGCCGGGCGGAGCTGACGGACGCGCTGCGGGCGGCGGCGCTGCGCGCGGCCGGGCCGCACGCGCGCTCCTGGGGCCGCGTCGCCGCGGTGCTCGACGACAGCTACTCATCGGCCGGCTCGGGCCTCAAGCGCCGCCGCCCGCTCGCGGTGGCTCTGGCCTGCCATTTCCTCCTGGAGGCGCTGGCCGCGCCGGGGGCCTACCGGGGGTGGTGGACCTCGGGCGCCACCGACGCGCTGCTCGTACGGCCGCGCGGCGCGACGCCGCTGGGCAGTCGCCTCCTGGACGCCCTTGAGGAGGGTCCCGAGCGGGTCGTGGTGGTCTCCGACGGCTGGGACAACGCCCCGCCGGGCCTGGCCGGTGAGGTGCTGCGGGTGTGGCGCACCCGGCTCGACCCGGGCCTGCGCACCCGAGTGGTGCACCTCAATCCCGTATACGACGCGGACGGTTTCGACGTGCGACGGCTCGCCCCCTCGGTCCCCACGGCCGGCATTCGCGACGCGGAGGACCTGCCCGCCCTGGTGGAGATCGCCGCGTTCGCCGAGGGGCGCACGGGCCTGGCCGAGCTGTCCACGTATCTGGACCGCCGCACGGCCGACTTCGTCGCGAGCGTCCGGTGACCGCGCTCGACCTGACCGGGCTGAGCGCCGGACCGGCCCAGGTGTGGGGCGGCATCCGGCTGGTGCCCCTGCTGCGCGCCGAGCCCGTGGCGGGGCTCCGGCTGCACCGGGAGGCGTACGGCGGCGGGGACTTCGCCACCGAGGACGTGCGCCTGAACGACGGCACCCACTACACCTCCTACATCCCGCACGGCTTCGTGGCCGACTGGTCGGGCGAGGGTACGGCGGCGGCGTACGGCACGAACCTGGGCGGCGCGGCGCCGGCGGGCCGGGTGGCGCTGCACCGGATGGCGAAGCGGCGGCCGGGCGACCGGCTGCGGTTCCTGCCGCTGCACCTGGCCCTCGAGGGCTATCTGGCGCTGCACTTCGGCGGGCCCTCGACGCTGTGGGACACCTGGTCGCGCGAGGCGCTGCGCTCCGGGCTCTCGCCGCGCGTCGAGAGCGCCTACCTCGGCGCGGACGTGCCCGGCCTCGCCGACGCGCTGCGCGTCTTCGAGATCCATCCGCGTCAGTGCGGCGTCCTGGTGTACGCGGCGGACGCGCTCGGCGCCGCCTTCGCGGTGCCGCACCCCGACGACTACCGGGCGCTGCACGCGACGCTGCTTCAGGATCTGTTCGGTGAGCTGATCCACCAGTACGCGCTCTTCGGCCGCCCGGCGGCGGAGTTCACCGCCCGCATCGAGGACCGTCACGTGCGCGGAATCGGCGATCTGCGCGCGGCGGTCCGCGCGCAGGAGCGGGCCTGGCGCGAGGCGCACGACACGGTGATGGCCGCCGAGCTGTACGCCACGTCGTACGCCTTCAGCCGGGTGTACCGGATGGGCGGCTTCGACCTGTGGCGCTTCCTGCCGCCGTTCGAGCGCGGCGGCGCCGCCCAGCACATCGGTGAGGCCATCACCGACCGCAAGGGCCGGGTGGCGTACCTGAAGACGTTCCGCCTCTCCGAGAACCAGGTGCGGCGCGGTCATCTGCTGCGGAGTCTGGCCGCGCACGACTGGCATCTCGGACGATGCGCCGAGGCGCTGGGCACGCGGCCGGCGGAGCTGACCAGGCGCATCCGCGACGCGGGCTTCGCGTCGCTCTTGCGCGAACGCGGGTAACACCGGGTTCACCTACGGGCAACGGACGGGAAATTTCGCCGTGTGAGGCTGCCGCTCGGACAGCGGGCGACGCGGCGTGGCAGGGCGCGGGCACCCCGCGGCTCCCCCGCAGCTCCCGCAGCTCCCGCAGCTCCCGCAAAGGATGGCTTCCGTGACGTTCAAGGCCGAGTACATCTGGATCGACGGCACCGAGCCCACCGCCAAGCTCCGCTCCAAGACGAAGATCATGGCCGGTTCGCCGGCCGGCGTCGAGGAGCTGCCGCTGTGGGGCTTCGACGGGTCGAGCACCAACCAGGCCGAGGGCCACGCGTCCGACCGCGTGCTCAAGCCCGTCTTCTCCTGCCAGGACCCGATCCGCGGCGGCGAGAACATCCTGGTCCTGTGCGAGGTCTTCGACATCGACGGGACGCCGCACGCCTCCAACACCCGCGCGCTGCTGCGTCCGGTGGCCGAGCGCTTCGCGGCGCAGGAGGCGATCTTCGGCATCGAGCAGGAGTACACGTTCTTCGACGGCGCCCGCCCCCTCGGCTTCCCCGTGAACGGCTTCCCGGCCGCGCAGGGCGGCTACTACTGCGGTGTGGGCGCCGATGAGATCTTCGGCCGCGAGATCGTCGAGAAGCACCTCGACCACTGCCTGGCCGCGGGCCTCAGCATCTCGGGCATCAACGCCGAGGTGATGCCGGGCCAGTGGGAGTTCCAGGTCGGCCCGGTCGGCCCCCTGGAGGTCTCCGACCAGCTGTGGATCGCCCGCTGGCTGCTGTACCGCACCGCCGAGGACTTCGACGTGTCGGCGACCCTCGACCCCAAGCCGGTCAAGGGCGACTGGAACGGCGCGGGCGCGCACACCAACTTCTCCACCCGGGCGATGCGGGAAGGTGACCGGAGCTGGGACGCGATCACCACCGCGTGCGAGGCGCTGGGCGAGGGCTCCAAGCCGATGGACCACGTGAAGAACTACGGCGCGGGCATCGACGACCGGCTGACCGGTCTGCACGAGACGGCCCCCTGGGACGAGTACAAGTACGGCGTCTCGGACCGCGGCGCCTCGGTGCGCATCCCGTGGCAGGTCGAGGTGGACAAGAAGGGTTACATCGAGGACCGGCGCCCCAACGCCAACGTCGACCCGTACGTGGTGACCCGGCTCATCGTCGACACCTGCTGCGCCGGCCTGGAGAAGGCCGGCCGGGCCTGACCCCCACGGCCGTCCGGACGCGGGCGCGGCCGGCCCCGCGCCGCCGTGCCCGGGCTGTGCTCGGGCCGCGCTCGGGCCGCGCCCCGGCTGTGCCCCGGCTGTGCTCGGGCCGCGCTCCGCCCCCGCCCCGGTCAACTGGGCGCCCCCGCCCCGGCGGTGGCGCCCTTCGCCATGTCCCCACCCAACCCGCGCCCCCTCGGCCCGGGGCGCATGATTCCGGGTGACGCAGTGCCAGCGGTACGTGCCAGTCCGTGGGAGGGGCTGCTGCGCGGGCCGGTCCGTCTGGTTGAATGGGCCCATGTCCAGCTTCCAGAACTCCGTGACGGGTCGCAGCGA
The DNA here is from genome assembly GCF_042869775.1 of Streptomyces sp. NPDC006711. Taxonomy (NCBI): domain Bacteria; kingdom Bacillati; phylum Actinomycetota; class Actinomycetes; order Kitasatosporales; family Streptomycetaceae; genus Streptomyces; species Streptomyces sp. NPDC006711. The sequence continues at coordinate 116,395 of NZ_JBIAGO010000016.1, forward strand.
CCTCGAGCCGTTCTGGCCGTCCCGCCAGGACCACGACTTCGACCGGGTGTGTTGCCGCGCGAGGAACGCGCCGGCCCTCTAACGCCTCGATCCACTCCAGGCCTTCGGCCCGCGCGCACCGACGTACGTCCCCCGTTGACGACTCCCCGCGCGAAAGAGCTGACCCCTCATGGCGAACACCCGTACCTCCCCGGCCCCCGACGCCACCGCCCCGCTGCCGCTCGGCCGCCACCGCCTGCGGGCCGTGGACCGCGACGAGGTGGCCGGGCCCGGCGCCGGCCAGGTCCTCGACTTCCTTCCGCCGGGCGCCACTTGGCTGCCCGCGCCCCAGCACTCCCTGCCCGCGCTGCCGGGCCGCCCGCCGATGGTGGGCTACCTCGTGCTCGTCCCCGCCGACCAGCGGGCCCCGGTGCTCACCACGGCGCCCGAGCCCCTGACGCCGGCGCCGGCCGGGCCCTCCGCCGCGGGCGGTGACGCGCTCGTACGCATCGACTCCGCGCGCCGCACCGCCGAGGTGGACGGCCGCCAACTCGACCTCACCTACCTGGAGTTCGAGCTCCTGGCCCACTTCGTGGCGCACCCCCACCGGGTGCACACCCGCGACCAGCTGGTGAGCACCGTGTGGGGCTACGGGCACGTCGGCGACGGCCGCACCGTGGACGTCCACGTGGCGCGGCTGCGGCGCAAGCTGGGCGCCGAGCACCGGGGGGCGATCCAGACGGTGCGGCGCGTGGGGTACAAGTACGCGCCCTGATCGGCGCCCCGCCCGAGCCCCCGTCCGCACGGTGGTGCCGGCACCACCGTGCGGACGGGGGCGAAACCCCGTGACCCGCGCCGCGGCATGCGGCGACACTGGGGGCCGGACCAGCGGCACCAGGGAAACGGGGCAACGATGGCGGCGAGCAAGGCACGGGACGCGTTCTCGGCGGGGGTGCGGGGGCTCGCGCTCGCACCGGCCGCGCTGGTGGGGTCGCTCCTGCTGTTCACCCTGAGCGTCGTCGCGATCGCCCTCATACCGGCCGGCGTCGGCGTGTTCGCCCTCCCGTGGGCCCTCGGGGGCGTGCGGGCCCACGCCGAGCGCCGCAGGAACCTGGCCCTGCGCTGGAGCGGCGTACGGATCCCGCCGCCCCGCCCGGCCGCACCGGCCCGCCCGGGCCTCGCGGGCCCGGTCCTGCGGTGTGCCGCGCTCCTGCGCTCCGGCGCCACCTGGCGCGCCCTGCTCTGGCTGCTCGCCGACATGACGGCCGGGTTCCTCACCGCGATCCTGCCGGCCGTCCTGCTCCTGTACGTGGTGTACGGCTGGGTCATCGCGCTCGGCGCCTGGCGGCCGCTCGCCGGCGCGGGCGGCGTCTGGTTCCTGTTCGTGCACGTCACCGACCGCGCGAGCGGTTACGCGGCGGCGGCGCTCGGAACCGCGATCTGCGTGCTCGGCGTGTTCGTCGGACCGGCCCTGCTGCGCGGCCACTTCCGGCTCACCCGCGCGCTGCTCGCCCCCTCCCGCGAGAGGGAACTGGAGCGGCGCGTGGACCGCCTGACCGAGACGCGGCACGACGCCGTGGACGCCTCGGCGGCCGAACTGCGCCGCATCGAGCGGGACTTGCACGACGGGGCGCAGGCCCGCCTGGTCGCCATGGGCATGGACCTGGGCGCCGTGGAAGCGCTCATCGACCGGGACCCTCAGCGGGCCAAGCGCCTGGTCGCCACGGCCCGTGCCGCCTCCGCCGAGGCCCTGACCGAGCTGCGCGACCTGGTGCGCGGCATCCACCCGCCGGTGCTCGCCGAGCGCGGACTGCCCGACGCGGTACGGGCGCTCGCGCTGCGCCTGCCGGTGCCGACCGAGGTGACGGTGGATGTGCCGCACGGCGCGCGCGCCGAGGCGCCGGTGGAGTCGGCGGCGTACTTCGCGGTCAGCGAGCTGCTGACCAACGCCGTCAAGCACGCGGGGGCCGGCCGGCTGTGGGTCGATGTGTCGTACGGCAGGGGCGCGCTGCGGGTGCTGGTCGGTGACAATGGCGGGGGCGGCGCGAAGGCCGGGGCGGGCGGCGGCCTGAGCGGGGTGGAGCGGCGGCTCGGTACCTTCGACGGCGTCCTGGCCGTCAGCAGTCCCGTCGGCGGTCCCACCGTGGTGACGATGGAGATCCCGTGCGCGTTGTCCTAGCCGAAGACCTGTTCCTGCTGCGCGACGGTCTCGTCCGGATGCTGGAGGCCTTCGGTTTTGAGATCCTTGCCGCCGTGGCGAGCGGGCCGGAGCTGACCTCGGCCCTCGACGAGCTCACGCCGGACGTCGCGATCGTCGATGTGCGGCTGCCGCCCTCGGGCACCGACGAAGGCCTCCAGTGCGCGCTCGCCGCCCGCCGCGCCCGGCCCGGCCTGCCGGTGCTCGTCCTGTCCCAGCACGTGGAGCAGCTGTACGCGCGCGAGCTCCTGGCCGACGGCACCGGCGGGGTGGGCTACCTGCTCAAGGACCGGGTGTTCGACGCGGAGCAGTTCATCGACGCGGTGCGCCGGGTGGCGGGCGGCGGCACCGCGATGGACCCGCAGGTGATCCAGCAGCTGCTGGCACGCCGCGAGCGCGACCGGCCGCTCGGGATGCTCACGCCGCGCGAGCGCGAGGTCATGGAGCTGATGGCGCAGGGCCGCTCGAACACGGCGATAGCCGAACGCCTCGTGGTCACCGAGCGGGCCGTCGCCAAACACACCTCCAACATCTTCGCGAAGCTGGGCCTGCCGGTCTCCGACGACGACAACCGCAGGGTGCTCGCGGTGCTCGCCCATCTCGACCGGGGCTGAGCCGGGCCCGGGCGGCGGAGCCCCGGGGGCGTTCCGGGTTAGCCTGGCACACAATGAACCGCATGATCACGCCCTGGGGCGAGCACGACCTGACCCGATTCCCCGAAGACCCCCGCGACCCGCTGCGGGCCTGGGACGCCGCCGACGAGTATCTGCTGCGCCACCTCGCCGAGACCGGGGGCGTGGACCCGGCGGGGAGTGTCGTCGTCATCGGCGACCGCTGGGGCGCGCTCACGACGGCGCTGGCCGCGCACCGTCCGGCCCAGATCAGCGACTCCTTCCTGGCGCAGGAGGCGACCCGCGCCAATGTGGCACGGGCCGGCTTCGCGCCGGATTCCGTGACGCTGCTTTCGACCCGGGACGAGGTGCCCGGGCGGGTCGACGTGCTGCTCGTCCGCGTACCCAAGAGCCTGGGCCTCCTGGAGGACCAGCTGCACCGGATCGCGCCCTCGGTGCACGCCGGTACGGTCGTGCTCGGCACCGGCATGGTCAAGGAGATCCACACCTCGACGCTGAGCCTGTTCGAGCGGATCCTGGGCCCGACGAAGACCTCGCTGGCCGAGAAGAAGGCCCGGCTGATCTTCACCACGCCGGATCCGGAGCTCACCAGGCCCCGCAACCCCTGGCCCTTGACGTACTCCCTCGAGCTGGGCATCGGCCCCGCCTCCGGGCTCGCGGTGACCAATCACGCCGGGGTGTTCTGCGCCGACCGCCTCGACATCGGCACCCGCTTCCTGCTCCAGCACCTGCCCGAGCGCACGGGCCCCGACCGGGTGGTGGACCTGGGCTGCGGCAACGGCATCGTGGGGACGGCGGCGGCGCTCGCCAACCCCGAGGCGCACGTCACCTTCGCCGACGAGTCGCATCCCGCCATGGCGTCGGCCGAGGCCACGTTCCGGATGTGCGCGGGGTCCGCGCGGGAGGCCGACTTCCATCTCGGTGACGGGCTCGCCGCGTTCGAGCCGGGCACGGCCGACCTGGTCCTGAACAACCCGCCCTTCCACACCCACCAGACCACGACGGACCGCACCTCCACGCGCATGTTCGCCGACGCCCGCACCGCGCTGCGCGACGGCGGTGAGCTGTGGGTGGTGGGCAACCGCCATCTGGGCTACCACGAGAAGCTGCGCCGCATGTTCGGCACCTGCGAACTGGTCGCGTCCGACCCGAAGTTCGTGGTGCTGCGGGCGGTGAAGCGGGCGCGCTGACGCCGGCGGCGGCCCAACTCCCCTGGATCTCCTGAGGCGTTGAACGCCCCACGCCTCACATCCGTATGGAACTGCGCGCTTCGAGCGAAGGAGTTCCATGGGACGCATCGCACGCTCATCCCGAAAACGTCCGGCCCTCCCCCGCCGGATGATGCTGGCCGCCGCCGCCCTCCTGCTGGGCGGTGGTGGGCTCGCCGCGGTCAATGTCTACGCATCCGCCAGCGAGAGCGGCCCCCCGGGCGGCTCAGGCTCCGGGTCCGGGTCCGGCATGGCGCAGATGAGGATGGTGTCGACCATCGACTGCCCCGACGTCGGCGAGGCGCTGGCCACGGTGCCCGAGACGGCCAAGTCCCGCGTGGGCCGCCAGCTCGCGGCCCTGGACACGCAGATCACCGACGCGTACACGACGTTCGCCGACAACCAGGACCGGATCCAGCGCGATCCCTCTCTCGCGGACAGCATGGTGCTCGCCCCGCTCAAGAAGCAGCGGACCGCTTCCATCGGGCAGATCGCCGACACCACTGGAGAGCCGGCCCTCAAGGACCGGGGTCTTGCCGCCTGCACGATGCGGGCCGACGACACCCGTCCCGGCCCGGCGCCCGCCCTCGCCGCCTCGGGCCCCGCGCGGAGCGACTTCGTCGACATCCGCTCGGTGCGGCCCGACACCTCCGCGCCCGCGCCCGGCCGCGCCGCCTCGACCGGCACCTTCACCAGCGACTGCGGGCGCAACGAGAACGCCAAGCGCAACCCCGACAACGTGATCGTCGCGCCGGGTGTGAGCAATGGCGCCCACCACACCCACGACTACGTCGGCAACCAGGCGACCGACGCGTTCTCCAGCGACGCCGACCTCGCAAGGGGCGCCACCAGCTGCCGTGACCAGGGCGACAGGTCCACCTACTACTGGCCGGTCGTGCGGGTCCTGAACCAGGGCAACGACGCCGACGCGCGGGCCGACGGCGGCGGCAAGGACCGCAACGTCGGGAAGATCCAGACCCCGGCGCAGGCCACGATCACCTATGCCGGATCCCCGGTGAGCAAGGTCACCGCGATGCCGCGCTTCCTGCGGATCATCACGGGCGACGCCAAGGCGTTCACCAATGGCAATGCCAACGCCAATGCCTCCTGGAGCTGCACCGGCTTCGAGAACCGCCGGCTCAAGGACAAGTATCCGCTGTGTCCGCAGGGCAGCAAGGTGGTGCGCACCCTCAAGTTCCAGAGCTGCTGGGACGGGCGCGACACCGACAGCGCCAACCACCGCACCCATGTGGCCTTCGCCGACAAGCGGGGCGCCTGTCCCGCCGGATTCAAGGCGATCCCCCAACTCGTGCAGCGCATCGTCTACGACGTGCCCGCCAAGGCCGGCGCCTTCGCCGTGGACTCGTTTCCCGAGCAGCTGCACAAGCCGGTCACCGATCACGGTGACTTCATCGACGTCTTCAGCGATCAGCTGATGGGGAAGGTGGTGAACTGCATCAACACGGGGCGCGCCTGCGCCTGACATCTTGCGCGCGAGCGCGAAAGAGGCACCTGCCGCGGCGCGGCCGGGCCGGTCAGTGTCAATTGTGCCCGGAATGCACGTCCCCGGTCTCGACACTGCCACCGAGCCGGCCGCGCAGTGCCGTGACCACCGAGGGATCGCCGACCGCCACCCACCTGCGCCCGACCAGATAGACCCCGCCGTAGTCCTTCGCCTCGTTGATCCATTCGCGCTGGCCCCGGTCGGTGGCGAAGGTGGCGAGCACGTAACGGCCGTACCCGGTGGCGCAGTTGGCCTGGCGCAGCTCCGCCGAATCGGTGGACAGGACCGGGTGGCAGGCGGCCCGCGCGGCCAGCTGCTCCAGGGTGCCGGTCGCGGGCTCCGGCTCGTGCGGCGCCGACGACGTACCACAGCCGCTCATCACGACGGCGGCCACCACCACCCCAAGGACCACTCGTGCTTCATTGCGCATCACCCCATCCTGCACCCAACTCCCGTAAAAACAAGGGGAGTTGGCAACAGTGCCCGGGTGGCCGCACGCGCCGGCCGCCGATGGCCGATCATGGACGCATGCGTGTACCCATCCTCGCGCCGGCCTACGTCGGCGGCGTCCAGCTCATCGCGAACGCCTCCCGCCGCCTGCTGCCGGCGGCGGACCGCCAGGACCTGCTGCGCTCGTGCTCCACCAACGTCGACAACCTGTCCGCCGGGCGCTGGTCGACGCTCGCCACCAGCGCGCTGTTCGTCGAGGAGCCGATGGAGCTGCCGTACGCGCTGCTCCTGGTCGCCGTCCTCGGATACGCCGAGTACGCGCGGGGCGCCTGGTGGGCGGCCGGCGTCTTCCTGCTCGGCCACGTGGGCGCGACGCTCCTGGTGTACGGGGGGCTGCGCGCGAGCCGCCCCTCGCCCGCCGTCCGGCGCGCCGTGGACGTGGGCCCCAGCTACGGCCTCTACGCGCTCCTCGGCGCGCTCACCTCGGCCCTTCCGCGCGGCCCGGTGCGCGGCGGCGCCCGCCTCGCCCTGCTCGCGCTCACCGCGCGGCCCGTGCTGCGGCCGGGGCGCACCTTCACCGACGCGGGACACCTGACGGCACTGGGCCTCGGCCTCGGGCTCGCGGCGGCCGTGGACTACCGTTCGGTTCGAAACCGGTAGATTTCCCCTGCTCAGGAGCCGCCCGCCCATGATCGCGATCCCCGCCACCACCGTCGCCAACCTGCGCGACCTCGGCTCCACCCCGCTCTCCGGCGGCCACACGGTCCGCACCGGTCTGGTCCTCCGCGCCGGCCAGCTCGACCGCATGGACGCGGGCGCCGACCCGGCGGTGGCCGCGCTCGGCGTACGGACGATCGTGGACCTGCGCACCGCCGCCGAGCGCGCCGACCATCCCGACCGGGTGCCGGCCGGGGCGCGGCTGCTGGTCGCCGACGCGCTCGCGGACAAGATCTCCGCATCGGGCGCGCCCGCCGCCGCGCAGCTCAAGCACGTCCTGGCCGACCCGGCGCTCGCCGAGAAGCACCTCGGCGGCGGCCGGGCGCAGACGCTGTTCGCCGACACCTACCGCTCGCTGGTCTCCTCCGGCTCGGCGCGCGCCGCCTACCGCACCCTCCTGACGGAGCTGGCCGCCGACGACGCGGGCCCGCTGCTGTTCCACTGCACGGCGGGCAAGGACCGTACGGGCTGGGGCGCGTCGGTGATCCTCGCGCTGCTCGGCGCGGACGAGGCGACGATCGAGCGGGAGTACCTGTCGGTCAACCCGGCGGTGCGCCAGGCGTTCGCGCCGCTCGTCGAGGGCTTCGTCGCGCAGGGCGGCGACCCCGAGATCGCGCTGGCCGTCATCGGGGTGGTGCCCGCGTATCTGGCGGCGGCCCTCGACCAGGTCGCCACGGAGTACGGCTCGATGGAGACGTACGTCCGCGACGGGCTGGGGGTGTCCGACGACGCGGTCGCCCGGCTGCGCGAACGGCTCATCGCGTGATCGGCCCGGCCGGGCGTCAACTCGCCTGAAGGAGGGGCCCGTTGGGGCCCGGGGTGACCATCTCCACATTCGCTCGTTTTGCTGAACGTGGCCCCAGAGCAGGACATCCTCAACCCACCCGCCCCCTCCGTCGGCGTCGAGCAGGCCGAGGCCGCGCTCGTCGAGCACTACCCACGCCTGGTGCGGCTCGCCTATCTCGTACTGCCGCCCTCCCTCGGGCGCAACCGCCGGGTGCTGACCGCGCACGCGATCGTGCAGCGCTCCCTGCCGCGCGGCCGCGGCGGCCGCGGTGACGGCGCGGGCGAGGGGCTGATCCCGGCGGCGCGGCGGGCCGACGCGGGCGGCGGGCCGGGGTATGCGTATGTGCGGCGGCGGGTGGTGCGCCAGGCCCTCGAAGCGGGGCTCCCGCTGCGGCGCAGGGCCTGGCCCAAGCGGGCGCAGTTCCCCCCGCTGCTGCCCCAGGTCTGGGGCCTGCGGCTGTTCCCGCGCTCGGGCGGCGCCGACGAACTCGCCCTCGACCAGCGCCTCTCGGCGCTGTCCGGGCCCGCGCGCGCGGCCTGTGTGCTGCGCGGCCTCGAACGGCTCGGGGACGAGGAGGTGTGCGCGGAGCTGGCCTCGGCCGGGGTCACCGAGGCGCGCCTGGCACTGGCCGAGGCCGTCGCCACCGAGACGCCGGCCGGGCTGCTCGAATCCGCCGAGTTCGACCCCTGCTCGCTCCAGGCGCGCCCCACCGACCTGATGCGCCGCCGCCAGCACGGCAAGGCCGCGCTCGCCGCCGTCGCCGCGCTCGTGGTGTGCGGGGCGCTGGTCGGGCTTCCGGGCGACGGCTGGGGGCCCGACGGTCCTGCCGCGCCGGCCTACGCGCAGAACCCGGCGGCCCGGGCCGCGCTCGACCCCGGGCACCTGCTGCGGGTCGAGCCCACGGCGTGGACGACCGCGACCCGTACGGACTTCTCCGTCTGGCCGGCCCGGGGCGATCTCACCGCCGACACGGGGCTGTTGCGGCGGGCGCTCGCGGTGTGGGCGCGGCCGGGCGCGGCGGTCCAGGTGTCGGCGACGCCCGGCACCCCGTCCGGCCCGCCGATGGGCGCGCCCCAGCTGCTGTTCGCGGGCGATGTGGACCGGGCCAGGGTGGTGCTGTTCTACGACGGGCTGCGGGTGGCCCGCTATGCCGAGCCACGCCAGGGCACGGCCGGCGCCGCGCTCGACTTCGCGCGGGTGGACGCGGCGGACGCGGCCTCCGCGAGCGCGCTCGTGGTGGGCAGGACCGACGGCAATGTGCGCTATCTGACGGCGCCCTGGGTGCGCGAGGCCTCCGTACGCGATCTGCTCACGCCGGGCGCGGGGGCGCGGCCGCTGCACCGGGACAAGGACGGGGTGAGCGACCCGGTCATCTTCCCCGCGCAGCCCCGCCAGTGCACGTCCTGGGAGGCGCTTGAGTTCCGTGACGACAGCGGGGTGCGGCTCGTGACCGACCTCGGGGAGCTCGCGCCGGCCCGGCTGACGTGGGGGCCGCCGTCCAGCCCCCACGACGTCGGGGACCGCGCCGCGCGCGAGGGCTGGGCGCGGACCGCCTGCCTGCTGCCGACCGTCCGCTCGCACGGGGTGCGTTCGGTGAACGACTGGCAGTTCGCCCAGCAGGCGCTGCCCGAGAACAACGGCGCCGCCTCGTGGATCTGTACGCGCGCGGAGACCTGGCGGGGCGCGGGCAGCCGGGTGTTCGCGCAGTTCCAGGCGCCCTCGACCCGGCTCGCACCCGGCGCGATCGCGGCCCGCGCGGAGAACTCGGCGGCCTGCGGGCAGCGTGAGGCGCGGGTGCTCGCGGGGGTGTTGTGGAAGTCGCGCGGCGGCACGTGGTTCGTGCTGGCGGCGGGCAGTGAGCAGGTGGCGTCGGTGGCGCTGACGGGCGGAATGACCGCGAACGAGCGGGGCAACCTGCTGGCCGTCCGCGCGAAGGAAGGCGCACGCGCCGAACTCAACGGACGACTGTCCGACGGGAGTCCGATCGCGACCCTGCGCTGATCGCCGACGGCGGGGGGCCGCGACCTTGGGGCGGCGGGGGCCGCGACCTTGGAGCGGCGGGGCCACGCGACCCTGGAGCGCCCGGGACCCCGCAACCTCCGAGCGGCCGGGGGCCGCAGCTTCGGAGCGGCCGGACCCGCAACCGTGGAACGCCCGGACCCGCAACCTCTGAGCGACCAAGCCCGCGACCCTGGAACGGCCGGGGCCGGCTTCCGGGGGTCGGGTGCCAGGCGGCCTCGCTCGCTCCCCGGCTGCCGCGACCGCCCGGCCGCACCTCCCCCTTCCCCCGGGCCGCCCCCGGCCCTCACGCGCCGCAGCGCAACAAACCGGTCCCGACCCCTGTCGCCGCGGCGTACCCATCAGTACATTGACGCCATGTCTAATACGCCGCAGCCCGCTCCGGTCGCGGAGGAGCGCATCGAGCTCAAGGCCCGCGCCGTCTCGTTCGCCTGGGACGGCACGCCCCTGCACTGGATACCCGGCGACCCGTTCACCGGCCACACCATCAACGTGCTGCACCTGCTGCTCCCCGCCGGTGAGCGCTGGTTCGTGCACGTCTACAAGCAGGTCCTGCCGTACATCACGGACGACCGGCTGCGCGAGGACGTCATCGGGTTCATCGGCCAGGAGGCGATGCACTCCGCCGCGCACGACGACGTACTCCCCCACCTCAAGAAGCTCGGCCTGGACCCGACGCCCTACACCGCGCAGGTGGACTGGCTGTTCGAGAAGCTGCTCGGGGACCGCACGCTGCCGCCGGGCCGGGCACGGAAGTGGTGGCTGATGGAGCGGGTCGCCACGATCGCGGCGATCGAGCACTACACCGCCTTCCTCGGCAACTGGATCCTCAACGCCCAGGCGCTGGACGAACGCGGCGCCGACCCGATGATGCTGGACCTGCTGCGCTGGCACGGCGCCGAGGAGGTCGAGCACCGCTCGGTCGCCTTCGAGCTGTTCCAGCACGTCGACGGCGGCTACCGGCGCCGGGTGCGGACCTGGGCGACCGCGTTCGCCGCGCTCGCCTTCCTGTGGCAGCGCGGCGCCCGCTTCTTCATGGACCACGACCCGACGCCGGGCACGGGCCGGGCGAGCCTGGGCCGGTTCTACCGCGCGGGCAGGAGCGGGATGCTGCCGTCCACGCCCGCGATGCTGAAGTCCATACCGCGCTATCTGAGCCGCGCCTACCACCCCTCGCAGGAGGGCAGTACGGCGCAGGCCCTGGCGTATCTCGCCGCGTCCCCCGGCGCCAACGGAGGCCGCTGACATGCGCCGTGCCACCACCCTCGCCCTGGCCGCCGGGGCCGCGCTGCTCACCCGGCGCGCCCTGCGCCGCCGCATAGGCGCCTCCCCGCTGTGGCCGCTGCCCGCCCTTGAGCACCCCATATCGGGGCACGGCGCCCGTCGCTCCACCGTCGCCCTGCGGCTGACGGTCACCGAGCGGACCGAACCCGCCGAAGGCGTCGTACGGCTGCGCCTCGAAGCGCTCGACGGGGCCGAGCTGCCCGCCTGGGAGCCCGGCGCCCACCTCGACCTGGTGCTGCCCTCCGGTCTCGTACGGCAGTACTCGCTCTGCGGCGATCCCGCCGACCGCGCCTCCTACACCATCGCCACCCGGCTCATCGCGGACGGCAGGGGCGGCTCGCGCGAGGTGCACGAACAGCTCAAGGAGGCGGTCGAGCTCTCCGTGCGCGGGCCCCGCAACCGCTTCCCGCTGGTGGCCTCCGACTCGTACGTGTTCGTCGCGGGCGGCATCGGGATCACGCCCGTCCTGCCCATGATCAGGGCAGTTGAGGCCGCAGGCGTGCCGTGGCGGCTGCTGTACGGGGGGCGGTCGCGGGCGGCCATGCCCTTCCTCGACGAGATCGAGGCGTTCGGCGCGCGGGTCAGTGTCGTCGCCGAGGACGAATCCGGGCGGCCCGACCTCGCCGCGTTCCTCGCCGCCTGCCCAGCCGACGCGGCCGTCTACTGCTGCGGACCCGAACCGTTGATGGACGCGGTCGTCGCGGTGCTCGGGCCGGGGCGGCCCCCGCACCTGGAGCGGTTCGCGCCCGGCGCGGCCTCGATGGGCGCCGGGTTCGAGGTCGAACTGCGCCGCTCGGGCCGCACGCTGGCCGTCCCGGCCGACCGGACGCTGCTGTCGGTGCTGCGCGCCGAGGTGCCTGGCATCTCCTACTCCTGCGAGCAGGGCTTCTGCGGAACGTGCCAACAGCGCGTCATCGAGGGCGAGATGGACCACCGCGACGAGCTCCTGACGGACGCGGAGCGCGAGGATTCCCTGCTGGTCTGCGTATCGAGGTCGCGCGGCGGGAGGCTGGTGCTCGACCTATAGGTACTCTGTTCGCATGACGACCGGGGTACGGCGCAGGATGGGCGTCGAGGAGCGCAGGCAGCAGTTGATCCAGGTCGCCCTCGACCTGTTCAGCCACCGCTCGCCCGACGATGTGTCCATCGACGAGATAGCGGCGGCCGCGGGGATCTCGCGGCCGCTGGTGTACCACTACTTCCCCGGCAAGCAGAGCCTGTACGAGGCGGCGCTGCGCCGGGCGGCGGACGAGCTCGCGGACCGCTTCGTGGAGCCCCAAGAGGGGCCGCTGGGGGCCCGGTTGCTGCGGGTGATGGGGCGGTTCTTCGACTTCGTCGAGGAGCACGGGCCCGGTTTCTCCGCCCTGATGCGGGGCGGCCCGGCCGTCGGCTCGTCCACCGCTAACGCCATGATCGACGAGGTGCGTGACGCCGCGCGGCTCCAGATCCTGGCGCACCTGGGTGTCCAACAGCCGCCCGCGCGGCTCGATTTGGTCGTACGGTCGTGGGTCTCGCTCGCCGAGTCGACGGCGCTGATCTGGCTGGACGGGCGGCGCATTCCGCGTGGCGAGCTGGAGTTGCAGCTGGTGCACGACTTCGCGGCGCTGGCGGCGGTGAGTGCGGCCCATGACGAGGAGATGGCGGCGATCATGCTGCGGATGCTGGCGGCGGAGCCGGCGGACGGCCCGTTCGCCGAGCTGCTGACACGCCTGACCGCCCTGCTCCCCGGCGCCACCCCGCCCGTCCTCACGTGCCGGACGGGCTGACTTAGCCGGCGCGGGCCCCGTGGGGGCGCGAGGACCTGCGGACCGTGCTGGGTCACCCGCGCAGTTCCCCGCGCCCCTGTCGGGGTCGCCCTTGGCGGGGCGCCCGGCCGAGGCATCCTCAGCCCGTCCGGCGATTGAGGACGAGCGCCCTTCAGGCGCGAAACGGGGTGCGGGGCGGAGCCCCGGAGGGCTCGGCCCGGCTTTCACCCCCGGAGGGTTTCGGGAAGGGGCGGGGCGGGGCGGCTCCCGGGGTCGGGGGCGAAGCCCCAGCGGCTCGGCTGTCATCTGCGGACCGTGCTGGGTCACCCGCGCAGTTCCCCGCGCCCCTACCGGGGTCGCCCTTGCCGGGCCGCCCAGCCGAGACCCCGCTCAGCCCGTCCGGCGCCCGCGCCCCTGTCCGGGGTTGCCCTTGGCGGGGTGCGCGGTCGAGGCGTCCTCAGCCCGTCCGGCGCCCGCGCCCCTGCCGGAGTTTCCCTTGGCAGGGGCCCAGCCGAGATCCCCTCGGCCCGGGTGGCCCGGCGGGGTCTCAGGGGGTGGGGAGGGGCTTCTCCAGCAGGGTTACCGCGTACGGGCTGCCCCCGCCGTCCGTCTTGGAGGCCTGCTCGCCGACCACCACATACCCCGCACCCTCGTAGTAGCGGACCAGCGCCGCGTTGTCCGAGCGGCAGTCCAGGCGGCACAGCGCCCGTCCGGCATCGGCCACGCGCCGTTCCGCGTGGGCGAGCAGGGCGCGACCGGTGCCGCGCGGCGCGGTGGCGCGGTCCACCATCAGACGGTGCACATAGCCGGCCACCGGCGGCTGCTCGCCCCAGGCCGGCTCGTCGCGCCACCACAGTTCGCAGGCGCCGACGACGGCGGAGCCGGCGCGGGCGAGCCACACCTCGCCCTCCCACATCCGCAGCCGGAAGTGCGCGGCGTCCTTGCCACCGGGCTGCCACTGGTCGATGCCCCGCTCCCGCATCCAGCGCGCGGCCCCGTCGTAGAGCGCGGTGAGCGCGGGCAGATCGGATTCGTCGGCGAGGGCGAGGGCGAGCGCTGGTTCGGACGTCATGGGACGATCATGCCGCAGGACGATCATGCCGGAGCGGGCCGGGGCGACTCCCGGGCCGGGGCGAAGCCCCAGTGGTTCGGCTGTCGCCTGCGGACCGTGCTGGGCTGGGCCCCCCGCGCAGTTCCCCGTGCCCCCGGAGGGGCACCCGCATCGCCCCCGTCGCGGCGAACCGGGCTCAACCCCCTTGTCGGCGCGGCCCCTTGAGGGCGAGGGACAGCGCGTCGTCCAGGCCCGTGGCGACCCCCCGGCCGAAGGCGGAGTCGTACGCCCCGTCGCCCAGCGCCGCGCGCGCCCGGCGCTCGCCCTGGCGGCGTACGGCCCGCAGTTCGGGCGCGCCCATCTGCGCCCTGCCCACCGTGCGCCAGCACTCCTGGCCCACGCCGAGCAGCAGCGCGCCGTCCTCGCTCTCGCCCTGGGCGGCGACCGCGCAGGCCAGCAGGTCGAGGCCCATCGCGATGCCGAAGCGGTCGTGCAGGAGGCGTTTGCCGGCGAGCATGGCGCGGGCGTGGGCGGCGGCCTCGGCGGGCCGGCCGAGCGCGAGCGCGCCGGCGGCCAGCATGTAGTCGGCGTACGCGCGCATCCAGCGTTCGTCCCGCGCCGCGCACTCGTCACGCAGCCGGACGGCCTCGGCGGACGCCTCGGTGTGGCGCTCCAGGTTGGTGAGGGCGTAGATCCGGGCGAGCGCGCACAGGGCGCGGCCCGGCGAGAACCCGGTGTCCTGGGCGAGGGCGGCGTCGAGGATGTCCAGGGCCCGTTCCGGGTCGCCCGGCATCAGGACGCTGCCGCCGTACAAGTAGGCCGCCCGCAGGCGCTGTTCGGGGTCGCGGGCGGCCCGGGACGCCTCTTCGCCCAGGCGTTGGGAGATGACGAAGTCGCCCTGGAGGAAGGCGCACATGCCGAGCGCCCAGACGGCGGCCGCGCGGTGGGGCCCCGGCCCCGGGCAGCCGTCGAGGGCGCGCTGGAGGTAGCCTCGGCCCTCGCGCACCCGGCCGCAGCAGAACCAGACGAACCAGAGGGAGCCCGCCATGTCGAGGGCGGCCTCGGGGTCGGTGGCCAGGAGGTGTTCGAGCGCGGTGCGCAGGTCGGCGTGTTCGGCTTCCAGGCGCCGGTGCCCGTCGAGCTGGCCCGGGCCCATCCAGGCCGCTTCCGCCTCGCGGGCGACGCGCCGCAGGCGCCGGGCGTGCCGGTCGGCCGCCTCGTGGCTCTCGCCGAGCTCGTCGAGCCAGCGCAGTCCGTACTCGCGGATGGTGTCCAGCATGCGGTGGCTGAGGCGGCCCGAGGGTGCGAGGCGGGTGCGCACCACCGACTTGTCGACGAGGCCGGCGAGGACCTGCTCGACGGCGCACGCGGGCAGCGGGCCGCCCGCCCCGATCTCCTGGGCGGCGGCGAGGTCGAAGCCGCCGGCGAACACGGAGAGCCGGGCCCACAGCAGCCGCTCCAGGGGCTCGCACAGCTCGTGGCTCCAGCCGATGGCCGTCCGCAGCGTCTGGTGGCGGGGCAGGGCGGCGACCCCGGTGTCGGCGAGCACGTCGAAGCGGGAACCGAGCCGGGTGGCGAGCTGTTCGACCGTCCACGTCTTGAGCCGGGCGCCCGCGAGCTCCAGGGCCAGCGGGATGCCGTCGAGGCGGTGGCAGACGTCGGCGGCGGCGGCCGCGCGGGCCGGGTCGTCGAAGCTGAGGTGGGGCACGGCCTCGACGGCGCGCTCCTTGAACAGGGTCAGCGCCGCGCCCGCGACCGGCAGCGGCTCCAGCGGGAGGACGCGCTCCTGCGGCCTGCCCAGCGGCTGGCGGCTCGTGGCGAGCACGGTGAGTCCGGGTGAGGCCTGGAGCAGTTCGCCGATGAGGTGGCCGCACGCGCTGATCAGGTGCTCGCAGGTGTCGAGCACCAGGAGGGCGTGCTGGCCGGCGAGGCGGCCGCAGAGCGCTTCGCAGGCGGTGCGCAGGCTCTGGTCGGTGACGTCGAAGGCGTCGGCGACGGTGGCGGCGAGCAAGTCGCGGTCCCGCAGCGGCGACAGCTCCACCCACCAGACGCCGTCGGGGTAGCGCTGCTCGCTTTGCCGGGCGGCCCGCAGCGCGAGGCGGGACTTGCCGACGCCGCCGGGCCCGGTGACCGTGACCAGCCGGTGTCGTTCGAGGAGGCCGTCCAGGGTGGCCAGTTCGCCCGACCGCCCGATGAAACTCGTGCTCTCCGCAGGAAGATTCCCCACCACGGGCACAGTCTGGACCACAGTGCGGTCCCGGACGGAACCCGCGGCGGGGAACAACCGAAATCACTCGTCGAGCGACTTGGAATGATCGGTTCAGCGTTGCTTGAAGACCGCTACGGTGCGCGCGGGGACTGTGAAGCTCCCCGCATCCTGATCGTAAGTGGCCGTCCTCACCACCGGGTCGGCCCCGGCCGCCTGGCGCGGATGCAGCGCGTAGGCGGTACCGGCGAGGGCGGCGACGCGCTGCTCCTGGCTTTGGGGCGTGGCGTTGAAGACGACGACCAGCGGGCCGAGCCGCATGGTGATCACGCCCGGCGTCTCGCCCGGCCCCGACAGCGGGAAGGAGAGCGCCGACTGCACCTGCCCGGCGGTGGCGAGACCGAACGCGCTCTCCTCGGCATGGATCGCCAGGAGGTCCTGGTAGGCCGCCGATGTGCCCTCGATCCCCTCGCAGCCGGGGCTGAGCGTCGGGTTGGTCAACAGGGGCTCGGCGTAAGGCCACTTGGGCTGGTTCGCGGCGGCCATGGGCAGCCCGCGGCCGAACCCGTTGCCGGCCCGGCAGTCCCAGTGCAGGGCGTTGAACCAGTCGCCGCTGTTGAAGGAGTCGCGGTCGAGCGACTTGGAGCGCAGCAGGTCGCTTCCGGCCTGGGACAGCGCGGGCCCCTGCGAGAGCGCGGCGGTCGCGAGCGCGAGGACCTGCGTGCGGGCACGGTCGGCGGCCGGGGTCGTCGCGGGGAGCTTGTACGCGAGGGCGTCGTAGAGCGTTTCGTTGTCGTGGGCGTCCACATAGGCGAGGGCGTCGCCGGGCGCGGCCGCGTAGCCGGCCGGGGCGCCGTTGTAGTCGACGTCGGAGCCCTTGACGGTGCGCCCGGAGCTGTCGGTGAAGGTGTACGCGGCGAGGTCCCCGCTCAGGCCCACCTTGATCAGGTCCTGGTAGTGCAGGAGGCGGGCCTTCTGCTCGGCCGGGGTGCCGTTGGCCGGGGAGGAGTTGGGGTCGGTGGAGAGCCCGGAGGCGAAGCCCTGCACGCCGGGGTCGGCGTCGAAGGGACTGCCACCGCGCACCGCGTCGCGGGCCCGGTCGGAGAACGTGGCGATGCCGGTGCCCGCCATGTTCTTCTGGGTGGCCTGCACGAAGCGGGCGTCGTCGGCGACCTCGCCGAAGTTCCAGCCCTCGCCGTACAGGATGATCTTCTTTCCGTCCACGCCGTCCTTGGCGGGGGTCAGCGCGTCCAGGGCCTGACGCACGGCGAGGATGTTGGCCTTGGGGTGGTGGCCCATGAGGTCGAAGCGGAAGCCGTCGACCTTGTACTGCTTGGCCCAGGTCACCACGGAGTCCACGACGAGCTTGCCATCATGGCGTTCTCGGGCGCGGTGTTGGCGCAGCAGGTCGAGTCGGCGACGCCGCCGTCCTCCATCAGACGCTGGTAGTAGCCCGGCACGATCTTGTCGAGCACGGAGTTGTCGGCCTGTCCGCTCGCGGCGGTGTGGTTGTAGACCACGTCCATCACGGTCCGCAGGCCCGCCCCGTTGAGCCCCTGCACCATCTGGCGGAACTCCACCGTGCGGCGGGTCCCGTCGGGGTCGCTCGCGTAGGAGCCCTCGGGGACGGTGTAGTGCAGCGGGTCGTAGCCCCAGTTGTACGCGTCCTTGGCGGCCGCCTTCGCCACGCAGGCCTGCTGCGCGTCGGAGTCGGGCGCGTACACCTTCAAGTCGCAGGCGGGAACGGCCTGTTCGGACTTCTTCTCGGGGATGCCCGCGATGTCGAAGGCCGGCAGCAGATGCACATAGGAGGTGCCCGCCTTCGCGAGCCGGGCCAGGTGTCTCATGCCGTCGGACGCGGTGTCGGTGAACGCCAGGTACTGGCCGGGATGGCGGGAGGTGGGATCGGCGATGGAGAAGTCGCGGATCTGGAGCTCCTGGATCCGCGCGTCGCGCAGCGGCACGGCGGCCGGCTTCCTCAGCGTGGACCAGCCCTTGGGGGCCAGCGACGGATCGGCGAGGTCCACGACGAGACTGCGGGCGGAGTCGGTGGTCAAGGCGGTGGAGTAGGGGTCGGTGACCAGGTTGGTGACCTCGCGCCGGACGCTGGGCGCCCACACCGTCACGGCGTAGCGGTAGGGCTTGCCCGACCAGGACGCGGGCCCGGTCACCGACCAGACGCCGGACGCGTCGTCGCGGCGCATCGCGACGGTGCGTCCGTCGAGTTCGAGGGAGACCTTGCGCGCGGTCGGCGCCCACAGGGAGAGCGTGGGGCGGCCGTGCGCGAAGACCGGGCCGAGCCGCGCCTTGAGGGCTGCGGCGCCGTACAGGTCGTCGAGGACGCCCTGGGTCTGGACGCCGGTCGCCGCGAGGAGCGCCCCGTCGGCGGCGCGCTGGGTGGCGATGAGCTGTCCGGTCAGGGCGGGACGGACCCGGGAGCGGTCGCGGGCGTCGACGGTGAAGGCCGGGTACTCCTTGAGCTGCGGGAACCTGGTTTTCTGCGCGTCGCTCAGGGCGGCCGGTGTCAGGCGCAGCCAGTGGCCCTCGTCGGAGAGCGCGCCGTCCTTGACGGCGATGCCGCCGCCGGGCGCGTACACCAGCTGCTCGCTGGTCGCGGCGCTCGCCTTGACCTTCCAGACCACGGTGTTCCGGTCGATCCACTGCGCGGTGGACTTGGTCAGGTCGAGCGAGACGCCCGAACCGGCCTGCGGCAGCAGGTACGTGGGCTGCCCCGCCAGCAGCCAGGCCTCGTTGCCGTAGGTGGCGAGGTCGAGGGACCGGTCGTCGGGCAGGTCCTTCTGGTCGCCCTTGTGCAGGATGTAGCTGAGCGTGGTGGCGCTTTGGGCGAGCGGCACCTCGAAGGTCACGCCGTAGGCGTCGCGGCCGGCCGGCATCAGGGGCCTGGCCCAGTCGGTGGGCGAGGCGGCGCCGGTCCAGGTGTGCAGCCCCCAGCCGTCGTAGTCGCCGTCGGGCCGGTGGTAGTGCAGCACCACCTTGGAGGTGTCCTGCGGCGGGCGGGCGCCGGTGGGCGCCCGGTCCGCCTGGCCGTCCTTGCCCTGGGCGATCCACACCTCACCGGTGGCGGCGAGATCGACGGTGCGCGCGGGTCCGTCGGCGGACTCGCCCTTGGCCACCGTGTACGTCAGCGACGAGGCGCCCTCGGGCACCTTGAGCCACGCGAAGGCGCCGTAGGCGTCGCGGCCGGTGAAGCCGGCGCCTTGGCCCTCGCTCGTGAGCTGCCAGCCGTCGTAGTCGCCGGCCGGGCGCTTGTAATGCACGACGGCGTACTCGCGCGCCTGCGTCGTCGGCTTGCCGGGCGCGGGCGCCTGCCCCGCCGTCGTCGCGGCGCTCGCGCTCGCGGTCCGCCCCAGGCTGTCGACGACAACCGCCTTGTAGCGCACGGGAGTTCCGGCGGCCACGTCCAGGTACTGGGTGACCTTGTAGGGGGCGTGGTCGGCGGAGCCGAGGGTGCGCCAGGCGCCGTTGCCGCTCTGCGCGGCGAAGACGACCCGGTCCAGCTGTCCGCCGCTGACGTCGGCGGACACCTCGACGGTCCCGGTGGCCCCGGGAGCGGGGGCCTTCAGCGTGATCGAGGGCTTGACGGCCGGCGCGGGCAGCGGGGCGGCGGCTTTGAGGACCAGTGCGGACAGGGCGGGCACGGTCACCTCGACGGTGGCGTCCGAGCCGCTGCGTACCGCCCCCGAACCGCCGTAGAGCGTCGTGTAGGCGGCATCGGCCGCGCCGACCGGGACGCTCACCTTCTTCGCGCCCATCGCGTTGTTCACGGCCACCACGTACTCGGTGCGTGTCCTGGCGTCGGTGCGGGAGAAGGCGTAGACGGAGTCCTTGGCATACCGCTCGGTCTGGACGCCGTCGCGCAGCGCCGGGTTGGCCTTCGTGAGGCGGGAGAGGTCCGCGATGGTGCGGTAGAGCGGGTGGGTGGGGTCGTAGGAGTCGGCGGCGTGGGTGCGGTCGGTTCCGAGCTCGTCGTCGGCCAGGTAGTCGGGGACGCGGGAGGCGAACATGCTCTGGCGGGCGTCCTTGTCGCCGCCGGCGCCCGTGAAGCCCTGCTCGTCGCCGTAGTAGACGACCGGGTTGCCCCGGCTGAGGAACATCAACTCCTGTGCCAGGCGGTCGCGTTGGAGCAGTTCCTCCTCGCTCGCTCCGGGATGGTCCTGCTTGAGGAAGGAGCCGATGCGCCCCATGTCGTGGTTGCCGAGGAAGGTGACCTGCTCGTAGGCGTTGGCCTTGTCGGTGGTGTAGCGGTAGTCGTCGGCGAAGAGCGAGGCGAGCTTGGCCGCCGGGGCGCCCTGGGAGGCGTACTGGCGGGCCGCGTCCTGGAAGGGGAAGTCCAGGGTCGCGTCCAGGCGGCCACGGGTGACGTAGGGCGAGGTGACGGCGGGGTCGGCGGAGTAGGTCTCGCCGAACATGAAGAAGTCCGGCCGCCCGCGCTTCTTGGCGTACGCGTCGAGCGCGCTCGCCCACTGCGTCCAGAAGTCCAGGTCGACGTTCTTGACGGTGTCGATGCGGAAGCCGTCCACGTCGAAGTCGTGGACCCACTTCTCGTAGATCTTCTCCATGCCGGAGACGACCTCGGGCCGCTCGGTCCACAGGTCGTCGAGCCCGGAGAAGTCGCCGTACTCGGCGCTCTCGCCCGCGAAGGTGGAATCGCCCCGGTTGTGGTACATCGTGGGGTCGTTCAGCCAGTCGGGGACCTTCTTCTCGTTCACGACGGGCGTGTAGGGGAAGGAGTTCGCGTCGACCTTCCGCATCCCCTCGCGGTCGTCGAAGGGGCGGCCGCTGGTGTCGAGGTAGGGGTAGGCGCCCTTGGGGCGGTAGCCGGACTGCCGCTCGGCGTAGGAGACGGTGTCGGCGGTGTGGTTGGTGATGACGTCGAAGAAGACCTTCATGTCCTTGGCGTGGGCGGCGGCTATGAGCCGGGTGAGGTCGGCGTTGGTGCCGAAGTGCGGGTCGACCTGGGTGAAGTCGGTGATCCAGTAGCCGTGGTAGCCGGCCGAGGCGTCCTTGCCCGTGCCCTGGACGGGTTTGTTCTTGAAGATCGGGGCGAGCCAGATGGCGGTGGTGCCGAGGCCCTTGATGTAGTCGAGTCTCTGCGTGATGCCCTTGAGGTCGCCGCCCTGGTAGAAGCCCTTGTCGGTGGGGTCGTACCCGGTGTCGAGCCGCGAACCGGCAAGGCCGCCCCGGTCGTTGGCCGGGTCGCCGTTGGCGAACCGGTCGGGGAGCACGAAGTAGAACTGCTCGCGTGTCGCGTCGTGCCGGGCCGGCTCGGCCGCCAGCCGGGCGTCGCTGGGCGGCGCGGGCGGCTTCGGCGCGGCGGCCGCGGGCAGCGCGGGAACGAGCGCCGCGCACAGGGCGGCCGCGAGCGCGACCGCCGTTCTTCGCAGGGGGATCACCGGGTGCTCCTCGGTCGGACGGGGTTCTCGGCACGGGGGAAGGACGGGGCCATCGGCACGGGACGGGGTCATCGGCACGGGAGAGGGTCAGGGGCGGGCCGCCCGGCGTCCGGCGGGACGGGAGGGGCGCCGGGCGGCCCGGTTCTCGGGGCGCGGGTCAGGTGCGCCAGGTGTCGTTCAGCGTCACCTTCCCGTCGGCGGCCACGGTCGCGGTGCGGTTGGCGCCGCTCTCCCAGGTGACCTGGCCGTTCGCGTCCTCGCGGACGTACTTGTACGCGAACGACGTGCCGGCCGGCAGCGCGACGTCGAGCTTCCACACGGGGTAGCTCGCGGGGTCGAGCTTGAGGGCCGAGGCCGGATTCCAGTTGCCGAGCGCGCCCTGGTCGCCGGTGACGTAGATGTTCTGGCCGACGGCGGTGGTGGCGTCGACGGCGAAGGAGGCGCCGGACGCGGTGGTGGTGCCGGTGCTGCCGCTGCCCGTGCTCGAACCGCCGCCGCAGGTGCGGGAGTTCACCTGGAGCGCGAGCGCGGTGTCGGGTGCGAGGGTGGCGGTGAAGCGCCCGCCGGAGTCGACCGTGACGCCCTTGCCGCTCTGCGCGTCGCAGTAGTCGCCCGGTGGCAGCGAGGTCTGGAAGGTGCGGGTCAGGGCGGCGGACTCGTGGTTGATGGCGACGTACGCCTTGGCGCCGCGACCGAAGGCGATCTGGTTGGCGCCGTCGTCCCACCAGTTGGTGACGGCCTCGCCGCGCGCGGTGTTGTGGAAGCCCACCATGCTCTGGATCTGGGGCCACCGGTGCTGGCACTTCCAGCCGTCGGCGTAACAGGCCTTGACCGTACCGCCGTTGGGCGGCCCCGCGTCGTTGTCGGTGAACTCATACCCCGAGTGGACGTCGGGCGAGCCGTAGGGCCAGGCCAGCATGAAGACCTGGGCGAGGGTGTAGTCGGCGCCGTCCTTGTAGCTGAGGGTGGAACCATTGCGCTCGGTGTCCCAGTTGTCGACGAAGACGCCCGCCTGGGCGCTTGGCACATACCCCCAGGCCTCGCCGAGGTTCTTCAGCTCCGCCAGCTTCTCGCCGGTGAAGACCCGCTTGAGGTCGCGCCCGTACCGGAACTCCTGCACGTCGCCGTTGCCCAGGTACTCCGCGGGCTGGACGGCCTCGCCCGCGCCGTAGATCACTTCCTGCTTGAGGTAGACGTTCGGGTGGGAGAGCTGGGACTTGATGGCGCCGATGTCCTCGGCCGCGATGTGTTTGGCGGCGTCGATGCGCAGCCCGTCCACGCCGAGCGAGAGCAGGTCGTTGAGGTACTGGGCGATCCGGGTGCGGACGTAGGGCTCACCCGTGTCCAGGTCGGCGAGCCCGACCAGCTCGCAGTGCTGCACGTTCCAGCGGTCGGCGTAGTTGGTGACCGGGCTCGTGCAGTCGTCCATGTCGGCGGAGCGGTAGATGCCCGGGTAGTCGTACTTGGTGTACGCGGACCCGCCGGTGCCGGTGCCGGAGCCCGCGGCCATGTGGTTGATGACGGCGTCGGCGACGACCTTCACGCCGGCCGCGTGGCAGGTGTCGACCATGTGCTGGAAGGACGCGCGGTCCCCGAGACGCCCGGCGATCCTGTAACTGACGGGCTGGTACGAGGTCCACCACTGGGGGCCCTGGATGTGTTCGGTGGCGGGCGACACCTCGACGTAGCCGTAACCGGCCGGGCCGAGTGTGGAGGCGCACTCCTGGGCGACCGAGTCGTAACGCCACTCGAAGAGTTCGGCGGTGACGTCCCGGTCACCGGGGGCCGACGCGACGGCGGTGGGGGCGCCGGGCACGGCCAGGAAGGCCGAGGCAGCGGCCGTGATGAGGGCGAGGGCGGACGCGGTTCTGCGTTGCCTGCTGGGGGGTTGCATGGGGGCGGATCCTCCTGCGGCTCTGGGAGGTCTCTCAGTGGGGATCTTGCATGTTCTTGCTGCAAGGCTGAAAGGGCTTCTGAGCAGGTGACCGTAGGAGGCAGGGAACGTTCAGGTCAACGGTTTGGGCAGAATCCGGGGCCGGGGATTGCCCTTCTGCAAGGATTTGCGCGCTCCGCGAGGGCGCCCCCGTACGCGCGCGGGAGCGGTGGCGCGGGCCGCGCCGCACCCGGGTCCGCGCGCCGGGTCCGGGTCCGGGTCCGGTCAGGCGGGGGCGTAGCCACGGGCCCGGACGAACTCCCCGGTGAGGCGGGTGAACTCCCGGGCGGCCGCGCTGGCATAGCCGCTCTCACGCCGCAGCAGCGTCACGGTGCGGGCGGGCAGCGGGGGCTGGAGGGCGACGGGCGTCAGCTGGGGGTGCTCGTGCGTGACCGCGTCCGGCAGCACCGTGGCCAGCGGGGTGCGTCGGACGATCTCGGTGAGCGCCTGGAGCGAGTTGGCCTCCACGGCGACAGACGGCGTGACGCGGTGGCGCCGCAGATAGTCGTCGATGTGCCCGCGCGTGGCGAAGTCGCCGCTCAGCAGGGCCAGTTGACATGAGGCGAGCTCGTGCGCGGCAAGGGTGCCGCGCCGCGCGGCGCCCGGGCCGACGACGAGCCCCAGGGTCTCGGTGAACAGCGCGGTCGCGGCGATGCCCGGCAGGTGCGGGCCGTGGAAGGCGATGCCGAGGTCGAACTCGTCGGCGAGCAGCCCCGCCTCGATCCGGTCCTGGGCCGACTCCCGTACGTCCAGGGTGAGTCCGGGGTGGCGGGTGTGCAGTTCGGCGATGAGCGGGCCGACGAGGTAGGCGGTGAAGGTCGGGGTCACCGCGAGACGCAGGGCGCCCCGCGCGAGGTCGGCGACGTCCAGGACCGCGCGTTCGGCCGCCGCCAGGTCACGCAGCGCGCGCCGCGCGTAGTGCGCGTACGTCTCGCCCGCGTCCGTCAGGCGCACCGAGCGGCCGGTGCGGTCGAGGAGCTGGACGCCGACGGAGCGCTCCAGCTGCTTGATCTGCTGGGACAGGGTGGGCTGGGCGACGCGCAGCTCTTCGGCGGCACGGGTGAAGTTGCCGTGCTCCGCGACGGCGAGCAGATAGCGCAGATGCCGCAGTTCCGGGGCCATGAGCCAACTATAGATGACACCTATGGCTGATAGCGAAAACGCGTCTTGGACGCTATAGGTCCAGCTCGTGCAGGGTGGAACAGGTCAGCCCCTCTCTCCGACCCACACCGGCTGGCGGCCCCCGAAAGGAGCGACCATGCACGACCTCGCCGAGGGCGTCGCGCGTTTCCGGCGCGATGTCTTTCCCGCGAAGGCGGACCTCTTCGCCCGCCTCGCCACCACCCACCGCCCGGGCACGCTGTTCATCGGCTGCTCGGACGCCCGGGTGGTGCCCGAGCTGATCACCCGCAGCGAGCCGGGCGACCTCTTCGTCCTGCGCACCGCCGGGAACCTGGTGCCCGCGTACGCCCCGGGCCCCGACGCCGTGGCGGCGGGCATCGAGTACGCCGTGGCCGTGCTCGGCGTCCGCGACATCGTGCTCTGCGGCCACTTTGGCTGCGGCGCGATGACCGCGCTCGCCGAGCGCCACGACCTCGGCGCCCTGCCCGCGATCGCCGCCTGGCTGCGGTACGCCGACGCCTCGCCGGCCCACGCGGACGGCGCGGACCTCGCGGCCCTGGTGCGCGGCAACGTACGGGCCCAGCTCGCGAACCTCAGGACGCACCCCTCGGTGGCGCGCGCCCTGGCCGAGCGGCGGCTCACGCTGCGCGGCTGGGTCTTCGACATCCCCACCGGCGACGTGACCGACATCGAGACCGGCGGCGCCCCCGCCCCAGACCGCCCGCACGCCTGAACTCCCCCACCCCCTGCCCCACTTCACCCCCGCTACAGGAGTCACCCATGACGCACGCCCAGTTCGACCCCACCGCCCGTCAGGCCCTGGCCACCGCCGCCGTCGAGGCCAAGATCCGGCGGGACCTGTCGTGGCAGGACATCGCCGACGCCGCCGGCCTCTCCGTCGCCTTCGTCACCGCGGCCGTGCTCGGCCAGCACCCGCTGCCCGCCGCGTCGGCGGACGCCGTCGCCGCGCTGCTCGGTCTCGACGACGACGCGGCCCTGCTCCTGACCACCATCCCGACCCGTGGCTCGATCCCGGGCGGTGTCCCCACCGACCCCACGATCTACCGCTTCCACGAAATGCTCCAGGTGTACGGCACCACCCTGAAGGCGCTGGTGCACGAGCAGTTCGGGGACGGCATCATCAGCGCGATCAACTTCCGGCTCGACGTGCGCAAGGTCGCCGACCCCGAGGGCGGGGAGCGCGCCGTGATCACCCTGGACGGCAAGTACCTGCCCACCAAGCCGTTCTGAGCGGGGCTTGCCCGGGTGTCCCGCACCCGGGCAGCGCTCATCCTGGTCCGCGCACCCCGGCCCGCCCAGACTCGGCCGGGCAGACACCACCACCCATGGACCGGGGAGCCACGCATGACAGGAACAGCGACGACGACCGCGACGGGAACAACGCCGGCGACGGCGGCAGCGGGCACTGACGGCGCGGCCAAGGTCGTCGTGATCACGGGCGCGAGCAGCGGGATCGGGGAGGCGACCGCCCGCGGGCTCGCCGCCGACGGGCACCGCCTGCTGCTCGGCGCGCGGCGCACCGACCGGCTCGGCGCCCTGACCGAGGAGTTGACCGCCCGGGGCGCCACCGCGGCCTTCCGGCGCCTGGACGTCACCGACGCCGCCGACGTCCGCGCCTTCATCGGCGCCGCCCGCGAGCGTTACGGGCGGGTGGACGTGCTCGTCAACAACGCCGGTGTGATGCCGCTTGCGCCACTGGACGCGCTCACGATCGACGAGTGGGACCGGATGATCGACGTCAATGTGCGCGGGGTGCTGCACGGCATCGCCGCCGCGCTGCCCGCGATGCGCGCTGGGGGCGGCGGGCACATCGTCAACATCGCCTCCGTCGGGGCGTACGAGGTCTCGCCCACCGCCGCCGTCTACTGCGCCACCAAGTTCGCCGTGCGCGCGATCTCCGAGGGGCTGCGCCAGGAGTCGCCCGGGGACATCCGGGTCACGCTCGTCTCCCCCGGAGTGACCGAGTCCGAACTCGCCGACGGCATCGAGGACCCTGCCGCGCGGGAGGCGATGAGGGCCTACCGCGCGGTGGCGCTGCCCGCGTCGGCCATCGCGGACGCGATCGCCTACGCCCTCTCCCAGCCGGCCGGGGTGGACGTGAACGAGATCGTCGTACGTCCCGCCGCGAGCGCCCAGTGACCCGCGCGCACCGGGCCCGGGGGCCGGCCGGACGGGACTGTGAAGACACGGCCTAGGCGCGCACCCGCGCGGTGGAGGCCCGCACCACCAGCTCCGGCTGGAAGACGAACTCGGTGCGCTGGACGGGCGTCCCGCCAATCTCCTCAAGGAGCGCGGAGACCGCGGCGGCCGCCATCGCCTGCACCGGCTGGCGCACCGTGGTCAGGGGCGGGTCGGTGAAGGCGATGAGCTGGGAGTCGTCGAAGCCCACCACCGAGACGTCGCGCGGCACGTCCAGACCGCGCTCCCGCGCCGCGCGCACCACGCCGAGCGCCATCATGTCGCTGCCGCAGACGATCCCCGTGCAGCCTTGGTCGAGCAGCGCGGCGGCCGCCACCTGACCGCCCTCCACGCTGAACAGGGTGGGCCTGATGTACGCCGACGCCTCCTGTTCGCGCAGCCCGAGCCGTTCGCCGAGCGCCGCGGTGAACCCCTCGGTCTTGCGGCGCGAGGGGACGTAGCGCGGCGGGCCGATCGCGAGTCCGACGCGGGTGTGCCCGAGGTCGGCGAGGTGACCGACCGCCATCCGCATCGCCGCGTGGTCGTCGGGCGACACGAAGGGCGCGCGGATCGCGTCGTTGTACCCGTTGACCAGGACGTGGGGCACGCCCCGTTCGGCCAGCGCCCGGTAGCGGGCCGGGTCGGCGGAGGTGTCGGAGTGCAGTCCCGAAAGGAACACGATGCCGTTGACGCCCCGCTCCTCCAACTGCTCCACCAGTTCGTCCTCGGTGGGCCCGCCCGGCAGCTGGGTGCACAGGACGGGCGTGTAGCCGTGGCCCGCGAGCACCTGCTCGACCGCCTGGGCGAAGGCGGGGAAGATCGGGTTGGTCAGCTCCGGGGTCACCAGGCCGATCAGACCCGCGCTGCGCCGCCGCAGCCGGGCCGGGCGCTCCCAGCCCAGGACGTCCAGGGCGGCCAGCACCCGCTGCCGGGTGGCGGCCGCCACGCCCGGTTTGCCGTTGAGCACGCGGCTGACGGTGGCCTCGCTGACGGCGGCCTGCGCCGCTATCTCCGCCAGGCGCGGCCCGGCCCGCTGCGCGGCGAGGTTCACACCGTCCACCACACCGTCGTGTCGGCGGGCAGCTCGAACCGGTCGCCGTCCACGGCGACGGGGGCGCTGGCCAGGACGAGGCGGCCGGACACGGGAAGCGACACCAGACGGCCCGTCAGATTGACCGTGCACACGAAGCCCTCGCGGGCGAAGGCCAGCACCCCGTCGGGCGCCTCAAGCCAGCGCAGGTCGTCCCCCGCGCCGAGGCCCGGGTGGGCGCGGCGGGCGGCGATGGCGCGGCGGTAGAGCTCCAGGGTGGAGTCGGCGTCGCCGGTCTGCGCCTGGACGCTGAGCCCGGCCCAGGAGTCGGGCTGCGGGAGCCAGCTGCCGCCCTCGCCGAATCCGTACGAGCTGCCCTCGACGGTCCACGGGATCGGCACGCGGCAGCCGTCGCGGAAGCCGTCCTGCCCCGCGGCGCGGTGGAAGGAGGGGTCCTGGCGCACCTCGTCGGGCAGGTCGGTGACGTCGGGAAGGCCCAGCTCCTCGCCCTGGTAGACGTAGGCGGAGCCGGGCAGGGCCAGCATCAGGAGGGTGGCGGCGCGGGCCCGGCGCAGGCCGAGTTCGCGGTCGCCCGGGGTGCGCAGCTGGGTGCCGAGGCCGGGCGGGTTGGCGAAGCGGGTGGCGTGCCGGGTGACGTCGTGGTTGGACAGGACCCAGGTGGCCGGGGCGCCGACCGGGCGCATCGCGGCGAGCGAGACGTCGATGACCTCGCGCAGCGCCGCCGCGCCCCAAGGGGCGCCCAGATACTGGAAGTTGAAGGCCTGGTGCAGTTCGTCGGGGCGTACGTAGTTCGCGGTGCGCTCGACCGTGGGGGTCCAGGCCTCGGCGACGGCTATGCGCTCGCCGTCGTACTCGTCGAGGATGGTCCGCCAGGAGCGGTAGATCTCGTGTACGCCGTCCTGGTCGAAGAACGGCATCACGTCATTGCCGAGCAGCTTGAGCTGGTCGGCGCCGCCGATGTCGGGCAGGCCCGGCGCCTTGACCAGGCCGTGCGCGACGTCCACGCGGAAGCCGTCGACGCCCATGTCGAGCCAGAAGCGCAGGATGGAGCGGAACTCGTCGGCGACGGCCGGGTGGTCCCAGTTGAGGTCGGGCTGCTCGGGAGCGAACAGGTGCAGGTACCACTCTCCGTCGTCGGTACGGGTCCAGGCGGGACCGCCGAAGATGGACTCCCAGTCGTTGGGCGGGAGTTGACCGTGCTCGCCCTTGCCGGGACGGAAGTGGTAGCGGGCCCGCAGGGGTGAGCCGGGGCCCTCGGCGAGGGCGCGCTTGAACCACTCGTGCTGGTCGGACGAGTGGTTGGGCACGAGGTCCACGATGATGCGAAGGCCGAGCTCGTGGGCGTCGCGGATCAGCGCGTCGGCGTCGAGCAGGGTGCCGAACATCGGGTCGATGGCCCGGTAGTCGGCGACGTCGTAGCCGGCGTCGGCCTGCGGGGAGGCGTAGAAGGGCGAGAGCCACACGGCGTCGACGCCGAGGTCGCGCAGGTAGGGCAGCCGGCTGCGCACGCCGTCGAGGTCGCCCATGCCGTCGCCGTTGCCGTCGGCGAAGCTGCGCGGATAGACCTGGTAGATCACGGCGTCCCGCCACCACTGGGTTCCGGTCGTCCCGGTGAGGCGGTCGGGGGCGGTGAAGTGCTGGGTCATGTCGTCCTTAAAAGGGGGGTCTGGGGGCGTGACGCCCCGAGCCTTCGGTGTCGAGGGGCCGGGTCCGAGCCCGGCTCAGCCCTTGGTGGCACCCGCGGTCATGCCGGTGACGAGGTGTTTTTGCACCAGGTAGAAGATGGCGGAGACCGGGATCGCGATGAGGACGGCGGTGGCGGCCATGTAGTTCCACTGGGCGTCGTGCTGGCTGACGAAGCTCGAAAGACCCACCGCGAGCGTGTACTTGCTGTCGTCGAGCATGAACGTGGAGGCGAACGCCACCTCGCCCCACGCGGTGAGGCAGGTGTAGAAGGCGGCGACGGCCAGACCCGGCCGGGCCAGCGGCAGGATCAGCCGGAAGAACGTGCCGAACGGGGTCAGCCCGTCCACCCGGCCCGCCTCGTCGATCTCGACCGGGATGGTGTCGAAGTACCCCTTGAGCATCCACGCGCAGTACGGGACCGCGGTGGAGCAGTACACGAGGATCAGGCCGCCGTAGGTGTCGATGAGGCCCATGTCGCCGAGGATCTGGTACATCGGCACGATCAGTACGGCGATGGGGAACATCTGGGTGACCAGCAGCACCCACATCAGCTTCTTGTAGCCGGGAAAGCGCATCCGGGACACCGCGTAGCCGGTGGTCGCCGCGAACATCACGCCGATGACGCAGGTCAGGACGGCGACGAGGGCGGTGTTGCCGAGCCAGGTGAAGAACTTGGTGTGCTCGGTGACGAAGGCGTAGTTGGAGAAGGACAGCTTGGACCAGATGCGGCCCGGGTGCAGATAGTCGTCCTTGTCGGGCCCGAGCGAGACGAAGACCAGCCAGACGATCGGGAAGAGGGCGACCAGGCTGGCGAGGCTCAGCGCGAGGTGCGACAGGACGGCGGTGCGGCGCCGGCCGTGGTCGCGGGAGACGGCCTTGGTGGTCATGGGGGCATCAGACCTGTTCATTGCGGGCCAGCCAGCGACGGTAGAAGGAGGAGAAGACGATCAGGATGGAGAGCAGCAGCACGCCGTAGGTCGCCGACTGCGCGAAGTCGCGGGGCTGCTGTCCGAAGCCGAGCCGGTAGGCCCAGGTGACGAGGATCTGGGCGTCGGGGGCGCCGCCGTTGCCGAACAGCAGGAAGATGATCACGAACTGGTTGAACGTCCAGATGATGCCGAGCAGGACGACGGTGGCGCTGACCGGGCGAAGCCCCGGCAGGGTGACATGACGGAAGCGCTGCCAGAAGCTCGCGCCGTCCATCTCGGCGGCCTCGTACAGCTCGGCGGGGATCGTCTGGAGCCCGCCCAGCAGCGAGACCATCATGAAGGGCACGCCGACCCAGGTGTTGACGAGGATCGCGGCGAGCTGCTGGAAGTGCGGCTGCTCCAGCCACTGGGGCTGCGGCAGGTGCACCGCGCCGAGCACGGTGTTGACGATGCCGGAGTCGCTGAGCATCAGGCGCCAGGAGAAGACGGTGACGAAGGTGGGCACCGCCCAGGGCAGGATCAGCGTCATCCGGTAGAAGGTGCGTCCGCGCAGCTTCTGGTTGAGCAGCAGGGCCAGCGCGAGCCCGATGGTGTAGTGCAGGGTCACACAGGCGACGGTCCACACCACCGTCCAGAGGAAGTGCGACCAGAACCGGTCCCAGGAGGTCGGCCCCCACAGGATGTCGGCGTAGTTGTGCAGGCCGACGAATTCGTAGGTGCCCGGGATGTGGTTGGCGCCGATGGTGCGCGCCGAGTTGAGGCTGTTGGCGTCGGTGAGCGTGTAGTACACGCCCTGGACGAGCGGATAGAGCA
This sequence comes from Streptomyces sp. NPDC006711, assembly GCF_042869775.1. NCBI lineage: Bacteria > Bacillati > Actinomycetota > Actinomycetes > Kitasatosporales > Streptomycetaceae > Streptomyces > Streptomyces sp. NPDC006711. The sequence goes on from NZ_JBIAGO010000016.1 coordinate 147,321, forward strand.
CCAGGACGCCGAGCACGACGACGATCGGCGCGACCATCGCGTACGCGTACCAGTGCTTCTGCCAGGAGCGCCGCAGGCGTTCCAGCGGTCCGCGGCGCGCCGTGGACGCGCTCGCGGGGGCCGCGCCATCGACGGCAACGGTCATCTCGACACCTTTTCCGGGGAGTTCGGCACACGTGCGTACCGCCGGGCCGCCCCGGTGGGGGAACGGCCCGGCGGCGGGGCTCACTTGGTGAAGCCGGGAACCAGCTTGGCCATGTCCTGCTCAAGGCTCTTGGTGGCGTCGGCGACGGACTCCTTGCCGTCGGCGACCTTGGGCAGGGTGGTGTCCATCGGGGTCCACAGCGAGCTGTACTCGGGCAGCTCGGGCCGGGGCTTGGCGGCGGGCAGCACGCCCTGGAAGCCGGCGATGCCCGGGTCGGCCTTGACCTGCGCGGTGTAGGCGTCGTCGCGGGTCGGCAGGGTGGAGTTCTTCAGGGCGATGGTCTCCTGGCTCTTGGCCGAGGTCATGAAGTTGACGAACTTCATGGCGGCGGCCGTGTGCGCCTTGTCGGAGCCGGCGTACACGGACAGGTTGTGGCCGCCGGTCGGGGCGCCCGCCGTGCCCGCGGAGCCGGCCGGGACGGTGGCGATGCCGAGGTTGGCCTTGTCCTTGAACGCGGAGCCCTTGTAGAAGTTGGTGATCTCCCACGGGCCCTGGATGATGGCGGCGACCTTGCCGTTGACGAAGGCGTCCTGGATGTGGGCGTACGCGTCGGCGGTGACGTCCGCCTTGTGCAGGCCGGGGCCGTCGAACAGGCCCTTCCAGGTGTCGAGCCCCTTGACCGCCGGGGCGCCGGCGATGGTGACCTTCTTGGCGGCGGCGTCGACGGTGTCGGTGCCCTCGCCGTACAGGAACGGCTGCGCGTAGTAGCCGGCGGTGGAGCCCCAGAACCCGTCGACGCCGGCCTTCTCCTTGACGAGCGCGGCGTCCGCCTTCAGCTCGTCCCAGGTGGCGGGGGCCTTGACGATGCCGGCCTGGGCGAACAGGGCCTTGTTGTAGACCAGGGCCAGGGTGTCGGTGACCAGCGGGACGCCGTAGGTCTTGCCCTCGAACTGGGCCTGCTTGATCAGGCTCGGCCGGAACTTGGCCTGGTCGGCCAGGGCCTCGGTGCCGTCCAGCGGCACGAAGTACCCCTTCTTGGCGAAGGCGGGCGTCCAGCCGACCTCGGCGCGCAGCACGTCCGGGGCGCCCTTGGCGCCGGCGGCGGTGTCGAACTTGTTCTGCGCCTGATCGAAGGGCACGTTGACGTACTTGACCTTGATCTTGGGGTTCGCCTTCTCGAACTCACCGACCAGCGCCTGGTACGTGGGGGCCTCGTTCGTGGCGTTCGAGGTGTCCCACCACGTGAGGGTGACGGGGCCGTCCGCCGAGCCGCCGTCACTGTCGCTGCCACCGCAGGCCGTCGCCGCGAGAGCGAGGGTCGCCGCGATCGCGGTGGCCGCTATGCCACGTCGCATGAGAACTCCTTCACTGGGTGCCGTCCATCACGGCGCCGGATCGCCAGGAACGTAACAAGGATGAAAGGCGACCGAAAGACCTTGCGAAGAATTTCTGCAAGCCCCCTCGATCGTTACATCAGCGTGTCCGCACGGTTGCCGTTGTGCGCCTTGTCAAAGCCGGTACGGCTGGTCCATGAGGGACCGGGCCGGACCTGCAAGGCTTCCGCAAGCCCTTGCAAGGCTGTTACTTTCGAGGAGCCGACGGCGTTGATCCCGGGGACGCGAGGACCGTCGCCGCAGGGCTTTCGAGAGGGACCAGACATGACGCAGGAGCTGACGACCCCCGCCGCCGTCCAGGAGCGCACCCGCCCGCGCACCGGCTGGTGGCGCGACGCGGTGATCTACCAGGTGTACGTGCGCTCCTTCGCGGACGGCGACGGCGACGGCGTCGGCGATCTGCCCGGCATCACGGCCCGGCTGCCGTACGTGAGGGAGCTGGGCGCCGACGCGGTCTGGCTCACCCCCTTCTACGCGTCCCCGCAGGCCGACGGCGGCTACGACGTGGCCGACTACCGCAGCGTGGACCCGCTCTTCGGCACCCTGTCCGACGCGGACGACCTGGTGCGCGAGGCCCACCGGCTCGGGCTTCGGGTCATCGTCGACGTCGTCCCCAACCACACCTCCGACCAGCACCCCTGGTTCCGGGAGGCCCTGGCCTGCGGCCCCGCGCGCGAGCGCTACCACTTCCGCCCCGGGCGGGGCGAGAGCGGTCAACTGCCTCCCAACGACTGGGAGTCGGTGTTCGGCGGACCGGCCTGGACGCGGGTCGCCGACGGCGCGTGGTACCTGCATCTGTTCGCCCCCGAACAGCCCGACCTGAACTGGGACCACCGCGAGGTGCGCGAGGAGTTCGACTCCGTGCTCCGCTTCTGGCTCGACCTCGGCGTCGACGGGTTCCGCGTGGACGTCGCCCACGGCATGGTCAAGGCGGCCGGGCTGCCCGACATCGGCGCGAAGGAGCAGGCCAAGCTCATCGGCAACCAGGTGCTCCCCTTCTTCGACCAGGACGGCGTCCACGAGATCCACCGGCACTGGCGCGAACTGCTCGACGGCTACGAGGGCGAGCGCGTCGCGGTCGCCGAGGCCTGGGCACCCTCGCCCGAGCGCCTGGCCCTGTACGTACGCCCCGACGAGCTGCACCAGGCCTTCAACTTCCAGTTCCTGACCTGCCCTTGGGACGCCGAGCGGATGCGCGCGACCGTCGACGCCTCGCTCGCCGCCACCGGCGCGGTCGGCGCCCCCACCACCTGGGTGCTCTCCAACCACGACGTCGTACGCCATGTGACCCGCTACGGCGGCGGCGGGCAGGGCCTGCGCCGGGCGCGCGCGGCGGCCCTCTTCACTCTGGCGCTGCCCGGCTCCGCCTATCTCTACCAGGGCGAGGAGCTGGGCCTTTTCGAGGTCACCGACCTGCCCGACGAGGTGCGCCAGGACCCCGCCTTCCACCGCGCGTCCGGCCAGGACGGCTTCCGTGACGGCTGCCGGGTGCCGATGCCGTGGACGGCGGACGGCCCCTCCCTCGGATTCGGCGCGGCCGCGCCCTGGCTGCCGCAGCCGGCGTCCTGGCGGGGGCTGTGCGTCGCCTCCCAGTCGGGCGACCCGCACTCGACCCTTGAGCTCTACCGCGCGGCCCTCGCCCTGCGCCGGGAACTGCCGGGACTCGGCGACGGCACGATGAGCTGGCTGCCCGCGCCCGACGGCGTGCTCGCCTTCGCGAGGCCCGGCTTCGTGTGCACCCTCAATACGGCGGACCACCCGGTCCAACTTCCGCTTCCCGGAAGGCCGTTGCTGACCAGCGCCGCCGTCGAGTTCGGCGCCGCGCACGCCTCGCTGCCGGCCGAATCCGCCGCCTGGTGGGCAATCTGACGTGGGACCGGTACAGTCCAATCCCGTGACCGCACGGCTCGCCGACATCGCAGCCCAGGCGGGGGTCAGCGAAGCCACAGTAAGCCGCGTGCTCAACGGCAAGCCCGGCGTGGCGGCGGGCACCCGCGAATCCGTTCTGGCCGCACTCGACGTGCTGGGCTACGAGCGGCCCGTACGACTGCGCCGGCGCAGCGCGGGGCTCGTCGGCCTGATAACGCCGGAGCTGGAGAACCCGATCTTCCCCGCCCTCGCGCAGGTCATCGGCCAGTCGCTGACCCGGCAGGGCTACACCCCGGTGCTCGCCACCCAGACCCCGGGCGGGTCCACCGAGGACGAGCTCACCGAGATGCTGGTGGACCGGGGCGTCTCCGGGATCATCTTCGTCTCGGGGCTGCACGCGGACACCACCGCCGACATGGAGCGCTACGAGCAGCTGCGCGCCCAGGGCGTCCCCTACGTCCTGGTGGACGGCTTCTCGCCGAAGGTGCAGGCGCCCTTCATCTCCCCCGACGACCGGGCCGCGATGCGGCTCGCGGTGACCCACCTCGCCGCGCTCGGGCACACCAGGATCGGCCTGGCCGTGGGACCCAAGCGCTTCGTGCCGGTCCTGCGCAAGATCGAGGGGTTCACGGCGGGGATGCAGGACCGGCTCGGCCTGAGCCTCGCCGACGCGGAGTCCTTGATCCAGCACTCGCTGTACACCCTGGAAGGCGGCCAGGCGGCCGCCGCCGCGCTCATCGCGCAGGGCTGCACGGCGGTGGTGTGCGCCAGCGACATGATGGCGCTCGGCGCGATCAGGGCGGCGCGCCAGGCGGGCCTCGATGTGCCCCGGGACATCTCGGTGGTCGGGTTCGACGACTCCCCGCTCATAGCGTTCACCGACCCGCCGCTGACCACGATCCGCAAGCCCGTGACCGCGATGGGTCAGGCCGCGGTCCGCGCGCTGCTCGAAGAGGTCGGGGGCACCCCCGCGCCGCACAGCGAATTCGTGTTCATGCCCGAGCTGGTGGTACGCGGTTCCACCTCGGGCGCGCGCCCTCCCCGCCCCTGACGCACCCGGGCAAAATCCTCATCCCGCAGGAGTAGCGGGTGCGGAGCGAACCCGACCGGAGGATGATCGGCGGAGGGTATGTGCATCTGGCAGACTCTCTCTCCATGGGTGACATGACCGTGAAAACTCTGGAAGGCCGGACGGCCGCTCCAACCAAGGGACCGCCGGCCTCACCCTCCACAGCCAACGAACCGGGGCGCAGCGGCTTTTCCGCCCGGGTCCGAAGTCTGCGCCGGCCGCGTCGGCCGCGCATCTGGTTCGAAGTCCTTCTGATCGCGGTGAGTTACTGGGTGTACTCGCTGATCCGCAACGCCGTGCCGGAGCAGAAGGCGAAGGCGCTCCGCAACGCCGACTGGATCTGGAGCGCCGAGCACCACCTGGGCATCGCGGTGGAACAGTCGGTCAACCACGCCGTGAACTCGGTGACATGGCTCGTCGTCGGCATGAACTACTACTACGCGACGCTGCACTTCATCATCACGATCAGTGTTCTCGTGTGGCTCTTCCGTAGTCACCCCGGCCGTTACGCGGCGTCACGGCTCGTCCTCTTCGCGACGACGGGCGTGGCCCTGGTCGGCTACTTCCTCACCCCTCTCGCGCCGCCCCGTCTGATGAACGGTGGCGGCTTCATCGACACGGTCCTTGTGCACCACACCTGGGGCTCAATGGCCTCCGGCGACCTGAAGAACATGTCGAACCAGTACGCGGCGATGCCGTCCATGCACATCGGGTGGTCGACCTGGTGCGGGCTGACGATCTTCGCGCTGGCGTCGGCGCCCTGGGCGAAGATCCTGGGTCTGCTGTATCCGATGGCCACGCTCGTGGTGATCGTCGCCACGGCGAACCACTTCTGGCTCGACGCGGTGGGGGGTCTGCTCTGCCTCACCTTCGGCGTCCTGGTCTCCCGCGCGTGGTACGGCTCCCTGCCGCACCGCCTGCCGCGTCGCGTCGGCCCCGGCCAGGGCGTCTCCGCCCGGCCGGCCCGGACATAGCCACACCGCGGCCCGTGCTGGGCTCCTCGCGCAGTTCCCCGCGCCCCTGGCGGGGCTTGTGCTGGCCCGCATCGGCACCCCTCAGCCTGCCTGGCGTTTCGCGACACGGGGTCTGGGCAGAGCCCCAGGAGCCCCGGCTGCGGACCGTGCGTGGCTGGTCGCGCAGTTCCCCGCGCCCCTGGCAGGGTCGGTGCTGGCCCATGTGCACATACCCAGCCCGTCCGGCGATTGAGGACGAGGCCGTTCAGGCCGAACGGGGTCTGGGGCGGAGCCCCAGGGACCTCGGCTGCGGACCATGGTCGCTCCTCGCGCAGTTCCCCGCGCCCCTGGCAGGGTCGGTGCTGGCCCACACCGGCAACCTCAGCCCGTCCGGCGATTGAGGGCGAGCGCCTTCAGCGCGAACGGGGTCTGGGGCGGAGCCCCAGGGACTCCGGCTGCCGACCGTGCGTGGCTGAGCGCGCAGTTCCCCGCGCCCCTGGCGGGGGCGGTGCTGGCCCGGGTGGGCATCCCGTCCGGGGTGGGGCGGAGCCCCAGGGGTTATAGGTGGGTGCCGTAGAACAGTTCCTCCACGATGCCCCGCGCCCTGCGGGTGAGGCGTCGGTAGTCCTCCAGCATGTCCCCGACATGCCCGGGCCCGTACCCGAGGTAACGACCCACCGCCGCCAGCTCCCGCCCGTCGGAGGGAAACGTGTCCCCGGCCCTGCCCCGCACCAGCATGACCCCGTTGCGCACCCGCGTCGCCAGCACCCACGCCTCGTCCAGTATCGACGCGGCCTCAGTGTCGATGAGCCCCGCCGCGTGGGCCGCGGCCAGGGCCGCACGGGTCCGGGTGGTCCGCAGCCCGGGCAGCTCCCACCCGTGCCGCATCTGGAGCAGCTGGACCGTCCACTCCACGTCCGAGAGGCCGCCACGCCCGAGCTTGGCGTGCAGCGTGGGGTCGGCGCCGCGCGGCATCCGCTCGGACTCCATGCGGGCCTTGAGACGGCGGATCTCACGCACCGCGTCGTCGCTCAGGCCCTCCATCGGATACCGCAGCGGGTCGATCAGGTCGATGAACCGGGCCCCGAGCTCCGCGTCGCCCGCCATCGCCTCCGCCCGCAACAGCGCCTGGCTCTCCCACCCCAGCGACCAGCGCCGGTAGTAGGCCTCGTACGACTTCAGGGTGCGTACCATCGGCCCCGACTTGCCCTCAGGGCGCAGATCCGCGTCGATCATCAACGGCGGGTCGGCGGCGGGCAGTTGGAGCAGCCGGCGCATCTCCGCGACGACCCGGTTGGCGGCCCGCGCGGCCTCCTGCTCGTCGACGCCCTCGCGGGGCTCGTGGACGAACAGGACGTCCGCGTCCGAGCCGTAACCCGCCTCGTGGCCGCCGAAGCGCCCCATGCCGATGACCGCGAACCGGGTCGGCAGCGTCTCGCCCCACTCGGCCCGCACCGCCGCGCGCAGGGCGCCCGCGAGCGTGGCCGCGTTCAGATCGGTGACCGCGCCGCCGACCCGGTCGACCAGCGCGCCCGGATCCTCCTCTGCGGGGCTGTCCTCGGTGCCGTACGAGCCGATGAGGTCGCCCGCCGTGGTGCGGAACAGTTCGCGCCTGCGTACCCCCCGGACCGCCGCGACCGCGCCCTCGGCGGTCTCGGCCCGGCCGACGGCGGCCATGATCTCCTGTTCGAGGTGGTCGCGGCCGCGCGGCACGAGCCCGTCGGGGTCGCCGAGGATGGCCACCGCCTCGGGGGCCCGCAGCAGCAGATCGGGGGCGAGCCGGCCGGCCGACAGGACCCGGGCCAGGTTCTCGGCCGCCGCGCCCTCGTCCCGCAGCAGCCGCAGGTACCAGGGGGTCTTGCCGAGCGCGTCGGAGACCTTGCGGAAGCCGAGCAGGCCCGCGTCAGGGTCGGCGGAGTCCGCGAACCAGCCCAACAGGACGGGCAGCAGGGTGCGTTGGATGGCGGCCTTGCGGCTCACGCCCGAACTCAGCGCCTCCAGGTGACGCAGGGCGGCGGACGGGTCGGCGTAACCGAGCGCTTCGAGGCGGTGCGCGGCCGCCCGGGGGCTGAGCCGGATCTCGCCCGGCGCGAGCTGGGCGACGGCGTCAAGAAGCGGGCGGTAGAACAGCTTCTCGTGCAGACGGCGCACCACCGATGCGTGCCGCTTCCACTCCTTGTTGAGGCTGGCGACGGGCTCGGTGCGCAGGCCGAGCGAGCGGCCGAGGCGGCGCAGGTCGGCCTCGTCCTCGGGGACCAGGTGGGTGCGGCGCAGCCGGTGGAGCTGGATGCGGTGCTCCATGGTCCGCAGGAAGCGGTACGCCTCGTCGAGCTGGGCGGCGTCCGCGCGGCCCACGTAGCCGCCGGCGGCGAGCGCCGCGAGCGCGTCCAGGGTGGTGCCGCTGTGCAGGGTGGCGTCGCTGCGTCCGTGCACCAACTGAAGGAGCTGGACGGCGAATTCGACGTCGCGCAGCCCGCCGGGGCCGAGCTTCAGCTCGCGCTCCACCTGGCCGGCGGGGATGTTCTCGATGACCCTGCGCCGCATCTTCTGTACGTCGGCGACGAAGTTGTCCCGCTCGGCGGCCTGCCACACCAGGGGGGCGACGGCCTCGACGTACTCCCGGCCGAGTTCGGGGTCGCCCGCGACCGGGCGGGCCTTGAGCAGCGCCTGGAACTCCCAGGTCTTGGCCCAGCGCTGGTAGTAGGCGAGGTGGCTGGAGAGGGTGCGTACGAGCGGGCCGTTGCGGCCCTCGGGGCGCAGGTTGGCGTCCACCGGCCAGATCACGCCCTCGACGGTGGTCTCCGAGCAGATCCGCATCAGGTGCGCGGCGAGGCGGGCGGCGGCCTGCATCGCCTTGCCCTCCTCGAAACCGGCGACGGGCTCGGCCACGAAGATCACGTCGACGTCGGAGACGTAGTTGAGCTCGTGCCCGCCGCACTTGCCCATCGCGATGACCGCGAGCCGGCACTGGGCGGCGTCGTCGGGCGCGGCGGTGGACGCGATGGTGAGCGCGGCGCGCAGGGTGGCGGTGGCGAGGTCGGCCAGTTCGGCGGCGGCCTCGGCCACGTCGGTGGTGCCGCACACGTCACGGGCCGCTATGGCCAGCAGGCAGCGCCGGTAGGCGACGCGCAGGCTGACGGGGTCGCCTGCCTCGGCCAGGCTCCGCTCGAACTCGGCGACGCCCGGGTGCAGGTCCTCGGCCTCGTAGGTGACCAGGGCGTGCCAGTCGTGCGGGTGGCGGGCGAGGTGGTCGCCCAGGGCCTCGGATGCGCCGAGCACGCCGAGCAGCCGGTCGCGCAGCGGCTTCGCGGTGACCAGGGTGTCCAGGAGCGCGCGGCGCTCGTCGTCGTCCTGCCCCGGCGCCTCCACGAGGCGGACCAGGCCGGCGAGGGCGAGGTCGGGGTCGGCGGTGGCGCCGAGTGCGTCCAGGAGGACGGGGTCGGTGCGTACGGGGGTGAGGCCGGGGGTTTCGAGCAGGCGCTCGGCGGCGGAGGGGTCGGTGAAGCCATGCCGCAGCAGTCGCGTGAAGGTACTGCTCCTGCGCCCCGGCGCCGGCACCGTCATGTGGCCGCCTCCCACGTCGTCCGTGGGTCGAGCCTATCCGGCGACCGGGGTCGGGGGGCGGGGTGGCCCCCGCGTGCCCCGAGGGGTCGCCCTTCGGGCGCGGGCCGTGCGGGGTTGCTCGCGCAGCGGGTCGGTGCGGGCCCGCACTGGCACCCTCAGCACGTGTCCGCGCCCTTGACGGGGCCGGTGCTGGCCCACCTGGACATACCCAGCCCGTCCGGCGATTGAGGACGAGCGCCTTCAGCGCGAACGGGGTCTGGGGCGGAGCCCCAAGAACCCCGGCTGCGGGCCGTGAGCGCTCCTCGCGCAGTTCCCCGCGCCCCTAACAGGGCTCCTGCTGAGGCATACCCAGCCCGTCCGGCGTTTGAGGACGAGGCCGTTCAGGCCGAACGGGGTCTGGGGCGGAGCCCCAGGGACCCCGGCTGCCGACCGTGCGTGGCTGAGCGCGCAGTTCCCCGCGCCCCTGGCAGGGCTCGTGCTGGGCCACCTGGACATACCCAGCCCGTCCGGCGTTTGAGGACGAGCGCCCTTCAGGCGCGAACGGGGTCTGGGGCGGAGCCCCAGGGACCCCGGCTGCCGACCGTGCGTGGCTGAGCGCGCAGTTCCCCGCGCCCCTGGCAGGGTCGATGCTGGCCCGCACCGGCAACCTCAGGCTGCCCCCGTAACCCTGGCGGGTTTGGTGGTGGCCCGCACAGCAACCTCAGCCTGCCCCCGCGGATCCGCGTGAGCGAGGACACACGATTTGCGTGGTCGCGTAAGTGAACCCCATTCTGGGACCTTTCGTCTTCCCGAGCGATCAGGTTCTGACCAGACCTGATCGAGCACGCACCCACGGCCGGCCCCGGCACCCCGTGCTCACGCACCAGTCCGGCCCAAGCCGCCCGTACCGAAAGACCACACCCATGGACCCCAGGCCGCCGCTGCGCTCCGCCCTGCTCTCCCGGCGCGGCGCCGTCGCCGGTTCCGCCCTCGTCGCCCTGCTCGTCTCGGGCGGCGTGTTCGCCGAACTGGCCATGTCCGACAGCGAAGGGCAGGCCGGGACGGGCGGCCACCCCGTGAACGCCGGCCCCGTCAGCGCCGGCCCCGCGGACGCCCGCCCCGCGTCCCCGCCGCCCGTGCGCCCGGACGGCGGCTCGGTGATGCAGATCATGGCCCACCCGGACGACGACCTGTTCTTCATGAACCCCGACACCGGCCAGTCCCTGCGCTCGGGCCGCCCCATGACGTCGGTCTACGTCACGGCGGGCGAGGCGGACGGCGTGAACTCGCCGCCCGTCAAGAAGGGCGAGCGCAGGCCCGCCGCCGACCGGGCCGCGTACGCCGAAGCCCGCCAGAACGGCATACGCGGCGCCTACGCGCAGATGGCCACCGGCGACCGGGCCGGCTCGTGGACGCGCCGCTCCATACCCACCGCCGGCGGTGGCACCGCCGAACTCGACACCCTCGACGCCCACCCCGGCATCCACCTGGTGTGGGTGCAGCTGCGCGAGGCCGAGACCATCCTCGGCAAGCAGCCGCACAGCCTGCGCGGCCTGTGGAACGGCCAGACCGGTGCGCTCGCCTCGCAGATCGCATCGGGCAGCCCGGCGCACGCCTTCACGTACACCAAGGACCAGGTCGTCAAGACCCTGGCCGGCCTGATGGAGCGCTTCCGCCCCACCCACGTACGCACCATGGACCCGACGCCCGGCCTCGACGGCAAGCCGGGGAAGATCATCGATCACCAGGACCACATCTACAGCGCCCGCTTCGCCCAGGCCGCGCTCCAGGAGTACGCCAGGTCCGCCAACCACCCGGACTTCAGCGTCCAGACCTACTTCGGCTACAACACCAGCCACCTGCCGCACACCTTCCCCAAGGCGGCCGCCGACGCCAAGGCCGCCGTCGTGGAGACGTACGCCTGGATGGACCCGGACGACAACTACTGTGCCAGCGCGGCCGGTTGCGGCGATCGCAAGGTCGCGCCCGACCCGCACGGCAACAACTGGGCCGAGTCCATCCGCTACAGCCGCACCAACTCCACCTCCTGGCTCACCTCCGGCGCCGACGGCAGCCTGTGGGCGTTCGGCGTGCTCAACCAGCGCCTCGCCGTCTGGCACAAGCCGCCCGGCGCGAACAGCACCTGGGACGCGCCCGGCCTGCTGCCCGGCGACGGCATGGACCCGGGCGTGAGCGCCACGCGCCTGGCGGACGGCCGCCTCGCGGTGTTCGGCACCCGTACGCTCCTCGGCGCCGAACCCGGCGGCTACCAGCGCGAGGCGGTCGCCACCGTGCAGCGGCCGGACGGCACGTTCGGGCCGTGGCGCTCCCTGGGGGCGCCCCGCACCAGCGGCGCGCCCGGCGCGGGCGGCACCGACGGCGTCTTCGACATGTCCACTCCCAGCGCGGCGGTGGACGGCACCGGAAAGCTCACCGTCTTCCTGCGCGGCGCCGACCGCAGGCTGCACTCGGCGACCCTGACCGGGGACGGCGACTGGACGCCGTGGACCTCGCTCGGCGGCGCCGCGCTGATCGGCGACCCGGTGGCGGCGACCGACGGCGCCGGACGCGTCCACGTCTTCTCCAGCACCCCCTCCTCCATGGCCACCTGGGTCCAGCGGGACCCGAGCGCCCCGATGCCCGCGCGCGCCGAGGACACCGGGCTCCCGCCCAACACGACGGGCCTGTCCGCCCACGCGGACGGCGCGGGCGTGCGGGTGTACTACCGCGCGGCTGACTCGGGCGACGTACGCAGCGTGCTGTTCACGGGCGCGCGCCCCGCCGCGCCCACCGGTCTCGGCGGCACCTCCGGCTACGGCATGGTCGGCGCGGCGGGCCCGCTCGTCGCGGGCCGCGCCGCCTCGGGCGCGCTCGCCACCGCCGAGCCGGGCACGGACGGCACGCGCTGGGCGGCGGACAGCGGCATCCTGTTCACCGGCGCCCCCTCGGCGGTAGCGGACGGCCGGGGCGCGGTGGCCGCCGCGATCGGCCTCGACGGACGCCTGTACTGGACCCGGGCGGCGGGCCCGGGCAGCCCCGCCGCTCCCTGGCAGCCCGCGTCGGACTGACCGCCGACTCCCTGCCTCAGCGCGCCAGGGTCTTCTCGCGCGCGACCGCCTCCGTGGGGGCGGCCGGCGGCGCGGGCACCTCGGTCCGGGCCGCGAACCGGCCCGGCAGGCGCGGCTCGACCAGCGGCCACAGCACCGCCCGCACCGGCCGGGTCGACAGCAGCGCCACCATCGCCACCACGGCCGCGCTCAGCACCAGCTGCCCCGGGAGCCCCGCCGCCCGTACGGTCCGGAAGAAGCCGTAGTGCTCGACGACCCGCAGCACGATCCCGTGCAGCAGATACGGGTAGAGGGTGACCGCGCCGAACGCCGTGAGCCACATCCGGCGCCCCGGCACCAGCGCGAAGAACGCCGCCACCAGGAGCGCGGTCACCGCGAACAGGGCCAGCCTGAGCAGCAGATACCGGACGAGCGAGACATGCAGGACGGTGTTGCCCGCGTCCGAGGACAGCCAGTCGTCACTGGGGTCGGGCGACAGCCAGTAGGCGAGCGCCAGGGCGCCGGCGACGACGGGCACCGCGAGCGCCCGGGCCGCGCGGGAGCGCAGGCGGGCGAAGTGCTCGGGGCGCAGCCGCAGCCCGAGGACGAACCACGGCAGGAACATCAGCACCCGCGAGAGCGCCATCTCCCCGCCGACCGCGGTCGTGCCCGCGCCGAGCGAGATCACGACGGCGAGGGCCAGCGGGTGCCGTACCGCGTGCCAGATGGGGGTGGTGATGCGCCACAGGAAGAGCGCGAGCAGGAACCAGCACAGAAAGGTGGGCGAGGTCGGGGTGATCGCGAGGTCCGTGCCACGCGTCCAGTGGTAGACGACGCTGTAGATGGTCTCGAAGACGAGGTAGGGCACGAGCACCCCGCCGAGCAGCCGCCGCACCTGGTCGGGCCGGGCGGTGAAGGTGCGCGAGAAGTAGCCGGAGAGCAGGATGAAGGCCGGCATGTGGAAGCAGTAGACGAGGTTGTGCAGGGCTCTGAGGCCCGGGGTGTGGGGGGTGATGATCTCCTCCCAGCTGTGACCGAGCGCGACCAGGACGATCAGCATGAACTTGGCGTTGTCGAAGAACGGACTGCGGGCAGGGGTTCGAGGGCCCCCAGGACCGGGGTGAGGGGTGGAGCTGGTCATTCAGCCCACCGTAGGGGGCCGGGCGCCCCGGACCGGGCAGCAACCGCGTCGGGCACCGTACGTTCCCGGGGTCTTCACCCGCTTCACCCTTCCGAGTTGACATGGACACCCCTAATCTCTGGGTGCCCGCTCCCCCTCACCCCGGAGGCAGCCGTGTCCGGCGACCCCACACCCCGGCGCACCCGCACCGCCCTCTTCAGCGCTCTCGGCCTCGCGGCCGCCTCGGCCGGCCTGTGGGCCGGTCTCGGCTCCGCGTCCGCCGCGGGGGCCTCGACGAGCGTCCCCACACCCGACCACGTGGTGGTCGCCGTCTTCGAGAACCACGCCTACGACCAGGTCATCGGCAGCTCGAACGCCCCGTACATCAACTCCCTCAAGTCCGGCGGTGCCAACCTGACGGCCTCGTACGCCGAGACCCACCCCAGCCAGCCGAACTACTACGCGCTGTTCTCCGGCTCCACGCAGGGCATCACCGACGACAGCTGTGTGACCCCCGGCTTCTCCTCCGCGCCCAATCTGGCGTCCGAACTGATCGCGAGCGGCAAGACCTGGGCGAGCTACAACGAGTCGCTGCCCAGCCAGGGCTCCACGACATGCGCCAGCGGCAAGTACGCCCAGAAGCACAACCCGTGGTTCGGCTTCTCCAACGTGCCGACCTCCTCGGCGTACACCTTCACCCAGTTCCCCACCGACTACAGCAAGCTCCCCCAGGTCTCGTTCGTCACGCCGAACCTGTGCGGCGACATGCACGACTGCTCGGTCTCCACCGGCGACACCTGGCTCAAGAACAACCTGGGCGCCTACGCGACCTGGGCCAAGACCCACAACAGCCTGCTCGTCATCACCTTCGACGAGGACAACAGGCTCGCCGGCAACAAGATCCCCACCGTCCTCTACGGCCAGCAGGTCGCCCCCGGTTCCTCGTCGTCGACGACGTACAACCACTACAACCTGCTGCGCACCATCGAGGACATGTACGGCACCGCGCACGCGGGTCAGGCTGCCAACTCCTCGGACATCACGGGGATCTGGACGAGCTGACGTGTACGTAGCGGACAGCCGCGGCACTCCCGCGGCTCCCGCCGGCGCCGCCCGGACGCGCTCCGGGCGGCGTACGGCCGTGGCCTCCACCGTGCTGGCGCTCGGCACGGTCAGCCTCATCACGGACATCTCGTCGGAGATGGTCACCGCGGTGCTCCCGCTGTACCTGGTCACCGGGCTCGGCCTGTCCCCGCTCGGCTTCGGGCTGCTCGACGGGGTGTACAACGGCTTCAGCGCGCTGGTCCGCCTGGTGGGCGGCCACCTCGCCGACCGGGGCGGACGCCACAAGTCGGTCGCGGTGCTCGGCTACGGGCTCTCGGCGCTGTGCAAACCCCTTCTGCTGGTGGCGGGTTCGCTCCCGGTGATCGGCGCGGTGCTCGCCGCCGACCGCACCGGCAAGGGGCTGCGCACCGCGCCGCGCGACGCGCTCATCTCGCTGGCGTCGGCGCCCGAGTCCAGGGGCCGCGCCTTCGGCGTGCACCGGGCGATGGACACGGCCGGAGCCCTGCTCGGCCCGCTGACCGCCTTTCTCATCCTGCGTCAGGCGGCGGACGGTTACGACGCGGTGTTCACGGTGAGCTTCTGCGTGGCGGCGCTCGGCATCCTGGTCCTGCTCCTCTTCGTCCCCGCGCGCACCCCGCTCACCACGCCGCCCGAGGACGCGCCACGCGGGGGCGGCGCACGCGCGGACGGCGCACGCGCGGACGGTGCAGGCGCGGGCGCGCCACCCCTGGATGCGCCACGCCTGGATACGCCACCTCCGGGCGACCCGCGCCCCTCCCTCAGGGGCGCCCTCGCTCTGCTGCGCATCCGCCCGGTCCGCCAACTCACGCTCGTCGCCTTCCTGTTGGGCCTCGCCACGGTCAGCGACTCCTTCGTCTACCTCCTGCTCCAGCGCCGCCTCGGCGTCCCCGACCGCTGGTTCGCGCTGCTTCCCATCGGCACGGCGGCCGCCTTCCTGCTCCTGGCAATCCCGCTGGGCCGGCTCGCCGACCGGCTGGGCCGACGGCAGGTCTTCCTCGGCGGCCACGCGGCCCTGCTCCTGGCGTACGTCCTGCTCCTGACCGGTGGCCACGGATCCGGCGGCCCCGTTCTCGCGTCGCTCACCCTGGCCCTGCACGGCGCCTTCTACGCGGCCACCGACGGCGTCCTGATGGCGGCGGCGGCCGGATCGGTCCCGGCCGCGCTGCGCTCCTCCGGGCTCGCGCTGATCCAGACCGGCCAGGCGCTGGCCCGCTTCGCCTGCTCGATCGCCTTCGGCGCGGCCTGGACGGCGTGGGGCGAGCGCCCCGCCCTCGGTACGGCCGCGGCGCTGCTCGCCGGGTGCGCCGCGCTCGCCGTCCCGCTGCTACGTCCCTCCAACTCCCCCGAGGCAGGCCGCACTTGACGCTCCGTAACAAGCTGCTCGTCCTGGTGGCGGCCCTCGCGGTCCTGGCGGCGGTCGCGGTCGCGTCCGTGCTGCACGCGGCGGGCCGCGAGGACCGCAAGAACCAGGCGCAGGCAGGCGGCCCGGCCGTCACCGCCGGTTCCGTGACGCTCAAGCCGGGCCCGACTCCTCTGATCGTGTTCCGCACCATGGCGTGGGGCCCGCACCGCGACGAGCTCGCCACCGTCGCGGCGAGCGACCCGGCGGGCCCGCGCACCGCCTCCGGCGTGAAGTGCCTGCGCTTCTTCGCGGCGGCCGGCACCGGCGTCTGCCTCCAGGCCGTGCGCGGCGCGATGACGGACTCCTACCGGGCGGTGGTGCTGGACGCCGGGCTCAAGGAGCGCGCGCACTACAGCCTCCCCGGCATCCCGACCCGGGCCAGGGTCTCGCCGAGCGGGCGCTGGGTGGCCTGGACGGTGTTCGTGGGCGGCGACTCGTACGCGGGCACCAACTTCTCCACGCGCACGGCGGTCCTCGACACCCGTACGGGCCGGCTCACCTCGTCCCTGGAGGACTTCACCGCGTACCTGGACGGCACGGAGCACCACGCCGCCGACACCAACTTCTGGGGCGTCACCTTCGCCGCCGACGACCGGAGCTTCTACGCGACGATGGCGACCGGCGGCCACACCTACCTCGTACGGGGCGACCTCGTGGCGCGTACGGTGACCTCCCTGCACGCAGGCGTCGAGTGCCCCTCGCTCTCGCCGGACGGCACCCGGATCGTCTACAAGAAGCGGGTCGCGGGCCTGCCGGCCGACGCCCCGTGGCGCCTGTACGCCCTGGACCTGGCGACGATGCGCGAGACGGCGCTCGCGGAGCGAAGGAGCGTGGACGACCAGGCGGTCTGGCAGGACGAGCACACCGTCGTCTACGCCCTGCCCGGCGACTACGGCACCGATCTGTACACGGTCCCTGCGGACGGCACCGGAAAGCCCGGCCGCCTGTTGACGGCGGGGCTCGCGCCGGCCTACCTCCGCTGAGCCCGCTCCCGCCGGCGGGCCCTGCCCGCTACTCCTTGTGGGCGCGGTAGTAGTCGCGCTCCATCTCGCGGGTCTCGACCATGATGTGCAGCCGCCGGCCGGGGGCCGCGCTCACGTGCTTGCGGGCGATCTCCAGGACGGTCTCGCTCAGGTGCTCGATCGCCTTCGGGGTGCGCCCGGAGAGGATGGCGACCTGGATGAAGACGGCGTCCAGGTCGTCCTCACCGGCGCCGAACCAGGCCTCCTCCACGCTCCGGAACCGGGTCTTGAAGGCCTCGGTGGGCGCGTTGATCCCGGCGGCCGCGACCTCGTGGACCTCCTGGGCGAAGGCCGGCCGGTCGAAGGTGGGGGCGAGTTGTCCGGAGTATTCGACGGTGACGAACGGCATGAGCGTTTCCCTTGCGTAGTGGGCTTGAGCAGGGGCGACCGGCCGGCGGCGGTGTGCTGTCGCAGGCGTCCTCGCGCCGCCGCGCGCCTCTTCGTGCTGGTCGGCCCGGAGAAGAACGCGACGACCGTCACCATCCTGCCCAAGCGGGTCGCCGGCGACGTCGGGGCCCTGCCCGCCGCCCTCGACCGCCACGCGACCCGCGCCGGAAGCACCCCGTGCCCGAAGCCCCGCGCCCGAAGCGGCCCGCGCCTACAACACCGGCAGGTTCTTGCGCAGCTCGAAGGCCGTGACCTCGCTGCGGTACTCCTCCCACTCCTGCTTCTTGTTGCGCAGGAAGAAGTCGAAGACGTGCTCGCCCAGCGTCTCGGCGACCAGTTCGCTGCGCTCCATCAGGGCGATCGCCTCGCCCAGGTTCTGCGGCAGGGGCTCGATGCCCATGGCGCGGCGTTCGGCGTCGGTGAGGGCCCAGACGTCGTCGTCGGCGCCCGCCGGGAGCTCGTAGCCCTCCTCGATGCCCTTGAGTCCGGCCGCGAGCAGCAGCGCGTAGGCGAGGTAGGGGTTGCAGCCCGAGTCGAGGGAGCGGACCTCGACGCGCGCGGAGCCCGTCTTGCCCGGCTTGTACATCGGGACGCGGATGAGGGCCGAGCGGTTGTTGTGGCCCCAGCAGATGTACGAGGGCGCCTCGCCGCCCGCGCCCGCCGTGCGCTCCGAGCCGCCCCAGATGCGCTTGTAGGAGTTGACCCACTGGTTGGTGACGGCGGCGATCTCGGCGGCGTGCTTGAGCAGGCCCGCGATGAAGGAGCGGCCCACCTTGGAGAGCTGGTACTCCGCGCCCGACTCGTAGAACGCGTTGCGGTCGCCCTCGAAGAGGGAGAGGTGGGTGTGCATGCCCGAGCCCGGGTACTCCGAGAACGGCTTGGGCATGAACGTGGCCTGCACGCCCTGCTCCAGCGCGACCTGCTTCATGACCAGACGGAACGTCATGATGTTGTCGGCCGTGGAGAGCGCGTCGGCGTAGCGCAGGTCGATCTCCTGCTGGCCCGGCGCGCCCTCGTGGTGGCTGAACTCGACCGAGATGCCCATGGATTCGAGCATGGTGATCGCCTGGCGGCGGAAGTCCATGCCGACGTTCTGCGGGGTGTGGTCGAAGTAGCCCGAGTTGTCGGCGGGGACCGGGCGGGTGCCGTCGAGCGGCTTGTCCTTGAGGAGGAAGAACTCGATCTCGGGGTGGGTGTAGAAGGTGAACCCGAGGTCGGAGGTCTTGGCCAGGATGCGCTTGAGGACGAAGCGCGGGTCCGCGAAGGACGGGGAGCCGTCGGGCATCCGGATGTCGCAGAACATGCGGGCCGTGCCGGGCGCCTCCGCGCGCCAGGGCAGGATCTGGAAGGTGGACGGGTCGGGGCGGGCGATCATGTCGGACTCGTAGACCCGGGCGAAGCCCTCGATGGCCGAGCCGTCGAAGCCGATCCCCTCGTCGAAGGCCTGCTCCAGCTCGGCCGGGGCGACGGCCACCGACTTCAGGAAGCCGAGCACATCGGTGAACCACAGGCGCACGAACCGGATGTCGCGCTCCTCCAGGGTTCGGAGCACGAACTCCTGCTGCTTGTCCATAGCCACATCCTTGCAGTTCAGACGGCCTGTGCGCCGGGGCCCCGCGAATGGGGGACGGCGGGGGAATCCTCAGTATCGAGGCGCGGGATTACCTCCACATTACGCACCCGGTATGACCTACGGCACGTCCCCTCCCCGCGTGTGCCCCCTCGGGACCGGTCCAGCGCGCCGGGGCACCGCGCACCCGACGCGGGCCTCCCCGCGCCCCCGCCCGCCCGCGCGCCCGCGCACTCCCCCGGCGCGCTCCCTCCCGCACTCCCCCGGGCACTCCCCCGGGCGCACCCCCGGGTGCCCGCCGCCGCGCCCAACCGCACAGAAAACGGACCCTTCGCCGTTTTCCAACTGCCCATCCGTAAACGCTCTTTGGCGTTTCTTGGTGATCACATGCCCCCCGCATGAACCGTTCCTGACAAGAGTGACGCATTACATGCGCACATCAGACCGCGCATGCGCAGCAGGCGAAGACCTCACGCAGGGGGTTACATGAGAACAAGCCGCGCATGGCGGCGTACCGGCATGAGCATGGCAGCGACACTGCCTCTGCTCGCCGGCGCGCTCGCCCTCGGCATACCGTCCGCCCAGGCGGCCGACCCGGTCCCGAGCGGGCGGGCCGCCCTCGCGGGCACCAAGCCCGTCTGGGCCACCGGCTCCGCCGACCAGGGAGCGACGGCCGCGTCCACCAAGGTGAACGCCCGGGTCTACCTCGCCGGGCGGGACGCGAAGGGCCTGGACGCGTACGCCGCGGCCGTGTCCGACCCGCGGTCGGCCTCGTACGGCAAGTACCTGAGCGCCGCCGAGACGCAGGCGCGCTTCGGCGCGACCAAGGGGCAGATCGACGCGGTCACCCAGTGGCTGAAGTCGTCCGGACTGACCATCACGGGCTCCAACCAGCACTACATCTCGGTCTCCGGCGACGCGGCCGCCGCGCAGAAGGCGTTCGCCACGCCGCTGCACAACTACCGCAAGGACCAGCGCACTTACCGGGCGCCCGCCAAGGCCGCGTCCGCGCCCGACGCGCTGGCCGGCGCCGTTTTGACGGTCACGGGTCTGGACAACGCCCCGCACCGGGCGACGCACCAGGACACCCTGCCCGGGCCCGGCGCGGGCTTCCACAACGCCGGTCCCTTCTCGACGTACTACGGCTCCAACGTCGCCAAGACGCTGCCGGACGCGTACGGCACGAAGATCCCGTACGCCGTGCACGGCTACACCGGTGAGCAGCTGCGCGCCGCCTACGGCGCCGGCAAGTACACCGGCAAGGGCGTCACCGTCGCGATCACCGACGCGTACGCCTCGCCGACCATGGCCAAGGACGCCGCGCAGTACGCCAAGAACAACGGTGACAAGGCCTACAAGAAGGGCCAGTACACCGAGGTCCTGCCGGCGGAGTTCAACAGCACCGAGGCGTGTGACGCGTCCGGCTGGTACGGCGAGGAATCCCTCGACGTCGAGGCCGTGCACGCGGTCGCCCCCGAGGCGAACATCGTCTACGTCGGCGGCGCGTCCTGCAACGACCCGGATCTGCTCGACGCCCTGAACAAGGTCGTCGACAACCGTCTCGCCGACATGGTCTCCAACTCCTGGGGCGACGTCGAGGCGAACGAGACCCCGGACGTCCAGGCCGCCTACGACCAGACGTTCAAGCTCGGCGCGATCGAGGGCATCGGCTTCTACTTCTCCTCCGGCGACAACGGCGACGAGGCCGCCCACGCCGGCAAGAAGCAGGTCGACACCCCGGCGAACTCCGCCTGGGCGACCTCCGTCGGCGGCACCTCGCTGGCCGTCGGCAAGCACGACACCTACCAGTTCGAGACCGGCTGGGGCACCGAGAAGGCCACCCTGTCCGCCGACGGCAAGAGCTGGGTGAACTTCCCGGGCGCCTACACCGGCGGCGCGGGCGGCGGCACCAGCTCCACCGTGAAGCAGCCGTTCTACCAGCGCGGCATCGTGCCGGACTCGCTGGCCAAGGCCAACGGCGCGACCCCCATGCGCACGGTGCCGGACATCGCGGCCGTGGCCGACCCCAACACCGGGTTCCTGGTGGGCCAGACGCAGGCGTGGCCCGACGGGTCGGTGAAGTACGACGAGTACCGCATCGGCGGCACCTCGCTTGCCGCGCCGGTCATCGCTGGCATCCAGGCCCTGGCCCAGCAGGCCCAGCGCTTCCCGATCGGCTTCGCCAACCCGGGGATCTACGCCCGGTACCACTCGCCGCTCTTCCACGACGTGACGGACCACCCGCTGGGCGCGCACCGTGATCTCGCGGTCGCCCGCGTCGACTTCGCCAACAGCGTGGACGCGTCCAAGGGCGTGCTGACCTCGGTGCGCTCGCTCGGCAAGGACAGCTCGCTGGCCGCGGTCAAGGGGTACGACGACGTGACGGGTGTGGGCTCGCCCGCGCCGGGTTACGTCGCCTCGTACGGCTTCCCGTTCCGCCGCTGACCCGACGGTCCCGGGTCCACCCGGCCCCGCTCCCTGGCCCACCCGGGCCGGGGAGCGGGGCCTTCGTGTTGCCCCTACCGGTGATCCGGATGCACCCAGCCCGGTTTGCGGAAGGTCAGGAAGGCGAGGGGGGCCAGGACGCCGAGGGCCAGGAGGCCGCCGCCGACGATCAGCAGGTAGCGCCACAGCGGCTGGCCGCCGAACTGGTCCGGCGGCACGAACCCGATGCACAGGGCGGCCACCGACGCCACGAACCCGATGCCCGCCACCCAGGCGACCGCGGGCACCCGGAAGCCGCGCTCCACTTCGGGCCGGGTCCTGCGCAGCCTCACCACCGCGACGAACATCAGCAGGTAGGCGATGAGGTAGATCTGGACGGTGATGACGGAGAACATCCAGTACGCGCTCGACACGTCACCGCTGAAGGCGTACAGGATGCCGATCAGCGTGGTGATGACGCCCTGGGCGACCATGACGTTGCGCGGGGTGCCGTACTTGTTCAGGCGCTGGAGGACCGGCGGCAGATAGCCTTCCTGGCGGGCGAGCAGCACCAGGCCCTTGGCGGGACCCGCCAGCCACGTCAGCATGCCGCCGAGCGCGGCCGCCACCAGCATCACGCCGACGACCTTGGTCATCCAGCCGATGTGGAAGTGGTCGAAGAACGCCTGGAACGCCTGCATCAGACCGGCCGTGAGGCTCAGCTCCTTGGACGGCATCACCCAGGAGATGGCCAGGGCCGGAAGGATGAAGATCAGCAGCACGAGCCCGGTCGCGAGCAGCATCGACCTGGGGTATTCGCGCTTGGGCTCGCGCAGCGAGGACACGTGGACGCCGTTCATCTCCATGCCCGCGTAGGACAGGAAGTTGTTGACGATCAGGACCAGGCTGGCGAGCCCGGTCCAGGGCGGCAGCCAGTGCGAGGCGTTCATGGGCGCGGCCGAGGGATTGCCCTGGCCGAGGAAGACGAGCCCGAGGACCACGAGGACGACGCCCGGGATGAGCGTGCCGATGACGAGGCCGAGCGAGCTGAGCCCGGCCACGGTCTTGGTGCCGCGCGAGGAGATCCACACCCCGGTCCAGTAGATGACCACGATGACGACCGCGACGTAGAGCCCGTTCTCGGCCAGGCTCGGATCGATGACGTACGCGAAGGTCGAGGCGACGTACGCCAGTAGGCTCGGGTAGTACGCGATCGTCATCGCGAACTGGCACCACACGGCGAGGAATCCGAGCGGTTTGCCCAGCGCCTCGCTCACCCAGCGGTAGATGCCGCCGGTCCAGCCGGACGCGAGCTCCGCGCCGACCAGGGCGGTCGGGAGCAGGAAGACGACGGCGGGCAGGAGGTAGAGGAAGACCGCGGCGAGGCCGTAGATGGCCATCGAGGGCGAGGGGCGCAGGCTCGCGACGGATGCCGTCGTCATGAGGCCGAGCGTCACCCAGGAGACGAACCGCCGTGCGGTGCCGTCGTCGGCGACGAGTTCTTCATCGGAGGCGTCCGTGGTCGTCATGCGCCCATGATCGGCGCGGCGGCCGGGTCCCGCATGTCGGGCGCGGCCGGTCCGCACGCGACGCGTCCTGCCGAAACGCCCCGGCGCGTAGGCGCCACGCGGCGTCGCTCCACCCCATCGCGTCGCTCTGACGATTAGAGTGGCGCCGTGCCTCAACTACGTCTCGCCCTCGCCCAGATCGACTCGACCGTCGGAGACCTCGCGGGCAACGCCGACGCGGTCGTGCGCTGGACCCGGCACGCGGCCGAGCGGGGCGCGCACCTCGTCGCGTTCCCCGAGATGGTGCTGACCGGCTACCCCGTCGAAGACCTCGCCCTGAGAGGGTCCTTCGTCGAGGCGTCCCGGCAGGCGCTCACCGCGCTCGCGGCGCGCCTTGCGGCGGAGGGGTTCGGTGAGATCCCCGTGGTGGTGGGGTATCTGGACCGCTCACCGGTCGCCGTGCCCCGGCTCGGGCAGCCGGCCGGCGCCCCGCGGAACGCGGCGGCGGTGCTGCACGGCGGCCGGGTCGAGCTCAGCTTCGCCAAGCACCATCTGCCCAACTACGGCGTCTTCGACGAGTTCCGCTACTTCGTGCCGGGCGACACCCTGCCCGTCGTGCGGGTGCGGGGCGTGGATGTGGCGCTCGCCATCTGCGAGGACCTGTGGCAGGACGGCGGGCGCGTCCCGGCGGCCCGCTCCGCCGGCGCGGGCCTGCTGATCTCCGTCAACGCCTCGCCGTACGAGCAGAACAAGGACGACACCCGGCTCGAACTGGTCCGCGCGCGGGCCCGGGAGGCGGGCTGCGTGCTCGCCTATGTGGCGACCACCGGCGGCCAGGACGAGCTGGTCTTCGACGGCGACTCGATCGTCGTCGACGAGCGGGGCGAGGTCCTGGCGCGCGCCCCGCAGTTCACCGAGGTCTGCCTCGTCCTGGACCTGGAGCTGCCGGCCGCGGGCGCCGCGCCCTCGGGCGTGGTCGACGACGGGCTGCGCGTGGACCACGTGGTGATCTCCGACGAGCCGGTCGCGCCGTACGAGCCGGAGCCGCGCGGCGCGTGCGCGGAGCGCCTCGACGACGACGAGGAGGTCTACGCGGCCCTTGTGGCGGGCCTGCGCGCGTACGTCACGAAGAACGGGTTCCGGTCCGTCCTGATCGGCCTGTCCGGCGGCATCGACTCGGCGCTCGTCGCGGCGATCGCCTGTGACGCGCTGGGCGCGGACGGCGTCCACGGTGTCTCCATGCCCTCGAAGTACTCCTCCGACCACTCCAAGAAGGACGCGGCGGAGCTGGCACGGCGTACGGGGCTGCGTCTGCGCACGGTCTCCATCGAGCCGATGTTCGACGCCTACCTGGGCTCCCTCGCGCTGACCGGACTCGCGGAGGAGAACCTTCAGTCCCGGCTGCGCGGCACCCTCCTGATGGCCCTGTCCAACCAGGAGGGCCATCTCGTGCTCGCCCCGGGCAACAAATCCGAGCTGGCGGTGGGGTATTCGACGCTGTACGGCGACTCGGTGGGCGCGTACGGGCCGATCAAGGACGTCTACAAGTCGGCGGTCTTCCGCCTCGCGCGGTGGCGCAACCGGGCGGCCGCCGAGCGTGGCCAGACGCCCCCGATCCCGGAGAACTCCATCTCCAAGCCCCCGAGCGCCGAACTGCGCCCCGGCCAGGTCGACACGGACTCGCTGCCCGACTACCCCGTCCTCGACGCGATCCTGGCCCTGTACGTCGACCGGGACCAGGGCGCGGACGCGATCGTGGCGGCCGGGTACGACGCGGAACTGGTGCGCCGGACGCTGTGGATGGTGGACATGGCGGAGTACAAGCGCCGCCAGTACCCGCCGGGCACGAAGATCTCCCCGAAGGGCTTCGGCAAGGACCGCAGACTCCCGATCACCAACCGGTGGCGCGAGTCACGCTGAGCGGGTCCGGGGCCACGCCCCGGGCCCGTCTCACACCTGGAGCCGGGCCGCGACCGGGAGGTGGTCGCTCTTGGTGCGGGCCAGGGTCCACGACGACTTGGGCTGGATGCCCTTGACCATGATCTGGTCGATCCGGGCCATCGGGAACGAGGCCGGCCAGCTGAACCCGTAGCCGTCGCCCGCGGCGCCCTGGGTGGAGCGCATCTGGGCGGTGATGTTGTTCAGGGAGCGGTCGTTCATCGTGCCGTTGAGGTCGCCGAGCAGGATCACCTTCTTGTTCTGCTCGGCGGAGATCGCCTCACCCAGGGTGTAGGCGCTGTTGTCCCGCTGGTTGGCGGTGAACCCGGCGTTCAGCTTCACCCGTACCGAGGGCATGTGGGCCACATAGACCGCGACGTCGCCGGTCGGGGTCTTCACGGTGGAGCGCATGGCGCGCGTCCAGCCCATCTTGATGTCGACGGGACGGCTGTCGCTCAGCTCGTACTTGGACCACAGGCCCACCGTGCCCTGCACCGAGTGGTACGGGTAGAGGCCCGCGAGCGCCTTCTTGTACGTGTCGACCTCGTCGCCCGGGATCTCCTCAAGGGCCAGGACCTGCGCGCCGGAGGACGCGACCTGGCGGGCGGTGCCGGCCGGGTCGGGGTTGTCGGCGTTGACGTTGTGGGTGGCCACGATCAGATTGCCGCCCGCGCTCTGCTTGTCGGTGAGCAGCCCGCCGAACATGTTGAGCCAGACGATCGTCGGGAGCAGCAGCGCGATCAGAGCGGTCGCCGAGCGGCGCCACAGCGCGAGGCCGAGCAGGACGGGCACGAACAGGCCGAGCCAGGGCAGGAAGGTCTCGGAGAGCGAGCCGAGGTTGCCCACCGAGTTGGGGATGTGCGAGTGCAGGATCATCACGAGGGCGATCACGACGGCGATCCCCGTGAGCACCATGCCCCGGCGCCAGATGCCCCGGTCGCCCCGCCAGCCGTCGACCAGGCGCCGGAACCGGGACCCGCTGCGCTCGTCCTCCGCGCTGCCGTCGCCCGTCTCCGTCATGTACGCCCGCGCCATACCGCTGTCCTCACTGCTGTTCTCGTACTCCGTTCCCCGTCCTTCGACCCTAGGCGAAAACGGGGCGGCCTTGCCTGCCGTCGTGCCTCGCGCACGACATCTCCACGGCCAGCAGGACGAGTGGGCGCGGCGGGGGGTTCCAAGCCGGGGCGTGGCGCGGAGCCCTGTGACACAACGCGCATATTCAGCGCTCCGGGCGCAGCCCTTCGAGTACGGCGTCGACGATGCGCTCGGCGAGCTCGGGCCCGGGCAGTTCACGGCCGGGCCGCAGCATGGTGCGTACCAGCATCGGGGCGACGAAGAGGTCGCCGGCCATCTCCAGGTCGATCCCGGCGCGGATCTCGCCGTTCTCGATGCCCCGCCGCAGCACGTCGTCGAAGAGCCGGCGGCGGGGGTCGATGACCAGGCTGTGGTACTTGGACCAGAGCGTGGGGTAACTCTGCATCTGGGCGAAGACGTTGTGCAGCAGGGCGGAGGACTGCTTGGCCGCGCCGCGCACCCGTACGTTGTCGACCATCGTGACGAGGTCGTCGCGCAGACAGCGGCCGGCCGGCGGCGGGCTCGGCGACTCCATGGACCGCACGACCTCGACGTACAGCTCCTCCTTGCCGGCCCAGCGCCGGTAGATGGTGGCCTTGCCGACGCCGGCGGTGCGCGCGATGCGCTCGATGGAGAGGTCGGCGAGCGAGACGCCTTCCTCCAGCAGTTTGATGACGGCTTCCAGGATCTGGCGCTCCGCGGCCTGCGAGCGGGGCCGCCCGCGCCGGGGTTCGCCGTCCTTGTGCTGCTTGTCCATCGAGTTGTCCATCGAGGTCACGCCCGCTCCGTTTCGTCTCGACCGGCCCGTTGATTGTCCCGAAGGCCCCCGGCCCGGCCGCGGGCGGCCTCGGGTAGCGGCAGACGGCCTCGGCTAGGGGGTGTCTGGTGGATCAGGGTCGGTCAGGGCGCGGCGTCTGGTGCGGTGCATCGCAAGGCGCCGGAGCGTCTCGATAGCGGAGCTATCGGGGCGATTCGGCAACGCCGCGAGGTGCCGTGCCAGACGCCGCGCCCCCGGCCATGGTCCACCAGACACCCCCTAGCGGCGGGCGGCCTCGGCGGGCCGGTCCCGCGCGGTGGGCGCCTGGTCCTGGGCGGGCCTGCCCGGCAGGAACAGGGCGACGACGAGGGCGCCGAGCAGGGCCACGCCCGAGGAGGCGAAGGCGGTGATGTGCATGGCGTGCAGGAAGGCGTCGTCGGCGGGGCCGATCAGGGCCTTGCCCGCCGGGCCCATCCGTTCGGCGACGCCGAGGGTCGCCTCGATGGATTCGCCGGCCGCCTTGCGCGCGCCTTCGGGGACCGCGTCGAGGTGGCTCTGGATGCGGCCCCGGTAGACGGTGGACAGCAGCGAGCCCAGCACGGCGATGCCGAGCGCGCCGCCGACCTGGCGGAAGGTGTTGTTGACGGCCGAGCCCGAGCCGGCCTTCTCGCGCGGCAGCGCCTGCATGATCGAGACGGTGACGGGCGGCATGATGTGGGCCATTCCGGCGCCCTGGACGAAGAAGACGACCTCCATGACCCAGATGGGCGTGTCCACGCCGAACAGGCCGAAGGCGGCGAGGCCGAAGGCCACCAGGACAAGGCCCGCCGTGCACACCGCGCGGGCGCCGAAGCGGTCGACGACCAGCCGGGCGCGCGGCGCGAAGATCATCTGGGCGGCGGCGAGCGGCAGGATGAGCAGCCCGGAGCGCAGGGCGCTGTAGCCGCGCACGCTCTGCATGTAGAAGACCGAGAAGAAGGTCACGCCCATCAGCGCGAAGAACGTCAGCGCGATGGCGACGACGGCGGCCGAGAACGCGGGCTTCTTGAAGTAGCCGATGTCGATGGCGGGATGCGCGCAGCGCTTCTCGTACGCCACGAAGCCGACCAGGACCGCGATGCCGCCGAGGGTGGTGGCGAGCACCGTCGTGTCCGTGAAGTCGGCGAGCTCGCCGCCGTGGATGATCCCGTACACCAGCAGCACCAGGCCCACGACGGACAGCAGCACGCCCACCGGGTCGAGCCTGCCGGGGTTCGGGTCCCTGGAGTCCGGTACGAGCACGATCATGGCGATCAGGGCGATGAGCACGACCGGCACGTTGACCAGGAAGACCGAGCCCCACCAGAAGTGCTGGAGCAGTACGCCGCCGGTGATGGGCCCGATCGCGATGGCGAGGCCGACGCCGCCGGCCCAGATGCCGATCGCCTTGGGCTGCTCCTCGCGCTCGAAGACGTTCATGAGGACGGCGAGGGTGGCGGGCATCACGAAGGCGCCGCCGAGGCCCATCAGGGCGCGGAAGGCGATGAGCTGGTCCGGGGAGTTGGAGAAGGCGGCGAGCACCGAGCCGAGGCCGAAGACCGTGATGCCGAAGAGCAGGATCTTCTTGCGGCCGAGCCGGTCGCCGAGCAGTCCGGAGGTGAAGAGCAGTCCGGCGAAGACGAGCGTGTAGGCGTTGATCGCCCACTCCAGCTCGCTCTGGGTGGCGCCGATGCCGGTGGGGGCGGGGCTCGCGATCGTCTTGACGGCGACGTTCAGGATCGAGTTGTCCAGGACGACGATCAGCAGGCTGAGCATCAGGACGGCGAGTATCGCCCAGCGCCGGCGGTGGACGGCTTCGGGTATCCGGGGTGCGGCCGGGGCGCCGGACGCGGCAGACGTGGTTGGCATGCGCACAGCCTAAGTCCATTTCGAAACGGAACCGTCTCGTATAGGAAGGACTTTACTTTCCGGCCACCGGGCGACGACGGCCGGGGCGCGCGGGGCCGTGTCTTTCCCAACACACCCCACTTCCCGGCAGGGGGCACGGGGTGCCACCATGGATGTGGTCCGGAGACGCCGTAAGGGCGCTTCGAGATGACGAACAGGAGCCGTTGCGATGACGCAACACCTTCAGGCTGCCCAGAATCAGAAGGCTTCCGACAGCAGCGACCCCAAGGCGCTGTACGGGGGCAAGGGCACCCGGCGCATCACCGTGCACGACATCGCCGGCGCCAAGGCGCGCGGCGAGAAGTGGCCCATGCTCACCGCCTACGACGCGATGACCGCGTCCGTCTTCGACGAGGCCGGCATCCCGGTCCTGCTCGTGGGCGACTCCATGGGCAACTGCCACCTCGGATACGAGACGACCGTCCCGGTCACCCTCGACGAGATCACCATGCTCTCCGCCGCCGTCGTCCGGGGCACCTCGCGCGCCCTGGTCGTGGCCGACCTGCCTTTCGGTTCCTACCAGGAGGGCCCGGTGCAGGCGCTGCGCTCGGCCATGCGCCTGGTCAAGGACGCGGGAGTCGGCGCGGTCAAGCTGGAGGGCGGTGAGCGCAGCCACGAGCAGATCCGGCTGCTCGTCGACTCCGGCATCCCCGTCGTCGGCCACATCGGCCTCACCCCGCAGTCGGTGAACACACTGGGCTACCGGGTGCAGGGCCGGGGCGACGAGGCGGCGCACCAGCTGCTGCGCGACGCCAAGGCGGTCCAGGACGCGGGGGCGTTCGCGATCGTGCTCGAACTGGTCCCCGCGGAGCTCGCCGCCGAGGTGACCCGCATCCTGCACATCCCGACGGTGGGCATCGGCGCGGGCATCGAGTGCGACGCGCAGGTGCTCGTCTACACCGACATGGTGGGCCTCACCCCCGGCAAGGCCCCCCGCTTCAGCAAGCAGTACGTCAACCTGCGCCAGTCCCTCGGGGACGCGGCGAAGGCCTTCGCCGGCGAGGTCGTCGGCGGCTCCTTCCCGGCCGAGGAGCACACCTTCCACTAGGGGGTGTCTGGTGGATCAGGGTCGCCCCCGGCCATGGTCCACCAGACACCCCCTAGCTCCGGGCAGCCTCCGGGCTTCCGCCACCAGCCACTGCGGTCACGACGACAGTCCGCCGACTTCCCCCATCGGCGGGCTGTCCGTCGTTGCAGGACCCGATCGCCGCGCGGCGCCTTGCGGGGCGTGACGGCGCTTGTCGGGGCGTGATGGCGCCTGTCGGCGGTGCGGGCCGTGGCTGTCGGCGGTGCGGGCGGGGGCTGTCGGCGGTGCGGACGGGGGCTGTCGGCGGCATGTCGGCGGATTGTCGGTGGCGCCTGGCACCTTGGTGTCCATGACGCGAATCGACAAGAAGCCCGACAACAACGGAGCCGGTGCCGGGATCGCCGTCTCCGTGCGGGGGCTGGTGAAGCACTTCGGCGACACCTTGGCACTGGACGGCGTGGACCTGGACGTCCGCGAGGGCACCGTGCTCGGTGTCCTCGGCCCCAACGGCGCCGGCAAGACCACGCTCGTGCGCTGCCTTTCGACCCTGCTCGTGCCCGACGCCGGCACCGCGACCGTGGCCGGTTACGACGTGGTGCGCCAGCCGCGCCAGCTGCGCCGCACGATCGGCCTGACCGGGCAGTACGCCTCGGTCGACGAGAAGCTGTCCGGCCGCGAGAACCTGTACATGATCGGCCGGCTGCTCGACCTGCCCCGCAAGGAGGCGCGTTCGCGGGCGGACGAACTCCTGGAGCGCTTCTCGCTCACGGAGGCCGCCAAGCGGCCCGCGATGACCTACTCCGGCGGTATGCGCCGCCGGCTCGACCTGGCCGCCTCCATGATCGGCCACCCGGCCGTGCTCTACCTGGACGAGCCGACCACGGGCCTGGACCCGCGCACCCGCAACGAGGTGTGGGACGAGGTGCGCCGGATGGTCGCCGAGGGCGCCACCGTGCTGCTGACCACGCAGTACATGGAGGAGGCCGAGCAGCTGGCGAGCGAGCTCACCGTCATCGACCGGGGCCGGGTCATCGCCGAGGGCGAGGTGGACGAGCTGAAGGCCCGGGTCGGCGGCCGCACGCTTCAGATCCGGCCCGTGGACCCCGGGCAGCTCGGCGAGATGGCGCGGGCCGTCACCGAGGCGGGCCTGGGCGGCGCCGCCGGCACCCAGGCCGTGCCCGACGAGAACGTCCTGAACGTGCCGATCCTCAGCGACGAGCAACTGACCGCCGTCGTCGGCCTGTTGGGGGCGCGCGGCTTCGGCATCGCCCACATAGGCACCCACCTTCCCAGCCTGGACGAGGTGTTCTTGGCCATCACCGGCCAGAAGACCGCCGACTCCCAGGACGCCACCCGTCAGACCGAGGAGGTCGCGGCATGAGCACCACCACCACTGCCACCGTCAACGCCCCTGCCCAGCCGGCCCCCAAGGCGCCGGCGCCGGCCAGGGGCAGGGACGACGGGCGGATCGGAGCGCGCGCCAATCTGCGCCACATCGGCGCCCTGGCGCGCCGCAACATGCTCCAGATCAAGGCCGACCCGGAGTCGATGTTCGACGCCGTCCTGATGCCGATCATCTTCGTGCTGCTCTTCGTGTACGTCTTCGGCGGCGCGATGTTCGGCGACGGGAACCGGGGCCAGTACGTCAACTACCTGGTGCCCGGCCTGATGGCGATGATGGGCATCAACATCGCGATGGCGGTCGGCACCGGCGTCAACGACGACTTCAAGAAGGGCGTGATGGACCGGTTCCGGACGATGCCCATCGCCCGGTCCTCCGTCCTGATCGCCAAGATGGTGGTCGAGGTCGGCCGCATGCTGGTGGCCACCACGATCCTGCTGGTCATGGGCTTCATCCTGGGCCTGACCGTCAGCACCTCGGTGTTCGGCCTGCTCGCCGCCGTCGGTCTGTCACTCGTGTTCGGCGCGTCCCTCATGTGGATCTTCATCCTGCTCGGACTCACGATGAAGACGGCCCAGGCCGTCCAGGGAGTGGCCATGCTCGTTCTGATGCCGCTCCAGTTCGGTTCGTCCATCTTCGCCAAGCCGACCACGATGCCGGGCTGGCTCCAGTCCTTCACCGACTACAACCCGCTGTCCAACCTGGCGGACGCGGCCCGCGGCCTGATCACCGGCGGCCCCGTCGCCCACTCCGCCCTGATGACGCTGGCCTGGTCGGCGGGGATCACCCTGGTGATGGCGCCGCTTGCGGTCGCCAAGTTCCGTAAGCGCACCTGATCCTGACGCCATGTCAGGGCTTGCTTTCGCGCCGCGCCAGGGCGATGGCCTCCTCCCGGGAGAGGCCACCGCCTTCGGCGTGGGCGGCGGCGTAGGCGTCGTCGTCGAGCATGGCGCGCACGGCCCGCTCCGCCGAAGCCCGCTGCTGCGCCTCCACCGGCGAGGAGAAGTGGCCGGCCGGAAGCAGCGCGTCGTGCGCGCCGATCAGGCGGGCCGCGTCCAGGCCGTTCCGGTCGCCGCCGAGTCCGGCGATCGCCCAGGCCGCCGTGAGCAGGTGGACGGCGATCATCTCGGGCGCGACCATCTGCGCCAGCGGCTCAAGGGCCCGCTCCAGCGCGGCCAGCGCCCCGGTCAGCGCCTCGCGATAACGGCCCTCTTCGTTGTCCAGCCAGGCCCGGACGCCGAGCACGAACCCCTCGAACAGCAGGAGGGTGGCGGAGCCGAAGTCCCGCAGCATCACCTCGATGTGCTCGCGCGCCTCGTCGTAGCGGCGGGTGCGGCCCAGCCACACGGCGAGCACCAGGCGCGCCGCGAGCCGCGCCTCGACGCCCGCGCGGCGGTCGTCGGCCAAGATCTCGCGCAGCATCGCCTCGCCGCGCTCGGCCTGCCCCGTCTCCAGGAGGGTGGCGGCGAGCCTGGCCCTGAGCAGCGTCACCTGGGCCTGGGCGCCGAGCTGTTCGGCGTAGCGCAGGGCGTCGGAGAAGTCCTGCGCGGCCAGGGCGAACGCGCGCCGCTTCTCCCGCGCCTCGCCCCTGGCCGCCAGCGCCTCCGCCGCGCCCCAGGCGTCCCCGAGCCGCTGGAACAGCAGCAGACTGGCCTCGGCGTCACCGGCCGCGTCGCCCGCCCAGGCGGTGCGGTTGGCCAGGACGTTGGCGCGCATCTGGAGGGCGGCGGCCAGCTCCCACTCGTGACCGAGCTCTTCGCAGGCGCTCACCGTCGCGTCCAGGACCACTTGCAGCCGGTTCTGGTCCCCGGTGAGCACCAGCGGGAAGAACCAGAGCGAGCCCGGCATGTGGCAGGTCTGGGGCAGGCCGGGGCGGTAGGCGGAGACGATCGCGTGGACGCGCTCCAGGGCGTCCGGCGAGGTCCACTCGTCCACGGCGTGGTCCATCGAGGCCAGCTGCACCAGGCGTACGCCGCGCCGCGCCTCCCACAGCACCTCGGGGTCGAGGGGCGGCGGGGCGTCCACGCACCGCGTGTACACCGGCGGCGCGGGCGTCACGGGCGGGGCGAAGGGGTCGGGGCCGAGTTCCGCCGCCTCCCGCGACCAGTGCCGCGACTCGCTGCGCAGGTCGCGCATCTGCCAGTACCAGAGCATGGCGTGCACCAGGCACAGCGCCTCCTGCTCGTCGCGCAGCGCCACCGAGCGGCCGAGCGCGGTCCGCAGGTTCTCGTACTCGCGCTCGAAGGCGTCGATCGCGACCCGCTGGCCCGGGCCGCGCAGCCCGGCGTCGGTGCGGCGGGCGAACTCGCGGTAGTACGTGAGGTGGCGCCGCTCGGCGCCGGCGCGGCCCCCGGCGTCGTCAAGGCGCTCGCCGGCGTACTCCGCGACGGTTTCGAGCAGCCGGTAGCGCATCTGGCCGGTGTCGTCCGGCGCGGCCACCACGAGCGACTTGTCGACGAGCGAGCCCAGCACCTCCGGCACGTCGTAGGCGCTCACCCCGGCCGCCTCGCCGGGCCCGCTCTCCTCGGCGCACACCGCTTCGGCCGCCGTCAGGTCGCAGCCGCCCGCGAAGACGGCGAGCCGCCCCAGCACGGCGCGCTCGGCGGCCTCAAGCAGCTCCCAGGACCAGTCGACGACGGCGCGCAGGGTCTGCTGGCGCGGCAGCACGGTGCGGCTGCCGCTGGTGAGCAGCCGGAAGCGGTCGTCGAGCCGGTCCGCGATCTGACGGGGCGTCAGCATGCGCAGGCGCGCGGCGGCCAGTTCGATGGCGAGCGGAAGCCCGTCCAGGCGCCGGCAGATCTCCTCGGCCGCCGCAGGATCGTCCTCCACCCGGAACCCGGGCCGGGCCGAGGCACCCCGTTCGGCGAGCAGCCGCAGCGCGAAGGGCGCGGGCAGCGGCTCGACCGGGCGCACCAACTCCCCCGGCACGCCCAGCGGTTCACGGCTCGTGGCGAGGATCACCAGGCGCGGACAGCGGGCCAGCAGATGCTCCGCGAGGGCCGCCGCCGCGCCGATCACGTGCTCGCAGTTGTCCAGGAGCAGCAGCATGCGGCGCGGCCCGCAGTGTTCGGCGAGCCGGACCAGGGGGTCGTCGGCGTGCCGGTCGGCGGCGGTCCTCAGCTCCTCGGCGCCCGCCGAGTGCAGCACCGTCTTGCGGGCGCCCACGGCGGTGAGCACGGCGGCGGCCACCCCGGCCGGGTCGGCGGGGCCCGCGGTGCCCTTGACGGGGGCGAGTTCGGCCAGCCACACCCCGTCGGGCCAGCGGTCGGCGACCCCTTCGGCGGCCTCCTGCGAGAGCCGCGTCTTGCCGGCGCCGCCGGGTCCGAGCAGCGTGACGAGCCGGGCCGCCGCGAGGTCGCCACGGATGGCCGCCAGATCGTCCTGGCGCCCGACGAAGGAGGTCAGCCGGGCCCTCAGATTGCCGCGCGCGTCGGGCGCGGGCGGCGAAGGCGCGGGCTCGGGGTTCAGCAACTCGGCGTGGATGGCGCGCAGTTCGGGCCCGGGGTCGGCGCCGAGCCCGTCGGCGAGTGTGGTGCGTACGCTCTCGTAGGCGGCCAGCGCCTCGGCGGGGCGGCCCGCGGCACGCAGTGCCCTGATCCACAGGGCGTGCAGCGGCTCGTCCAGCGGGTGGCTCGCGCACAGGGCGGCGAGTTCGGCCAGCGTCTCATCGGCGCGGCCCAGCGAAAGGGCGGCGGCGAGCCGCAGCCGGCGGGCGTCGAGCCTGCGGGCCTCGGCGCGGGCGGCGAGGGCGCCGGGGTCGGGCAGGTCGGCGAGCGCGGCGCCCGCCCACAGCCCGAGCGCGTCGTCCAGCAGCGTCGCCGCCTTGGCCGGATCGCCCTCCTCAAGGGCGCGGGCGCCGTCCGCCGTCAGCCGCTCGAAGCGGTGCAGATCGACGTCCTCCGTTTCTGCGGCGAGTCCGTAGCCGCCGCTTTCGGCCGAGAAGACCGCCTCATGGCCAAGGACCCGGCGCAGCCGGCCGACCAGCGCCTGCAACGCGCCCGGGGCGTCGGCGGGCGGCTCGTCGCCCCACACCTCACCGACGAGGACGTTCCCGGGGACGGCCCGTCCGGGCCGCAGCGCGAGCACCGTCAACAGGGCGCGCAGCCGAGCGCCCCCGAGGGCGACGGGGGTGCCGTCGGGGCGGTGGACCTGGGTGTTGCCGAGAATCCGGTAGCGCACGCCCCCCATTCTCATCGACGCGGCGATCTCCCGGCCCCGGGGTGGGCAACTCGCGGCGGGGCAGGGGAACTCACGCGGGGAGCCGGGACGTTTGACGCTCACCCTGTACGGTCGGGCGCGCGACCTGCCCGCCCTCCCGCCAGCACTCCTGCCCGCCCTTCCCGCCAGCACTGGAGCACACCGCATGGCCACCGCACCCTCCCGTCACCACGACCGGCGGATCAGCCCGGTCTTCCTCGGGATCGTCGCCGTCATGGCGGTCTCCGGGTGGGCGGTGTGGACGAGTTACGCCGCCTCGCGCGGCCTGGCCGTCTTCCTGTTCGTGACGTCCGCGTGGGTCGTGTCGCTGTGCCTGCACGAGTACGCCCACGCCCGCACCGCGCTGCACGGCGGGGACATCACGATCGGCGCCAAGGGCTATCTGACGCTCAATCCGCTGAAGTACACCCACGCGGCGCTCTCGATCGTGCTGCCGGTGATCTTCGTAATCATGGGCGGTATCGGCCTGCCGGGCGGCGCGGTCTTCATCGAGCGCTCCCGGATCCGGGGCCGGTGGCGGCACAGCCTGATCTCGGCGGCGGGCCCGCTCACCAATGTCGCGTTCGCGATCGTGTGCACGGCGCCGTTCTGGCTGGGCGCCCTGGACGGGGTGCCCTACGACTTCCGGGTGGCGCTGGCCTTCCTCGCGCTGCTCCAGGTGTCGGCGGCAATCTTGAACTTCCTGCCGGTGCCGGGCCTTGACGGGTACGGGATCATCGAGCCCTGGCTCTCGCACGCGGCGCGGCGCCAGGTCGAGCCGTTCGCGCCGTTCGGGCTGCTCGCGGTGTTCGGGCTGCTGTGGATCCCCGAGATCAACAGTGAGTTCTTCCGGTTGATCTACGCGATCCTCGACGCCCTGGGCGTCTCCGACCTGGAAGCGGCGGCCGGCCGGAGCCTCTACCAGTTCTGGCCCGACCTCACGCTCGCCCCGCAGGGCTGAGCCGGCCGCGCTCACTCACCGGGGGTCGCGGCCCGGTCCCTGCGCAGGTAGTACCAGCACATGTTGGACGAGAGTCCCACGAGCAGCACCCAGATGATTCCGAGCCAGCTGCCCTGGACGAAGGAGACCACGGCCGCGACGACGGCGAGGACACAGACGGCGAGGGCGTACAGGGCGAGGCGGGGCATGGAGGGGGGCTCCTGTCGGGTACGGCTGCGGTGCGGCACTGCGGTGGGGCGGGACGACCCGGCGGGGTGGGGGCCGGGACGAAAGGGACGGACGGGCTCAGCGCCCGCCCGTCCAGTGTCCCCCATCACCGGCGACACCCGGCACCCCGGTCGCGGCGAGCCCGGGCGTCGGCGCGCTCAGACGTTGCCGCGCCCAGACGTTGCCGCACCCCGATCGCGCCGCGCCCAGACGACGGCGCGCCCGGACATTGCCGCACCCCGATCGCGCCGCGCCCAGACGTCGGCGCGCCCGGACATTGCCGCACCCCGATCGCGCCGCGCCCAGACGTCGGCGCGCTCGGACATTGCCGCACCCCGGTCGCGCCGCGCCCAGACATCGATGCGCTCGGACGTTGCCGCGCCCAGACGTCGCCGCACCCCGATCGCGCCACGCTCAGACGACGGCGCGCCCGGGCGTCGCTGCGCCCAGGCATCGCCGCGCCCATACCGCCGCCGCGCCCAGACGTCTCCGCGCTCAGACGTCGGTGACGCGCAGCCCCGCGTGCGCCTTGTGCCGGCGGTTCACCGAGATCAGGTTCGCGACCAGCGACTCGACCTGGTGGGCGTTGCGCAGCCGACCGGCGAAGACGCCGCGCATGCCGGGGATGCGGCCGGCCAGCGCCTGCACGATGTCGGTGTCGGCGCGGGCCTCGCCGAGCACCATCACATCGGTGTCGATCTCCTCGAT
This sequence comes from Streptomyces sp. NPDC006711, assembly GCF_042869775.1. Taxonomy (NCBI): domain Bacteria; kingdom Bacillati; phylum Actinomycetota; class Actinomycetes; order Kitasatosporales; family Streptomycetaceae; genus Streptomyces; species Streptomyces sp. NPDC006711. Next base: position 184,057 of record NZ_JBIAGO010000016.1, read on the forward strand.
CGAGGCGTCCTGCAACAGCACCGCCGACAGGTGGTGGAAGGCCGCCGTCACCCGCGCGTCCGGCAGCAGCGCGGCGGCCTGCTGGGCCGCGCTGCCCTCCTCTGGCTTCAGGGCGTACGCGCCCTGCTTGTCGAAGCCCAGCGGATTGACGCAGTCGATCACGAGCTTGCCCGCAAGCTCCTCGCGCAGCGACGTGAGCGTCTTGGCGTGGCCCTCCCACGGCACCGCGACGATCACGATGTCGCTGCGCCGCGCGCACTCGGCGTTGTCGGCGCCCTCGACGCCGAACCCGAGCTCGTCGGCCGCGCTCCGGGCGCGCTCGGCGGCGCGCGAGCCGATGATCACCTTCTGCCCGGCCCGGGCGAGCCGGTAGGCCAGACCACGGCCCTGGTCGCCGGTGCCGCCGAGCACGCCGACGACGAGACCGGAGACGTCCGGCAGGTCCCAGGGGTCCCTCGGGGCGGGCTTCGCCTTGTCAGTGGAAGTCATGAGGGCGACCTTACTCGTCCGTAGCGAAACGTTCGTTGGAGTGACGGACCCCCGGTTCGGGCCCGCCCGCGCCCCCGGATGCGGCAGGGTGCCGGCATGGATGCCGTACGGGTCGCCCTGCTGCGGGAAGTGCTCGCCGGGACGGAGTGGCTGCGCGCCACCCGCCGTTTCGCGGGCGCGCTGCGCTCCTCCGTCGTGCCGCACGGCACACTGCTCCTGGTCGGCACCGAGGCGTACGAGCCCTGGCACCTGGCCGCCCATCTCACCGACGAGGCCGCCTGGTCCGGGCTGCCCGAGCTGAGCCCGACGCTGGTGCGCCACCGCGCCGAACCGGGCGGCCCCCCGCATCTGTCCGTCGGGCTCGGGCGCCTGGAGGCGGCGCGGCGCGGCGAGACGCTGCTCCTGGTGGCGCCCACGCGCCCCGCCGACGCCCTGCTCGAACGCGTTCACGACGCGCGCCGGGCGGGCGCGACGGTGCTCGCCCTGGACGGCGGGGACCGCGAGGTGCGGGGACTCGTGCACGAGTCCCTGACGGTGACCCCCGACGCGGAACTCGACCTGGACACCGTGCAGCACCTGGTCAGCGCGGCGGCGGGCGAGAACACCCTGCCCCCGCGGCGCGGCCCCGGCGGCTTCCGCGACCGCCTCTCCCGCCTGGCCGACCAGCTGACGGCCCCGCCACCGGGGCGCTGGTAGGAGGTACGGGCGGCGGGGGCCGTCCCGGCTGCTCGCGGCGCGGACCGGCGACAGGGCGATATTGGGTTGCTCTCGGCGCGGGCGGGGCCGGAGCATGGCCCGTCGTGTCCGACGAACCTCCCGCGCCGCCGCCCGAGTCCCGGCGCCCGTCCCGGCCCCGCTCCGTCCTGCCCGATCTCGCGCCCTGGCGGGCCTCGGCCGACTTCCGGCTGCTCTGGGTGCAGGGGCTCGTCACCACCTTCGGCAGCTTCATGGCGATGGTCGCGCTGCCGCTCCAGATCAAGGAGCTCACCGGGTCACCGTTCGCGGTGGGCGCGATGGGCGCCGTGGAGCTCGTCCCGCTGGTCGTCTTCGGCCTGTACGGCGGGGCGCTCGCGGACGCGGTGGACCGGCGCAAGGTCATTCTCGCCACCGAGGCCGGCCTCGGCGTGCTCGCGCTCGTCCTGCTGGCCAACGCGCTGCTCCCGAGCCCGATGCTGTGGCCGTTGTACGGGGTGGCCGCCGGCGTCTCGGCGCTGGCCGGGCTCCAGCGCCCGGCGCTGGACTCGCTGATGGCCCGGATCGTCCCGCACGACCAACTCGCGGCGGCCGCCGCGCTCAACGCGCTGCGCTGGCAGCTCGGCGCGATCGCGGGACCCTCGCTCGCCGGGCTCGTCGTGGCGTACGCGGGCACGGCAACGGCGTACGCCACGACCGTGGCCACCTTCACCGTGTCGGTGGTGATGTGCGCCCGGCTGACCCCGGCGCCGCCCGCCCAGGGCGCCCAGAAGCCCTCGCTGCGCGGCATCGCGGAGGGCGCCCGTTACGCGTGGTCGCGTCCGGTGCTGCTCGGGACCTACGCCATCGACCTGGCCGCGATGTTCTTCGCCTTCCCGAACGCGATCTTCCCGTTCCTCGCGGACAGCCTGGACGCCACCTGGGCGCTCGGCCTCATGTACGCGGCGGGCTCGGCCGGTTCGGTGCTGCTGAGCGTGACCAGCGGGTGGACCTCACGGGTGCGCAGGCACGGCCTGTTCGTGGTGGTCGGCGCGGTCGTCTGGGGCACGGCGATGGCCGGCGCGGGCCTCTTCGGCGACGTATGGCTTGTGCTCGGCTGCCTCGCGGTGGCGGGCGCGGGCGACATGCTGAGCGGACTTGGCCGCTCCACGATCTGGAACCAGACCATCCCCGACGAGCTGCGCGGCCGGCTGGCCGGGATAGAGGTCCTGTCGTACAGCGTGGGCCCGCAGCTCGGCCAGGTCCGGGCCGGGGCGATGGCCGGCTGGACGGGGACGAGGGCGGCGGTGTGGTCGGGCGGGGTGGCCTGCGTGGCCGCGGTGGGGCTGCTGGCCCTCGCCCTGCCCCGCCTGGTCACTTACGACGCGGCGACCGACGAGGACGCCGCGCGCCGCCGCGCGGCCGGGCAGCCCGGCACGGCGGCGGCGGCGTAGCGACGCTCAGGCGGCCTGGACGAGTTCGGCCCGGCCGAACAGCAGGGCGTAACCGCCGGGGAGCCGGCCGAGGACGCGGGTGAGGAGGTCGGGACCCGCGAGCGCGGCGACGACGCCCAGGACCGATCCGGTGTCCCAGCGGACGGTGGCCGGGGTGGCGCCGACGCGCGCGGCGAGGTCCTTCACGAAGGCCCAGCCGGAAAGCCGCTCCGGCGAGGGGGCCTCGGCGGTGAGGAGGCACGCGGCCTCCAGGGGCAGGCGGGCGGCGAGCTCCCCGCGCTCGTCGCCGCCCAGCTGACGGCCGAGCCCCGTGAGCACCAGGCGGACGGCTTCGGCGGCCCGCTCCGTGGTGGGATACGCGCCGTCGTAACGGACCTTCTCCAGCATGTCCTGGTACGTCATCGTCGCCGCCCGGCCCTGGATCCGTTCACGCTGGTCGGTCGTCGTCACTGCGCATCGCCTTTCTCGTCTCGTCTCGTCTCGAATCGGTGCGGCGCGGGACGGGCGGGGTGCCCGTCCCGCGGTGCCTGCCGGTCCGCCCGGCCCCGGGGGGCGGCGCGGATTCAGCCGGAGATCTCCTTGTGGGACGAGCCCACGCCGACGGAGATCTTGCGGGGCTTGGCGCGCTCGGCGATCGGGATGCGCAGGGTCAGCACCCCGGCGTCGTAGTCGGCGGCGATGCGCGCGGTGTCCAGCACGTCGGACAGCACGATCTGGCGGGAGAAGACGCCCAACGGCCGCTCGGACAGCTCCATCTGCACGTCGTCGGCCTTGGCCACGGGCCGGCGCTCGGCCTTGACGGTCAGCATGTTCCGTTCGACGTCGATGTCGATCGCCTCCGGGTCGACACCGGGGAGGTCGAAGGCCACCACGTACTCGTCGCCCTCGCGGTAGGCGTCCATCGCCATCGCGGACGGCCGCGTCCAGGTGCCGGAGCCGGTCAGCTGCTGGGCGAGCCGGTCGAGCTCACGGAAGGGGTCAGTGCGCATCAACATCGCGAAACACCTCCAGAAGGTTTGGGTTGTACCCGCCAATGCGCTTCACTGCTCACCGTTGTAGCATGTCATCCATTGGATGACAAACACCCTGTCATCGAAAGGATGACAAACGCCGAGGAGTCCTCATGACAGCAGCAGGCCAGTCGCCGCCCGGGCCCGGTCCCGCCCCGAAGAAGCACCCCTCCCCCGACGCCCAGAGCCCGGCCTCCTTCCTCGCCGCCGCCGCGGCCCTCGAAGCCATCGAGCACGCCGTGCGCGACGCGCACGAGGAGGCGGCCGAGCCCGCGGGCTCGGGCGTCGGACCGGAGCAGGCGCTGGCCTCGCTGCTGCTGCTGCGCCAGGTCCGCGAGCAGCTGGCCGGCTGGGAGACCGGCCTGATCGAGACGGCCCGCCACGCCGGCGCCAGCTGGGCGGAGCTGGCTCACCCCCTCGGCGTGGCCAGCCGCCAGGCCGCCGAACGGCGCTATCTGCGCAACCGCCCGGGCCCGGCCGGAAGCACCGGCGAGCAGCGCGTCCAGGCCACCCGCGAACGCCGCGCCGCCGACCGCGACCAGAGTGCGTGGGCCCGGGACAACGCCGCGGCCCTGCGCCGTCTGGCCGGCCAGATCACCGCCCTGACCGACCTCCCCCTGGCCTCGCGCGGCGCGGTCGGCCGGCTGGACGCGGCGCTCGGCCACGACGACCCGGCCGCGCTCATCCACCCCCTCACCGCCGCCCACGCCCACCTGGGCGCCCACCCCCACCTCGCCGGTCAGCTCGACGCCCTCATCAATCCGGCCGCACGACGAGAAAATCTGTCGTGACCGGAGTAGACATTGCGCCGTGACGTGACTATGGTTTCTCTCGTAGCCGAGATCGAGAAAGCCCGGCAGAAACGAACTGCCGGGAAGCGGTATCGCAGTGCGGTGCGGTGGTGGAGTTCCGGAGCCAGAGCATGAGCAGGACGGTGACGGGACTGACGACCGGACCGGGTGGCCCGCAGTCATCAGGGGCCGCCACAGCAGTACGCAGTTCAGAGCAGTAGGCAGTACCCGCAACACCAGCAGTACGCAGTACCCGCAGTTAGCGACACCCGCAGTACGCAACACCCGCAGTTCGCGGAGCAGTTCAGCAAGTCAGTAAGTTCAGAGGGAAGAACGGAGGAGCAGACGCCATCAGGATCGCCCGGACGTACGACATGAGTCCGGGTACCGCAGGACATCGCGATAGTGAGGTGGTCTCCGGTCAAGCAAGTGCGATCCTCGCAGCCCCGACGGCACGCCGGCCGGGCTCGCGAAAACAGAAGGCCGACGCTGGACGAAGGTCGGCAGATGGTGTAGCAGTTCCTTCGGGGCTCTGGTGCCGCACGGCACCAGAGCCCCTCAACGTGTTTCACGGAGAGGTGCAAATGACAGCAGAGGACTTCAACGGGCGTCTCGACGACGACGACTATCCCGCCTACACCATGGGCCGGGCGGCCGAAATGCTCGGCACCACCCAGGGCTTCCTGCGCGCCATCGGCGAGGCCCGCCTCATCACCCCGCTGCGCTCGGCCGGCGGCCACCGCCGCTACTCCCGCTACCAGCTGCGCGTCGCCGCCCGCGCCCGCGAACTCGTCGACCAGGGCACCCCCATCGAGGCCGCCTGCCGCATCGTCATCCTCGAGGACCAGCTCGAAGAAGCCCAGCGCATCAACGCCGAATACCGCCGCGCCGCCGAGTCGGCCAGCTCCTGATGTACGCGCCCGCGGCGAGACGGCCACCGTTCTCGCGCGCGACGCGGCGCCACACCGCGCGATCGCCCCGCCCCACGCCCGGCAACCGGCGACCGGGGGCGGGAGCAGCCGCGCACGGTCCGGACGGGGAGCGGCCGCGTACGGGTCCGGTCGCCCGCTACTCCGCGCCGTCCCCCGGGGCCTGCTTGTCGTGCCACTTGGGATCGTTCTCCCACTCCAGGTTGCGCTCCTGCGCGGTGCTCATCGCGTGCTCGGCCTCCTCCCGGGTGGCGTACGGGCCGAAGCGGTCCTTGGCCGGGCAGTCCGGGCCCTCCTCGACCTTGTGATGGGCCAGGCAGTAGAACCACTCGCCGGGCTTGCCGACGGTGCGCCGCTTGAACAGGGCCATGGGTGCCTCTCTCGTTGAACGGATCCCTCGGACGGTGGCCGGGGCCTCAAAGCCATGCTGCCCCACAGCCGCTGGATAGACTCGCCGGCATGTCTGGCCAGCCGAAGTCGCAGTCCCCGCTCGTGCCCGGGGAGATCTCTCCGCCCCGTTCCGTCCCGGGCCGCATCCCGCGTCCGGAGTACGTCGGGAAGCCCATGCCCACGCCGTACACCGGCCCCGACGTGCAGAGTCCCGAAACCATCGAGCTGATGCGGACCGCAGGCCGGATCGCGGCGCAGGCGATGGAGGAGGCGGCCAAGCACATCGCGCCGGGGGTGACGACCGACGAACTGGACCGGGTCGCCCACGAGTTCATGTGCGACCACGGGGCCTACCCCTCCACGCTCGGCTACCGGGGCTTTCCCAAGTCGCTGTGCTCCTCGGTGAACGAGGTCATCTGCCACGGCATCCCCGACTCGACCGTGCTCAAGGACGGCGACATCGTCAACCTGGACGTCACCGCGTACATCGGCGGCGTGCACGGCGACAACAACGCCACCTACCTGTGCGGTGACGTCGACGACGAGTCCAGGCTGCTTGTGGAGCGCACCCGCGAATCCCTCAACCGCGCGATCAAGGCCGTCAAGCCCGGCCGGCAGATCAACATCATCGGCCGCGTCATCGAGTCGTACGCCAAGCGCTTCGGGTACGGCGTCGTACGGGACTTCACCGGGCACGGGATCAGCACGGCCTTCCACTCCGGCCTGATCGTGCCGCACTACGACGCCCCGCACGCCACCACCGTGATCAAGCCCGGCATGACCTTCACGATCGAGCCCATGCTGACGCTCGGCACCCACGAGTACGACATGTGGGAGGACGGCTGGACGGTCGTCACCAAGGACCGCAGGCGGACGGCCCAGTTCGAGCACACGCTGGTGGTCACGGAGACCGGTACGGAGATTCTTACGCTGCCGTAGCTGCGCGCGGGCGGTTTTTTCCTCGGGGTGTCGCGGCCGGGCTCAGCGGGTACGTTTTTACCGACAGGACGTCGGGAACTGGTTGACTCAGGACTGCCCGAGTCGGGGCGATCCTTCCGGTTCCCGCACCCCTCGGTCCCCGGAGGCCCCTTTGACCGCGCCCGCTTCCACCCCGTTCTCCACGCTCATCCGCACGGCGTCGCACGAGCAGCACACCGAGGCGGAGACGTCCTCGTTCATGGGAGACCTGCTGGGCGGGCGGCTCGGCGTGGCGGCGTACGCGCGCTACACCGAGCAGCTGTGGTTCGTGTACCGGGCGCTGGAGGAGGGTGCGTCGGCCCTCGCGGAGGATCCGGTGGCGGGGCCGTTCATCACGCCCGAGCTGATGCGCACGGCCTCGCTGGAGCGGGACCTGGCGCATCTGCGGGGCGCGGACTGGCGGGCCGGCGCGGCCCCGCTGCCCGCCACGGCCGCGTACGCCGAGCGCGTCGCGGTGTGCGCGCGGGAGTGGCCCGCCGGGTATGTGGCGCACCACTACACCCGCTACCTCGGCGATCTGTCGGGCGGCCAGATCATCCGCGACCGGGCGGAACGGACGTGGGGGTTCGCGCGCAAGGGGGACGGCGTGCGGTTCTACGTCTTCGAGTCGATCGCCAACCCGGCGGCGTTCAAGCGGGGTTATCGCGAGCGGCTTGACGGGTTGGGGGTGGACGAGCTGGAGAAGCGGCGGGTTGTGGAGGAGTGCAAGCGGGCTTTTTCCTTGAACACGGCTGTGTTCAAGGAGCTGGGAGAGGAGTTCCCCCTCAGCGCGTAGGGCTCCGCCGGGCGGACACGTTTTGCGCAGTTCCCCGCGCCCCTGGCGGGGTTCGTGCTGGCCCGCATCGGCAACCTCAGCCCGTCCGGCGTTTGAGGACGAGCGCCTTCAGCGCGAACGGGGTCTGGGGCGGAGCCCCAGGGACCTCGGCTGCGGACCATGCGTGGCTGGGCGCGCAGTTCCCCGCGCCCCTGACCACGTCGCGCTGGCCCACACGGACATACCTAGCCCGTCCGGCGATTGAGGACGAGCGCCTTCAGCGCGAACGGGGTCTGGGGCGGAGCCCCAGGGAGCCCGGCTGCGGGCCGTGGGCGCTCCTCGCGCAGTTCCCCGCGCCCCTGGCGGGGTTCGTGCTGGCCCGCACCGGCAACCTCAGGCCGCCAGGCCGTGCCGCCCGCAGAAGACCCGGAGCACTTCGATCACCACGTCCGTCTCGTTCACGCGCTCAATTGAAGCAGCGGACCGGACGCGCCCCGGCGCACTCGGGTACGCGGATGCGCCCGATGAGAGGTGAATCACGTACCCCGAGGGTATCGGTCAGGTAAGCCTCGGTTAAGTTAGGTCCGCCTCAGTCGACCCCTCGACACTGACCCAGCGTGGAGCCCGCATGCGACCCGTCCGTACCTCCGTAGTCACCGCCGCCGCTGCCGTCGCGGCCCTGACCGCCGTCACGGGATGCGCCGACAAGTCCGACGCCAAGGCCGACGGAGCGGCCGGTTCGATCCAGGTGACCGCCACCGACAGCTCCTGCAAGCTGTCGAAGAGCGACTTCCCGGCCGGACACGTCAAGTTCGACATCGAGAACAAGGGCTCCAAGGTCACCGAGGTCTACCTCCTCTTCCCCGACGACCGCATCGTCGCCGAGCGCGAGAACATAGGCCCCGGCCTGAAGCAGCAGCTCACCGCCGAGGTCAAGGCCGGCACGTACGAGGTCGCCTGCAAGCCCGGCATGAAGGGCGACGGCATCCGCCAGAAGGTCACCGTCACCGGCGGCGCCACGGCCGTCAAGCGCAACCCCCAGCTGGACGCGGCGGTCGCCGAGTACCGCAAGTACGCGCAGGAGCAGGCGGACGAGACCCTGCCCAAGGCGAAGGTCTTCACGGACGCGGTGCGGGCCGGCGACCTGGACGCGGCGCAGAAGGCGTTCGCCCCCTCCCGCCTCGGCTGGGAGCGTACCGAGCCGGTCGCGGAGTCCTTCGGTGACATCGACCCGAAGACCGACACCCGCGAGGACGGCCTGGAGAAGGGCCAGAAGTGGACCGGCTGGCACCGCCTGGAGAAGTCGCTGTGGGCGGACCAGAAGATCGGGCAGGACGAGAAGGACCTCGCCACCCAGCTGGACAAGGACCTGGCCGACTGGCAGAAGCGGGTCGGCACCGCCGAGATCACCCCGACCTCGATGGCCAACGGCGCCAAGGAACTCCTGGACGAGGTCGCCACCGGCAAGATCACCGGTGAGGAGGACCGCTACAGCCACACCGACCTGTCCGACTTCAAGGGCAACGTCGAGGGCGCGCAGAAGGCGTACGAACTGCTCAAGCCGGTCGCCTCGAAGAACGACGCGGCGCTCACCGCCGAGCTCGACAAGCAGTTCGCGTCCCTGAACACCCTGCTCGACCAGTACCGCACCGACAAGACCTCCTACGATTTCACCCCGTACGACAAGGTGAGCGAGGGTGACCGCAAGAAGCTCTCGGACGCCGTCAACGCGCTCGCGGAGCCGCTTTCCAAGCTCGCCGCCGCCGTCGCGAAGTAACTCGGCAGCCAGCCAGGACCAGGAGGAGATCCGTCATGAGCGACACGAGCGAGGTCACGGGGACCGGCCGGGCCCCCTCCCGCCGGGCACTGCTCGGCTGGGGCGGCGCGGGTCTCGCGCTGGGCGCGGCCGCGGCCGGCGGCGCGGTCGCCGTCGTCAAGGGTGACGGCAGCGACGCGGTGGCCGCCGCCGACACGGGCGCCGCGGTGCCCTTCCACGGCCCGCACCAGGCCGGCATAGCCACCGCCGTCCAGGACCGGCTGCACTTCGCCTCCTTCGACGTGACGACGAAGGACCGCGCCGAGCTGGTCCAGCTGCTCAAGGACTGGACGGCGGCCGCCGCCGCGATGACCGAGGGCAAGGCGGTCGGCGACGGCGCCTACGGCGGTCTCCCCGAGGCGCCGCCGGACGACACGGGCGAGGCGCTTGGCCTCAAGCCGTGCCGGCTCACCCTGACCTTCGGCGTGGGCCCCTCCCTCTTCGCCAAGGACCGCTTCGGGCTGGAGGCCAAGCGGCCCGAGGCCCTGATCGACATCGAGCAGTTCCCCGGCGACAACCTCGACCCGTCCCGCAGCGGCGGTGATCTGTGCGTGCAGGCCTGCGCGGACGACCCGCAGGTCGCGGTGCACGCGATCCGCAACCTGGCCCGCATCGGCATGGGCAAGGTGGCCATCCGCTGGTCGCAGCTCGGCTTCGGCAAGACGTCCTCGACGACGCCGGACGCCCAGACCCCGCGCAACATGATGGGCTTCAAGGACGGCACCCGTAACATCTCGGGCACCGACACCAAGGCGCTCGACGACCACGTCTGGGTCGGCGCCAAGGACGGCGGCGACTGGATGACCGGCGGCTCCTACCTGGTGGCCCGCCGCATCCGCATGCACATCGAGACCTGGGACCGCACCTCGCTCCAGGAGCAGGAGGACGTCTTCGGCCGCGACAAGGGCGAAGGCGCGCCGGTCGGCAAGGCCAAGGAGCGCGACGAGCCGTTCCTGAAGGCGATGAAGCCGACCGCGCACGTGCGTCTGGCGCACCCCGACTCCAACGACGGCGTACGGATCCTGCGCCGCGGCTACTCCTTCACGGACGGCACCGACGGACTGGGCCGCCTGGACGCGGGCCTGTTCTTCCTGGCCTACCAGCGTGACGTGCGCAAGGGCTTCCTGCCCCTGCAACGCTCCCTGGCCCGCCACGACGCACTCAACGAATACATCCAGCACGTGGGTTCGGCGATTTTCGCGATCCCGCCGGGCGTCCGCGACAAGGACGACTGGTGGGGCCGGGGACTCTTCGGCTGAGAGGAAGACATGTTCGCCAACTATCTGATCGGCCTGCGCGAAGGGCTCGAAGCCAGCCTGGTCGTCTGCATCCTGGTCGCCTACCTCGTCAAGACCGGCCGCAGGGACGCCCTGAAGCCCGTGTGGGCCGGCATCGCGGTCGCGGTGATCGTCGCGTTCGGGTTCGGCGCCGGGCTGGAGTTCGGCTCCCAGGAAATGACGTTCAAGGCCCAGGAGGGTCTTGGCGGTTCGCTGTCCATCGTCGCCGTCGGCCTGGTCACCTGGATGGTGTTCTGGATGCGGCGCACCGCGCGGCATCTGAAGAGCGAGCTCCACGGCAAGCTCGACTCGGCTCTGCGCATGGGCACCGGCGCGCTGGTGGCGACCGCGTTCCTGGCGGTCGGCCGCGAGGGCCTGGAGACGGCGCTGTTCGTCTGGACCTCGGTGCACGCGGCCGGGTCCGAGAACGGTACGGCCGAGCCGATGATCGGCGCCCTGCTCGGTCTCGCCACCGCGGTGTTCCTCGGCTGGCTGTTCTACCGGGGCGCGCTCAGGATCAACCTGGCGAAGTTCTTCACGTGGACCGGCGGCATGCTGGTGGTCGTCGCGGCCGGCGTGCTCGCGTACGGGGTGCACGACCTCCAGGAGGCCGACTTCATCCCGGGCATCAACTCCCTTGCCTTCGACATCAGTTCGACGATCCCGCCGGACAGCTGGTACGGGACCCTCCTCAAGGGCGTCCTCAACTTCCAGCCCGACCCGACGGTCCTCCAGAGCGTCGTGTGGGCGCTCTACCTGATCCCCACGCTCACGCTGTTCTTCGCCCCGGTAGGGTTCCGGAAGTCCGTGGGGGCTACGAGGGCCGAGGGGCAGAAGGCGGTTCATGAGCAGGGTGAGTCGGCTGATGGCGGCGCTCGCGACGGCGACCGTACTGACGGTGGGCGCGAGCGGCTGCGTGACGGTGCACGGGGAGCGGGAAGTCGTACCGTCGGCGACGAAGGCTGAGGCCGCGCGGGCGCTCAGCGCGTTCACCGACGCCTACAACCGGGCCGACCAGGCCTACGACCCGGCCCTCGACGCGGGCCGGGTCACCGGCGCGTTCGGCGCCACGACTCAGGCGGGCTTCGCCGCCCGGCACGTGACGAGCCCGGGCGGCAACCCCCAGCACTCGGCGCTGGCCCTGACCGACACCAGGTATCTGATACCGAGGCAGGCCGGCTGGCCGCGCTGGTTCGTCGCCGACACCGACTCCAACCGGGACCAGGACGACCGGGGTCCGAACGACACGCGCTGGCTGCTCCTGTTCACGCGGGGCGGCCCCGACCAGGTGTGGAAGCTGGCGTATCTGTCGGTCCTGGGCGCCGGGGACGTGCCCGCCTTCCAGCAGGACAAGAACGGCTTCGCCGAGCCGGTACGCCCCGACGACGCCACGTTCGCGGTCGCGCCCAAGGATCTCAGCGCCGACTACGTGTCCTATCTCCAGGGCGGCAAACCGCCGGTGTTCGCGGACGGGGACCACACCAGTGGCTGGCGTGCGGCGCGGAGCAAGAACGCGGTGGGCAACGGGCGGGTCAGCCAGTTCGTGGACCAGCCCTTGAGCGAGGGCGACTTCGCGCCGTTCGGGCTGCGGACGGCGGACGGGCGGGCGCTGGTCTTCTTCGCGGCGCGGCACTTCGAGCGGCAGACGGTGGCGCAGGGGGTACGCCTTGACATCTCGCCGGACGAGAAGGCGCTGCTGAGCGGTGAGGTCCACTCCTCGCTGACCCGGGAGTGGATCTCCAACGAGCTGGCCCTGGTCCCGCCCAAGGGCCAAGTGGTCATCCCGAACCGGGTCCAGGGCCTGATATCCCTGAAGGGAGAGTAGCCCCGCTCCTCGGCCCCGATTCGCGCAGTTCCCCGTGCGGGCCCGCGCGGGGCCACCCCGGGGCGGAGCCCCAGGAACTCCGGCTGCGGACCGTGGCTGGCTGGTCGCGCAGTTCCCCGCGCCCCTGACAGGGCCCGTGCGGGCCCACCTCGACATACCCAGCCCGTCATGGGGGTCCCCCCTGGCCCTTAAGGCCTTGGGGGAGATTGAGGACGAGGCCCTTCAGGCCGAACGGGGTCTGGGGCGGAGCCCCAGGGGCCCCGGCTGCGGACCGTGCGTGGCTGAGCGCGCAGTTCCCCGCGCCCCTGGCGGGGCTGGGGGTGGCCCGCACGGCAACCTCGGCCTCCCCGTGCCCCTGGCGGGGCTGGGGGTGGCCCGGACGGGCATGCGCGGACGTTGAGGGGTCAGCGGCCCAGGGGCCAGGCGGCGGCGGGGGAGCCGGACTGGCCCGCATACCGGGCGCACGCGTCCGTCAGCGCCTCAAGCAACGTCAGCGGATCCGGAAGCGCAAATTCCGGCCCCCGTACCCACGCGACCCCGAGCTCCCCCGGCAACCGTGCCGGCGGCACCAGCACATAGCTCCCCCGGCAGTGCCACCGCAGCCCGGGATGCTCGTCCATCGTCTCGGGGTGGCAGTCGAGCTCGCAGGGCCACCACTCGTCCTCGTCCTCGGGCGTACCCCGCGTCGCGGTGAAGAACAGCATCCGCCCGTGGTCGCCGTCACCGGCCGCCTCGGCGACGGGCCCGACGTCGACGCCCTCGGAGAGCAGCCGCGCCAGCGCCTCGCGCCCCGCTTCGAGCGGCACGTCGAGCACGTCGTGGACCATGCCGGTCGCGGTGACGAAGTTGGCCTCGGGCTGCCCGAGCGCCCAGCGCTCGATCTGCGCGCGGTCGGTGGTGGACTGCGTCTGCCAGGCGAAGGAGACGGGATGGCGGGCCGGCGTGGGACACCCGACGCGCTCGCACGAACACCGGAAGCCCACGGGGTGGGCGGCAGGCGCGAGCGGCAGCCCGGCGGCGGCCACGGCGAGCAGCAGATCGAGCCGGCTCTGGTCCGCGCCCGGAGCGTCCTTGGGCCGCCTGCGCAGCCAGCGGGACAGTTTGCTCTCCTCGCCGCGGGAACGGCCGAACTCAGCGCCCATCTATCCCCTCACCTCACCGTCGACCCCAAGGGACTCGCGTCCACGCTGAACATCGTCCCACCATCCTGCTCCCCGGGTGACCGCACCGGACATCCGGGGTGTGTGACATGACCCGCCCATGACCCGCGGGCACCCGGCCGGGGCCGCAACCCGGCGTACCCCTGGTGCGGCAGAGGCGTACGGCGACGCACGTGCCAAGGACGTACGGATGAACCGCGCGGGCCGGGTGAAAAACACTCGGACGGTGCACTGCGCGGGCGCCCCGCACGGCGGACCATGGGCTGCACGCGGCTGCACGTCCGTGCGGCCCAAGTCGCCCGTGAGGAGCCCTCATTGCCTCCTGCAACCCGTGACCTCCGTACCCCGAGAGCCGCCCGGCCCCGGCGCTACCTCATGTGCCCGCCGGCACACTTCAAGGTCACGTACTCCATCAACCCCTGGATGGACCCGGACAAGCCCGTCGACCTGCCGCTCGCGCTGGCCCAGTGGGAGGTGCTGCGCGACCGTTACCGCGCGCTCGGCCACACCGTCGAACTGCTCGACCCCCGCCCCGACCTGCCCGACATGGTCTTCGCCGCCAACGGCGCCACCGTGATCGACGGCCGGGTGCTCGGCGCCCGCTTCGCCCACCCCGAACGTGCCGCCGAGGCCGAGGCCCACCGCGACTGGTTCCGTGCGCACGGCTTCACCACCGTGCGTGAGCCGGACCACATCAACGAGGGCGAGGGGGACTTCGCCGTCACCGACTCCTACGTCCTGGCAGGCCGGGGCTTCCGTTCGAGCCCGCTCTCGCACGACGAGGCCCAGGAGTTCTTCGGCCGCCCGGTCATCGGCCTCGACCTCGTCGACCCGCGCTACTACCACCTGGACACGGCCCTGTGCGTGCTGGACGACCGGGCGGACGAGATCATGTACTACCCGCCGGCCTTCTCCCCCGGCAGCCGCGCCGTGCTCGCCAGACTGTTCCCGGACGCCTTGATCGCGCAGGAGGCGGACGCGGCCGCGCTCGGGCTCAACGCGGTGAGCGACGGCCGCAACGTCCTGATCCCCCAGGGCGCCGTCGGACTCTTCGACCCCCTGCGCGCACGCGGCTACGAGCCGATCGCCATGGACCTGGGCGAACTGCTCAAGGGCGGCGGCAGCGTGAAGTGCTGCACGCAGGAGCTGCGCCCCTGACGGTCCCGCTAGCGGGGGTCCGCCGAGTGGGGCGGCCACGGGTCGCCCCACTCGGCGTCCCGGGCCGCCCGGTACAGCGGGCCGTGCCGCTTGCTGACGGTCTCGCGCCGCAGCTGCTCGTCCGGCAGGCACAGGTCGAGCAGCACCTGCCCCTTGCGGATCTGGGGGCGCCGCACGACCCGGGCCGTGGCGGGGTCGGGGTCGAACCGGGTGGCGGCGACGTAGCTGAACTTCTCGTCCTCGTACGCCAGTGAGCCGCCCTTGACCTGGCGGTGCAGCGAGGAGCGGCTGACCCGGGCCGAGAAGTGGCACCAGTCGGTGCCGGGCTCGATGGGGCAGGCGGCGCTGTGCGGGCAGGGCGCGGCGACGCTCAGCCCCGCCGCGATCAGCCGGTCGCGCGCCTCGATGATCCGGGCGTAGCCGTCGGGGGTGCCGGGCTCCACGATGAGGACGGCCCCGGTGGCCGCGCCGGCCACCGCGTCCACCAGGGCGCGGCGGTCGTCGGCGGTCAGCTCGTTCAGGACGTACGAGACGGTGATGAGGCCGGCGCTCTCCAGGGCGAGGGCCGAGCCGATGCGGGCCCGCTGCCAGCGCGCCTCGCGCAGCCCGGGGATTCCGGAGGCCTCGGCCAGTTCGCGGCCCACCGCGAGCGCGGGCTCCGCCCAGTCGAGGACGGTCGTGGCCACGGGGGCGTCCGCGTCCTGCCAGGCCTCGGCGACCGCCCAGCTCGCGGAGCCCGTACCGCCGCCGATGTCGGTGTGGGTGGCGGGCGTCCAGGTCCCGGTCGCGTCCCGCAGCGCGCCGAGCGCGGAGCGCACCGCCTCGAAGGTGGCGGGCATCCGGTACGCGGCGTACGCGGCGACGTCGGAGCGGTCGCGCAGCACCGGGGCGTGGGTGGGGACGACGCCCCGGTAGTGGCCGATCAGCCGGTCGACGGCGCCGGAGGTCGCCGAGGGCGGCAGCCCGTCGAGCAGTCCGGCGAGCGCCGAGCGCAGGACGTCCGGGAGGGGGAGGGAGTCGTTCACCGGCAGGAGTCTACTTTTGCGGCGCCACGCCACCGGCCTCGGCGAGCGGTTCGCGCTCCCGCCGCCAGGGCCGGCACAGGAGCAGGAAGCAGAGCAGCGCGGCGACGGCCGAGGCGAGCTGCACGACCGCCATCGGCACGGCGGTGGCCTCGCCCGCGATGCCGACCAGCGGGGAGGCGACCGCGCCGACCAGGAAGGAGGAGGTGCCGAGCAGCGCGGAGGCGGAACCGGCGGCGTTGGGGGTACGCATCAGGGCCTGGGCGTTGGTGTTGGGCATGGCCAGGCCCATCGCCGACATCAGCACGAACAGGCCGGCCGCGACGGGCACGAGGCCCACGTCACCGAAGACGCCCGACGTCATGAGGAGCAGCGCGGTGGCCGCAAGGGCGATCACGGCGAGACCGAGGCCGAGGACCTTGTCCAGGCTGACCCGGCCGATGAGGAGCTTGCCGTTGATCTGGCCGACGACGACAAGGCCCACGGAGTTCAGGCCGAACAGCAGCGAGAACGTCTGCGGGGAGGCGCCGTAGATTTCCTGCACCACGAAGGGCGAGGCGGAGATGTAGGCGAACAGCGCGGCGAAGGCGAATCCGCCCGCCAGCATGTAGCCCGTGAACACGCGGTCCTTCAGGAGAGCGCCCATGGTGCGCAGCGCCTGGCCCACGCCGCCGGGGTGGCGGCGCTCGGCGGGCAGCGTCTCGTGCAGCCACTTGAACACGACGGCCGTCAGGAGCAGCCCGACCACGGTCAGGACGGCGAAGACCCCGCGCCAGTCGGTCAGGCGCAGCACCTGCCCGCCGATCAGCGGGGCGACCACGGGGGCGACGCCGGAGATCAGCATCAGGGTGGAGAAGAACCGGGCCATCTCGACGCCGTCGTACAGGTCGCGCACCACGGCCCGGGCGATCACGATGCCCGCGGCTCCCGCGAGACCCTGCAACAGGCGGAAGGCGATGAGGAGTTCCACGTTCGGGGCGAAGGCGCACACGGCGGTGGCCAGGACGTACACGACCATGCCGATGAGCAGGGGGCGGCGCCGTCCCCACTTGTCGCTCATCGGCCCGACGACCAGCTGCCCGAGCGCCATGCCGGCGAGGCAGGCGGTGAGGGTGAGCTGGATGGTGGCGGCGGGCGAGCGCAGCGCGTCGGTGACCTCGGGGAGGGCCGGCAGGTACATGTCCATGGAGAGCGGCGGGAGCGCGGTGAGTCCGCCGAGCACGAGCGTGACGAGGAGGCCGGCGCGGCGGACGGCGGCGACGCCGGGGTCCCGGGGGGCCTCGGCGCCGGCCGTGTTCGGTATGTGGCTGCGGGTGTCCTGGGCGCCGCGCTCCGGCATCGGTCTCTCTCCTTGAAAGTTGTAGCGAATCTCCATGGTCGCAGCCCGGTCGCGGCGGCGGGACCACTCGGACCACAAAGAGGGGAGGCGCGGGTCACATCCCGGCCAGGGCGTGGCCACGCGTCGCGGACGGCGTCCCGCCCGGCACGGTGCCACCTCCGCGCGCGGGCCCACCCGGAGGCGGTCGCGGGCCGCCCCGGACTCGGTCGCGGTCCGGCCGCCGACTCGCCGCTCCCACATCGCGGACGGGCGGTCTCACCCAACGCCCCCTCCCGTACGCTCCCGGCCCATGGAGATCACCTCGCAGAAGTCCGCCGTAGTGACGGGTGCCGGGTCCGGCATCGGCCGTTCCGTGGCGCTCGCGCTGGCCGGCGCGGGCTGGTCGGTGACGCTGGCCGGGCGCCGCACCGAGCCCCTTGAGGAGACGGCCGCACTGGCGGGCCCCGGGGCCCGGATCCTGTGCGTCTCGACGGACGTGACCTCGCCGGACGACGTGAACGCGCTGTTCGCGGCGGCGCTCGCGGCGCACGGGCGGGTGGACCTGCTGTTCAACAACGCGGGCACGTTCGGGCCTGGCGGGGTGCCGGTCGAGGAGCTGTCGTACGAGGCGTGGCGCTCGGTCGTCGACGTGAATCTGACCGGCGCGTTCCTGTGCGCGCAGGCCGCGTTCCGCGCGATGAAGGAGCAGACGCCGCAGGGCGGCCGGATCATCAACAACGGCTCGATCTCGGCGCACGCGCCCCGGCCGAACTCGGTGGCGTACACGGCGACCAAGCACGCGATGACGGGGCTGACCAAGTCGCTGTCCCTGGACGGGCGCCCGTACCGGATCGCGGTGGGACAGATCGACATCGGCAACGCGGCGACGGAGATGACGGAGCGCATGCGCACCGGAATCCCGCAGGCCAACGGGGAGTTGGCGGTGGAGCCGGTGATGGACACGGCGGACGTGGCACGCACGGTGCTGCACATGGCGGAGCTGCCCCTGGAGGCGAACGTGCAGTTCGCGACGGTGCTGGCGACGGCGATGCCGTATATCGGGCGGGGGTGAGGGGGTGTCTCTATGTCCTTCGTCAAGGACGTGGTGCCGGGTATGGGGCTGTTTGGGGTGGTTATGCGGCGATGGTGATGGCGGGGGTTCGGGAC